>NZ_JBSYXB010000002.1:0-794557 GCF_054114245.1 Brachybacterium netajii (SeqCode) | reverse complement strand
CGTGACCCCGAGCCTGTGAGCTCCTGCTTCTGAGCTCTGAGCTCTGAGCTTCTGAGCTTCTGAGCGTCGTCGGGTCGGGGCCCTCGAGGGCCTGTCCCGGTGACGCGTGAGCGGCCGGTCCCCCTCGCGGGGACCGGCCGCTCTGCTGCTCCAAATCGTCTGGGCCGTCCGCGGCGCGAGCGCCGTCGCTGCTGTGCGCGCACGCTCGGGCGCTCCTGGGGCCCGATCTCCTGGTGCCGAGCACTCCTCCCCAACGGCCGTCCGTCCCCAATCGGCGCAGGGCGCTGGATCGGCGGCGGCGAACTCCGGACGCTGGTGGTCGTCGGCACGGAGCCGACGCCGGGATCGCCCCGGCATCCGAGGAGGGACACTCACCATGCGGGATATCCAGACCACGGTGACGATGCGCCAGCACTCATGGTGGGCTCGTGTGTCGGTGGAGGGCTCCATGATGCGGGCCATGGACATGCGCGAGGAGCACGCGATCTGGGCCCGCCAGATCCGCCAGGAGATCGACCAGCGACAGCAGACCCTAGACCTCCGCACGCCCCGGCGCGTCCCCGTCGTCGATGACGGCCGCCAGGCGGCCGCGGGCGAGGAATGCCAGGACCCCGGCGGCTGGGACGCGGCATGAGCGCCTGGCCGACCCCGACTCCTCGAGGATGGGCGTAGCTCGGACCCGCGGCTCATGATCGACCTCGGCGATTCCGCCACGACTGATGCATGCCGCAAGCATCCGTCGAGCAACATTCGGCATGCGGAGCGACAACCCTTCCTTTACCTGCTACTTTCCCGCCGAGCGTAGACAGGTGCCGACGCCCTAAAGTACCCTTCTGCATAGCGCAAGCATATGGAGGTGACGCGCATGTCGGACAGCATCCCCGACGACTTCATGAAGTTGGCCGGTAGCAAGGGCGGGAGAGCACGGGCCCAGGCGCTCAGCAAGACAGAGCGATCCGAGATCGCACGGAAAGCAGCCAAGGCCCGCTGGCAGGCTCCGGTTGCAGAGTTCACCGGCAAGCTGAGGATCGGCGAGCGAGAACTTGACTGCGCCGTTCTCGATGGAGGAACCCGTCTCATTTCGCAGGGCGACATCATGAGGGCTCTCGGCCGAGCCGAGTCGATGGGGCGAAGGTCAGACGCGGCACCATTCCTCTCCGCCGCGAATCTGCAGGGGTACATCACTGCAGACCTGCGGGGGGAGCTGACGCCGGTCGCGTACAGGCTGCCCAACTCTCAGTTCACCATCACGGGGTATCCGGCCGCCGTCCTCCCGGCCGTCTGCGAGATCTACCTTGCAGCGCGCGAGGACAAGGTGCTTGCTCCCCGGCAGCATGCCGCTGCGCATGCTGCAGAGGTGCTCATGCGTGGCCTCGCTCGAGTCGGCATTAACGCCCTCGTCGACGAGGCGACGGGATACCAGGCAGTCAGGGACAGGGATGAGCTCCAGAAGCTCCTCGCGAGCTACGTGAACGAGGAGTTCCGCCCGTGGGTGCAGCGCTTCCCGAACGAGTTTTTCTCACAGATCTACCGCATCTATGCGCTCGATGAACCCCAGGGGAACCGGCGCCCCCAGTTCATCGGCCGCTTCATCAACGAGTACATCTACGAGGGACTGCCAGAAGGCGTCCTCGAAGACCTGCGGCGCGTGAACCCATCGAACGCCGCCGGGAACCGAGCACGCCGCCACCATCAACACCTGACAGAGCACACTGGCAACACCCATCTTGACCGACAGATCACAACGGTGATCACACTCATGTCGATCAGTGCCAACAAGCACGAGTTCAAGGCCCTGTACGCGAAGCGGTTCCCGCCGAAGCGAGACCGGGTCCTGACCGTGACTCCCGTCGAGGGCGGCGCGCCGATGGTACAGCTCGAGCTCGAGCTTCCTGAGTCCTGATTCCAGACGCACGAAAGCGCCCCTCGCTCTCCCGAAGGAGAACGAGGGGCGCTGTGTGCTTCCGTGGGCGAGCTCCGGTCGGCCGACCGGGTAGCCGCTCAGACGTCGGGGCTGTGCTCGTCCTCGCGGCGGGGTGCGGTGCGGCCGCGGCGCCGAGCCTGGATGAGGAGGTGGCCGACCTTGACGCGGCGGTCGAGCTCTATCGGTCCGTGGATGGGGCGGAGTGCGATCGGCCGGCCGACGAGCGGGACGACGGGACGACGATCGCGGTGACATGCGAGGACGGGGCCGTCGTGATCTGGAGCCGCGAGTCGACCGCTGACGAGGCGCAGCGCCGGCTGACGTCGGCGATCCTGGCGGACGAGCACGGCATTCAGGCGGTCGTCGGCGTGAACGTCACGCTCCTGAACGTCGACCGTGAGGCCGTGGCCGCGCAGATCGGCGGCGTCCACCCCTGACCCTCTACGCGCCCCGGCGTCAGGTGGTGGCGGGGGAGGAGTGCCAGGACCCGGGCGGATGGGAGGTGGCGTGAGCAGGCCCATAGGGTGTCGGCCATGAGCGACCCCGTACGCCTCACCACCGAGCCGTGGATCCCCGTCGAGACCCTCGACGGGCACGCCGAGGAGGTCTCCCTCCGGGACGTCTTCCGGCGGGCCGGTGAGCTCCGCGGGATCCAGGCGGACTCCCCGCTCGAGCAGCGCGCCCTCGAGCGGCTCCTCATCGCGATCGCCTTCCGCGTCCAGGGCGATGCCTGGGCCGACGGCACCCCCGACGGGCTCGCCGTCGACGCGATCGACCACTACCTCGCCGAGCGCGAGGACGACTTCTCCCTCGGCCGGTTCCTCACGCACGACGACAAGCCCGTGTTGGCGGCCGCGGCGATGTGCCTGGATCGGCTCCTCCTGCCCGACAGCAACCGGCCGGTCCCGGCCCGCCTGTCGCCCGCGGAGACTGCGCGCGCGGTCCTCGTCCGGGTCCTGTTCGACCCGTCCGGGATCCGCACCGGGATCATCGGGGAGCCCGCGGACGCGTCCGGGCGGGCGGCGCCGATCGGCCCCGCATGGCTCTCCCGCATCCCCACCAGCCTGGTCCACCTCGGCACGCTCGCTGAGACGATCCTGTGGAACCTGCCCGCCGGGGAGTGGGGGCCCGGTGCGCCGGCATGGGAGGACGACCCTGCGCGACCCCGCGGCGAGCATGCTCCCGTCGGGCCCGGGCGGCTCCTCGTCTGGCCCGCCCGCCGGATCACCCTGCACCTCGACGCCGACGGCTGGACGACCGGAGCACTGCTGACCGCCGGCGACCGCCTCGACCCTTCCGGACTCGAGACGGTGGAGCAGCACGGTCTCTGGCGGCCCTCGACGGCGCACCGGGGGGCGCTGCGGCCGCGGGGCGGAGACTTCTGCCTGGACCCGTGGTTCCCGCTCGCGGCCGGCGGGCCGCTGCCGATCGGGATCCGCCGGCTCGCCGGCCACGCGGTCGGGCCTGCGCGCATCGACACGCTCACCGTGGCCCTCGACGGCCACCGCACGACGATCACCGACGTGCGGATGCACCGGCTGGCCGTCGACGGCCGGTCCCTTCCCGGTCAGCTCGAACGGATCGACGCATGGGAGACCGTCCGCGACGCGTTCTTCTTCGCGCTGCGGGACCTCGCCGCCGCGCGGGCGCGCGGTGCGATCGGCCGGGCCAGCGAGGCCGCCGTGCGGCGCGACGTCGCCCAGCAGCTCGACGGTCCCTTCCGGGCATGGCTCTCCGGCCGTGATGTCCGTGGAGACCTCGACGGGGTCGCCGCGGGGATCCGCGACCGGGTCGACCGCGGCGCCGCCGGCATCCCGGGCGAGGAGTATCAGCGGATCCGTGCGGTCCTGGTGTCGCAGTGGCGCGACGTCGTCCGCCCGCGGCTCGCGCTGTGACCTGTTCGTGACCACTATTCCTGTTTAGTTGTAGACAGCGCCCCTCTCCCCCTGTATAGTTCTAGACAGGAAGCAGGAATCGACCAGGAGGACAGCAGACATGGCCAGCACCTACGTTCGCATCCAGGACCGCCAGTACGGCACCGACTCCCTCTTCATCGAGGGCCGCCGCTCCTTCGTCCCCACCTCCATGGACGACGAGCGCTCCCGCCTCGGCGTCTCCGTCTGCGCCGACCTCGAGTCCCTCCTCGACTACTACTACGAGCACCAGCTCCCCATCGGCGACGACCCCGTCATCATCACCCTCGAGGGCGAGCCCTCCGGCGACCTCCCCCTCGACGCCGCCGCCGGCGAGCACCTCATCATCCCCACCCGCGTCGTCTCCATCGAGTCCGCCGAGGACGCCGGCTTCTACGACGGCATCGACGAGCGCTTCGCCCGCGACGGCATCACCTTCTGACCTCCACCACCACCAAGGAGCCCCACCATGGACACCCGCACCCTCTCCGCCACCATCACCCACGAGCACGACGGCCGCACCTGGACCATCAGCGGCCTGGCCCCGACCGTCCCCACCGACGAGTCCGACCCTGACGGCATCAAGGACTGCCCGACCGCCGAGGACCGCGCCGCCCTCGCCGCCTGGATCACCGCCGCCGTCCACCGCATCCCCGGCATCCCCGACGACTGCCAGTGGTCCGAGCGCACCACGATCACCTACGAGGAGAGCCCCGCCAGCATCGAGTGGGACCTCATCTGGTCCGAGGCCCTCGGCTACGACGGCATGGTCTTCGACTGCGGCACCGTCTACGAGGACTGACCCCCGTCACGCCAATGCCCCGTCCAGCATCGGGCGGGTCCACCCCACCCCCAGGAGCACCCACCATGACCATCAAGACCGAACTCGACGCCTGGCTCGGACCCGTCCTCGACGACTTCCTCCCCGGCGAGTACGACAGCTTCACCGAGGCCGCCAACGCCTACCTCCAACAGCCCTTCCGCGCCGAGCGCGACCCCGAGGACCAGGCCGCCAACCAGGCCGAGGACGACGCCGCCCTCTCCGCGATCCTCCAGCACATCCTCGACGAGGACACCCTCGCAAACGTCGTCAGCCGCTACCGCCAGGCCGAAGCCGAGCTCACCGGCTGGATCCGCGGCATGGCAGCCCGCGGCATGTCCGAGGTCCAGATCGCCGAGGAGACCGGCCTCGCCCGTGTCACCGTCCGCAGGCGGATCGGCAAGTAGCCCCCGGGACGCAGAAGAGCGCCCCCGCCTCCCGGCCGTAGCCGAGAGCGCGGGGGCGCTGTGTGTTTCTGTGGGTCAGGCGATGGTGCCGAGGGCGTGGATGATGTGCGCGTCGGTCACGCCCGACGGGTCCTCACCCGGCCGGAACCGGGGCTGCGAGGCGGTGTACTCGTACACGCTGGCCACGGTTGCCGTGCCGGTCGGGTCGACGGGGGCGGCGGCGAGACGAGTCCGCGCAGCCTCGATCTGCACCTGCGTCAGAGGAGGATCCAGGGTCGCGCCGAGCGCGACCATCCGGGCATGCAGGTCAGCATCACGAGACGCGGCAATGATCGCCGCCGAGGAGGGGATAGCCATAGGGGGAGCCTTTCAGGAGAGGGGGAGATTAGGTGGTGGGCCAGGGATCCGCCGTCGTCACCGTGCAGCGGGCGAAGATCGGCGTCGGAGCGATGATCCGGATGCGGGGATTCCCGGACAGGAAGCGGTTCAGGGTGAGGGACCCGGCGGTGAGCGTCGTGATCAGCGTGCCCTCGGCACCCGATACCGGGCAGAGCATGCCGCGCCAGCCCGTGCCGGTCGTCTCCGTCACGAAACCGGGCAGCTCTCTCAGCATCATCTGGTCGGGGCCCTGGATCCCGTCGACCCACCAGTCGACATGCCGGCCCGTGCGCTGGACCCAGATGTGCCCGGCGGCTGGTGCCGGGGTGATGCGGTCCGTGACCTCGACCCAGTCGGTCGACGGCAGGACGCCATGCAGGACAGGGACGCTCATCTAGAGCCCCCCGCGATCAGGGGGAGACCGCGGCCCCGGGGAGCGTCGCTGGGTCCGGCATCGGCTGCGAGCACGGCGCGACCAGACAGAAGACCATCGCGGAGGAGGCGGTGTGCGTGAGGCCGAGGAAGCCGCCGACCTCGGTCGACCATCCGACCGCGCCGACGACCGCGCCCGTGCCGCCGTGGAAGATCGGCTCGACGGCACGCCGGTCCGGCGTCCACAGGCCCGTGTCTGTCCAGGCCTTGTCGGTCGAGATGCCCGAGCCCTTGGTGATCCCGGGCGCCCAGGTCGCTGACGCTTCCGGCGACCCGTGGGCCGCGATCACCCAGCCGGGCACCCGCTGCACCCAGACCGTCGTCCCGGCCGGATAGGGGGCGGCGAGCTCGATCGCCCGCCAGCCCGTCGACGGCCCATCGACATGCAGCACCGGCATCATGCCGCACCTGCCAGGTCAGACCGGGACGCCAGGCCTGCTCGTGGGCATGACGTCCACCGGCCACGAGCAGAAGCCGCGAGCAGTCGCGGACGCCGTCGTGCACAGCAGGCGAGAGGGATACGGCTCCGGGAAGTACAGCTGCCCGGCGACCGTCCCCGCGCGGCCGACCGGGCCGAGCGGGCGCGCATTCGCATGCGCACTGCCCCACGGGCCCGACTGCACCCAGTCCGCGGGGAGCGTGACCAGAGCGTCGCCGACCGTCGTCGCGGGGACGGAGACGTAGACCTCCACCCGCCCGGCCCGCCAGCGCATGTGCACCGTCGCGCCGTTCTCCCCGACGGACAGCCAGGGCGTCGACGGAGGGTCGACGTGCGAGACAGGAAGTGCCATCTACAGCACCCCCCCCGAGACATCGGGGTGGTCAGGTGATCCGCCATGAGACTGCTCCCTCCAGGACATGCCCTGCCGTGACCGGACCAGGGGCCATGATCGACGTGCCCGACACGATGACGGGCCACATGTGCGTGACCCCCTCCACGACGGAGAGGAGCCAGCCTGCACCGACGCCGGGCTCGGTGACGGTCGCGAGGACGTCGGAGGCACCGGTCGCCTGCACGCCCTCGACGACCAGGGTTCGGTCCCCACCGGTAGCGGTCAGGGTGAGGGCCCCGCCCGTCCCCGCCGGGCCCGCCGTCACGACCGCCGGGGCCTCGACGAGGTCGCCCGGGTCGCCCTTCTCGCCCTGGACGCCCTGCTCGCCCTGCGGGCCAGGATCACCCCGAGGGCCCTCCGGCCCCTGTGGGCCCTCGGGCCCCTCCGGACCCGCCGGGCCCGCCGGACCGGCCGCCCACTTCTCCCCGTCGACCTCGATCACGGGGGCGAGGTCGACAAGGTCGACCGGCTCCGCACCCGCGAGGATCTCGACCAGGAAGCTCGCCCAGTAGGGCCGTGCTTCGGGGCGGACGGACACGTGCCACGGCCCCGGCACCAGCTCCACCGGGACCATCACCCCATCCACGATCGGCGTGGAGACGGGGTCAGCGCCGCGCAGGGCGCCTTCCCACGTCCCCGTGGATGCCGGGGTGAAGACGACGCTGCCCGCGCTGGGGAACGCGCGCTCGTCGACGCCGTGCGAGCGGACGACGCCCGCCATAACCGTGACCAGCATCAGTCAGCCTTCACACCCGTGCCGAGACCGATCGCGTCCAGCACCGGCTGCGCCCACGGACGCGTCAGGAGCCACTGGACCAGACCGGTGCCGATCGTCCACGCCAGGGCGGTGAGGGAGTCGATGATGGCGGGGGACAGGGCGGTCAGGTCCACACCGATCGTGCGGACCAGGAAAGCGATCGCGACGCCGACACCAGCGGCGACGAAAGTGCGGATCACTGCTCGCCAGGGGTGGACGACCTGCGTAGGGGTATCAGCCTTGTGCGTGTTCATGGTCAGGGTTCCTCTCGGGGTGGGACGATGATGTGCTCAGAAATGGAATCCGGCGGGGCGGGGATCTGGATCGACGGGAGCGCGCGACGGATCAGCGCGACCAGGTCCCGCGCGTACTGCACAGCCGCCCAGCGGGTCGACCGCTCGGTGGAGAGCTCGGCCTCGATCCGCTCGAACCGGGCGTCGGTCTCCCGGTCCTTCGCGCTCATCTCCTCGCGCAGCGCGGCGAGATCCGCCTTGTACTGCCGGAGGTCCTGGCGGAGCTCCGCCGCCAGGGACTTGTAGCCGTCGAGGGCGGTCTGGTCCTCCGCGACATCCTGCTCACGGACCCCCCGCCGCCAGGACGCGACGGACGTGATGATCGCTGCGACCCCACCGCCGCCGCCGAGGGCGATGATCACGGCAGCCCAGGGGACCTCACCCATCCGTCGCCTCCCTCTCGTCGAGTCGGGCGCGGGCGCGCGCGTCAGCGACGAGCAGCAGCAGGAGCCGTGCCGCGTGCATCGCCGCGAGCTGCCCGATGAGCAGTGCCCGCGGCCCCGACCCTGGAGACGTGGTCAGGACCTGATCCCAGGACAGGTAGATGTAGATGACGATCCCCGTCAGCATGAAGACGAGGCCGGGGATCTCGATCTGGTGGACGCGGGCGAGGTGCCCGACGAGGACCAGGGCGGATCCGGCGACGATCAGCGCACCCCAGATCACGGTGAGCGTCGCCCCGATCCCCTCGTAGGAGGTCGGCGGGGACAGGATCACCCATGCCCCCGCCGCGAGCCCCTGCAGGGCGCCGACGACCATGGCGAGCGTCCATGGCCACAGGGGCGGCTGCGGGTATGGCGACGAGGACAGCATCAGGCCACCAGCCAGGTGGCGTACCAGGTCGTGGGCCCGAGCTTCCCGTCGACCGTGAGCCCGGCCTTTCGCTGCAGTGCGCGGACGTCGGCCTCGGTGGCGGGACCGTAGCGGCCGTCGGCGGTGAGGCCGCGCTTCTGCTGGTAGCGGGCGAGGCCCTGCGCAGACGAGGTCAGGCCGCTGCCGGTGACCTCGCCGGGGTTCAGGCTGTTCGGGGACTTCCCGGAGACGGCCTCGGCGGGGCCGTCCTGGGGGCCGTAGTAGCAGCGGTGCTCCGGGGTGCGGAGCAGCGGGAAATCGGGGAGGTCCTTCAGCTTCACGAGGAGCGCCTTTCCAGTGGGGAGGGTCGGATCAGGGACGGTCACGGGCAGGTCCACGACGGCGCCGGACGCGAGCGCGAGGAGCTCGGTCATGAGGTCCTCGTAGGTGCCGTTGCAGGTGGTGGGGACCCAGTCGGAGTGGATGTGCACGACGGCGTCCGGGTGGCGGGTCCAGATGTCCGCGAGGAGCGCCGCGGCGGTGGGGAGCGTGCCGACGGGATCGTTCGGGTCGCACTCGATGCTGATGTCGCCGCGGTTGACGGTGCGGGAGCCCGAGGACCAGGCCGTCCAGTCCTCCGGCACGCACCGGGAGACGCGGCCCGGGGACGCGACGTAGTGCGCGCTGGTGCCGGCGTTCCCGCGGTCCTTCAGGAGGTAGGCGACGGTGCCGTCGTGCGTCTGCCCCGACGGCTCCCCCCACCAGTGGAACGTGACCGTCGCGACCTCCTGCCCGTACCGCTCGTGGTTCGCGTTGGGGGAGTCGCCCGGCGTCTCGATGATCAGGTCCGCGGCAACCGCAGGCAGCGCCGACGGCAGGTCCGGGGCCGCTGCCGTCGGCTCATCTTTTCCCGCGAGCCCCATCGCCGCCTTGGTGACCGGGCCGACCTTCCCGTCGACCGTGAGACCGTGCTCGCCCTGCCATGCACGGATCAGCGCGACGGTGCCGGTGCCGATCTTCCCGTCCACGTCGGCGCCGACGACACGCTGCACCGCCGCATGATCGAGCAGGCCCTCGGCCCTGTAGCGGTCGCGCTCGGGGAAGTATCGGAAGTGCCAGTCCTCCCCGGCGCGGCGGCCTTCGGCCCAGTCCCAGCCGTGCGCGCCGCCCTTCGTCTTGATCCAGTCCTGGATCGCCGCGGGATGAATGTCGATCGCGACGCCCGACTGGTGGTTCGACCCCAGGTCCGGGGACGCGACCGCGACACCGCCCGCGCGCCGCTTCCAGACGGTCCCGCCGTACCAGCGGTCCGTGCTCGCGGTCTTCTTGGTGCCGTGCGTGTCGACGTAGTTCGCGACGAAGAGCGCGACCTGCTCGGCGTGCGTGCGCAGCGCCGACCAGATCTGGAAGTTCGTGCCGGTGTCCGCGACCGCACGCGGCAGCATCCGAGTCAGCGACTCGAAAGCATCCGTGCGCAGACGCTCGACCTTGTCCTTGTTGCTCCACGCCTTCGGCATGGACGCGGTGGCCAGAGCCATGATGCGAGCCCCTTTCGGGCAAGAGGAAGGCCCCGGACCGGGATGGTCACGGGGCCTACGAGGGGAGAGAGGTGTGGGGGTCAGTCGATCGCGTCGACGAGGGCCTGCTCGTCCCCGCCGCCGTCACGGAAGGTCTGGGCGAGGCGGGTGATCTCGGCGGGGATGGACGCGAGCTGCGTCCGGCGCTCCTGCTCGCGGAGCACGGCGACACGGTGCGCGTCGAGGTCATCGTCAGAGAGGGTCGTCAGGTCCATGAGGGGTCTCCTTGTCAGGCGGCGTCGCCGATCGGCATGGCAGGCGGGGTTCGGTCCATGTCCCACTCGACCCAGCCGTTCAGGACGGTGGAGGCGGGCGCGCCGTAGAGCGTGAGCCCGCCATTCGAGTTGACCTGGATTCGGTACGTGTCCCCGGAATTGACGCTGGTCACGACACCGAATCCGGCGTCCGGCGCGACAGGCCGGTAGGGGACGAGGGCCCCGCCGGTGTTGGGGAAGAGCTGCGCGGACGCAGTGGAGGTCTGGACGCCTTCGAGGGTCACCCGGGCCCGTCCACGCCGAGTCCGGAAGCGGACCGCGCCAGCGGTCACGCCGGCCGCGAGCGTCGTGATGTCCCGCAGTCCACTGTCGTAGAGCGCGGTATCCACCCGCGTCTCCACCGCCGTCACGGACGCCGTGGATGCGAGCGCCGGCGCTGTTACGCCGCTGATCGTCAGCGCGTTCTGGGCGTATCCGGCCGCGTTCAGGTGCGTGAGGTCCGTCGCGGCGTAGGCGGGGAGGATGTTCTCGTCGTCCGTCGAGATCGACGCCGCGAAATCGAACACTCCCCGGAGTCCGAGCGGCTGCGCGCGGAGCCAGGTGTTGTAGGCGCGGCGGACGTCCTCCTCCGCACCGGTCCTGTTCGAGCGGGGCATGACCGTCGCCCCATGCATCCGTGCCGAGATCTTCTCGACGACCAGGGGTGCGAGCGCCGTCGCACGATCCTGCATCTGTGCGAGCGTCGCCCCGGTGAAGACGTCATTCGAGCCGATCCCGACGACCACCGCATCCGGCCGCGCGAGCCCCGCCCACCGGTTCAGGACGTACATGTTCCGGTGCCAGGACGACATCTGCGTGCCACCGATCGCGAAATGCACCGGGAGGGCATCATGTGCGCGGGCCCACTGCGACACCCAGGAGTCCGCGACCGTGAAGTCCGCGCCGATCCCACAGGTCAGGGAATCCCCGACACCCGCGAGGACGGGGACCGACGTCGCGACTTCCGCTTCGATCCAGATGTCGAACGGCACCAGATTCTGGCGCGTCATCGTGGACGCCGACACGGTCGGACCGTAATTCGCGGATTCGTCATTCCGCCAACAACCGCCAGCATTGAAAGACGGCCCCGGTGTCGTGGACGACGTATACCCGAACGACAGGAGGTATTCGGTGCCGCCGCCGAGGGGCTGATTAATCCAGTCGGACACCCATTCTGAGCCGTCCTCCGGGGTCTCGAAAGCCCCGACCACCTGCGTCGGCGTCCCCGTGAAAGCCCCATCCGTCGCGTGGACACCCTGCCAGATCCCCGTGAACGCTCCGCCCCCCGCACGCAGGGCACCGGTCCGCGGATTGTCATTCCGGATATGCACCCGGTACCTCGGAATATCGGGCATGAACAGCAGGGGGACACGGAACGTGCACGCCGCGGGGCCCGCATAGTCCGACCCGTGGCCGAGAGACAGGACGAGCGGGACCCGCTTCATCCCCGCCGCGGGTGCCGCATCCACCGTCTCGGAGACGAGGCTGGTCACCTGCGTCTCCGTCTCCGCGACCGACTGGTAGTACGCCCATGCGGACCAGCCCGTGGAGCGCAGGGATCGGCGCGCGAATCCGGTCTCGTAATGCGGAGCCGGAATGTATTCCTGAATCAGATTCGCGTCCGTGGAATGCTCCGACAGGACACGCAGATTCCCGTACACGGCAAACGGGTAATTCCGGGCGGTCGTCGCGTTCGCGGACGACACCTGGAAGTACCCGCCCGGAGTGGTCACGTCATTCAGGTCACGAGTTCCAAGCTCGGTCCCCTTGACCCCATCCAGGCGCGCCGAGCGAATACCTCCGAGGTCAATATTGACCCCGTCGACATCCACGACGAGCGTCCCGTCGGCCAGCGCCTCCGCGAGCGGCGTGATCCTCTTCATGACCCTCTCCTTTCACACATGAGATTCGCCGTCAGATCGGACGGACGGCAATATCGGTCATCGACACCGCGCCACCGGAGACGCGCCCGAAGACCCCGGTGAGCCCGGCAGCGACACCCGCCGTCGTCGGCAGATGGAAATGCATCCGCACCCGATGCCAACCCCCAGCCGGGATCGTGTGGTTCTCGGACTTCGCCGCGCCGCCGGTCACCTGCGTGCGGAACACCGCCCCGTCAGGTGCGTGCACCATCGCGGTCGCCTCGAAGACACTCCCGCGCAGATGATTGATGCCCTCCGCGGCCGCCGCGTGCGACAGGAGCCCACCCGTCGTGGTCGACGCGACCCCGTCCGCGAAGGTCCAGCCGCTGCCCGTCCAGCCGTCAGGGAGTCCCGCGACGACATTCATCCGCTGCGACGTCGATGCATCCGCGAACGCCTGCCCCGTCCCGGTGAGGACCAGCAGTCGTTCCGCGTCCCGCTCCGCCGCGATCCACGCCAGCAGAGCCTCCAGGTCCGCGACCGACATGAATCCCGTCGTGCCGAATCGCGCCGGGTGCGCCATGAGCGTGATCCCGGTGCCCGTGCGGATCGCCTGCCGGACCATCGCCTGCGTCGCCGCCAGGGTCTCCGCCTCGAAGGTCCAGTGCACCTGCCCCGTGATGGGGGTTCCGGTGAGGGGATTCAGGAACCCTGGGATCGACCCGCACGGGACCGCGTACCGGTCCAGGATCATCCGGCCCGCGGACGTCTCCGTCCACGCCTCGACCGTGCCGCCGGGGCCGAAGCCGTCGTAGGCGTCCGCTCCCTCGCCGGTGCCGGGCATCACCCAGCCCTCGATCGCGACACCAGGCATCTGGGCCTCCATGTAGGCCGCAGACTCGACGATCTCCTTCCGGAGCGCGCCATAGCCGGATGCGGCCTGATGCGTCCACGAATGCCCGAAGACCTCGATCCCGTCGCCCACGAGCTCCTGGATCTGCGCCCACGTCCGGGAGGACTCCTCCTCCACGAGCCGGACCGTGACCGCCTGATACGCGGGCAGCTTGTGCTGCTTCAGCAGCGGGACGACTGTCGCGGCCATCGCGTCATGCGCGTCATCGAAGCGCAGGGTCACGACCCCGCGGCCCGCGGTGCCGATCCGCCCGCCCTTCCGGGAGCGCGCCCGATCACGACGGACCGTGGCGCCGATCGCGGCATCCGCACCCGTCCCGCCACCGATCTGCGCCCACGCGCTCCACACGGAGCCCATGGACACGCGGCGCCACGCACCCAGCGACTGGTCATCAGGCCAGAACTCCTGCGCACGGGCACCGATCGATGCATCGAGGACGCGGACCTCGATCTGGCCGGTCGCGACTACCGGGTAGTGCCGCTCCGGCGTGATATTCCCCGGGTACCGCTGATACCAGGTCCCCTCGCCAGTGAGGCTGTCGAGGTCCGCGGACCCCGCGAGGCCCCGGTTCTGCAGGGTCGATGTCAGCCGCTCCCAGGCCCCCCACGTGCCTTCCGTGCGGATCCGCCGCCAGGTCCCGAGCCCGGCGTCAGCCTGGTAGGCCTGGTAGATGCGGTTCGGGTTCGGGACGACGGACACGGTCAGCACGCCGGAGGTCGTCACCGGGTAGTGCCGGGCCGTGGTCGCGGCGGACGAGTAGATCTGGTGATGGATGCCGTCCGTGAGGACGCCGTCGAGATCGGCGGAGCCCAGGAGGCCTCGGTTCGTGAAGGACCCGGAGATGCGCTCCCACTCACCCCAGGCACTGTCGACGCCCTTGCGTCGCCAGATCCCGTATCCTGCGTCGGCGTCATACTGCTGCCAAACCGTGGTGCCCTGGGCCGCGACCTGCAGCACGCCAGAGGTCAGCACCGGGTAGTGCCGGGCCTCGGTCGCATTGGACCCGAAGGCCTGGGTGTAGACGCCGGTCTCGACGAGGCTGTCGAGGTCAGCCGACCCGATCGGGCCACGGAAATAGGCAGTCCCGCCGGGCGGGACCGTGAGATTGAAGGTCAGGATCCCGCCGTCGAGGGACGTCGTCGCGCCCCACTGCGCACCCTCCGTGATCGTGATCCCCGCGGCCGTGATCGCCCACTTCGACTCCATCGGCGTCAGCGGTCGGACGTCCGGCAGCGCGGCGAGCGCGATCGTCGAGGTGCCGGCGGGGACGCGGATGGTCTTGGTGGAGCCCCAGGAGGTGGTGACGATGATGGCCCAGTCGTCGCTGCCGAGGGGGTCGTGGGGGGCGCGGCGGAGGGGCCAGGCGTCGACGGAGGAGCTGTAGACGGGGAGGCGGATGGAGCCCTTGCCGGCGGCGTCGAGGGTGATGGTGGCGGAGGTTCGGGCGATGACGGTGCCGCCGGTCGCGTCGAGGGTGTGGGAGAGCGCGAAGGTGACCTTCTGGCCGGCGAGGGAGAATCCGCCCTCGGTGACGTCCGTGGCGGCGATGGTGACGACGCGGGACGGCATCCCGGGGGCGAGGTCGGCCGACGGGATGATGCTGCTGGTCATGGGGACCTCCTTGGCATGCTGGAGAGCCCCGCGGGCGGGGGCTGCAGGGTGGGTGGGTGGTCAGTTGCCGGGGAGGGAGTCACGCCACTGCTCGAGCGCGAGGACGCGGTCCGCGAGGTTAGAGACGGCGCTCTGGACGCCGTTGATCGCGGTGGACAGCTGCTGCGGGGTGATCGCCCCTTCGGCGAGCTCGGCGGCGTCCTGCGCGAGCGTGTAGGCGTCGTCGGCGCGGGTCTGCGCTGTGGCGGCGTCGGCGACGCCCTTGTCGGCGCGGTTCTGTGCCGTCGTGATCCGGGTGTTGTGCTGGCCGAGGGTGGTGTTCTGCGTGTTGTTCACGCTGACCGCGCCGTCGGCGGTGGACTGCGCGGTCGTGATCCGGGTGTTGTGCTGCCCGAGGGTGGTGTCGTGCCCGTTCAGGCGGCCATCCTGGGCGGTGTCCTTCGCGTCGATCCGGGTCACGTCGGCGTCGTGGCCGCTCAGCCGCCCGTCCTGCTGGGAGTTCTTCGCAGCGTTCGCTTCGAGGTGCGGGGTGAGGCTGGTGAGCGTGCCCTGGAAGGCGAAGGCCGCGCCGTCGGGGTCGACGTAGAAGGTGTCTCCGGAGCCCGTGTAGAAGCGGAGGGAGCCCTCGTCGCCGGTGACCGACACTGGGCCGAGGGGCGCCGTCGCCAGCCGGTTGATCTGCCGCTGCAGGTCCCGGAGGTTCCCCGGGACCGTCGGCTTCCTGCCCGTCATGCGCTCACACCTCCACGAGATCGAGGTTGTAGACGTCGGGGTCGGCCGAGGACCAGGACCAGCCGTCGACCTTCACCTGCGACGCCGTCGCCGGCCGCGTCCACGACGCGTCCGCGAGGAAGTGGTAGACCTCGCCGACCATCGGGGTGTAGGAGCTCGTCGGCATCGTCGCGGTGAACGCGCGATCCTCCGGGGTCAGCTGTGCGAGCTTCCGGCGGATCGACCTGCGGACCTGCGCCTCCGTCAGCGCCGTCGGGTCCGAGATCATCCGGGACTTCCCCGGCTCCCCGGTCGCCCGGGCCCTGGCCTCGGAGAACGGGCCGATCTGGTCGGCGCCGCGGCCCGCGCCGAAGCCGTTCACGTTCGTCGCTGAGCGGTCCTCGTCCCAGTCCCAGGTCGCGTCGAGCAGCGACGCGGGCCCGGTGCCGGGCGCGGCGATCTCCAGGGTGATGTCGTCGCGGATCAGCGCGAGCTCCGGCTGCCCGACCTCGAGGGTCCGGGTCACGCGCCGCGGGGACCAGCCCGAGAGGACCAGCCCCGTCTTGAGCATCCACTCGAAGGGCCCGCCCGCGGCCTCCTGCAGGTCCGCGATCTCGGTCCAGTAGTCCGAGGTCCCTTCCCTGATGTCGACCGGGACCTTCGCGCCCGTGTGCGAGACCCACGACTGCAGATCCACGACCACCGTCTGGCTGTAGGTGAAGGCGGAGGACATGAGGCCGCGCGCCGTGACCACGGGGTCCAGCGCCGAGCCCTGCACGTCATCGACGGGCTGCAGGTACGAGAGGTAGCCCGCGAACTCGGGCCCCGATAGGGAGACGATCGGGGAGGCGTAGGACCCCGTGACGCGGGCCATCCACCACTCGCCGAGCGCCCGTGACGTCGGGGGACTGCCGACGCCCGTCGACGTGCCCTCCAGGACCGGCACGAGCGTGCACCGGCCATGCTGGAGGCGGCCCACGAGATCGCGGGCGGCCGCCATCGACACGCCGAGCGACCGCAGGTCCAGCGACGCGGAGAACGCGCCCGGTGCGAGCGACGACGCGAGGCGCACGCCCTGCAGCGGCAGCACGTCGATCATGTCGCCCGTGGAGAAGTCGGCGATGAAGTACGACGGGCTCAGCCCCATGACGACCTCCATGCCGCGCTGATCGTCCCGGTCCCACCGCCGGTGCGACGGATGACCGTCGTCGACTCCGGAGGCAGCGACAGCCATGTCCCCGCCGCGTCGATCCGCGAGTGCAGCGTCGTCGCGAGGTTCGAGACGCGGCGGCGCTCGAAGTCGACCGTGCGGGTCTCCCCGGCGGGCACGACGGCGCCGTACTGCCAGGCGCCGTCGTCCCAGGCGAGGCCCGCGGGGTTCGTGAGCGGGCCGGTCAGGGTGACCGTGAGCTTCGCCGGCGCCGTGCCGAGGTTCTCCAGGGCGACGCCCGCGCTCGTGATCGTCACCGACCGGGCGTCCGTCGACAGGCGCCGCCAGTCAGCGGTCTCGAACTGCAGCTGGTACGCCGCGATCCGATCGGACAGCGGCGTGATCACGGGCTTCGCCGCGCGCTTCGCCCGTACCTGCCGGCTCAGCCCGAGGTGCTGCTCCCGCACGATGATCGTTCCCCACCGGGGTGCGATCCCGACGGCGGCCAGCTTCTCCTTCAGCAGCCACATGTGCCGCGGGTTCTGGCCGCGGATCCGGCCCGAGAAGGTCAGGTCCCGGCCGTCGAACAGCATCGGGGTCTCCCAGCCGCCGTCGTCGTCGTCCCACGACCCCTGCGAGCTCTTCACGCGGGCGCCGTTGTCCCAGCCGTCCCACTCCGCGAGCGATAGCGGCGCCGACCGGGACGAGCCCGAGACCAGCTCGAGCCCGCCCGGCAGCTCCACCACCACGTCCGGGTCCGGCACCGTCCACGAAGGGAACGTCGCCGGCGCGAAGGGAGCCAGGGCGATCGTCGGATCCAGCGCGGTCATCTCGCCTCCTCAGAATGAGACGGCCATCGAGTCGATGGCCTGGCCGAACTGCGCGACCTGCTCGCGGGTCGAGCGGACCGCGTCCGAGTTCCAGTTGTGGAACGTGAGCGAAGGACCGGCGCCGGCGCCGGCGGCGTCGGGGCCCGCCCCGGCGATCACCATCGGGACCGGCGTCGGCGCCGGGACCACCCGGCCCCGCTCGACGCCGCCGCCGTCGGCGAGCCGGAGATCGCCCGCACGGATCGACGCACGCAGCCGGTAGATCGCGCCATGGCCGCCCGCAGCGGCGACCTCCGCCGCCGTGATCACGTGCTCGCCGTTCGACAGCCACGCCGAGATCGAGTCGGACGTGGCCGTGCCCGGCCCATGCACGGCACCGCCATGCGCCTTGTACGTCGCCCTGCCCTGCAGTGCCCCGCCGGCGTCCGAGAACACCTGCTTGACCTGCTGAGTCACCGTCGACGACCGGTCCCGCGCGACCCAGCTGAGCGCGGTCTCCGCGGCCGACGTCGCCGCATTCGCGGTGATCGTCGAGTCCCGATCCCGGGCCGTATGGTCGATCCCCGACTCCGCGGACGACGTGTCCGCGTCGACGTCGATCGTGCCCGTCGACGAGTTCGCGTGCGCGAGCACACCATCGGTCTGCGCGTTCGCAGGATCCGGGTTCGCGTCGATCGTGAGAGTGCCCTCCGAGAGGTTCACCTGCAGGATCGCCGCGGCGAGCGCCTCGTCGGCGGGGTAGGACTGGCCGTTGATGGTGACGGTGCCGTCGGACTCGTCGATCGTGGTGATGACGTGGGCGAGGGCCTCTTCGGCGGTGAGGGTTTCGCCGTTGATGGTGACGGTGCCGCCCTGGCCGTCGACCTGGATGAGGAAGGCGTCGACGTCGCCCTGGGCGCCGGTGGTGTCGACCCAGGCGTCGATGACCATCTCGGGGTCGGATTCGTCGATCGTGGAGAGGACGCCGTCGAACTTCTGCTCGGCGGGTCCGGTGTCGGCGGTGATCTCGACGGGCGGGACATCGCTGACGAGGCCCTCGAACTTGTCTCGGGCGGGCTCCGTGTCGGCATCGACGGGGACCTCGGGCGGGCTCCATCCGAGCTCTGCCCAGAGCGCGTCCCATGCCTCCTGCGCGGCCAGGGTGTCGAGGTCGACGATCGTCTGGATCTCCTCGGGAGTCCCGAGGAGCTGATCGACGTATGCCTCGGCCAGTTCCTTGCTGCCGGTGAGCTCGGTCGCGACCTCGATGAGGTCCTCGCGGGCCTGCGCGAGGAAGGTCCCGGACTCGTTCTTCGATTCCAGGGACGCGGCCGTCTCCAGCGCCTGCTCGGCGAGGTCGAGCAGCGCGCGCTTGTTCTCGTCGGCGGCCTCGGTGCCGTCCTCCCAGTGCTGCCCGTTCTCCTCGATCGCCGTGTTCGCGTCGGCGAGCGCGTCGGCGTAGTCGAGGGCGGCGCGCTCGGAGGTGATGAACTCGTTTGCGAGGTCGGTGAAGGCGGTGAGGGCTTCGGAGGCGGCGGTGGCGGCGGATTCGGTGGCCTCTGCGGCGTCGTCCATGCCGTCGGCGTAGGCGCCGGCGGCGCCGGTGGCGTCGTCGACGACGGGGACGAGCTCTCCGGTGGCGAGCTTCGCGAGGGTCGTCGCGTCGGCCTCGAGGCCCATGCTGGTGGCGACGTCGGTGAGGGACGTCTGCAGCTCGGGGAGCCGCTCGATGAGGTCCTCAGCGGAGTAGCCGTAGGCTTCGGCGGACTCCACGGCGGCGTTGAAGGACTCGTGGAAGGCGTCGTCGAGGCCGTTGTCGTTCAGCAGCGTCAGGGTGCGGTCGAGCTCGCCCAGGCGCTCGTTCGCGAGCCCAGCGGTGGTATCGAATCCGGCGAATCCCGCGGTGGCCTGCTCGATGCCCTGCAGGAACTTGTTCCCGTTGACGAGGTCGAGGGCATCGCCGACGCCCTGGATCGAGAAGCCGGCGTTGGACGACGACGCGACGAGCGCGTCCATCCCCTGCGCGGTGATCTCGGAGGTCGACTGTGCGTTCGACAGGGATGCCGCCATCTGGTCGGCCGCCGGAGCGGCCTCCTTGAAGCTGTCGGCGACCGAGGAGGCGATCTGCAGGACGGTGAACGCGGCGCCGGCGACCGTCGCGGCGCGCGCGACCTTCCTGAGGCCCGACGCGACCACCGGGTTGTCCTTCCGCAGCTGCTTGAACGCGGAGACGGAGTCCATCACGCGCGGGAACAGCAGCAGGAACGATCCCGCGGCGAGCGCGGCGACGCCGGTGATGCCTCCGATGCCGGTGATGGCGGAGAGGACGGGATCGGGGAGGTCGGAGAAGGCGCCGACGACGGTGGTGACGTGGTCGGCGAGGTCGGCGAGGGCGGGGAGGACGGTGGAGCCGATGCTGATGCCGGCGTCGACGAGGGCGTTCTGGGCCATGGCGATGCGGGACTCGGCGGTCTCGTAGCGCTTGGAGGCCTCTTCGATGAGGGCGGTGCCCTGCTCGAACTCAGCGTTGCCGGTGGCCATGGCGTCGGAGAGGACGCCGGTGGCGGAGGAGAGGCGGAGGAGGGCGTCGGCTTCGCGGATGCCGGTGATGCCGAGCTCGGTGAGGACGGCGTTGGTGGACATGCCGAGCTGCTCGGTCTCGGCGAGGCCGGCGACGAACGTGGTGAGCGCGGACGCGGGGTCGCCCTCCCAGGCGGTGGCGAAGTCCGCGGCGGACATGCCGGACACGGCGGCGAAGAGCTCGAGGCTGGCGCCGCCTTCGTCGACGGCCTTCCCGATGCGCTTCATCGTCTGGGACATGGCGGTGCCGCCGGCCTCGGCCTCGATGCCGACGGAGGACATGGCGGTGGCCATGCCGAGGATCTCGCCCTCGGTGAGTCCGGCCTGCTCGCCGGCGCCGGCGAGGCGCATCGACATGTCGAGGATCTCGGACTCGGTGGTCGCGAAGTTGTTGCCGAGGCCGACGATCGCGGCGCCGAGGCGACCGATCTCGCCCTGCCCGGTCTGGGTGATGTTGATGAAGCGGGCGATCGCGGTCGCGGCCTGGTCGGACGTCAGGTTCGTCGCTTCGCCGAGGTCGATCATCGTGCGGGTGAAGGAGAGGACGTTCGGGGTCGCGATGCCGAGCTGGCCGGCGGCCTCGGCGACGGCGGCGATCTCGGTGTGGGACGCGGGGAGCTCGAGCGCCATGTCCCGCAGCCCGGCCTGCAGGGCGTCCATCTGCTCGGCGGTTCCGTCGACGGTCTTGGTGACGCCCGCCCAGGAGGATTCCCAGTCCATCGCGGCCTTCGTCGCGAGGGCGAGGGCGCCGACGGTTGCGGCACCGAAGCCGGTGAGGGTGGCGCCGGCGGTGGACCAGGCCTCGCGGTTGGAGTCCGCGGACTGGACGAGCTGACCGAGGGCGGTGTCGGCCTTCTTCGCGGCGGTCTCGGTGCCCTTCGCGGTTGCCTCGACGGCCCGCGTCGCCTCGGCCATCTCCTTCTTGAAGCCGGAGATCTCGGCCCGGAGCCGGACTACGATGGAGCGATCTGCCACGTCACCCTCCCTTCGGATGGGATCGACGTGCATTCCGTCGTTGCCAGCACCTGCCCGAGGAGAGCCCGATGCTGACCGTCAAGGATTTCTGGACCCGCGTGATCATCGGAGCGGTGATGATGCTGATCGGCTTCGTGGCCCTGACCGGCGACGCACCGGCCGCCCGCGCGCTCGGCGGGATCCTGGTCTTCGCGGGGATCGGGAACATCGTGTGGGTCGTGATCAGCGCCGCGCTCGTGATCCGGAAGGCGAAGAAGATCGAGCATCAGCAGCAGCGCCGCCGCTGAGCGGCCTACTCGCCGTCGTGCTCGGCGGCGTCGCGGAGACCCATGAGGACGCCCTTGTCAGGGTTCTTCGTCTTCCTGCGCTCCTCGTGCCACTCGTCCGCGGCATGCAGCCAGATGCACTGCGTCTCGAACGCCTCCGGCTCGACGTCCGCCCGGTCGATGTCGCACTCGTCGCGGTAGTGCGCCGGGCCCGCGCCCGACGGGCACAGGTCCATGTCGTGTCGGCTCAGCGCGAGCACCAGGAGACGATCCCAGTCCGTCCAGCCCTCGGCGCCGGTCATGAGGTGCGACAGCGTCGTCCCCCAGGACCGGGCCGTCTCGAGGGACTGCCGGACCGCGGGGAACCGCCTCAGTGCTCGCGCGAGGAAGGGATCGACGGGAGCACCGCTCCCTTGTCGTTCAGCTCGGCGACGCCGCGGTAGAGCGACTGCAGGGGCCCATCACCGAGGGTCAGCCGCATCCGCTCGAGCTGCTTCGCGGAGATCGTCGACTTCCGCTTCCCGGACGACGGCTCCACCATCCCGACGACGGCGGAGGCCGTGACCATGTTCCCCAGCGCGATCTCGTCGACCCGGGTCCGCGGGATACCGCGTGCGTCCTTCACCGGCTCGCCGGCACTGTCCAGGACCGGCTTCACCGGCGCCTTCTCGGCGAGCGCCTTGCGCTCGTCGACGGTGACCTGCTGGATGGTGAAGACCAGGCGGGAGGCGTCGATGCGGTCGATGATGTCCTGCATCTGGGTGGTGATGGAGGTGTCGCCCATGGCCTCATCGGCGTCGTCCTGCTCGTCCTTGAGCTGCTCGGCGAGGCGTTCGTACTCGGCGAGGAGGGACCAGTCGCGGTAGATGGTGACGTCGCGGCGGGGGCGGGTGCCGTCGTCGATCCAGGCTTCGAGGTCGAACTCGTCGGCGCTGGTGCCGTAGTCGGGGGCCTGGTCGTCGGTGAGGGGGATGTCGTGGGTGGTGTCTTCGGGGGTCATGCTGCTGCTCCTTCTCCTGTGCTCCTGGGCTCCTGGGGTGCCCTCTCGGGGAGGGCGCTGGGCGGGGGAGCGAGGAGTGGCGCTCGACCCCGCCCAGCAGTCGGGGGGATGGTGGGGGACGGTCAGGGGCCGGCGACGATGACCTTGTCGAGGAAGCCCTCCTGGATGGCGAGGTCGACGATCCGCTTGATGAAGCCGCCGCGGTCGCTGGGCTTCTTCGGGTTGTCGAGGATCGCGCGGTAGATCGAGACCTCGTCGCCGGCGGTCCAGTCCTCGGTGGACTTCTTGTGGGAGTCGCGCTCGACGAGCCAGACCTCGATGCCCTTGGTCTTGAGGGCCTGGAAGACCTCGTCACCGGTCTCGTCGACGAGACCGGTGACGTCGTCGAAGTAGCGGAAGGGCGCGATCTGGCCTTCGAAGTTGGAGGCTCCCCAGACGGTCGCGTTGACGTCGGTGCACAGCTCGGGGTCGTTGATGGACTCCGAGGTGGTGGGGCCGAGCGTGTAGGGGGTCTTCGCGATCCGGCAGGAGATGTCGAGGCTGGCCTCGATCTCGGAGAGTGTCGGGGCGTTGGGATCGACGGGCGCGACCGGGAGGAGACCCAGCTTGATCTTCCCGTCGGCGAGGGACTTGACGGCGACCATTTCAGGCCTCCTTCTTCTCGGTGGTGCTGGTGGTGGCCTGGGCGGATGCCTTGGCCTTGGGGGTCTTCGACAGGAACGGGAAGATCCGCAGCCAGACCTCGGGGACGCGCTGCGGGAGCTTCGCGCCGGTCCGGGTGTCGTAGGCGTCGGTGAGCTTCGTGGCCATGCGGGAACCGCCTTTCATGACGAAGCCCCCGACGCGGTGCGCGTCGAGGGCGGATGGAGAGGGTGGGAACGGGCCGGGGAGACGGTCAGAGGGCCGTCGATCCGACCCTGTAGATGTCGACCGCGAAGTAGCCGTACGCGGCGGTCTCGGGGCCGTTCAGGCGGACCTCGTGGTCGGCCTGGACGTCCTGTGAGTCCTCGAGGCGCAGCTCCCAGCCGTGGGCGCCGGGGACCGTGAGGCGGACCCGGTCGAGCGCGGCACGGGAGATGTCGACGAGCTCCCGCACGGCGACCGGGGCGAGCGCCGTGTGGGTGACGCGGATGAGGCCCTGGGCGCCGTCGACGCAGTCGCCGAGGGACTCGGAGAACGGACGCGGCATCCCCCCGGACAGCACCAGGAACGGGTACTCGGAGGGGTCGGAGGCGACCGAGGACGCGTCCGTGTCGTAGACCTTCACGTCTGGGAAGACGCCGACGAGCAGCGCCCGCACGGCCGCGAAATGGGCGGCCGTGCTCACAGCGCGCCGTCCAGCAGATCCGCGAGCGCCTGCTCGAAGCGCGGGGCCTCGTTCTGCAGGGCGATCGACGGATCGGGGACGGTGCCGCCACCGCGGGAGGTCCCGAAGATCGCGACGTTCGCGAGCGCGCCGCCGGCACGGCCCTTCTCCGGGCCGATGACGGCCTCGACGCCGTCGCGCCTGATCGTGGTGTCGAACGACGGCGAGAACGCGATGCCGTGGAAGTGGGCGCTCGAGGCGAGGTCCATCTGCATCTCGGTCTTGATGTTCAGCGCGCCCTTCTGGATCACCGGGCGGATCCCGGC
This sequence comes from Brachybacterium netajii (SeqCode), assembly GCF_054114245.1. Classification (NCBI taxonomy): domain Bacteria; kingdom Bacillati; phylum Actinomycetota; class Actinomycetes; order Micrococcales; family Dermabacteraceae; genus Brachybacterium; species Brachybacterium netajii (SeqCode). Next base: position 770,668 of record NZ_JBSYXB010000002.1, on the reverse strand, counting down.
GTGGACCTTGTCGGGCACGCGGCCGAGGTCGCGGGCGAGAGTGCGGAGCTCGGAGACGTCAGCGTGGACCGCCACGAAGCACCTCCTGCACGTTCATGCGGACTGCGGTGGTCCACGTCTTGTCCTCGTCGGACCGGAGCCGCATCCACACGCCCACCAGGCGCGGGTTCCGGGAGCCGACGAACTCCACGAGGTCGCCGGTCTGCACGTCGTCGGTGCCGTGCGGGAAGTGGACCTGCGCGACCCGTGCGGTCACGCGGGCGATCCCGCCGAGGTCCGGGGACGAGGGGTAGGCGGCATCGTTCTGAGCCTTCGCCGGGCCGCCGTCGGGCCCGCCGTAGACCTGCCGGAGCTCGTCGACGGCCTTCCCGCGACCGTTGGTGGTGGTCTCCCCGGTCGGCCGCCACACCTTCACGGTGTCGGTCATGAGCGCGCGCGCAGCGGCCTGCCCCCGCGCGGTGAGCGCCTGGATCTGCTCGGGGGTCCTCATGACGGGATCACCGTCCATGCGCCGCCCCCGGACTTCCGCAGGAGGTCGACCTGCGCGTCCGTCGGGAGCAGGAGCCCCTCCGAGCGCGCGGAGTCGATCGTGAGCTGCTCCTGCTCGGAGTAGTCGTCGATCGCCAGCGACACGTTCCGCGAGCGCGCACCCTCAGGGTTCTTGAGCACGTTCGCGACCATCTCGCCCTGGACCGACGACACGACCTCCTGCGGGATCTCCCCAGAGTCGATCCGCCGCTCCAGGCGCAGGCCCTTGACGACGAGCAGGCGGACCCAGGCGGCGTCCAGCAGACGCTCCGCCTGGGGCCCCTGCTCGCCGGTGAGGCCCGGGTAGAACATGCGGACGTGGTCCAACGTCGCGCGGTTCACCGCCATGACCTCACCTCCCTCCGGTCAGTCGTCGGCGCCGACCTCGAGGGCGTCGCCTTCAGCGACGTCCTCCGCGGGGTCGACGTCGACGGGGTCGGCGTCGGCCGCCGGAGCAACGTCCTCCGGGTCGACATCGGACTCGGCGCCGGCGGTGTCGGGCTCGGCCGAGACGGGCACGACACCCGCCTCGGCGAGCGCCGCGAGGATCGCGTCCTTCGTGCGCGCCTCGCCGAGGACGACACCGTGCTCCTTCGCGACGCCCTTGAGCTCCTTCACGGTCTCGGTGCCGTCCAGGGGCTTGCCGGCCTCGCGGGTCTGCACCGGCTCCGGCACGGCGCCGACGGCCGGGGCCGCCGATGCGTCGCCGTCGACCCAGGCCTTCGGGTTCCGGATCCGGGCCGCGATCTCCGTGGGGACGGGGACGCCGGGCCGGTAGGGCACGCCGTCGACGAGCACGGTGCGCTTGAGCAGCTTCGTCATCTCGGGGCCCCTCACAGGACGTCCGCGACCAGCAGCCTGGCCGGGTCGTAGATGACGGGCATGACGACGCCGCCGACCTTGGTCCACGTGTGGACGGGGTCGAAGGTCCGCATGACGACGCCGACGAGACCCGGGAGCTGCTCGTAGGTCAGCTCCGGGTTCGGGAGGCCGGCGAGCTCGAGCGCCTCCGCGGTGATGCCCCAGACGGTCTCGCCGAGGGACGCACGGTCCTCCGGGCCGAAGATGACCTTGTCCTGGGAGATCACGCGGGAAGCGACGCCGCCGACCTCGATGCGGGTGTCGTAGATCGTGATCGGGGGCAGGTCGAAGGTCTCCAGCACGCCGGCGAGCTGGCCGGGCGCCAGGTTCGGGGGCGTGGTCACGCCCGGGAACGCCGATGCCTTCACCTCGGCGCACTGCAGCATGTGCGCTCGCGCGGTGCGGGACATGATGATGTAGCCGGGGGCGATGCCGTTGACCTCGGTGTACTGCTCGACCCACTCGGTCAGGTCCGAGATCGGCGTCGCGTTCGCGTGGTCCGACCACAGGTCCGTCGGCGCGACGAGGTTGTCCGCGTCGACGCCGAAGTCTGCCTCGAGCGTCAGCCCGTTCTCGTCGGTGAGGGTGAACTTTCCATCCTCGAGGACGTCGCCGCGCGCGAGCTCGACGCGGGCGAGCACGGCGCGCGCGTTGATGTCGGCGTCGTCGTAGACCTGCTCGGCGATGCTCGCGAGGGATCCGCCGCCGTTGCGGATCCGCTCGAGCTGGAGGCGCTCGAGCTCACCGACGACGGTCTTCTGACCGACCGGGGGCAGCATGACGCGGCGACGCGAGAACGCGTCCCGCTGACCGATCGGGGTCTCCGCATCGTAGGAGCGGAATGACGCCGCGCGGTTCGTGCGGGTCACCGAGTCGATGGTCGCCTCGATGTCCTGCACCGTCTTGTTCGGCAGGAAGCCGTCCAGGATGTAGTTCGCGGGAGTGGGGACCTCGCGCGTGAACGCGGTCAGGGCCCCACCGGGGACGAGATCGTTCAGGATCATCTCGGGTCTCCTCAGCGGTAGCGGATCTGACCAGCGAGGTCAGCCTTGGCGAGCGCATCCAGGCCGGAAGCGGCCGGGAGCTTGGACTCCACGACAGCGCCGTGGTCGAGCAGCGGCGCGCCGAGCTTGGTGGCGCCGGCGCGGACCGGGGTGCTGTTGAAGAGGTGGCCGGCCGCGGTGTCGCGGCCGTCCTCGGCGTCCGGGTCGTACGGGCCGTACAGGCCGCTCGCGGCGATCACCGCGAGCACGGTGCCCGAGGGGATGACGCCGTTCGGGTAGTGCGTCGCGGCGGTGAACGCGGCGACGTCGAGGGTGATCGAGCGGTTGCTCTCGGTGCCGTGCTGCGATCCGAGCCACGCCCGGTTCTCGCTGCCGAACACCTCATCACGGACGGTGAGGTCCATGTCTGCCTCCTTCTAGAGGTGGTGGTTGTCGGCCTTCCCGGGCGGGACGACCGTTACTGCTGCTTCTGCGGCGCGCCGTAGCGCGCCTGGGCGCGTGCGGAGCCCTGCTCGTACGACGACTGCTTCTGGTCCGGTCGGGGGCCCTGGCCCGGATCCGGCGGCGGCGTGGACGACCCGGCGCCCGTGCCCCACTTCGCGATCCAGTCGTCGGCGTCCTTCTCGATCTCCTCGCGGGTCGTCCCCCGCAGCCGCTCAGCGGCCGAGAGATCGAGACCCTTCGCCGCGGCGACGGCATAGCGCTCCAGGAGCGCGTCCTTCGCCTCGAGGTCGCGGGTCAGCTGCGCGTGCTCCGACTGCAGGCGCTCGGCGGCCTCCTGCCGCTTCTGCTCCTCGGACTTCGACGCGTCCTCGAGCTCCTTCACGCGCGCCTGCGCGGCCGCGAGGTCGGTCCTCGCCTGCTTCGCCGCCGCACGCTCCGCGGCGAGCGCCGACCTCATCCCCTTGTCGGGGTCGTCGCCGTCGCCGCCGGCGGGCTGGCCGCCGTTGCCGGCGTCCTCGTCGCCGGGCGCGCCGTCATCGCCGGGCGGCTCCCCGGCGCCGGGAGCGATGCTCATGCGGGCGTCGCCGAAGGTTCGCCGGTGGAAGGCGAGCAGCGCGTCGATGCCGCCGGGGGCGGTGATGTCGATGCCGTGCGGGAAGGGCTTGGGCAGGGCGTTCATGGTGGGGTTGCTCCTCGTCACGAGGTCGCGGCCCGCCGCATCACGCGGACGAGCCTGGGTCAGGGGAGGGGACGGCACGCATCACGCGGGACCGTCCGGGAGGGGAGAGCCGCGGGCATCACGCCGTGCAGCTCAGGGGGTGCCCGCCGTCGGCGAGCGCGGCGCCGACGCTGCGTCGGCGCCTAGATTCGGGTCCCCTGTGCGGGGAGGGTGTGGCGGGTGCCGAGGGCGGTGTCGCCGCCGTCTTCGCCGAGGACGTAGCGGCGGTAGGCGCGCTCGGCGCGGGCACGGTCTGCGTCCGTCGGCGGGCGCGGCGTGGATCCGCCGTGCGGGGTGCCCTCGCCGAAGACGGTGTAGCGCCAGCGCTGGGCGGCGCCGGCTTGGTAGGGGTTCATGCCGGCGCGGATCATCTGCCAGTCGCGGTCTGCGCGATATCGCCGCTGCTCGGCGGCGGTCATCGTCTGCATGTTCCGGGGGAGGCGGGTCCCCGTCAGCCACGACTCGCGGGTCGCCCGCGAGGCATTCTTCGCGGGGGCGCGGAGGTCCCGCATCGTCCCCGCGGGATCCTGGCCGCCGGGGAGGACGTAGCCGTCCTCCTCGAGCATGCGGAGTGCGCGGGTGCGGGTGCCGGCGGTGCGGTAGATCTCGTCGACGGTGCGGCGGGTGCGGCCGGCGCCGCCGCGGCGGGTGAAGCTGCCGTGGCGGGAGGTGCCCTCGGTGGTGACGCGGGCGCGCTGGCCGGGGCGGGCGCCGACGCGGGACATTCCGCGGCGGGCGTTGACGACCTGGAAGATGTCGGCGCCGTCGCGGAGCGCGCGGGCCTCAGACTTCCCGAAGATGCGGTCCTGGTCCTCGGCCGACAGGCTGGAGAAGTAGGCATAGGGGTCGGCGATCAGGCCCTCGTCCTGCAGGGCCGCGGTGTTCTTCGCGGCGACGTGGATACAGTCGCAGTTGGGGTGGCGGTCGAAGCCGAGGTTCCACCTGTAGAAGCGACCGGCGAGGATCGCGCAGCGCGGACAGCTGGGCGGGTTCAGCATGCGGATGTAGCCGACGTTGTCCCGGGAGGCAGTGTCGACCGAGGCGACCGCGCGCGCGGAGTCCCGCACGGCACCGGCCGCGATGCGGTCGAGGCTGTCGCGGCCGACGGCGAGCGCCTGGCGCATCGTGAGGCCGCCAGCGAGGCCGCGCTTCGTCCGGATGAGCGGCATGTACATGGCGGCGGAGAGGTCGCCGCCGTCGTCGAGGACGCCGGTGAAGGCGCTGGTGTTCACGAAGGAGCGGGGGAGTTCGTACTCGTCGCGGTCGGCGAGGGTGAAGGCGTTGTAGTCGGCGGCCGCGGTGGTCGCGTCGCCCTGGACCTCGCTGATGCTGGCGGTGATGAGGGGGAGCAGCTCGCGCCAGGAGGCGGAGAGGTGGTCGGGGTCGATCTGGGCCCAGGCCCTGCGGCCGCGTCGGATCGCGCGCAGCTGCAGGGCCTGCATGAGCCGGTAGTGGCTGGTGGCGGGCTCGGGGAGGTTCTGGCCGTCGGCCATCAGACCCCCTCGATGCCGTCCTCACGGTTCATCCGGGAGATGAACGGGTCGGTGAGGTTCTGGCGGTCCCAGTGCTCCATCTGCCGGCGCTGCTCCTGGGAGTAGCCGAGGTCCTTGCGGGCCTGCTGCGGCGGGATGATGCCCTGGGACACGAGCTTCATGGCGTAGTCGGCCATCTGGCCCTCGGACGGGGTCGCGACGGGCCGGAACTGGGTCTCGATGCGCCGATGCTCGCGGCTGTACCGTCCGAGGATCCGGAGGTTGTTGCGCTGCACCTCGGCGTGCGCGGCGCCGAGGATCGTCGTCTTCCGCTCCGCACGGTTGTTCTTCGTGACCTCGGCGGCCTTGAGCGCCTCGGCCGACGCCGGGTTGTCGCCTCCGAACGCGGTCACGTAGGACGGGAGCGCGGCGACGATCGACGCGATCTGGAAGAGCATCTTGATGGAGTTGTGGAAGTTCGTGAGGTCAGCCTCGGAGAACTGCCCGACCTGGACGTCCTTGCCGTCGACCTCGGACGCCCAGATGCCACCGGCGAGCTTCTTCCAGTCGGAGATCGGGTTCCCGTGCTCGTCCTCGAAGTCCTCCTTGCGGAGGCCGAACACGTAGCGGCGCGGCATCGCGTGGAACTCGCCGCTGATCATCATGTCCGTGGCCATCTTGTTGATGGCGTCAGCGATCGGGATGATGTCGACGAACTCGGACTGGCCGTGGTCCTCCAGCATCCGCGGCTGGTTCCGGAACGGTACGATCAGCGGCGACCCCAGATCGTGGTCCCAGCGTGCGTCCTCGACCCAGTCGGAACCGTCCTTGCGGAAGGTGATGCGGGTGTTCGGAAGGTAGAGGGTTCCCCACTCGACCTTGTCGTCGCCGTCGCCCTCGGACCAGCGCTTGATGCCGTCGCTGATCTGCCGGGTCCGGGGATCCCGGCGCGCGTACGCCTGGAACGGCGATTCGACGGTCACGACCGGGATATCGTCCTTGCCGGCGCCCGCGCCGGAGATCATGAGCGCGTCGCCGAGCGCGATGGACTCCGTGTGCAGGAGCGAGGACTGCTCGTCGAGGCCGTTCTCCTTCCAGATGTCCCACATCAGCGCGTCGATCTTCTCGTTCGGGCCGCCGTCGCCCGCGGGAGGTGCACGGAAGCCGGTCACGTTGATGACGGACTCGTACTGCTCCGTCACGATCTTCGGCCAGTTGATCACCAGCTGCGTGACGCGGTCCCCGAACTCCTTGGACAGCTCCGCCGCCATGTACTTCAGCGGCTGCTTACCGCGGAGGTAGGCGTCGAGATGGTCGAGGTCCTCGTGGCGGCCGAGGCGGAGGCGGTCGAGCTTGGTGAACAGGTCGAGTTCAGCGGTCACGTGCTCGCCTCCTTCCTCGTCAGCGGCGGGAGCCGACGATGATCTTGCGGTCGCGGGCCTTCGAGGCGGTGCGGATCCAGCCGTCGAGGCCGGTCACGGCCGCCTGGATGCCGTCGATGCGGGTCAGGGACTTCTCGCGGTCCGGCTTCACCGGCTTCAGGTTGTCGGTCTGGTCGCGCTTCACCTCGACGACGGAGGCCATCCAGCGGGTCACCGGATCGTCGGGGACTCGGATCAGGCCGGCGCCGAGGAGGCGCTCGAACTCCTTCGCGGGCGCGGACAGGCCGATGAAGCCCTGGCCGACGGGGTTCACGTCGACGCCGCGTAGCTCCTCGTCCAGCTCCTGGACGATCTGCCCCGCGAACATGCGGTCGAAGCTGATGCGCTGCATGTCGAGGTGCTGGCAGTCCGCGAGGATCTGGTGCTTCACCGCGGCGTAGTCGATGACGTCGCCGTCGGTCGCGGTCACGTGCCCGTCTTCGATCCAGGTCGAGAGCGGCACCAGCAGCTGCCGCTGGAGGTCCTCCACCCGGTCGCCCGGGACGAAGTAGCGGATCAGCAGGTCGAGGTCGAAGCCCGGGCGCGGGGACTGCACCCACATCGCCCAGGCGGTGAAGTCGGAGACCGCGGAGAGGTCGAGGCCGCCCCAGGCGCGCCGGCCGCGCAGCTGCGCGACGTCGATCGGTGCGCGGACCTCGTCGAACTTGTCGATGTTCAGCCAGCGCGACTGCGAGCGCGTGCGGAGGTTCAGCGAGAGCCGCAGGTAGGTCGGCAGGTAGGTCGGCGAGGACTTCGCCTTCGTCGCCTCGCCCGCGAGGTAGCGTCGCGTCGGCGACTTCCCGAAGCCGGGGTTCGCCTTCCGCTGCGTCTCCTCGGAGAACGGGTCGTCGCCGGGCTCAGCCGCCCAGATCACGCCGAAGTGCGAGGTGTCCTCGAGGATCCCCAGCGCAAGGTTCCTGGTCAGCTGGTGCTTCTCGTCGTAGATCGTGCCCTCTTCGGCCTCATCCGCGGTCGTGATGAAGATGATCAGCGGCTGGTCGCGGGCGCCGACACCGGTCTCGATCGCCTCGACCAGGCCGCGGCGCAGCCGGAGCGTGTGGACCTCGTCGATGATCGCGCCGGAGACGTTCAGGCCGTGTGCCGTCTCCGCGACCCGCGACAGCACCCGCAGGATGCTCCCGGTCTTCGGGACCCGCACCACGTCCTTCAGCGGCTCGATCCTTCGGCGAGCGCTCCGCGACGTCGACAGCATCCGCTTCGCGTCCTCGAAGACGCGGCCGGCCTGCATCGCACTGCCGGCCGCGTTGTAGACCTCGGCGCCGGGCTCGGAGTCGGCGAGGAGGAGGATGCCGGAGATGCCGGAGGCGATGGTCGACTTGCCCTGCTTTCGGGGCATCTCGATCCATGCGGAGCGGATGACGCGGACGACGCGGTCGATCTCCTCGTCGTGGAAGACCCAGCCGAAGATCGGGGCCATCACCCAGACGACCTGCCAGGGGTCCAGACCCTCTCCGAGGCGCATCCGGACGCCCGCCCAGCGGCCCTTCGTGTGGCGGAACATGCCGAGGGCCTGCAGAGACCTCTGCGCGCGCTGCACGTCGAACCATGCGCCCGGGTGGGCGCTCGCCTGGCAGGCGACGACGAGGGGCCGTCGCTCGGCCGCGGAGACGATCTGCTCGTGCGTGAGGCCGAGCTCGAGAAGGGAGTCGTACGGCACCGGCAGGTCGGTCAGATCGGGCTCGGGGGCGGTCACGATCGGTCACCCCCTCGCCGGGGAGTGCTGAGCTCAGTCGAACACGCCGTCGTCGTCATCGTCGTCCCCGCCAGGGGTCGACGGGAGGCCGGTGCGCGCGCTCGGCGACAGGCCGAGCTCGCGAATGTAGGTCTTCAGCTGGACGCGGTACTGGCCGGCGACGGTCGTCAGCGGGTTCTTCGCGGGACCTCGCTGGCCCATCACGATCAGGCCCTCGCGGGCGAGCTCGTGCTCGCACCACTCGAGGCGGGCGACGCAGACGCACATGTCCACGACGATCGACCAGTCCGGGTCCGCGAGGCCGATGGAGTTGCGCAGGATCGGCACGACCCGCGCCCACTCCTCGGCCGCGCGCTTGCGGACGAAGCGGGTGCCGTTGATCGCCGCCCGGCGGAGCTCGTACGCCTGCAGGCGCTTCTCGAAGACGTACTCGCGCTGCGTGAAGTGCTCGATCGACTCGTCGGGCTCGCGCTCGGGCTCCTTCGGCCGGCGCGGCGCCTTCGCCTCCGGGAACTCCCGCGACCAGTTCGGCTCCGGGAACTCGGCCGGCGGCAGCACCACGGGCTCGTCGACGGGACGGTGCGAGGGATTGCCCTCACGGAGCACCGCGAGCGCCGGACGGCGCGCCGGACCAACCACCAGGCACCTCCTCCGTGCTCAGAAGCCGTCGGTGACGGTTAGGCCGTTCCCCGCGAGCGCGGCGTACATCAGGTGCTGCAGCTCGGTGAAGGTGTAGGCGAAGGTCTCGTTGTAGTGCGTCCAGTGGTCGAGCGGATGCGCGGTGATGAACTGCCCGAAGTCGTGGCCGTAGATCGCCTGAGCCGCATGCACGAGCTCGTGGTCGATGACGCGGCGCGTCAGGTGCTCCTCGCTGAGGCGGACCACGGCCTGCGGGTTGTTCTCCGCGGAGAAGCCGTGCGTGACGCCCAGGACGTCGGCGGGGTGGTCATCACCGTTCCAGGCTCGAGCCGCCCGGCGCATCTGCGCGCCAGTGCGATGGACGACGACGTCGACGCGGCGGCCACGGACGGTGACGAGGGTGAACGAAACTGCCATGGGGACCCCCTGATCAGAAAGCTCCAACCTGCGGGAGTACGCGTTCTCCTCCCCGGCGGTCCTGGAGGGGGTGGGGGGAGGGGGTCCCCCCACCCGTCTGTGCAGGTCAGAGCGGTGGAAGGTTCGGCGTCGAGCGCGCGAGGCGCAGACAAACCCGCAGGTCAGAGCGTTGTCGGTCGATCGTCGAAGCGGCCGTCGAACGGCGATCGCGACGACCGAGCGAAGGATCAGCGGCGGTCCTTCGCGAGCTCTCAGCGGTCGTTGCCGCGGTGCTTCACGGAACGTCCGGCAGCACGAAGGTTGCATCGCTCGTGCGCCGGGCCGAGGTATCCGGTGCGGTCGTCGGTGTGGTCGGGGGACCACCGGGCGGTGGGGGCGATGCACTCCCCGCACCGCACGCATCGGGCAGTGCCCGTCGCGATGATCGGCGCCCAGCGTGCACGTTCTGCATCGTGCTTGCGACCGTAGCCGCGCTGCTGCCGGGTGCCCCGGGTGCGCTCGTGCCGGGCCGCATGGCCCGGGCAGTAGCGCTCCCGGGTCCCGATCGTGTCGGGGCATCCAGGAACAGGACAGGGACGACGGAGCGCACGAGGCATCACCATCACCACCTCGACCAGGGGTGCGCGCCGACGGCGCCAGCCCGGGGAGTAGCGGGGCCAGGCCGACGCCGACGGCGGCGGGGGCGATGCTCCGTCCCTGAGCCCCGGGGCGGAGCATCCACGCACCCGGGCATCCACGGGGACCACCACCAGGCGGACACCCCACGGACGACGACGTGCCCTGCACCAGACCCCGAGTATGCGAGAACCCCGGGCGCCCACCAGGGGGCTGCACCGGGGTTCTCGATCTGCATCAGGGCATGCTGAACACGCACTCGCAGGGTACTACATCATCCCGGGGGCCGCGACGACGGCTCCGGCTCCCGGCGTGTCCCCGTCCGCACATGCCCACGGATCCGATGGAACTCCGCCAGGTCGGCGCCGGAGTAGGTCCCGCGGTCGTCGGGCACAGCGAAGAACACGGGCTCGACATCGACCCGCACGCCGGCCTCCTTCGACCGACGCTTCGACTCCTCCCGGGCCCGCGCCTTCGCCCGCGCCCGATGCTTCTTGATCCGCTGAGCGATCCCCGGCCAGAAGTGCTCCGCCTCCGCCGGCGACAGCCGATACGCGCCCGGGTCCTCCGCCAGGAGCTCCCGCATCCGCGCCTCGACGTCGTGCAGCTCGATCGTCCGCGGCTCGACCCGCTCGACATCGCCCACGATCGACCGCAGCAGACCCAGGGTCTCCCCGAGACGCAGATCGACCCACCGAGCCAGCTCCTCATGCGCCACGATCCACCGAGCTGCATCCACCAGGAACACCACCAGCGCCTCGAGCTTCTCGCCCTCCACCTGGTCCTCGTCCTGCCACTCCCGCACCGCCGCCGCGATCTCCCGCAACGTCGACACCGGATGAGGCAGGTCATCGAACTCCACCGTCGGACGATCCGCCACCGGAGCGAGCACTGCCAGCGCACGCCCACCAGGCAACGGACGCTCCCGGCTCGCCGACGGCGCCAGCGAGATCGACTGCCGACCAACCTCCAGCATCACGTCCGACACCTCGCCCAGGAGCCGCGGCACCTCCTCGAGCTCATTCCGCAGACGGTTCACCCGGTTCTCGAACTCCCAGCCCTCATGCAGACCCGTCTCCACCATGCTCTCCTTCCTCACCGTCTCCTCCTCCGACCACGCTTCGTCTTCCTGCCCTGCGACCGCTGACCATGCGGGACCGGGCCCGGCGGGCCCCCGTCCCGCGCCGTCCCGCGCCGTCCCGTCCCAACCCGGCCCGACCCGTCCCGTCCCGACCCGTCCCGTCCCGACCCGGCACTTCCAGAACCTGGAGCCTCAGCTTCCAGAAGCGTTCTGGAAGTGGCGTTGTCGCAGGTCACCCCGTGCGTCTGCTCGACCTGAGATGCGACCTCGGCGGCGGGCAGGCGCTCCGCTCGCACCGTTGAGGGGTCGGCCGCGCGCTGGTCGCCGCTGGATGCGGGCGCCGCGTCTGCAGCCGTCTCGATGGTGCGAGCAGGCGTCAGCTGCTCGATGCCGTGGTCGTCTCCGGGAGTTGCCTCCTGCGCAGTTCCCGCGCGCTGGTCACCCGTGGGTGCCGCGTCTGCGGGTCGCGTCTGGGAGGGCGCAGTCCGCTGATCGCCGCTGGATGCGGGCGCCGCGTGCTCTGCGCGCGCGGAACCGGTCGTGACCGGCTGCGCGTCGGGACGGGTCTGGGTGCCCGGCCGGCGGTCCTTCGCGCCGCGCGGGCGCTTCGGGATCTCCAGGCCGAGGTCGGTGAACACCGTGCCCTGGTCCTTGAACCAGGTCAGGGTGGCCGTCGAGAAGTAGCGCTGCCCTGCGGCGGGCGGAGGAAGCAACGGGTAACGCGAACCGCGGCCGCCTTCCTCGTCTCGCCTGCCGGAGTTGCAGCCCTTGCACGCGACGACCAGCTCATCGACGCTCCGGGCGCGCTGCCCGGGGACCAGGTGGTCATAGGTGCCGGCACGGTTGCCCTTGCGCATGCCGAAGGAGACGACCTCGCCGCAGTAGCGGCAGGCGTCTCCATCTCGCACCCGCACGGGGATGACCAGGGACAGGTCCGAGGTGTCGGCCTTCCGCTGGCTCTCCCACGCGATCTCCTCACGGGTGCGCATGTGCATGAACTCCGGGTCGGCGACGAGGCGGATCACCTTCCGGTCATCCTCCACGCCGATCGACAGGAGGCCGGACTTCGCGGCGAGCGCGAGCAGCGCCTCGTAGCGGGGGGACAGGACCATCGCGGTGCCGAACGACACCTGGTAGTCGCTGCCCTGCTGAGCCGCCTGCAGGAAGAGGCGCATCACGAAGCCGAACACCTCGTTCACGGACCGCTCGTCGGCGTCCGCGAACTCCGCCACGCCGAGCACGCGGCTGTCCATCGCCGCGGTGTCTCCTGCCCGTAACCAGGCCATCTGTTGTCTCCTTCATCTTCCTGCTCAGTCGCTGCACGCGCATTCGCCCGTCGTCGGGTTGATCACCCGGTCGCAGGACTCACAGATCTGCTGTTTCATCGCCATCACCTCCTCTCGTGGCTCCATGCCGCTCTCAGGCGCAGCCGCCGCGGCGGTCAGGCGAGGGCCCGCCCGGGCCCTTCCCCGGCGGCGCGGCGGTCGACGCCAGCGCCGGGGCGGGCCAGATAGCGACGATCACGCCGCCGAGGAGCGGGGCGAGGGCGGCGAGCGCCAGGACGGCGCTCTTCACGAGGTCTCCCGTCGCGTGCGGATGGGGGAGCTCGTGTGACGCGGTCGGTCCGGGTTCGGGTGCTTCCGGCCGTTGTGCAGCAGGGGATGGCTCGGCCGCTGGACGGACCGCCCAGCACCGAAGGCCTGGAGCGCCGACATCACCGTGAAGAGCCGTCCGGCGTACTCCGCCGAGACTCCGAGGGCGGCGACGTGACGCGCGAGCGCTCCGGCGAATCGCCCGGCGTCCTGGCGCATGTGGATGTGGAGGACACCGGTCGAGCGCGCGATGCGGGCTCGGCGGCGGGCACGGCGGATGATCCGACGCTCGCGACGGTTCAGGGAGGTCTTCACGAGGCCACCTCCCACGGGGTCACGAGGCGGCGGACGTGCTGAATCTCGAGCGGCCAGTGCGCCAGTCCGTAGCCCATCTGTGCGAGGCGCATTCGTGCGTTGATCCTCTTGAAGACTCCAGGGTCCAGCTGCTTCTCCTCCGCGGCCTCGACGGGGATGAGCGCCGTCCAGCCGACCATGCCGGAGTCGGAGTCGACGCTCCCGCTGTCGACCAGCCACAAGACCTTGTTCTCCGAGGTCTCTTCAGGGCGGATTTTGACGGCCGCGTGGTTCTCGAACCGGTCGGGATCCTCCGGCTGGAACAGCGCGATGGTCCCGATCGGCAGCGCCTCTGCCTGCTCGGCGGACTCGATACGCTGAGGGACGTAGATCGTGGTCACCTGACCTCCTCCCATGCGCTGACGTAGCGGCGGGACGGGCGTCGGCCGTTGTCGGCGGACTGCTCCCAGGCGATGCCCTCGTTGCTCACGCGATCGACGCCGCTGAACTCGTTGGTCTCGGCCCACTGCTCCTCGGCCTCGACGGGAACGAGCGCTTCCATCCCGATCGCCTCCCGGTGATCGAAGACGTCGGGGATGGTGCCAGTGAACTCCCAGCCGCCACGGACTCGGACGCCCGCCTGGTCTTCCATGCCGCTACGGGGGTAGTGGACGGTAACGGTCCCGATCGGCAGCGCCTCCGCCTCCGCGGCGCTGGCGATCGTGCGGGGGACGTAGATCGTCCTCGCGGGGTTGGTCTTCTCGGTCATCGGTTCCTCCTCAGACGGGGGCGGCTCTTCGCGGGCCGCCCGTAGCAGGTGCTGCACGTGGGATCGGTGTCGACGGCGGCCCGGTCGTCCATCAGGACCGGGACGCCGCAGAGGGTGAAGCGGGCATCGGCATCCGCGGCGGCGTTCGCGACGATGTGCGCGACGCGGCCACGGCGCAGCACGACTCGCGCGCCCGGGCGATGCCGGCTCACGGCGCCGGCTCCTTGATCGGCACGGCGACGTAGGATGTGTGGTCGACCCGGGCGACGCGGTAGTGGGCTTCGGCGCCGACCCCAGCGAGGTAGAGGATCGGGGCACCCAAGAGCTCCTCCGACGTGCCAACGTTCGGATGCGCCGTCTCGCCATCGCCCATGCCGCCGATCAGATGCACGACCGCGATCCCACGCTCCACCGGCTGCGGGGCCGGGCAGCGGTGGCGCAGGCCCTGCATCATCAGCACGAGCGCGAAGGCCGCCCACATCCCCGCGACGAGCGCCCAGACCGCGCCGAGACGGTTCCCGTCGGCGAGCATCGAGCCCGCCCCGACGAGCGCGGCCACGGCCGCGACGCCCGGCGCCCACACCTGGGCCAGCACGCGCTTCACAGCTCGGCCCCCTCGCCCGTCGCCGCGGCGGTCGTGCGCGCGCGGGCCTGGCCGAGGGTCACGACCCCGGAGTCCGTCGACACGGTGACCCCGTCGATCACGACGGTGCGGATCACGCGGGCCTGGACCGGGCTGCCGGGCACGGCCGGCGTCGTCCAGGTGAACGGCTGCGCATTCCAGGTGGTGCCGTTGGGCGTCCACGTGCCCTGGTGGGTCGACTCCCACACCGTGAAGCCGCCCTCCGTGCGAACGTGGGCGGGGCGGGTCCAGGCGTCGACGGTGTGCCAGCGGGTCGTCGCCGGGACGATCCCCCTCGACAGGAACAGGGTCAGGCGGGCGCTCGACGGGCGCGGCCCGTCGACGTGCAGGCCGAGGCCCGTCCCGCGGGTCGTGACCTCGACGTCGGCCGACCGGCCCGCCGAGCGGTAGTTCACCCGGAGGAGGCCCTCGAGCTCCGTCTTCGACACGGCGAGCGCGGGCGCTGCCGTCATGGCGATGGCGGTGGGGGCGGCCCAGGCGGCGGTGCGGAGGAGCCCGCGGCGGGGTAAGGGGGTGGTGGTCACGGGATCTCGATCTCCTTGGCGAGGGCGTGCATGACGGTGGTGGTGGTCTCGCCGGGGCGCAGGGGGACGTCGACCGTGGTGCCTCCGGAGAGGTGGACGCGCACCTTTTCTCTGGTCACGGTGGGTTCGATCGCGAGGACGGCGTCGCGGCGGATCCAGACGCCGTTGACGTTGATCGTCACGGTGGGTGTGGTCGTCTCCCACATCAGCGCTGCTCCTCGCCTCGACGGGCGGCGCGGGCGGCTTTGAGGATCCGGCGGGCCATCTCCTTCCCCTCAGCCCAGGCGTCGGGCGATCGGGTGACCATGTCGGCGAGCCTCTTCTTGATGGTGCCGTGCTCGCTGAGGGGGAGGCCGAACTCCTGCAGGGCGTAGAGGGTGCCCTGCTCGAGCGCGGCCGCCTCGACCTCGGCGTCGGTCGGCTCCTGCTTGTGCTCCCACTCGTCCAGGCGGTCGAGCGCGGTCTTCCGGGTCGGCTCCTCGTGGGCGATCTCGTAGGTGGCCTCGAAGACGTCCGGCTTGCAGGGGTAGAACTCGCCCTTGACACCGCGGATGACGTAGTCGCCGGGCGAGACGCGCATGTCGCCCTCCAGGGTGCGGATCACGGGAGCGCCGTCGCTGGGATCGGTGTACCAGCCCTTGGCCACCCGGTCGCGCGGCCAGCTGTTGAGGACGGAGAGGGTGTCGCTGAGGGTCTCGGGACGGTTCGCGTCGCCGAACAGCATGGGGTAGCCGTTGTCGTTCAGCCACTTGCACAGAGCGTTGGTGTCCTGTGCGGTCGGGCCGAGCTGCATGGCCTCGACCTCGACGGGCTTCTTGCGAAACGTGCTCGGGGTGGTGGTCATCGGGTCCTCTTCCAGGTGCAGCGGAACTTCGTGCTGGGGGATCCGGGGTAGTGGTCCCCGTAGTCCTCGTGGTTGCCGGCATGCGCCTTCGGGAGGGTGCAGACCGCGACGGCCTCGTGCGGGCACCGGGCTCCGCAGGCCGTGGACTGGATGGTCGTGTCGCTCATCGGCGCTGCTCCTCGTCTCGTCGGGCGGCGCGAGCGGCGGACAGAGCGGACTCGGTGAGGCCGTCGCAGACGAAGCGGCACTCCTCGCATTCGTCGTAGCCGCCGGCGTCGAGCGCGGCCCCGCTGCAGGTGAAGCCCGCCGCGTTGAGGGCGCGGGCCGCAGCCTTGACCTCAGCGTCGGTCGGCTCCTGCGCCGCGGCATCTCGGAGTCGTCGCACCTCGGCGATCAGCGCCGGGACGGCCTCGCGGGACGCGGCGGCGAAGGCCATGTCGGCCCGTTCCTGATCGTCGCGGCGCATGCAGCAGTGGTCGAAGTACGCGCCGTTGAGCTGGTCGCCCGCCTCGTTGACTCCCCACGGCCCACGGGTCGCGTTGTCGGCGAGCGCCTCCCACTCGTCGAGATTCTCTGAGGTGATCCGGCTGTCGGTCATCGGGTGCTCCGTCCGGGGTGCGGGTAGAAGGCGCGGCGGGTGACGATGTCGACTCCCTCCCCGCTGTTGTTCTGGTGGACGAGGTAGTTGCCGTCGGGGCCGGTCGCGAAGACGTCGAGGGAGATCCCGTCGTGGCCGTCGGTGATCTTGGTCGTCTGGGGGACGAGCTCGGTCACGCCGTACGCGGCGAGCGCGTCGATGATCGGACGCCACGGCTGGGCCGACTGCTGAGGGCGACGTCGGGTGAGGTAGCGGGGGATGCGGTTGCTCATCGATTCCGCTCCTTCTGGGTGGTGGGGATGGGGCGGACAGCGGCGAGCGCGGCGGCGAGCGCGGCGGCGTGGGTCGGGAAGGCGAGTCCGTCGTCGGGCGGGTAGACCGTGATGCCGGCCGGACGAAGGTGGATCGGCCCGGAGCGGCCGCCTCGCAGGCCGGGCACGAAGACCTGGACGACCCAGGCACCCGGTCCCAGGCACCAGACCTCGGCGCGCTCCACGCGGAGGTCCACGGCGTTGGGCCGGTCCTGCGCGGCGAGCTGCTCGCTCGCCCACCGGACGCCGGCGACGAACCCCTGCCGCAAAGTGACCCCGGACGCGTAGCCGTCGGCGTACGAGTAGCGGGAGGCGGCTTCAGCCCGCGCGGCCTCGGTGAAGTCGCCGGTGGCGAGCTTGCGCGCCTCTTCCAGCTCGCCGCGGACGCGGTCCAGCTGTACGGCTACCTCGTTCGCGCCCCGGACAGCCGCGTGCGCGCGATCCTCGGCCCCCTTGCGCAGTTCGTTCATCCGGGCGAGGGTGCGGTTCGACGCGTTCCGCTTCTTCGCGAGGTTGCGCGCGGCCTCCTTCCAGAGGGCAGCGCGCTTCTCGGCGGCCTCCGCGCGCCCGTAGGCGTCGAAGTGGTAGTAGATGCTGGTCATGGTCTTCTCCTTGCCGTAGCGGGTGGTCATCCGAGGTCGCCGACGCTGGTCGACAAGTCGATGTCGGGGACGATGACCTCGGGCCGGAAGACGACCCTGTAGTGGAAGGGATCGGCGTCGACGTCCTCCAGCTGCTCGACGAAGTAGGAGACGTTGTCGGAGAGGCCGAGGAAGTGCTTCTTGAAGACGGCGGGGTCGTCGCCCGTCTTGCACGTCACCTCGAGCTGGCCGTCGCCCGTGTCGGCCGTGATGGAGCAGCGGCCCTCGATCTCCAGCAGGTAGGTGTCCGTGATGCCGTTGAAGAACACGACCCGGCGCTGGACCTCGAAGTTGTCGCTGGCCGTGGTCAGGTTCCGGGACGCGGTGTCGGCCTGCGAGCAGGCGGTCACGCCGGCGAGGGCCGCGACGGCGAGCGCGGCGGTGGCGAGGGTTCGGGTGCGGTTCATGGCTTCTCCTGGTGGTGGTGGTGGGTGTAGACGGTGCGGGTGCGGCCGTCGGGGGTGGCGGTGACGGTGAGGTCGGGGGTGCAGGGGCAGATGTGCTGGAGGAGGTCGTGGTCGTCGGGGTCGTCGTCGGGGACCCGGTGGATCAGCCGGGTCACGCCGCCACCCCGCCGGCGGCCGCGGCGGCGCGCTGGGCGCGGATCCGTTGCCGGTCGCGTTCGGTGGTGCCTCCCCAGATCCCGACCTCGACTCCCGTGATGCCGGCCTCGAGGCACTCCTCGCGGACGGGGCAGCCGCCGCAGATCTTCTTGGCGTCCTTGATGGGGCCGCCCTTGTCGGGGAAGAAGGCGTCGGGGTCGGTCTGCGCGCAGAGCGCGTCCGCGACCCAGGGCAGCGGGGTCAGGTCGATCACGCGGCCACCGCCTCGGGCAGATGGGTCCGGGCCCAGGCCGCGAGGTCCGGCGCCGACGGTGCGACCGCCTCGGCCCACGCCTCGGCCGCCGTCGCGACGTCGGCGGCGGGGGTCGTGGTCTCCGCGTCCGCCCACGCGAGGAGGACCCGGTCGGGGCCGTGGCCACGGACCTCCCACGACCACTCCGAGGTGATCCGGGTGCCGGTCCCACGGAGCTGCTCGGAGACCTCCTGGATCGCGATCCGCTTCATCCGCGGGACCGAGACCCCGCCGTGCAGCGGGAACAGCGCGACGTAGGTGCCTGTGACGACCGCCGGCGCCGGGGCGGCCGGAGCGACCGGGCCGGCCGGAGCCGCGGTGGGCTGCGCGGCCTCGCAGGCCTCGATCGTGACCGCGAGGATCTTCTCCTCTGTCCGCCGGGCGACGATCGCCTGGCGCCGCGAGTCGTTCGCGATCCGCTGGACCGCGGACCGGTCCATCCCCGCAACCTCCGCGACCCGCCGCAGGGACACGCCCGCCTCGGTCAGAACCCGGAGATGCCCGATCGTCGGGCCCGCGTCGACGCGGCCGAGGCCGGTCACACCGACCACCCCTTCGTGAGGCTGTCCCACCAGTCGGCCGCCCACTGCGCATCACCCATCGCGGTGTGCGCGACACCGTGGCCCGGCGGCTCCGTCCCCGCGGCCTTCGATAGGGCATAGGACGACGCCTGCGCGAGCGACACCGTCGTGAACGGCGACATCGCCATCGCGGCGATCGTCCACGTGACGGGGTCGATCGAGTGGTGCCACCAGCCCGGGGCATGCCCGTGCCGGCGGAGCATCGCCTCGAGGACCGCGGAGTCGTAGTCGCCGACGGCGGAGCCGACGAGGATCACGCGGCCCGACGGGACGGTCGTCGCGGCGGCCACCCGCTCGGCGGCCTCCCGCTCCGTCATCCAGCGGGCACGCCCGTCATCGACCCACCGGTCACGGAACCGGCCGATGCGGAGCGCGGCCGGCTCCGCATCCGTGAGGTCGACATCCGACACCAGGATCGTCGTCCGGGTCTCCCGGCCATCCGTGGTCCGCTCGATCATCCCGATCTCCCACGGACGCGCGGAGCCCTTGTCCAGGGACGTCGTCTCCAGGTCGAGGAACACCAGCTTCGCGTCGACGCGCATCATGAGAGGACCCCGTCGGCGAGGCCGGCGAGGCGGTCCCGCCAGAACCGGGCCGCGAGCTCGTCGTGGAACGTCTCCTTCTTCCCGTCCTGTCCGCGCAGCGTCCCCACCGTGAAGGCGATGAAGTCCGTCGACAGGGGAGCGACCAGACGGGAGCCCTGCATCCGCAGCGCGACCTCCCGGTTCAGGACGACGCCAGCACGGCCGATCCTGGCGATCTCCTCCGGGGAGAAGAACACGCCCGACGCGAGGTCCACCGGCTCGTCAGGGAACGTGCCCCGCCGGACCGACCGGAACGCCGCGAGCACACGGTCGGAGTCAGACTCCTTGTCCTTCTCCACGCGGTCCGTGCGCGGATCGATCGACAAGCGCAGGGAGTCCCCACCGAACAGCTTCGAGACGTCCGTGATGATGAGCTCCCGCTCGGTGACCTCCACGGACAACTCGTACTCGTGGGGCTCCGCGTCCTTCGGCAGCTTCCGCTGGAAGATCGACAGGATCGACTTCACGTGCTCACGGCTGATCGAGAACGCGCCGTAGCCGTCGCCGTCCAGGATGTCGACCTGCCCGGCGGCGGACGACCCACCGTTCAGCGCGGCGATGAAGAGACCGCCCTCGGCCGCGATGCACCGCACCGCGGACAGGTGCGGGAACTTCCGCGGGTCCGCCGCGAACAGCACGACGGCCTGCAGCATCCGGCACAGCTCGAGGCCGTGCACCTTGAACTCCACCGGGGCATCCACACCCGCGGGACGCGGCCCGAAATGCGTCAGGTCCTCCGCAGAGACCACCGTCGGGCCCTGCCCGCTGCCCGGCATCGGGAACTGGATCGTGGTCATGCCAGCTCACCCGCCTCGGCGAGCGCGTCGTCGGCCGCGTCGGCCGCGGCGGTGCCGGCGGTGGCGGGGGTTGCGGGGTCGAGGTTGGGGGCGTCGTGGCGGATGCCGGTGGCGAGGAGGATGGCCTGCTGCTCGACGGGAGTCCAGTCGTAGCCGGTGTCTTCGAGGAGGCGGCGGAAGGGGGACTTCGCGCCCCAGTAGGAAGTTCCGTGCTTGCCGGTGGTCATGTGCCGGTGGGTGGTCTTGATGTCCCAGGAGACGGAGTCGAGCCAGATCAGGACGGAGAGGGGCCACTTGGCGAGGGCGCGGGCGACCTTGGTCTTGCCCTCGACTCCGGTGATGGCCTGGAGGAGGTCGATGCCGTCGGCGTCCTCGCGGTAGTCGGTCCAGCCCATCCTGATGACCTTCTTGACGGCGAGGTCCTTCGCCTTGGTGTGGACGTCGAAGGTGGGGTGGTCGGCGAGGAGGGGGAGGGCGTGGGCGAGGTGGCGCTCACGGTGGATCTTCGCGGTCGCGAAGTCTTCGGTGGCGAGGTCGTCCCAGGGGTCGTGGAGCTCCTCGTCCTCGTCGTCGTCGGGGTGGGAGGCGGTCGCGCCGGCGGGGACGTGGAGGGTCCACTGGTCGCAGCCGATGAGGAGGGTGCCGGAGGGGAGGCGGCCGCGGTCGTAGACCGTCTGGTCGCCGCCGAGGATGATGGCGCAGTGGCCGGGGCAGTCCTTGTGGGCCTCCTCGAGGAGAGCGTCGCGCTGCTCCTCGGCGAGGCCCTCGTCGTCGTACCCGGGGGCGGTCAGGGAGCCCTTGTCGGCGAGCTCGTGGAGGGCGACGACTTCGCCGGCCACAACGCGTAAGCCGCGCTTCTTCGCTTCCTTCCTGGATGCGGTCGCACGGGCCTGGTCGGCGCGGCGTCGGGCGGCTTCGGAGACGGCGTAGTCGAACTGGTAGCTGCCGACGGTCGCCTCGAGCTTCTTGACGGCTTCGGCGTCGCCCGCGTATTCGGCGATGACGAGGGCGTCGTCGATGCTGATCTGGCCGCGGTGGACCTTCTCGCCGGTCTCCTCGCGGAGCTTCGCGAGGGCGAGGCGCTCGGCGACGCGTGCGCGGCCGAGCGCGGTCTGCTTCGCGACCTCGGTCTTCGACAGGCCCAGGGACAGCATGTCCTGGACGAGGCGGGACTCCTCCATCGACGTCAGCTGGTCGCGGTGGAGGTTCTCGGTGGCGATGAACGCGAGCTGTGCGGCGGGATCGTGGGTGAGGTCGTGGCGGATCTGGGCGGGGACCTCGTCGAGGCCGACCTGGATCGCGGCGGCGAGGCGACGGTGGCCGGCGACCACGACCCAGCCGTCGACGTCGGTGCTGCCGGTGGCGACGAGGGGGACCTCGATGCCGTGGACGCGGATCGAGGTGGCCAGGTCCTCGACCTGGGCGGCGTCGATGCGCGGGTTGCTGGGATGAGGGTTCAGGTCAGCGACCTTCACCATCTGAATCTGCTCCATGCTGCTACTCCTGTTCGTTCTCGTTGTCTCGGGTCATGGCCCGGGACCTGATCTCCCGCGTGATCCCCTCTTGGACCTCGCGGAGGCGTGCGCCGAGGGCGAGGAGCTCGCCGTCGGGCATCACCGGGACCGCGGCGAGCGCTTCGCGGACCAGTGCGGTCGTGGCCTGGGTGCGCCAGTGGCCGCATGCGGCGTTGTGGTGGACTCCTCGCCAGGAGCCGACCTGCACGCCGCGGGTGCCGGGTGGGAGGTAGCGGGCGAGGAGGCCGCCGTACTGGTCGGGCCAGACTTCGTAGGTGCCGTAGTTGCCGTCGATCGGGTGTCGCTCGGGGGCGAGGGGGGTCCAGACCTTCCCGGACAGGCCCCACGCCCACCAGACGTCGCCCCCGCAGGACTCGCACAGCGGCGAGGGCTTCTGCGGGCGCAGCGACACCGACGACCGACGACGATTCACGCGTCCATGCCCCCCTCACCCCGCCGAGCGGCAGCGCGGGCGCGGTCGTCGGCGAGGCGGGCCGTCGGGCCCGCGTACAGGTCCCACACCAGGACGACGATCGCGGCCAGCGATGCGACGATCACGACGGCGAGGACCCCACGGACGGCCAGGTCGACGGCGAGCATGAGGACGCTCATCGGGAGCCACCGTCCTCGGGCGAGCGGGCGCCGCGGGCGGGGTGGGCGGCCTCGACGCGGGTGTGCTCGGCCTGGTGCCGGCGCCGCCACGCGCGTGCCGCCTCCCGATCCGCGAGGCGGACCTGGGCCGTGCAGTCGCACACGACCAGCCAGCGCTCGACCGGGGGCAGCCCGATCTGCTGGACCCGGATCCGACGCGGCCGCGGCCGACGCGACAGCGGGAGCACTCGTCCGGTCACGCCGCCTCACCGTCCTCGGCGGCGGCCGCGGGAGCGGCACCCTCGGCGGCGAGCGCGGCGAGGTCGTCGGGGAGGGGGAGGCCCTTCTCGCGGGCGGTGATCGCGGCGAGGCGGTTCCGCTGGTGCTGCTCGAACGCGAGCGCGAGGAGCGCGTCGCCGACGGTGAGGATCGCCGTGGCGATCACGCCCGCCGGGGCGTCCGAGGCCCAGGCCTTCATCCGGCCGCGGACATCGCGGCGAGCGGCGTCGATCGCGCCGTCGACGTAGGGGTTGCTCTTGCGGAGGGCGCTCATGCCGCCACCTCCGCGTGGCCGGCCGCGGCGGTGCGGCGAGCACGGATCATCTGCTCGAGCTGCTCGACCGAGGGGCCGCCCGCGCAGACGGCCTGCCGTGCGGCCTCCTCGACGCTCGCGCCGTCGAGGCCGAGCATCCGAGCGCCCGCGGCCGCGAGGATCCGCTTCATCTCGTCGCACTCGAGCGGAGGAGTCGCGAGGCGAGCATCGATCCCCGCCTGCACCTGCTCTCGAACCAGCTTCATCGTGGACATCAGCGGGATTCCTTCCGGTGGGACTGCGGGGTGGGGGTCGAGATCGCGATCAGCAGGTCGCGGAGGAGACGGGGGCGGCCGCGGCGGGGCCGCTTCGAGGAGCGGGCCGGCGTCGGGGCGGGCGCGGCGCTCATGCCGGGACTCCCGGCAGCACGAGCTGGCCCGCGCGGAACCGGCGGTGGAGCATGTCGAGGCCTTTCCCCGTGATCCGCACCTGCGGCGCCGACGACGCCCGGCGCAGGCCGGTCCGCTGGTCGGTGTAGGTGCGGGCCTTCGCCACGAACAGGCCCTGCTCGAGGTAGCGCTGGTAGGTGTGCGGGCGGTCCTTCGAGTCGCGGTAGAGGTAGCCCCACTCGACGAGGCGGGCGACCAGGCGCTGCTGCCCGATCTGCACGACGCCCTGCTCGAAGAGGACCTTCGCGGCCTCCTCGAACGACCACGAGCCTTCCGAGGACACGATGTGGTCCCACGCATCCGCCTTCGGCTGCTGGACCGCGATCGTCGCCTCGAGCTCCTGCACCTTCCGGGCGGTGATCGTCAGCGCCTGGTGCACGATCTCGTCGTCGGTCAGCGCGGCGGCGGGCGCGCCGTAGCCGCCGGTCCGGCGGATCGAGGGGAGCACCTCGTGCGTGACCCAGCGCTTGAAGTCCCGAGCGCCGGGGACCTTGGACCCGAGCACCGCGACGTACAGGCCAGGCTCGGAGATGACGGTCATGTCCTGGTCGCCGGAGGGGGTACGCACTGAGCGCGTACCCCTGTCCTCCCCGTCGATGCGGCGGGTCATGTCCGAGGCCATGCGGTACCCGAGGATCTTGGCGACGTCGGAGGCGACGAACCAGGGTTCGCCGTCGACGTCGATCGTGCGCACCTCGTGGACGCCGTACTGGAACAGAGTCAGGTCGTTCATGGGATATCCTTCCGATCAGGTAGATGCACTTCGGTGTCAGCGCCCCCGCCCAGCACGGCGGGGGCGCTTCTGCGTTCAGGAGTCAGTGGGGGCCACGGCGAGCGCGGCGCCGGTGTGCTTCGCGAGGATCTGGTCGATGCGCGCGATCGCGTTGCGGGCGTCTCGGAGCTGGGCCTCCTGGAAGGGGATGAGGCCCCGCTCGGCCCAGCGCTTCGCGTTCTCGACCGCGGTGGTCGCGTAGGCGAGGTCCTTGGCGACGAGGTCGCCGTCCTCGTCGAACGGCACGCCCGTGACCTCACGGAAGAGCAGGGGCGTCCACGAGGCGGTCTGATCGGCGGTCATCAGGCCACGTCCTTCCGGCGAGCGCGCGGCGCCGAGGTGGCCCGCCTGTGGGTCTTGGGAGGCTCCGCCCGTGCTCGGTCGGAGTCCACTCGGGTCATGAAGATGTCGTCGACGTCGAGGTGCAGGTAGTGGGCGATGCGCAGTGCGGGGTCGGTGTTCAGGGTGCTCGCTTCGCCGGTGATGAGGCGGCGCATGTAGCTGTGGGACTTCCATCCGGCAGCTCGCGCGAGCTCGCGCTGGGAGACGTTGAGCTTCTCCATGCGTCGCACGAGCTTGTCGCGGTTGATGAGCTCCATCCAGATCGCTCCAACGTGGTAGGGGGCGGTGACGAGATGCACTGTACTTCCTCCGAGTCCGAGTGTCCACTGACAGAGTCCAGCATGCATCCTTTGGTGTCCACTTGCAAGTGGCGGCGTGTCGGCGGGCTATCGGCGCGTGGCCTCATTGGACGTATGTTCGACTAGATCATCTGGGACACTCTTAGTGCCCAGCGGATTCCCGCGTGTCGGTATCCGGGGCATTCGCCATCGACCCCTGTGCCTGCCGAGGATTCCCACTGTGAACGCACTGCACCCGCTCGGAAAGCTCATCCAGTCCGTCGAGGACTCGAGGGGCTGGACGCTGCGCGAGATCGCTCGCCGCGTCGACGACCGGATGGGCCGGACGATCTCTCACGCCTACGTCGCCAGGCTGAAGCGGGAGCCGATCAAGTCGATCAGCATCGAGACGATCCGGGCGCTCAGCGCCGGGCTCGATCTTCCGGAGCGCGACGTTGCCATTGCGGCGCTCGGCGCGATGGGTGTTCACGACTCGACCGCCGGAGATCCCCGGGCCGCCGTCGCGATCGCGCGGGACCCCGAGCTCTCCGACCGTGACCGCAGGATCCTCCTCGCGGTCCTCAGGGAGATGGACAGTGGAGACGACACGCAGCACGACGACCCAGCCCGACCTCCGCGCGACGGCGGCCCGATGGATGGTGATGCTCAGCCAGATGGGCTTACCGTCGTGCGGCCTCTGATCCACTCGATCGGCGAGCGCTCGGCGCCGCCCGCGGCCAAGGAGCCGTGGGCGGCGCACGAGGACGAAGACGGCAGCAAGCTCGATCAGCTCGACGCCGAGGCCGCGGTGAGGGGCGAGGAGTCGCAGGATTCGGGGTCGGACGATCCGGCCTGAGGTGTCTGCCCTGTCGGACGGGGACCGTACGGTCCCGGTCATGCGTGAGGATCGGGAGGTCGCGGAGGCTTACGAGCCCTGGCGGCATCTCGCCGGCCGGTGGCCGCACGTCCAGGTCGATGATGTCGACGACCTCCCGGCCGGGCGGCTCGCCGAGACCAACGGGGTCGACAGGATCCGGATCCGGCGGCGACTGCTCCAGGCAGAGCGGCGGTCCGCGCTCGCGCACGAGCTCGTCCACCTCGAGGAAGGGCACACGACCCGGTGCAGTCCCGCGGTCGAGCACGCCGTCGATGTCGAGGCCGCGCGCCGGCTGATCCCCTGGGACCGGCTCCTCGACGCGGTCTCCTGGTCGCTGAGCGTGGAGGAGATCGCGCTCGAGCTGACCGTGACCCCGCGGATGCTCCGCGCGCGCATCAGCGCGTTGCGCGCCGACGAGCTGTTCGACCTCGCGCGCGCGGGCCAGGATCCCCTCGACCCCGACCATCAGACCTGAGACGGACTGCCGCCGCCCACGGCCGCCGTCGGCCTACGATCCGGGCACCACCCTCTCGACCGACCAGGAGTAGCAGCCATGTCGTCGCCCAGCACCACCGCGCCCCGGCCCATCCCCGCCGGACGCCCGCCGGCACGCGGGATCACCATCAGCAGCACCGCCGCGATCATCATCGCCGTCGGCACGATCGCCGCAGGGATCCTCCTCGGCGGCGGTGCCTTCCTCGGCGGCCACGTCCTCGGCGAGCGCTCCGCCGGCGCGGCGAGCGCGGCGGCGGCCGAGGAGGAGGCGGGGGAGCTGGTGTTCACGGCGGCGGATCTCGACGCGGCGGTGGTCGCGTGCGGGATCGACGATGTGCAGACGGATGCGGACGGGGTGCTGACACTGCCGGGCACGGTCTATCCGTCGTTCTCGAGGCAGTGCGTGCTGCTCGAGCTCGATCCGCCGGCGCGCGCGTGGGCCGAGTACTCGTACGACGGGTTCACGTCTGCGGGGGCGACGCTCGATGGCGGGGAGTACTCGTGGGGGAACCTGACGATGCGGTGGACCCAGGTCGAGGGCGGGCGCGACATGACGTTGGAGCTGTCGTGAGCTCGCGGTCCCGGTCGTCCCGGGGCGAGCGTGCGGTGATCTACCTTCGGCAGTCGACGTTCCGGGAGGAGTCGATCTCGCTCGAGCTGCAGGAGACCGCGGGACGCGAGTATGCGGCCCAGCAGGGCTACACCGTCGTCGGCATGGAGTCCGACCCCGGCCTCTCCGGCCGGACGTTCAACCGGCCCGGCGTCGCGGCGGTGATGGACGCCGTCGAGTCCGGTACCGCGGACGTGATCATCCTCTGGAAGTGGTCACGGCTGTCCAGGAACCGGCTCGACTGGTACCTCGCGGCCGACCGGGCCCAGGAGGCCGGCGGCCGGATCGAGTCGGCGACCGAGCCGATCGACACCTCCACGTCGATCGGCCGGCTCGCGCGCGGGATGATGATCGAGATCGCGGCGTTCGAGTCCGAGCGCGCCGGCGACCAGTGGAAGGAAGCACAGGCCCGCCGAGTGCGGCAAGGGCTGCCCCATGACGGCAGGGTCCGGTTCGGCTACGTCTACAACGCCGAGCAGAAGATGTACGTCCCCGACCCCGTCACCGGGCCGGTCTTCGCCGACCTCTACCGGCGGTTCACCGCCGGGGAGACGTTCTACTCCCTCTGCATCTGGCTGAACACGCAGGGGATCCCCACCGCCACGGGCTCCAACATCTGGACCGCGGGGAACCTCCGCCAGATCATGGACCGCGAGTTCGCCGTCGGGAAGGTCCACTACCTGGGCCAGGTGCATCCCGGCGCGCACGAACCGCTGATCACCGAGGCCGAGCACGCGGCGTACAGGCAGGCGCGGAAGAAGCGCGCCGCGGCGCCGCGATCCGAGGCGTCCGAGTACCTCCTCGCGGGGCTCGTGTACTGCGGCGTCTGCGGGAGGAAGCTCACCGGCGCGTCCGCCCGCGGACGCTGGTTCTACTACCGCTGCTACTCCTCCCGCTTCACCGGGAAGCACTCCTACGTCCAGGCCCCGGCACCCGCCGTCGAGACCGCCGTCCACGAGAAGCTGATCGAGACCGCCGCGCACATCACGACCCTCGCCGTGCCCGAGACGCCGACCATCACCGTCGACACCGCGACGCTGAAGCGCGCCATCCAGCAGCACAAGACGTCGCTCGGCCGGCTCGCCGTGCAGCTCGCCGAGGGCATCATCAGCGCCGACGCCTACAGCGCCGCCGCGCCCGCGCTCGAGCAGAAGCTCGCCACCGCCCGCGAAGCCCTCGAAGCCGCGACCGCCGAGCAGGTCGTCCCACCCATGCACGACGCCGTCGTCAGCCTCGTCGCGGACTGGCACATCCTCCCCACCTCCCACCGGCGAGCGCTCCTCGCCCGCGCCGTCGAGAAGGTCGTCGTCGACTTCAACGACGAGCGCAGCATCGACGTGACCATGAAGCCCGGAGTTCGTGCTGGCGCATCCTGACGACCCTGATGGGCAACGCGACCGGCGATCCGAGCCGCCGGGACATGCCCGACGGCACCCCCAGCGCGATGGTGCGCATCGCCGTCACCGGCCGCTACTTCGACATCTCCAAGAAGAGCTTCGAGGACCGCAAGACCGAATTCATCACCGTCTACGCGCGTCGCAACCTCGCGCGCAACCTGATGGCCTCGGTCCGCAAGGGGCAGCCGCTGGTCGTCACCGGGCGCCTGAGCAGCAGCGAGTGGACCGACTCCGAGGACGTGCGCCACGTGCAGCTGGTCATGCAGGCCGAGGCCCTCGGGCACGACCTGACCTACGGCACCGCCGTCTTCACCAAGCCGCTGCGGACTCAGGACCTGCCCGACGTCGACTTCCAGACCGGTGAGGTCCTGAGCCCCTCGCCGGGGATCGGCGGCTCCTCCCTCGAGATCGTCGACGGGGAGGCGGGGGACGACGACGCGCTCACCGCCGCCGCGCCCCTCGGAGGGTCGCTCGCGACGGCGTCGTGAGCGAGGCCGTCAGCCGGCCTCGGTCTCCTGCAGGGTCTGCAGGAGCGCCGAGGTCAGGGCGGGGACGAGCGCGGCCCCCAGCACGTAGCCGTCCCCGTCCGCCCGGCGCAGCGCCGACCAGGTGGTGCCGTCGGCCAGCGCCCCGACGACGATGCGCAGCGGCCGGTCCGCGGGCAGTGCGCGATCGTCGGTGCCGTCGCGCAGGCTCCAGCGATCGGGCGCCAGGTCGCAGGCGAGGGCCCCGCCGGCGGCGAGATCGGGCCAGAGGATGCGGGAGAGGCCGTCGAGCGGATCCGACGCACCCAGGGCCGAGGCGGGGGCGCCCGTGGACTCGTCGAGCTCGATGGGGGTGAGCTCGAGATCGTCGGCCGCGGGAGCGTCCTCCCCGCCCAGCAGGGAGGCCAGAGCGGGGGAGGAGGCCAGCAGGGCGGAGCTGCGGGCGAGGGCGAACCAGCGCGGAGCGCGCAGCGGGGCGTCGTCCACATGACGGCAGATGTCGAGCACGCCGGCGGCGAGGGCCGCGGTGGCGGGATCCAGGGGGTCCTGATCGGGGGTCGTCATCGAAACGAGAGCCTACTTCCGTGCTCGACCTGACAGAATGGGTGGGCCGCCGCTTCGGTGGCGGCGCCCCACTGTATCCGGAGCAGGTGCAGGTCCGTCGCGACGGATCCGATGCGACGACGGCGCCGTTCCATGAGTCCCTGAGGATTTACGTGAGCTTCTCCGCGCCGTACGGCGACGCCTCCCGCCCGCGACCGGCTCCCGAGCCGCCGTCGCGCCCGCGTCTCTCCCCGGTGGCGGTGACGGCGCTCGTGCTCGGCGCGCTCGTCGTCCTGCTGCTGATCGCGTCGGAGGTGTGGACGAAGTACCTCTGGTTCGATCAGCTCGACTACACGGATGTCCTGCTGACCCGCTGGGGGACGCAGGCGATCCTCTTCGTGGTCGGCTTCCTGCTGTTCGCCGCGCCGCTCTACGTGAGCCTGCGGATCGCCTACAGCCGTCGGCCCGTCTACCCGCCGGTCACGCGCGAGCAGGAGGCGCTCGAGCAGTTCCGCTCCGCCGTGGATCCGCTGCGCCGGGGGATCACCGTCGCCGCGCCGCTGATCATCGGCGCCTTCGGCGGCCTCGCCGCCTCCCGCAGCTGGCAGGACGTGCAGCTGTTCCTGCATCCGCAGACCTATGGCGAGGTCGATCCCGTCTTCGGCCTCGACATCGGCTTCTACGTCTTCACCCTGCCGCTGATCGACATCGCCCTGTCCTTCGGCCAATTCGTGTGCCTGGTCGCCATCGTCGGCGCGCTCATCGGCCACTTCGTCTACGGCGGCGTCGCCTGGGGCCAGGAGAGCGGCCTCGAGGTCACGCGCGCCGCCCGCCAGCACCTGGGGATCCTCGCCACGATCTACGTGGTGCTGCTGGGCCTCGGGCACTGGTTCCATCGCTACGACCTGCTCGTCAACGAGCACAGCCGCTTCACCGGCGCCTCCTACACCGATGTGCACGCGATCCTCCCGGCCCAGACGATCCTCGCGATCGCCGCGATCGTCGTGGCCGCCCTCTTCGTGGTGTGGATCTTCCGCGCCGACTGGCGCATCCCGGCGGTCGGCGCCGGGCTGATGATCCTGGCGACCATCGTGGTCGGCAGCCTCTATCCGTGGGCGATCCAGCGCTTCCAGGTCACCCCCAACGAGCGCTCCCTCGAACAGACCTACATCCAGCGCAACATCGACGCGACCCGCACCTCCTTCGGCCTCGACGCCGTGGACGAGGTGTCCTACTCGCCGTCCACCGATACCGAGGCCGGGGCCCTCCGCGAGGACGCCCAGACCACCGCGCAGATCCGCCTCATGGACCCGGCGATCATCTCGCCGACCTTCGAGCAGCGCGAGGCCAACCGCGCCTACTGGGGCTTCGACGACGTCCTCAGCGTCGACCGCTACGAGATCGAGGGCGAGCTCCAGGACACCGTGATCGGCGTCCGCGAGCTGCGGCCCGACAAGTTCAACCTGAGCACGCGCTCCTGGGTCGACCAGCACATCATCTACACGCACGGCTTCGGCACCGCCGCCGCCTACGGCAACCTCCGCAGCTCCGACGGCGAGCCCGTGTTCCTGCAGTCCGGAGTCCCCAGCTCCGGCGAGCTCGGCGAGTACGAGGAGCGCGTGTACTTCGGCCGCTACTCGCCGGACTACTCCATCGTCGGCGCTCCCGAGGGCAGCACTCCGGAGGAGTTCGACTACCAGTCCGTGACGGACGGGGAGGATGGCGGCGAGCAGGTCAACAACACCTACCAGGGCGAGGGCGGGCCGAGCATCGGCTCGCTGGTGAACCGTCTGCTGTATGCGATCAAGTTCCGCGACGCGAACATCATGATCTCCTCGTACGTCAACGAGGACTCGCAGATCCTCTACGACCGCGGCCCGCAGGAGCGCGTCCGCGAGGTCGCGCCCTTCCTCTCCCTCGACTCGCAGATGTACCCCGCGGTCGTCGACAGCGAGCTGGTCTGGGTGATCGACGGATACACCACCACCGATCGCTACCCGTACGCGACCTCCGTGGACCTCGACCAGGTCATCGAGGACTCGCAGACGAGCGCAGGGGCCTCCGCCCAGTACCGCGATCGTTCGGCGAACTCCATGAGCAACTCGGTCAAGGCGACGGTCAACGCCTTCGACGGCTCCGTGACGCTCTACGCCTGGGACACCGAAGACCCGATCCTCCAGGCGTGGGAGGAGATCTTCCCCGACGCGGTCCAGCCCTCCTCCGAGATCAGCGACGCGCTCATGAGCCACCTGCGCTACCCGGCGGACTACTTCAAGGCGCAGCGCGAGCTGCTGGCGACCTACCACGTCACCAACGCCGACGACTTCTTCGGCCAGCAGGACTTCTGGCAGACGCCCCCGGACCCGACGGCGCAGACCACCACCAACGCCGACGGCACGACCAGCGTGCAGGCCGCGCAGCCGCCGATGTACCTGAGCCTGCAGATGCCCGGCACCGACGAGCCGAGCTTCTCGCTCTCCTCGAGCTACATCCCGGCCGACGGTCAGAACGTGCTCACCGGCTTCCTCGCGGTGAACTCGGAGACCGGCAACGTCTCCGGCAACCCTTCCGAGGACTACGGGAATCTGACCCTGCTGGTGCTGCCGGCCTCGAACCCGGTCAACGGTCCGGGCCAGGTGCAGGCGACCTTCAACGCGGAGCCCAACGTCTCGCAGGCCCTGAATCTGCTGAAGTCGGGCAACTCCGAGGTCATCAACGGCAACCTGCTCACCCTCCCGATCGGCGGCGGCCTGCTGTACGTCCAGCCGGTGTATCTGCAGTCCTCCGCCTCCGGCGGCGGCACGCAGTACCCGCTGCTGCAGATGGTGCTCGTGTCCTTCGGCGACAAGATCGGTTTCGCGCCGACGCTCGACGAAGCGCTCGACCTGGTCTTCGGCGGCGATTCGGGCGCGAACGCCGGCGACGCGGCGGTGACCGACACCAGCGGCTCCAGCGGCACGGCCGACACCGAGACCGGTGAGGCCACTGTGGATCCGGGCGACGGCGAGGCCGCGACCGAGGGCGACGACACCACCGCAGACACCTCCACCGACGGCACCTCCACGGGCGCCGCATCCGGCTCCGCCCAGGAGCGCCTCGACCAGGCCCTCGCCGATGCCGACACGGCGATCGCCGCGGCGGACGAGGCCCTCGCCAACGGGGACTGGGATGCCTACGGCGACGCCCAGGACCAGCTCGCCGACGCGCTCAACCGGGCCATCGCCGCCAATCAGGAGCTCAACGGCGACGGCACCGCCACCGGTGCGAGCGACGGCGGCGAGGGGTGAGCGCGGACGGACCGCACTGAGAGGGGACGGACCGGATCGAGCAGCCGAACCAGCTGGTGACAGGGGCATGAACGTGTCATGTCGCACGTTCGAGGCCTCTCGGCTGGCCCTCCGCCCCGCGGCGTCATAGAGTCGTCCATGTCGCCGCGGGGTGGAGCAGTTCGGTAGCTCGCCGGGCTCATAACCCGGAGGTCGTAGGTTCAAATCCTGCCCCCGCTACGAGACGAAGGCCCTCGATCGAGATCTCGATCGAGGGCCTTCTGCTGTTCCCGGAAACAGGCGCTCGCCTGGAGGGCGGCACACCGACCTCGAGGCCGGCGCGACGCCGGCGCCTCGGGAGGAGTCGGAGGTCACCCTTCCCGGATTGGACCTCCGAGCTGGGATGACGTAAAGTAGAACCAGTCGCCGCGGGGTGGAGCAGTTCGGTAGCTCGCCGGGCTCATAACCCGGAGGTCGTAGGTTCAAATCCTGCCCCCGCTACGAGACGAAGGCCCTCGATCGAGATATCGATCGAGGGCCTTCTGCTATCCCCGGCGCGGCGCGCACGATCGCTCCCCGGAAGGGGACCGGCCCCGGTGAACGCCCTCGGGGCGGCGGTGTCGGCTCTGGCAGAATCTGCGCATGACCACGGACAAGCTCCCTGATCCCCGGACGCTGCTGTTCATCGGGGACTCCATCACCGACTGCGGGCGCAACGACGATCCCGACGGCCTCGGCTACGGGTACGTGCGCCTGCTCGCCGAGCACTTCGCCGCCCACGAGCCCACCGCGACCGTCGTGAACCGCGGCATCAGCGGCAACAAGGTCCGCGACCTCGTCGCCCGCTTCGACGAGGACTGCCTCGACCTCGAACCCGATGTCGTGACCGTGTACATCGGCGTGAACGACACCTGGCACGGGTTCAGCCACAACGACCCCGTCAGCCAGGAGGACTTCGAGAGCGGCTACCGCCACCTCCTCGACCAGCTCTCCGCCCGCCGCCCCGCGGCCCCGGTCCTGATGATCATCCCCTTCGTCGCGGACATCGACGAGGAGAAGGCCAGCTTCCACGCGGACCTCGACCAGAAGGTAGCGATCGTCCGCCGCCTGGCGAAGGAGTTCCGCCATCCCGTGGTCGACCTCGAGGAGGTCCTCGAAGAGGCCTGGGCGGTCGGGCACACGCCGGCCGGCATCGCCGAGGACGGTGTGCACCCGACGATCGCCGGTCACCGGCTCATCGCCGACGCCTGGCTCGAGGTCTTCGCCAAGGCCGACCCGCGCCGCTGAGCTCGCACCGTCGTCGGGTGCCGCCAGCGCGCCCGACGACGGTGCGCCGGACGGTGCACCGGATGACGCACGGCGTCGGCCTGACGACGGCCCGTCGTCGGCCCGACGACGGCCCGTCGTCGGCCCGACGACGGACGCCGGGTGCGCGCGTCTCAGGGGCGCAGCGGCGCCGTCACGTCCAGTGAGAGGAATCCGCGACGCAGGGTCCGCGCATCGATCCGCAGCACGCGGGCGGGACGCACCGGATTGCGCAGCAGGACATGCCCGGTCCGCGGATCGGCACCGACGACCACATAGACGTGGCTCGCAGCCAGGGGGCCCTGCTCGGTGCCCATCCGAGGGCTCAGCGGATGCGTCGAGGCGGTGATCGCCCGCCCCTCCTCGAGCCACTCGGCCAGGGTCGCGGCCGACGGCATGCGCAGCAGTGTGCGCCCCGTCCGTCCCAGCAGCAGCTGGAGCCCGTAGCGTGCGATGCCCCGCTGCAGGAACCCGTAGCCGCCGGCGACGTGGAGAGCGATCGCCTTCTCGAGCGTGCCCGCCCAGCCCGGGCCGCCGCCGTCGCCGTGGGCATAGACGAAGCGCCCCTCCGCATCGACGGGGAACGTCCGCTCCACGCGGATCGGTCCTGCGACGCCCGGCAGGCGCACGAGCGCAGCCCGCGGCTGTGCGTCGGCCCCGTCGGCTCCGACGGTTCTGCCGGCTCCGACGGTTCTGCCTGCGTCGGCGACCCCTCCGGGCCCGTCGGCGTCGACGACGAGCGCCCGCAGGCGCTCCGGAGCGGTCTCGTGGACGGCGAGCATCGAGGCCATCACCCAGCAGTCGCCGAGCCTGCCCTGGCGGGGACGGCGGTGCCAATCCCACGGGCCGTCGTCAGCCCGCAGCTCCCGGCCGACGGGGCCGAGCCCCGGCGCGTCCGGCCCCTCGCCTGCAGACGGTGCGGACAGTGCGGACGCGGTGGACGCGGTGGAAGCGGTGGATGCCGTGGCAGCTCCGGAATGCGCTGCGCGCGCCCGCCCGGTGAGGGCGAGCGCGCGCAGGGTGCGGCGCCAGGTCCGCGGGCGGGCAGGGGAGGAGGGGCTCATCGGCCCATCATCCCCTCCCGCCCCGGTGCGGAACCAGGGCGACGGGGCGCCGAGGGCGCGCCGTCAGCGGGGACGCGTCGTCAGTGGGCCGCGGCCGGGACGATCTCCTGGCCGGTGCGCTCCATGACCTTCTCGAACCACGGCTGGGTGATGTCGAAGGCCTTGTGGCCGGCGACGCGGGAGAACTCGACGGCGCGCAGGATGTTGCCCTGCTCCTCGTCGTGGCCGATGAGGCCGGAGCCGCCCTCGAGCGCGACCTGGACGGCGAGGTCCGTCATCGACTTGATCAGGCGCAGGTCGTCGGCGTTGGCCTTCGCGGAGCGCGAGAAGTAGCCGGACTTCTGGACCATGACCTTCTCGGCGCCGAGCTTCTCGGAGAACTGCTTGGCGAACCACTGGCCGGGGTTGATCTTGTCGATCTTGACGTGGCCGAAGGGATCCTTCTCCGGCTCCTCGCCGCGGGCCTGCATCTCGGCGATGATCTCGGGGATGCCGGCGCCCTCGGACAGGAAGATGTTCACGCAGCCGGTCTCGTCCATGACGGTCTTCAGACGCGCGGCCTCGGCGTCGATGTCCAGGGCGAGCTCGGGCAGGAACACGGCGTGCACGTCCCAGCGCTCGGCCTTGTGGCCGATCGAGGGCAGCCAGGTCTGCTGGGCATGCCACTGCTGGTAGTACTCGGCGGCCTGCGCGGTCAGGTAGCCGCAGGCGCGGCCCATGATCTCGTGGATGATCAGCATCTTCGGGTTCGAGCCGTGCTCGGCGATGATGTTCTGCGCGAAGATGCTGGTCTGCTCGGCGGCGGACTTCGCGCCGAGGGACTGACGGATCGGCACGATGTCGTTGTCGATCGTCTTGGGCAGGCCGACGACCTGGAGGTCGTACTCGTTGTCGTGGAGGTACTTCGCGAGGTCCGCCGCGGTGGTGTTGGTGTCGTCGCCGCCGATGGTGTGCAGGACGTCGACGCCGTCCTCCATGAGCTTCTTGGCGGCGACCTCGAGGGCGTTCTCGCCCTCCTGGATGAGCCCGCGCTCGACCAGGTTCGCGGTGTTGGTCAGCTTCACGCGCGAGTTGCCGATGGGGGAGCCGCCGTAGTTGTGCAGCACATGGGCGTTCGCGCGGACCTCGTCGTCGACCACGATCTTCTCGCCGGAGAGCAGGCCCCAGTAGCCGTGCTTGTAGGCGATGATCTCGACATCGGGCACCAGCTCGTTGTACCGCTCGATGAGGCCGCCGACGGCGGAGGACAGGCAGGGGGCGTAGCCTCCGGCGGTGAGCAGTGCGACGCGCTTGATCGTCATGGCGTAGGGGTCCCTTCAGGGTTCGGGGTCACGACAGGCCGAGTCTAGCGACCCGACGCCGAGGGAGTCCGGGGCGACCGTCCCGCGTGCGATCAGGCGCGGGGCTCGCGCGGGGCGAGAGCCGCCAGGACCTCCTCGTGGAGCGGACCGTTGGTCGCCACGGCGCTTCCGCCGAAGGGGCCGGGCTCCCCGGCCAGGGAGGTGAAGCGGCCGCCGGCCTGGGTGACGATCGGGACGAGCGCGGCCATGTCGTGCAGGGCGAGCGAGGGCTCGCAGGCGACGTCGACGGCGCCCTCGGCGACGAGCATGTAGGACCAGAAGTCGCCGTAGGCGCGGGTGCGCCAGAAGCGCTGCATGAGGTTCAGCATCTGCGGGAGGCGATCGTCGTCGGCCCAGCCGTCGAGGGAGGCGTACGACAGGCTCGCCTCGGCGATGTCGTCGACCGTCGAGACCCGCAGGGCGGAGGCGCTGGTGATGCGCGTCCCCGTCCAGGCGCCCGCTCCGGTCCCGCCCCACCAGCGGCGGGACAGCGCCGGCGCCGAGACCAGGCCGATCACGGGCTCCCCGTCCTCGATCAGGCCGATGAGCGTGCCCCACACCGGGACCCCGCGCACGAAGTTCGCGGTCCCGTCGATGGGGTCGATGACCCATTGCCGCGGCGAGGACCCCGTGGTGCCGAACTCCTCGCCGATGACCTGATCGCGTGAGCGCGAGCGCTTGAGCTGCGCGCGGATCAGCTCCTCGGCCCCGCGGTCGGCGTCGGTCACCTCGGTCAGATCGGGCTTCGTGGAGACCTGCAGGTCCTGCGCCTTGAAGCGGGACATCGTCAGCTGGTCGACGGCGTCCGCGAGGACGTGGGCGAGGCGCAGATCCTCGGCGTATCGGCTGGACATGGCCCAACTCTAGGGCGCGGTCCGGCACCTGCCGGGGAACGACGCGGGGGTGACGGCCTCCGACCTCCCGGCCGCCTCGGATCTCCCAGGGGCCTCCGGCGCCTCAGACGTCCCAGGGGTCGTTGGCCCGCAGCGCCACCGCGAGACGACGATAGGACGCGAGCCGGGCGGGGCCCGCGGTGCCGGCCCCGCCGTCGGCGACGAGCGCGTCCAGGGCGCAGTCGGGGGCGTCCTCGAGGTGCGTGCAGCCGCGGGGGCAGTGCTCGGCGAGGGCCGCGAGATCCTCGAAGGCGTCGAGGAGCTCCTCGGGCGCGACATGGCCGAGGCCGAAGGAGCGCACGCCCGGCGTGTCGATCACCCAGGCGTCGGAGTCGGGCAGGCGCAGGGCAAGAGCCGAGGACGAGGTGTGCCGTCCGCGGCCGGTCACGTCGTTCACGCGTCCGATGGCGCGTCCCGCCCCCGGCACCAGGGCGTTCAGCAGCGTCGACTTCCCGACGCCGGAGTGCCCGATGAGGACGCTGATGCGCCCGTCGAGATGCTCGCGCAGCGCGTCGAGCCCGGCGATGGTGCCGTCGGCCTCCTGGCGCGTGACCACATGGCGCAGGCCCAGCGGCGCGTAGGTGCGCAGGAACTCCTCGGGCGCGCGCAGGTCCGCCTTGGTGAGCACGAGCAGGGTGTCGATGCCCGCGACGTAGGCGGCGACGAGGCAGCGGTCGATCATGCCGCCGCGCGGCTCGGGATCGGCGACGGCGGTGACCATCACCATCAGGTCGGCGTTGGCGACGAGCGGACGCTCGCTGGGGTCGTCGTCATCGGCGCTGCGGCGGAGGAACGAGCGCCGCTCCTCGATCCGCACGATCCGCGCGAGCGATCCGTCGCGGCCCGAGACGTCGCCGACGAGGCCCACGAGATCGCCCGGCACCACGGGGGAGCGGCCGAGCTCGCGGGCGCGCATCGCGATGACGGTGCGCTCCTCGGGACCGCCGGCGCCGACGACGGTGCGCCAGCGGCCGCGGTCCACGGAGACCACCCGGGCGAGGACCGCGTCCTCGTGCTTGGGGCGGTCCTTGGTGCGGGGTCGGGACCCGCGACGGCTGGGTCGGACGCGGACGTCGGACTCGTCGTAGTCGCGGGCCGACCGTCCGCTCACGGCTGGCCGCCCTCCGGGAGGTCGGTGTGGAGCATCGACAGCCACATCCCCACGAAGTCCGGGAGGGTCTTCTGGGTGGTGGCGACGTCGACCACCTGCACGCCGGGGACGCGCAGGCCGATCACCGCGGCGGCGGTGGCCAGGCGATGGTCCTCGTAGGTCTCGAAGACCGCGCCGTGCAGCTCCTCGGGCCGGATCTCCAGCCCGTCCTCGAGCTCCGCGGTGGGGGCGCCGATCTTCGTCAGCTCGGTGGCGAGGGCCTTGAGGCGGTCGGTCTCGTGGCCGCGGAGATGGCCGACGCCGGTGAGGCGGCTCGGCGAGTCCGCGAGGGCCGCGAGCGCCGCGATCGTGGGGGTGAGCTCGCCGGTCGCCGAGAGGTCCGCGTCGAGACCGCGGATGGTGCCGGTGCCGCGCACGCAGAGGGCGCCGTCCTCGTCGCGCCAGACCTCGGCGCCCATGCGCTCCAGGAGATCCCGATAGGCGTCGCCCGGCTGAGTGGTGGCCTCGGGCCAGTCGGCGACGGCGATCGTCCCACCGGTCACCATGGCGGCGGCGAGGAACGGGCCCGCGTTGGACAGATCGGGCTCGACGACGACATCGCCGACGGCGAGAGCACCGCGGCGCACGATCCAGCGGGGGCGGCCCGCCTCGTCGGGCGCAAAGGCGGCGTCGACGCCGGCCTCCCGCAGGGTCTCGACCGTCATCTCGATGTGCGGGAGCGAGGGGAGGACCTCGCCGACGTGGACGAGCTCGAGATCCTGCTCGCAGCGCGCGCCGATCAGCAGCGCGTTGGAGATGAACTGGCTGGAGGCGGAGGCGTCGACCTCGACCCGGCCGCCGGGGAGGCGGCCGGTCCCGTGGACGGTGAAGGGCAGGTACCCGGGCTCGCCGTGCTCGGTGACCTCGACGCCCTGGGCGCGCAGCACCTGGATGACCGGGCCCATGGGGCGGGCGAGGGCGGCGGCGTCGCCCGTGAAGCGGACGTCGCCGTGGTGCAGGGCCGCGAGCAGGGGCACGAAGCGCATGACGGTGCCGGCGAGGCCGCAGTGGATCTCGATCGGGGCGGCGGGCTCGGCCGTCGGCGCCGGGATCGGGTCGACCCGCAGGGAGTCGTCCGCCGGGACGAGGACGGCGCCCAGGCGCTCGAGGGCATCGCGCATGAGCCGCGTGTCCCGCGAGACCAGCGCCCCGCGCAGGAGCGCGGGGGAGTCGGCGAGGGCCGCGAGCAGCATCCAGCGGGCGGTGAGGGACTTCGAGCCCGGGACGCGCACGAGCGCGTCGACGGGGGACTTCGCGACGGGCGCGCTCCAGAGGACGTCGGTGGTCACGGAGTCAGCCCTGCTGAACGGAGAGGGACGTGCGGGCATCCTTGACGGTGCTCTTCGCCTTCTTCTCCAGCGCCGCGGTGCGCTTCCCGATCTCCTTCTGCTTCTGCGCGGCGTTCTTCTGCGCACGGTCGACGAACTGCTCGAACTGGTAGCCCAGGGACGGCTTGCCGTCGTGGTCGACGACGGCGAGCAGGACGCCGCCGAGCAGGCCCGCGTCGGTGACGATCGACTGCAGCTCCTGGAGCCGCTCCTCACCGCTGAGCTCCCAGATCCTCCGGCGGCCGGCCCAGCCGACGGTCGTGGTGGCCAGCAGCACGGCGGCGGCGCCGCGCGGGCAGCGACCCGCCGCGTAGGCGACGCCGGCGCCGGCGGCCAGCAGGCCCGCGGCGCGCAGGATCGTGCGGGAGTCGACGATCGCGGGGACGGAGGACTTCCCGAGGGCGGAGTCCGCTGCGGAGAACGCCTGCGGGAGGACATCGAGGCTGCGCTCCGGGCGCAGCGCGGTGCGCACTCCCTCGACGACGAAGGGGGCGGCGAGAAGGGGACGGGCGATGCGGCGGACCAGGGCCATGGTGTCCTCACGTTCGAGAGCGTCTGTCGTTGGCCGGCGACCGGGAAATCCCGGTCACCGGAGCTCACCCTATCGCGCAGTTCACGGCGCGGACCCTGTGCTCCGGGAACACGCGGGGCGCCGGGCGCGTTGCACCCGACGGACCCGCCGGCCGTCGGCGGGCACCGTCCGCACGACGAACGCGACGACCCGGAGGATGCAGCGAGGATGACCACGGCAGTTCTCGACGCCGCGCGCCCCTGTCCCGGCGGCCCTGGCGTAGGTTGGGACGCGATGACCCCGACCGACACCGCACCCAGCCCCGGGACCGAGGACGCGCCGGAGTCCGGCCCCGCCCCGTCGCCCGCGACGGCTCCCGACGACGCCGGCCTCCCCGGCGGCGCCGACCTCACCGATCCCGCGGCCCCCGACGCCCGTCGTCTCCTCGTCGAGGACGGCGCGGCGGACTTCGACTTCGAGTCCGAGGCGCTCTCGCACCTGGACTCCCTCTACGGCGGCGCGCTGCGCATGACCCGGAACCCGCAGGACGCGGAGGACCTGGTCCAGGAGACCTTCATGAAGGCCTTCCGCGCCGCCGCGCGGTTCACCCCGGGCACGAACATGCGCGCCTGGCTGTACCGGATCATGACCAACACCTACATCTCCACCTACCGGCAGAAGCAGCGGCGGCCCAAGGAGGCCTGGAGCGACAGCGTCGAGGACTGGCAGCTCGCCGAGGTGGAGTCCCACAGCAGCCGGGGCCTGCGCTCCGCCGAGACGGAGGCGCTCGAGAAGCTCCCCGACTCCGCGGTCAAGGACGCCCTCGCGCAGCTGCGGGAGGACTATCGGATGGCGGTCTACCTGGCCGACGTCGAAGGCTTCGCGTACAAGGAGATCGCCGAGATCATGGAGACCCCGATCGGGACCGTGATGTCCCGCCTGCATCGCGGCCGACGCCAGCTGCGCGAGCTGCTGGAGGACCATGCGCAGCGCAGCGGATACCTGCGCCGGAGCGCCGACGCGCGGACCGGGGAACCCGGGAAGGAGGAGCGGTGAACCAGGAGAGCGACAGCACGGGCGCCCAGCGCCATGTGCGGGACACCGTGCGGAAGGAGGCGCAGGACCTGCGCTTCGGGCTCGAGGGAGCGGTCGACGGGGAGCTTCCCCGTGAGCTCGTCGAGCGGATGATCGCGCATGCGGAGGACTGCACCGAATGCGCCGACGAGCTCGAGATGCTGCGCCAGCTCAAGGACCTCGTGCGGCGCAGCTGCTGCGAGGCCGCGCCGAGCGCCCTGCGCGAGCGGATCGCCGTGCAGTGCCGCAGCGTCGAGGTCACCCGCAGCACCGCCGAGGGCACCACCACCGTGCAGGTCACGAGCGCCCGCTGGAGCGGTCAGGTCTGAACGGACCGGTCTGAGCGGCCCGGACTGAGCGGCCCGGACATGCGATGAGGGCCCCTCCCGCAGCGGGAGGGGCCCTCATCGACATCACGGGTCAGGCGTTGGGGCGCTTGCCGTGATTGGCGCCGCTCTTGCGGCGAGACTTGCGCTTGCGTCCGCGCTTGCTCATCACGCTCTCCTTTCCTTCGCCTGGGCAACCCGGCAATTCTGCCACACCGCGGACGTCGGCCGAGACGGAGTCCGCCGAGACGGCGCTCACGCGCGCGGTCAGGAGGAGGTGCCGAGCCAGGCGCCGAAGCCCCCGTGCAGGACCAGCCAGGCCATCAGCCCGTATCCCGTCTGCCCGGGATGATCGCCGCGGGAGCGCGCGAGGTCGCCCTCCCACTGCTCATGGCCCTCGAGACCGGCGACCATGTCGATGTAGGGGATCCGGCGGCGCGCGCAGACGTCGGCGTACGCCCCCGAGAGCTCGCGGATCGACGCGGTCAGCCCGCGGTCCCGGCTCGGCGGGGGACCGACGACGAAGGCGGGCACCCGCAGCCGCTCGAGGCCGTCGAGGACCTTCGCGAGGTTCAGACGGGAGCGCGCCAGGGAGAGGCCCTCGGGCACATCGGCCCGTCCGAGGGCCAGGACGACCCGATGGTCCACCGTGCCCTCGGCCTGGCCCTCGGCATCGGTGCGCAGCCGCACCTCCTCGTCCCAGCGCTCCGACAGCTGCGCGGAGGTCTCCTGCGGGAGGGCCGAGACGAACAGCTCGACAGGGCTCCGTGCGCCCTGCTCGCTGGCGACGGCTCGACCGATCCACCCCATCGCGCGGGCGTCGCCGACCCCGGCGAGCAGCTCGTCGCCGAGAGCGATGATCCGGATCCTCGGATCCTGGACGGGATCGGTCGTCGTGGGTGCAGCGGGCACCGGAACCTCCTGAGCAGGGGACGGGGCTTCGACTGTATCGGCGCGTCCCCGGGCTCGGCCCGGGGACGCGCCGAGGGGTCACACCTCGAAGGCGCGCTCCAGCAGGTCCTCCTGCTCGGCCTTGTGGGCCGAGTTCGACCCGGTCGCCGGCGAGGCGGAGGCGGGACGGGCGGCGACGCGCAGGGTGCGGCCGACGGCGACGGCGAAGTTGATCGCCATGTAGCCCCAGGCGCCCTGGTTCTCCGGCTCCTCCTGGACCCAGGTGAGGGGGACTCCCGGGTACTGGTCGAGCGCCGCGTGCAGCTCGTCGACCGGCAGCGGGTACAGCTGCTCGAGGCGGACGATCGCCACGTCGTCGCGCTCGAGCTTGCGGCGGCGGGCGACGAGGTCCCAGTACACCTTGCCGGAGGCGAGGATGACCTGGCGCACGCGCGCCGGGTCCACCTCGGTGTCGGGGATGACGGGCTGGAACCCGCCGGTGGTGAAGTCCTCGACCGCGCTGACGGCGGCCTTGTTGCGCAGCATCGACTTCGGCGTGAAGACGATCAGCGGACGACGGGGCTCCGTCTTCGCCTGGCGGCGCAGCAGATGGAAGTAGCTCGCCGGGGTCGACGGCGCGGCCACCCGCATGTTCTGCTCCGCGCACAGCTGCAGGAAGCGCTCGATGCGGGCGGAGGAGTGGTCCGGCCCCTGGCCCTCGTAGCCGTGGGGGAGCAGCAGCACGACGCCGGAGTTCTGCCCCCACTTCTGCTCGGAGGCCGAGATGAACTCATCGATGATGGTCTGCGCGCCGTTGACGAAGTCGCCGAACTGCGCCTCCCACAGGACCAGGGCGTCGGGGCTCTCCACGGAATAGCCGTACTCGAAGCCGAGCGCTGCGAACTCCGAGAGCGAGGAGTCGTAGACGTTGAAGCGGCCCTGGTCCTCCGAGAGGTTCGCGAGCGGGGTCCAGGCCTCGCCGTTCTCGTGGTCGATCAGGACGCTGTGCCGCTGCACGAAGGTGCCGCGGCGCGAGTCCTGTCCGGCGAGGCGGACCCGTCGGCCCTCCATGAGCAGCGAGCCGAAGGCGAG
The DNA here is from genome assembly GCF_054114245.1 of Brachybacterium netajii (SeqCode). Classification (NCBI taxonomy): domain Bacteria; kingdom Bacillati; phylum Actinomycetota; class Actinomycetes; order Micrococcales; family Dermabacteraceae; genus Brachybacterium; species Brachybacterium netajii (SeqCode). The sequence goes on along the minus strand of NZ_JBSYXB010000002.1, from coordinate 727,596 downwards.
GAGCTCGCCGTAGCCCCAGTCGATGCCGCCCTCGGACGACATCTGGTGGCGCTTCTGCATCAGCTGCGCGAGCTTCGGATGCACGGTGAAGCCCTCGGGCACCTCGACATGCGCGGCGCCGATGCGCTCGATGACGGCGGCGTCCACGGCGGTGGCCTCGTCGCGGTCGGCCGCGGCGGCCGGGCGCTGGGCGACGGGCAGGTCCAGGCCCTGCACGTTGGCGGCCGGGTCCGCATCCGACGGGGCGGAGTCCGCGCGGGTGGCCGCGAAGGCCTGGTCCAGGTGCTCCTGGAAGTTGCGCACCAGGTCGGCGGTCTCGTCCTCGGTGAGGTCGCCGCGCTGGATGAGGGTCTCCATGTACTGCTTGCGGGTGCTGGGCAGGTCGCCGATCAGCTTGTACATCTGCGGCTGGGTCATCGAGGGGTCGTCGCCCTCGTTGTGACCGCGGCGGCGGTAGCAGACCATGTCGATGACCACGTCGCGGTGGAACTTCTCGCGGTAGCGGAAGGCGATCTCGGCGACCCGCACGCAGGCCTCGGGATCATCGCCGTTGACGTGGAAGATCGGCAGCTGCGTCGACTTCGCGACGTCCGTCGAGTAGTACGACGAGCGCGAGGAGTCCGGCAGCGTCGTGAAGCCGATCTGGTTGTTGATGATGACGTGGATGGTGCCGCCGGTGCGGTAGCCGCGCAGCTCCGAGAGGTTCAGGGTCTCGGTCACCACGCCCTGGCCCGCGAACGCCGCATCGCCGTGGATGAGGATCGGGACGACCGGGAAGTCCTCGGGGCGCTCCAGACGATCCTGCTTGGCGCGCGCGATGCCCTCGAGCACCGGGTTCACGGCCTCCAGGTGGGACGGGTTCGCCGCGAGGTACACCTTGGTGGACTCGCCGTCGCGGGCGCTGTAGGTGCCCTCGGTGCCCAGGTGGTACTTCACGTCGCCGGAGCCCAGGCCCGGCCCCATGTTGCCCTCGAACTCCTGGAAGATCTGGCCGTAGCTCTTGCCGGCGAGGTTCGACAGGACGTTGAGGCGGCCGCGATGCGCCATGCCGATGCAGACCTCGTCGATGCCCGCGTGGGCGGCCTCGTGCAGGACCGTGTCCAGCAGCGGGATGACGGACTCGCCGCCCTCGAGGGAGAAGCGCTTCTGGCCGACGAACTTCGTCTGCAGGAAGGTCTCGAAGGCCTCCGCCGCGTTCAGCCGGTCCATGATGTGCCGGTGCTCGGACTTCTCGAACGGGCGCCGGGGCGTCTCCATCGCCTTCTGGATCCAGAGCCGCTCCTCGGGATCGGAGATGTGCATGTACTCCACGCCGATGGTGCGGCAGTAGGCGTCGCGCAGCACGCCGAGGATGTCGCGCAGCGGCATCTCCTCCTTGCCGGCGAGGCCCCGGGTCGGGAAGATCCGGTCGAGGTCCCACAGGGTCAGGCCGTAGGTCTCGACGTCGAGGTCGGGATGGTGGCGGACCCGGTACTGCAGCGGGTCGGTGTCGGCCATCAGGTGGCCGCGCACGCGGAAGGCGTGGATCAGGTCCATCACCCGGGCGAGGCGCTCGGACTTCGAGTCCTTGAAGGGGTTGTCCGGGACCCAGCGCACCGGCTGGTAGGGGATCCGCAGCGCGGTGAAGACGCGGTCGTAGAAGCCGTCGCGCCCCAGCAGCTTGTCGGACATGACCTTGAGGAACTCGCCCGAGGCGGCGCCCTGGATGATGCGGTGGTCGTAGGTGGAGGTCAGCGTCATGACCTTCGAGATCGCGAGATCGGCGAGGGTGGCCGGGCTCGCGCCCTGGAACTGCGCGGGGTAGTCCATGGCCCCGACGCCGACGATGACGCCCTGCCCCCTCATGAGGCGGGGGATCGAGTGCACGGTGCCGATGCCGCCGGGGTTGGTCAGCGAGACCGTCGTGCCCGAGAAGTCGTCCATCGTCAGACGGCCGGCGCGCGCCTTCTTCACGACCTCCTCGTAGGCCTTCCAGAACCCGTGGAAGTCGAAGCGCTGCGCGGCCTTGATGCTCGGGACCACGAGCCCGCGGGAGCCGTCGGGCCGGGGCATGTCGATCGCGAGGCCGAAGTTCACGTCCTCGCGGGCGAGGAGGACGGGCTTGCCCTTCTCGTCGACGTCGAAGCCGTTGTTCATGTCCGGGACCTCGCTGATGGCCTCGATCATCGCCCAGCCGATCAGGTGGGTGAAGGAGACCTTCCCGGCGCGGTGGCGCTTGAGATGGTTGTTGATGACGATGCGGTTGTCGAACATCAGCTTCACCGGCACGTCGCGCACCGAGGTCGCGGTCGGCACGGCCAGCGACTCGTCCATGTTGCGCACGACGGCGGCGGCCGGGCCGCGCAGCTTCACGATCTCGGGCTCGCGGAGCTCGACGGCGGGGATCTGCGCGGTGGAGGTGGGGACCTTCGCGGGACGGTCCGACGTGGTGGAGACGGCGGTGGTCCTCGGTGCGGGGGCCGACGAGGGCGAGGCGTTCACGGGAGCGGGTTCCTTCACGGGCGTGGTGGCCTCCGCGGGCCTCGCGGGCGCGGAGGAGGGACGGGAGGCGGCGGGGGCCGACGACGTCGTCGTCGCCGGGGCGGCCGCTCGCTGCGGGGGCTCGGGGTTCGGGGCCGGTGCCGGTGCGGGCGCCGCGGGGGCGGCCTGCACAGGCTCGACGGGCTCGGCGGGCTCAGCGGGCTCTGCCGGCGCCGGGGGCGCGGGGGAGGACGGCTCGGGGTCGGCACCCGCCTCGCGGGTCGCGGACGTCGTCGCGGCGGGGCCCGGGCCGGCGGAGAAGTACTCCGCCCAGCTCGGATCGACGCTCGCGGGATCCTGCTGCCACTGCTCGCGGAGCGCGTCCACGAGCCACTGATTGGGACCGAACTCCGGGGTCTCCGGGTTCTGTGTCTTCTGTGACACTCTCAGATCGCCAGCCTTCTCACGGTCGAGTTCTGCGGTTGGGTCCAGCCTAACGGAGCTGGAGGGCCCGTCGGCGCGGTCCGAGCCGACGGATCCCGGACGTCGGCGCCCGCGGTGGGCCGGATCACGTCGGGCGGGATCGCGTCGGACAGGATCACGGCGGACGGGACCATGTCGGGTTCCCCGTCAGTCCCGGCGCGCCGGGAGCGTCACGCGGATCAGCGACGAGCGGCCCTCGCGGGCGAGCTCGCGGCGCGGGTCGTCGAGCACCTCGATCGTCCCGCCGTGCAGGCCGACGGCCCAGCGGGCGATCGCGAGTCCGAGCCCGGTCCCACCGGAGCTGTCGGCGAGCCCGCCGCGCTGGAAGCGCTCGAAGACGCGCGAACGGTCCTCACGAGCGATGCCGGGGCCCTCGTCATGGACGTCGATGCGGACCCCGCCCTGCTCGTCGGTCGAGGCCAGGACGTGGATGCGGCCACCGCGGGGGGAGTGCCGGGCGGCGTTGTCCAGGAGGTTGTGGATCACCTGGTGGAGGCGGGCGGCGTCGGCGGTCGTGCGCAGGTCCGGCGGGTCCACCGCGACGCTCCAGCGCACATCCCGGTCGCCGGCGGCGAGCGCGGCGGCGTCGACGACCTCGTGGAGGAAGGGGGTGAGCTCGATCGTCTCCAGGTCCAGGTAGATCACCCCGGCGTCCAGGCGCGACAGGTCCAGCAGGTGGTCGACGAGCAGCGAGAGGCGCTCGGTCTCGGCGAGGGCGACCGACAGCGCCGCGGGGTCGGGGCGCGTGACGCCGTCGACGAGGTTTTCGAGCTGGGCGCGGAGCCCGGCGACGGGGGTGCGCAGCTCATGGGAGACGTTGGCGACGAGATCGCGGCGCATCCGGTCGGTCTGCTCGAGCTCGGAGGCCATGGTGGAGAACGCCTCGGAGAGCTGGCCGACCTCGTCGCGGCTGGAGGAGTGGATGCGCTGGGTGTAGTCGCCGCGCGCCATGGCCTGCGCGGCGGCGGTCATCTCGCGCAGCGGGGAGGTCATGCCGCGGGCGAGGATCTGGGTGAAGACGAGCGCGATCAGCACCACCAGCGGGATGGCGAGCAGCGGCTGGAGCCCGGCGCTGTTCCCGACCCACGCCAGGAGCGCGGCGACGGTGACCACCGAGGCCACGAGCACCCCGAGCTTCACCTTGAACGAGCGCACGCGGTCCAGGGGTCGCACGTCGAGCGTCTCCTCGGCGCGGCGGCGGGCGGAGGCGCCCATGCGCGCGAGGCCGTGGTGGTCGCCCGCGCCGCCGGGCGGGTTCACAGCGCCGGGGAGCCGGCGGGGCCGGCGGCTCCGCCGTCGGCGTCGCGGGGGCCGTCGGAGTCCGAGGCCGACGGGTCCGCCGGCACCTCGAGGGCGTAGCCGACGCCGTGCACGGTGCGCACGAGGTCCGCGCCGAGCTTGCGGCGCAGCGCCTTGACATGGGAGTCGACGGTGCGGGTCCCGGTCGCGTCGACCCAGTCCCAGACGTCGGCAAGGAGCTGCTCGCGGGTCAGCACGGTCCCGGGCGCCGAGGCCAGGCAGAGCAGCAGGTCGAACTCGGTGGGGGTCAGGTGCGCGGGCGTCCCGGCGCGCATGACGCGGCGCCCGGCGCGGTCGATGACGAGGTCGCCGATCTCGAGGGCCACCTGCGGGTCGGCGGGGCCGGGCTGCGGGGCGGTCGGAGCGCGGCGGACGCGCCGCAGCAGCGCCTTGAGCCGCGCGACGAGCTCGCGCATCGAGAAGGGCTTGGTCATGTAGTCGTCGGCGCCGACCCCGAGGCCGACGAGCATGTCGGTCTCGTCGTCCCGCGCGGTGAGCATGAGGACGGGGACCGGCGTGGCGGCCTGGATCCGGCGGCAGACCTCGAGGCCGTCGAAGCCGGGGAGCATGACGTCCAGGACGACGACGTCCGGGGCGGTGTCGGCGACGGTGCGCACCCCGGAGGGGCCGTCGAAGGCCGTGTGGACCTCCCATCCCTCGGCGGCGAGCCGATCGGCGATCGCGCGCGTGATGGTGGGCTCGTCCTCGATGACGACCACGCGCACGGGCGCGGAGCTGCTGCTGGCGGGGGTGTCCGGGTTCGACATGGCGCCACTGTAGACCGCGGACCCGCGGCGATCCTGCGTCTCGTCGGGGCGTGCCCGCGACGATCCTCCTCCCCGTCGGGCCGTGCGCGGGGTGCGCCTCACATCGGCACCCCTCGGACAGGGGGCGTCCGTCAAGAGCCCACCAGCCTTTAGGGCATGAGGGCAAAAACTTGGCAATGGACCCGCCCGGTCCCTCGGAGGTCGGCCTCTTCGCCCGTATGTTGATCGAGGTTCTTCGGTGACGCGTCCTTCCCATCCGGCGTCACATACGGCCGGACTCATCGAACGACGCACACCGGAAGCAGGTTGATCACACGTGGCGAACCATCGCGCCGACGGACGCGCCTCCAGGCGCAAGCCGGGGCTCACGGGGGGCAACCATCGAGGAGCTCCGCTTCCCGCGCAGGTCGTCAAGGTCGGCGTCGTGGGTGCTCTCGCGACCGCCACGATCGCCGCACCGCTCGCCGCCGCCGCGGCGGGCGTCGACACCGATGTGCAGGCCGGTGCCGCTCCGGTGAACCTGGCCTCCTCGGCCCAGGCGCAGACGGTGCTCGCCTCCACCACGGCCGCCGTCGCCGCGCCCGTCGCGCTCCCGGTCGCGAGCTCGACCGCCGTCGAGACTCGCGCCGACGACGACTCCAGCCGCTCCGAGGACCGCGAGTCCGTCGAGAGCCAGGAGGTCGCGACCACGACCGAGGGCATCGAGATCGAGGCCCCGGACCCCAAGGTCTACGACGAGAACGGCGCCGTCCTCGAGGAGTCCGACGAGGGCTACATCTACCCGGTCAACGCGCGGATCAGCTCGGGCTACGGATGGCGCACCCATCCGGTGCTGGGCTACGCCAAGCTCCACGACGGCGTCGACTTCGCCGCCTCCTGCGGCGAGGAGGTCCACGCCTCGGCGGCCGGGACCGTCGTCGCGGTCGAGTACAACAGCTCCTCCGGCAACCGCGTGAAGATCGACCACGGCGACGGCGTCATCACCGGCTACTACCACCTGTCGGGCTTCAACACCTCGGTCGGCGCGACGGTCGAGCAGGGCGACGTGATCGGCTACGTCGGCTCCACGGGCCGCTCCACCGGCTGCCACCTCCACTTCGCGAAGATGGATGCGAGCGGCGAGTACTCCAACCCCATGACGCTGCTCCAGTGACCGGAGCCCCCATCGTCCTGGGCGTCGAATCCTCCTGCGACGAGACCGGATTCGGGATCGTCACCGAGGGGCGCCTGCTCGGCCAGGGCCTCGCCTCGAGCGCCGCGCAGCACGCCGAGTTCGGCGGGGTCGTGCCCGAGATCGCCGCACGCGCCCACCTGGACGCGGCGGTGCCGACCCTCCGACTCGCCCTCGCCGACGCCGGCGTGGAGCTGGGCGACATCACGCATGTCGCCGCCACCTCCGGCCCCGGCCTGGCGACCGCCGTGCACGTGGGCCTCGCCGCCGCGAAGTCCATCGCCTGGTCGCTCGACGTGCCGCTGTACGGCGTGCACCATCTCGCCGGCCATGCGGCCGCGGACACCCTCGAGCACGGCCCGCTGCCGGAGCGCAGCATCATCCTCATCGTCTCCGGCGGGCACACGTCGATCCTCGCGGTCGGCGACCTCGTCCGGGACCCGATCGAGCATCTCGGCGACACCCTCGACGATGCCGCGGGCGAGGCCTTCGACAAGGTCTCGCGACTGCTCGGGCTCGGCTATCCCGGAGGGCCCGCGATCTCCCGCGCCGCCGTCGATGGCGACCCCTCGGCATTCCGCTTCCCGCGCGCGATGCTCCGTCCCGGCGATGCGCCCTACACCTTCTCCTTCTCCGGTCTCAAGACGGCCGTCGCCCGCACGGTCGAGACCATCGAGCGCGCCGGCGAGGTCGTGCCTGTCGCCGACGTCGCCGCCTCCTTCGAGCAGGCCGTCGTCGATGTGCTGGTCACCAAGGCCGTGCGCGCCGTGCAGGACCGCGGTCTCGACACCCTCGTGATCGTCGGCGGCGTCGCCGCCAACGCGCGCCTGCGTGCCGCCGCCCAGGCGCGCTGCGACGAGCTCGGGATCGCGCTGCGGATCCCGCCGATCAGCCTGTGCACCGACAACGGTGCCATGATCGCCGCCGTCGGCGACCTCCTCGTGCGCTCCGGCGCCGAGCCCAGCGGGCTCGGGATCGCGGCGGACCCCTCGGCGGTCCTCCACGGCGCGCAGCTCCCGCTGCTGCGGTGAGGTCGGTCTCACTGGGGGCATGCCCGGGCGCTTCGGGGCGCCGAGCACCCCTCGGCGGTTGCTAGACTGCTCGAGCTGGCCCGCCCGCGTAGCTCAGTGGATAGAGCGTCTGCCTCCGGAGCAGAAGGTCGTAGGTTCGAATCCTGTCGCGGGCACGGAACGTTCCAAGCAGAGGACCCCGGCACGCTGATGCGTGCCGGGGTCCTCTGCTATGCGGGGAGGCAGGAGATCCGGGCCTGTGACAGGTACTGCCGGTCCCTGGTTCATCCCGCCCTCCCTCTCCCGCCCGGGCAGGCGTTCGATGGATCTCGACGATCCGGTCGAGCGCCCGTGAGGGCGATGCCGGGTCGAGACCCGACCTGCTCCCGAGGAGACCACAGCCCTGATGAAGGCAACGTTCATGTACGGCGCCGGCGACGTCCGCGTCGAGACCGTCCCGGATCCGATCCTCCTGGCCCCGACCGATGCGATCGTGCGCACGGTCCGGTCCTGCATCTGCGGATCCGACCTGCACCCCTACCATTCCCTGCCCGCTTCCGAGCAGGGCACCTCGATGGGCCATGAGCTCATCGGCGTCGTCGAGGAGATCGGCGCCGAGGTCCGCACCGTGAAGCCCGGCGACTTCGTCATCGTGCCCTTCGCGTTCAGCGACAACACCTGCGCGATCTGCCGCGAGGGCTTCCAGACCGCCTGCCCCCACGGCGGCTGGTACGGCACCGAGCGGGCGCCGGGGCTGCAGGCCGAGTACGGCCGCGTCCCGCTCGCCGACGGCAGCCTCGTGAAGGTCCCGGACGTCGACCCGTCGGCCGCCGACGAGAGCCTGCTGGCCTCGCTGCTGACCCTGTCGGACGTGTACCTCACCGGCCACCACGGGGCGAGGATGGGCGAGGTCCGGCCCGGGCGGACGGTCACGGTGATCGGCGACGGGGCCGTCGGCCTCGGGGGAGTCCTCGCCTCCCGGCAGCTCGGCGCCGAGCGGATCATCCTGATGGGCCGCCACACCGCCCGCACCGACCTCGGTCGTGCGTTCGGCGCGACCGACGTCGTCGCCGCGCGCGGCCAGGAGGGCATCGACGAGGTCCTCGAGCTCACCGGCGGCGAGGGGTCGCACGTGGTCATCGAAGCCGTCGGCCACATGCCCGCGTACGAGCAGGCCGTCGGGATCGTCCGCGCCGGCGGGATCATCTCCCGCGTCGGCGTCCCGCAGTACGAGGACGCCCCCATCGGGTTCGGCTCCCTGTTCGGGAAGAACGCGCGCCTCGCCGGCGGGCCCGCTCCCGTGCGGGCCTACCTCGAGGCTGCGATCCCGCAGGTCCTCGACGGCACGATCGACCCCGGGCGCGTCTTCGACCGCACGGTGACGATCGACGAGGTTCCCGCCGGGTATGCCGCGATGGATGCGCGCACCGCCCTGAAGGTCATGGTCCGTCCCTGACCTGCTCCCTGCGCGGACGGTCGTGGGAGAATCCGGCCGTGACCCCGATCAGCGACCTGCAGGCCGTCCGCGCATGGTGGAGGACCCTCGGCACCGACCGCACCACCACCCCCACCCCCTCCTCTCCGTCCTCCTCTCCGGCGGACGTGTTCATCGTCCTCCCGCCGCCGACCCGCTCCCGCTACACCCAGGGCGACGGCCATGACGATGCCGCGGAGCTGTTCGCCGACCGCGGCCTCGACGCCGGGACCTCCTACGCCTTCTGGTCCTGGCAGCGGCATGAGGTGTTCGACGCCGACGGGATGCTCACCGGTCCCCTGATGCTCCACTGGGGCGGCGACCATGCCGCCGTGCGCGCGGGCCTCGGCACGGGCCCCGAGGGATTCGAGATCCTCGACGGCGGTCCGACCGGCGCCTTCGCGCTCGATCGGATCGCCGTGCGGGACGCCGACGGGCTGCCGGATCCGGACGACGCCGCCGGTGTGCGCCGCTTCCTCGAGGAGCTCGAGGAGCCCCTCGACCGGCGCCGCTGGCACTTCGCCTACCGTCCCCTGTCGGCGGCCGAGGAGGGCTGGCTGCGCGCGCGGGTCGCCGACGGCCTCGCCGCGGTCGCCGCGGATCCGGCGCGCATCGACGACCGTGCCCTCCTCGGGCCGCTCGGGATCCTGTCCCTCCGGGACGCGGTCGCGCTCGATGACGCCCGTGCCCTGCTCGGGCCCTGGCGTGCGGTGCACGGCGAGGACCTCGCGGGCTGGGAGGGCTGGGCGGCGGTGCTGCGCGCCCTCGCCCGTGCCGAGGATCCGGAGGCGGCAGTGCTCGCCCGAGCAATCGGGTTCCATGCCGCGAGCGTCCTCGTGACCGTCGATCGCACGAGCGTCCTGCCCGTCCTGCGCGAGCTCGTCGCCGACGGTGCCGATGCCGGGGACTGGCTCGAGGCCGTCGTCCGTGTCGAGGGCATGAGCGGGCTCGACGCGCTGCGACGCCTCGGCGGGGAGATCCTCGCCGAGGGATCCGAGCTCCCCGACGTTCCGCGGACCTGGGAGAGCCTCGCGCGCACCCTGCTGCGCCTCGAGGTCTCCGACACCGTGCTGCCGGATGCGCCCGAGGCCGTCCGCGCCGAGCTGTCCTGGGCGCTCGACGACTCGCTGCCCCGTCCGTTCCGTGCGCAGGCGGCGCAGCGCGTCCGTCGGAGGCGCAGCGCTCTCGAGTCCCTCGCGGCATCGGAGCCGAGGACCGGTGGGGACAGCGGGTCCGACGGGACCGCCGCCGACCTCCGCCGCTTCGACGCGATCGTCGACGAGCTCCTCGCCGGCGCCGGACCCGACCTGACCGACTACTACGGGACCCTCGTCGACCTCTGGCACGAGTACCGCGTCCTCAGCCCGGCCGACACCGCCTGGCTGCATGCGCAGGTCGCCGATCCCGCCACGGCGATCCAGGGACTCGCCTTCTGCCTCGAGCTCCTCGTCTCCCACGGAGAGGGCACCACGGCCGACGTCGACGCGCTGCGGCGCCGCTGGCGCAAGGAGCTTGCCAAGACCTACGACACCACCTATGTCCCCTGGCGGCATCCGCTGGTCTCCCTCACCTGCCTCGCCCGGGAGCTCGAGGACCCCCTCGCGGACGCCCTCGGCACCTGGTGGGCGAAGCAGCCGCCGAAGTGGAAGACGCCGGCGCGGCTGCTGACGCTCCTCGCGCGCCCCGACGAGGAGGGGCAGCGGGCCCTCGAGGAGGTCGTCGCCGCCTCCGACGACGACTCCGGCCAGCTGGTCACCCTGATCCTGCTCACCGCCCGCCGGGAGGGTGCGCGGCCGATCGAGGTCGTCGACCGGATGCGGGCCGACGGACGGCTCCGGGAGTTCGAGGCGACGGCGCTCGCCGTCGCCGTCGCCGATCCCGCCCAGCCGCTGTGGCGCCTGCACCGGTTCGCCGACGACCGGGGAGGATGGGACCGCCTCGTGCTGATCGTCGACGATGCCGCACTCTCGCCGGAGCTGCGACGCTCCGCGCTCGAGCAGGCGCAGAGGCATCCCGTGCTGCGACGCTCCGATGACCTGGAGGGCATGACCGCAGCCGATCTCGACGCCGCCAGCGCCTGGTTCGACGACCGCGCCGCCGCCGCAGGCCTTCGGAGGGACGACGACCTCGCGCAGGACGACGACCTCGAGCAGGACGGAGACCTGTGACCCCGGATCACGAACCCGCGGACACCTGTCGGACCCCGATCGCCCGCTTCGACGACGCCCAGGCCGGGACGGTTCGGCAGATCGATGGGATCCGCGAGCGGATCGTCGCGCGCACCCCGGAGGAGGTCATCCCTGCGCTGCGCGCCGTCCAGGCGGCGGTCGACGGGGGAGCCTGGGCCGTCGGCATGGTGACCTACGAGGCCGCCGCCGGACTCGACCCCCATGCCGCCGTGCACGAAGATCCCGACGGGCCGCCGCTGGTCTGGTTCGGGATCAGCGACGAACCCCCGACGACGACTCAGATGACGGCGCCGACGACGGCACCAGCGTCGTCGTCGGCCCCGGCGGCACCCGCGCGGACGAGCGGGACCGACGAGTCCCGCTACCGGGTCGACCCCTGGCGCCCGGAGCAGTCGGCGGCCGAGCACGGGGCCGCCGTCGAGCGGGTCCGCGCGGCCATCGCCGAGGGGGACACCTACCAGGTCAACCTCACCACGCGGCTGCGCGGACGCATCGAGGGCGACCTCCTCGCCTGCCATGACGACCTGATCGCCCGCCAGCGGGCCGCGCACAGCGCCTATCTCGACATCGGGTCCTGGACCTTCCTCAGCGCGAGCCCCGAGCTGTTCGTCGAGCGCGAGGGAGACCTGCTCATCACGCGGCCCATGAAGGGGACCGCCGCCCGCGGCGACGGGCCCGCCCGCGACGCCCTCGCCCGAGCGGACCTGCTCGGCAGCGAGAAGGAGCGGGCGGAGAACATCATGATCGTCGACCTGCTCCGCAACGACCTCGCCCGCATCGCCCGCACCGGGAGCGTCGAGGTCCCGCGGCTGCTGGACGCCGAGCCGTACCCGACGCTGTGGCAGATGACCTCGACGGTGACCGCGCAGGCGGCGTCCGGCACCGGCCTGCCCGAGCTGTTCGGCGCGCTCTTCCCCTGCGGCTCCATCACCGGGGCTCCGAAGATCTCCACCATGCGCCTGATCCGTGAGCTCGAGTCCTCACCGCGCGGGATCTACTGCGGCGCCATCGGTCTGATCGAACCTGCCCGGGAGATCATCGCGGAGGACGGGACCGCATCGACCGCCCCCGCGCGCTCCCGCTTCAACGTCGCGATCCGCACCATCCAGATCGATCGCCGCGACGGCACCGCCGTCTACGGGGTCGGCAGCGGGATCACCTGGGCGTCCTGTGCGCAGGACGAGTGGCAGGAGCTCCTGACGAAGGCGCGCGTCCTCGAAGCGATCTCCGGGGCCGCGCCCGCCCGCGGAGCGACTGCGCCCGGCGTGACCGCGCAGGCCGAGGAGCCGTTCGGTCTGATCGAGACCCTCGCCGTCGACGACGGAGCGCCCCGGCATCTCACGGAGCATCTCGAGCGGCTCGCACGCTCGGCCGAGGCGCTGCGGATCCCCATCGACCGCATGCGCGTCCGGGACCTGCTGGTGCGCGCCGCCCGGGGCCGGGCCCCGCAGCAGGGACGCCTGGACCTCCTGCGCCTCCACCTCGCCCTCGACGGGACGCCCACCCTGCGCACGCGCAGCATCTCCGCGGCCGGCCCGGACGATCCGCCGCTGCGGCTCGCCGTGGACACCGTGCCCGTCGACCCCGAGGCGCCCGCGGTGCGGCACAAGACCACCGACCGCGCGCACCTGACCGCGGCCCTGCGCCGTGCGGAGGAGCGCGGGGACGCGGCCGACGACGTCGTCCTGCTCGGCCGCGAGGGGCGCGTCGTCGAGACGACGATCGCGAGCCTGCTGGTGCGGATCGACGGCGTCTGGTGGACGCCGCCGCTCGAGGACGGCTGCCTGCCGGGCATCGGCCGACGCCTGGCCCTCGAGCGGGGGGAGATCCGCGAGCGGCCGATCACCGTCGCCGCGCTGCGGGCCGCCGAAGAGGTCGCGCTGCTGAGCTCGGTGCGCGGGATGCGGGCGGCGACGCTCGTCTGAGCTCTCGCCGCCCGCTCCGCGGGCCCGACGGCGCCGGTCAGCCCTGGCGGCGTCGGCGGGCGAGACGGACCAGCAGCTCGCGCGCGTCGTCGGTCCCCGCGATCCGGTGCTGAGCGGCGGTGTCGCCGTCGCCGACCTTGATGCCGAGATCCCCGTCGCCCAGGCGGGCGAAGACCGTCTCGTCGGTGACGTCATCGCCGAGGTACAGCCAGGCGTCGGAGGCTCCCGCGCGCGCGAGCGCCTCGATCGCCACGCCCTTGGAGGCATCGAGGACGGAGAACTCGACGACCTCCTTGCCGGGCGTGACGGTGACGTCCGGGAGCGACAGCGCGTACTCGAGGGCCGCCTCGGTCGCGTTCGCGGCGCCCCGACCGCGCGCATTGCGCGTGTGCAGCACAGCGGCCGCGGGCTTCGTCTCGACATCGCAGCCGGGGAACTCGCTCGCGATGCGACGCAGACGGCGCGTGATCGAGGCCAGCAGATGCTCCTTCTGCGGCGTCATCGTGAGCGAGGCGGAGTCCAGCACCTCGGCATGCATCCACGGCGGGAGCGCCCCGACCTCGGCGCCATGGCTCCCGACGAGCACCACGGAGCTGGGCATGCGGGCATGGGAGTCGAGATCGGCCAGAGCACGGCCGGAGATGAGCGCGACGGCGACGCCCGGCAGCTCCGCGAGCTCCCGCAGCGCGCCGAGCGAGGCCGCATCCGCCTCCACGGCGTGGCGATCGGCCACGATCGGCGCGAGGACTCCGTCGAAGTCGCTCGCCACGAGGATCCGCGGCACCTGCGCGAAGGCCTCCAGATCGGCGTCGAGCTCGGCGGCGGGTCGCGCGTCGTCCCCGCGCAGGCGCACCCGCACCCGCTCCTCGACGGGAGAGCCGACGGCGCTGAGCTCCTCGAGGAAGGAGTGCGCCCAGGCCTGGACGTCGTGCTCGAGGACCTGGCGGCGCAGGGAGGTCATCGCCTCCTCCTGCTCGTCCTCGGGCATGGTCAGCGCCCGCAGGATCGCGGACTTCAGCTCATCGATGTCGTGCGGGTTCACCAGGACGGCGGCGCGCAGCTCATCGGCCGCCCCGGCGAACTCGGAGAGCACCAGCACGCCGTGGCGATCGGGGCGCGAGGCGACGTACTCCTTGGCGACGAGGTTCATGCCGTCGCGCAGAGCCGTCACCAGCACCACGTCGGAGGCCATGTACAGGGCCGTCATGTCGCGCCGGTCGAAGGACCGGTGCTGGTAGGAGACGGCCGGTCGGCCGATCGGCGCATGATCGCCGTTGATGCGGCCGACGGTCAGCTCCACCTCGTCGCGCAGCTGGCGGTAGGCGTCGACCCGCTCCCGCGAGGGGGTCGCGACCTGCACCATGACGACCTCATGCGGATCGATCGAGCCGTCGTTGAGCAGCTCGCCCCAGGCCTTGAGACGATGCCGGATGCCCTTGGTGTAGTCGAGGCGGTCCACGCCCAGCACGATCTTCTTCGGCTCGCCGAGCTCCTTGCGCAGCTCGGCGGCACGGGCCCGCACCTCGTCGTCCTCGGTGAGCGCCGAGACCGCGGCCGAGTCGATGGAGATCGGGAAGGTGTGCGCGACCACCTCGCGGCTGGGGGCGGTGCCGAGGCCCGGCACGGTGATGGTCTGCCCGTCGATCTGATAGCCCAGGAGCTTGCGCACCGCGGCGACGAAGTTCTGCGCGTCGCTCTCGCGCTGGAAGCCCACCAGATCCGATCCCAGCAGGCCGCGGAGGATCTGGTTGCGCTTGGGCAGCTGCGAGAACAGCTCCACGGGCGGGAAGGGGATGTGGTTGAAGAAGCCGATCCGCACGTCGGACCGGGAGTCCCGGATCATCTGCGGGACCAGCTGCAGCTGGTAGTCGTGCACCCAGACGATCCCGGACGGGCCCGTGACCGCGGCGGCGGTGCGGGCGAACCGGCGGTTGGCCTGCACGTACGAGTCCCACCAGGTGCGATGGAACTCGGGGTCGACGATGACGTCGTGGTACAGCGGCCACAGCGTGCCGTTGGAGAAGCCCTCGTAGTACTTCTCGACGTCCTTGCGGGACAGCTCCACGGGGTACAGCTGCATGCCGTCGGCCTCGAAGGGCTCGGGCGCGTCGCCGGCATCGCCGTGCCAGCCGACCCAGGCGCCCGAGTCCACGGTGCGCATGACGGACTCCATCGCGGTGACGAGGCCTCCGGGGCTGGTCACCCACTCGGTCGCACCATCGGGGAGGGTGCGCGATCCCACCGGGAGACGGTTGGCCACGACCACCAGCTCATGTGCGGCGACGGGGTGCGGGGCGGGCTTGGTCACGAGGCATCTCCTGAGGTCGGGGACGTCGACGGGGAGTGCCCCGTCACACCGCCCACGGTACCAAGGCGGGGCCGGCGCCCCCTCCTCGGGAGGTTCGCCGCAGGCGGCGCGCACCGCGACGGCTGACCTGGGACGACATGGCCGACGGTGGCCGCGCCGCGATAGTGTGCGACGGTCCGCCCGCACCGGGGCCCGTCCGCGACCCGGACGCGCCCCGCCCCGAGCACTCCGCACCGAACACTCCGCGCCGACCGCACCCGGTCGAGTGCACGATCTCCCCAGGAGCATCCATGCGCGCCCACGAAGCCGGAGCCCTCCACGGCAACGACGCCGCCCCCACGTGGCTCCCGTACCCCACCGACGTCAACACCCTCATCCCCGGCCTGTGGTCGCAGACCGTGCGCCGCGGCCCCGACGGCGCGCTCGAGGTCGGCGGCGTGGACGTGCGCCGCATCGCCGAGGAGGTCGGCACCCCGGCCTTCGTCCTCGACGAGGACGACTTCCGCGCCCGCGCCCGCTCCTTCCGCGACGCCTTCGCCCGCGCCTTCGCCCCGCATGCCGGCGCGAGCGTCTACTACGCCGGCAAGGCGTTCCTGTGCGGAGCGGTCGCCCGCTGGGTCGAGGAGGAGGGCCTCGGCCTGGACACCTGCAGCGGCGGCGAGCTCGCCGTCGCGCTGCGCGCCGGCTTCCCCGCCGAGCGCATCGCGCTGCACGGCAACAACAAGTCCGACGCCGAGATCGTGCGCGCCCTCGAGGCCGGCGTCGGCCGCATCGTCGTCGACTCGCTCGCCGAGATCGACCAGGTCGCCGGCCTCGCCGCCCGGCTCGGTGTCGTCGCCCCGGTCATGCTGCGCGTGACCACGGGCGTGGAGGCGCACACCCACGAGTTCATCGCGACCGCGCACGAGGACCAGAAGTTCGGGCTCTCGATCACCTCCGGCGACGCCCTCGAGGCGGTGCGCCGCGTGCTCGCCCGCGAGGAGATCTCCCTGATCGGGCTGCACTCCCACATCGGCTCGCAGATCTTCGACGTCGGCGGCTTCGAGGTCGCCGCCCGCCGCGTGCTCGACCTCGTCGCGCAGGTCCGCGACGAGCTGTCCCACACGATCGACCATCTCGACCTCGGCGGCGGCTTCGGCGTCATGTACAACACTCAGCACACGCCCTCGACCCCGGAGGCGCTCGCCGACGGCATCGCCGGGATCGTCGAGAAGCAGTGCCATGAGCTCGATCTCGAGGTGCCGCATGTGGCATTCGAGCCCGGCCGCGCGATCGCGGGCCCGACGACGCAGACGCTCTACACCGTCGGCACCGTCAAGGACGTGCGACTGGGCGGGCCCCACCACCGCGTCTACGTCTCGGTCGACGGCGGCATGAGCGACAACATCCGCACCGCCCTCTACGACGCCGACTACTCGTGCCTGCTCTCCGGCCGCGTCTCGGAGGCCGCCCCCGAGATCGTGCGCGTGGTCGGCAAGCACTGCGAGAGCGGCGACATCGTCGTCAAGGACGAGTACCTGCCCGCCGACGTGCAGCGCGGCGACCTGGTCTCGGTGCCCGTCACCGGCGCCTACTGCTACTCGCTGGCCTCCAACTACAACCACGTGCCGCGACCGCCCGTCGTCGCGGTGAAGGACGGCGAGCTCCGCGTCGTCGTCCGTCGCGAGACCGAGGACGACCTCCTCGGCCTCGACGTCGGCTGACGGCCCCGCCCGTCGCCGCCGTCCCATTCATTCACATACGGACTCAGGCGGTCGCGGCGCTCGGATACAGTTCCGGGAGCCGCACCGGCCCGACGTCGCATTTCCGCGGAAGGACGACATCCCATGTCCCAGCCCCATCCCGGCAGCCCCGCTGCCCGCTCGGCCGACGGCGCCGAGGCCCCCGCTCTCCGGGTCGCCGTCCTCGGAGCCGGGACCGTCGGCTCCGAGGTGCTGCGCCTGATCGCCGAGCAGGGCGATGACCTGACGCATCGCATCGGCGCCCGCCTCGAGGTGATCGGCGTGGCCGTGCGCGACCTCGGGCGCGACCGCGGCCCGCACGTCCCCCGCGAGCTCCTCACCGAGGACGCCTCCGCGCTCGTGCGCTCCGCCGACCTGGTGGTCGAGGTGATGGGCGGCATCGAGCCCGCGCGCGGGCTCCTGCTCGAGGCGATGGAGAACGGCGCGAGCGTCGTGACCGCGAACAAGGCGCTGCTCGCGCAGGACGGCTCCTCCCTCTACGAGGCCGCCGACTCCCATGACGTCGACCTGCACTTCGAGGCCGCCGTCGCCGGCGCGATCCCGCTCGTGCGTCCCGTCCGCGAGTCCCTCGCGGGCGACCGCATCCAGCGCGTCCTCGGCATCGTCAACGGCACCACCAACTACATCCTCGATGCGATGACGCGCACGGGCGCGGACTTCGACTCCGCGCTCGCCTCCGCGCAGGAGCTCGGCTACGCCGAGGCCGATCCGACGGCCGACGTGCAGGGCCACGATGCCGCCGCGAAGGCCTCGATCCTGGCCTCGCTCGCCTTCCATACGCGCGTCCGGCTCGCCGACGTCCACTGCGAGGGCATCACCGAGGTCTCCGCGCAGGACATCGCCGCGGCGAGCCGCATGGGCCGCACCATCAAGCTGCTCTCGATCGTCGAGCGCGTCGACGACGGCGAGCAGGAGCGCGTCTCCGCGCGCGTCTACCCGGCGCTGATCCCGGACTCGCACCCGCTGGCCTCCGTCGCCGAGGCGTACAACGCCGTGTTCATCGAGGCCGACGCCGCCGGATCGCTCATGTTCTACGGCCAGGGCGCCGGCGGGGCCCCCACCGCCTCGGCGGTCCTCGGGGACCTGGTCTCCGCGGCCCGCCATCGCGTCGCCGGGGGAGTGGGCCCGCGCGAGTCCAGCTACGCCGAGCTCGACATGATCCCCGTCGACGACCTGCGCAGCGCCTTCTACGTCTCGCTCACGGTCCAGGACCGCCCGGGCGTGCTCGCCGAGATCGCCGGGACCCTCTCGGGCCACGGCATCTCCATCTCGACCATCCACCAGGAGCTCCTCGAGGACTCCGAAGAGGATCCCGCCGCCGACGGCCATCCGCTGGCCCATATCGGCATCACCACCCACAAGGCCGTCGAATCCGCGATGACCGCATCCCTGGACGTCTTCTCCTCGACGTCCACGGTGCTCGGCATCGACTCGGTCCTGCGCATCGAAGGAGAATGACCCGCATGGCGCACCAGTGGCGCGGCGTGCTCGCCGAATATCGCGAGCACCTGCCGTTCAGCTCGTCGGACACCCTGCTCACCCTCGGGGAGGGCGGCACGCCGCTCGTCCCCGCCCCGGCGCTCTCGCGCCGCGTGGGCGCCGATGTCCACATCAAGGTCGAGGGCCAGAACCCGACCGGATCCTTCAAGGACCGCGGCATGGTCTCGGCCATGACGAAGGCCTTCAACGACGGCGCGACGACCGTCGTGTGCGCCTCCACCGGCAACACGTCGGCCTCGGCCGCGGCGTTCGCCGCCGTGGCGGGCATGACCTGCGTCGTGCTGCTGCCCGAGGGCAAGATCGCCGCCGGCAAGCTCGCCCAGGCCGTCGTGCACGGGGCGAAGCTCGTGCAGGTCCAGGGCAACTTCGACGACTGCCTCGAGATCGCGCGCAAGCTCGACGCCGAGTACCCGGTCGAGCTGGTCAACTCGGTCAACCCCTACCGCCTCCAGGGTCAGAAGACCGGCGCCTTCGAGATCTGCGACGCCCTCGGCAAGGCGCCCGACGTGCACATCCTGCCCGTCGGCAACGCCGGCAACATCTCCGCCTACTGGATGGGCTACACGGAGTACCGCGACAAGGGCATCACCTCGGCCGTCCCCGCGATGTGGGGCTTCCAGGCCGCCGGCGCCGCACCCTTCGTCGCCGGGCACCCGATCTCGGATCCGGAGACCGTCGCCACGGCGATCCGCATCGGCGCCCCCGCCTCCTGGGATCTCGCCACCGCCGCGCGCGACGAGTCGGGCGGCCTCATCCACGCCGTCACCGACGAGCAGATCCTCGAGGCCCAGGCGCTCCTGGCGGCCGAGGTCGGCATCTTCGTCGAGCCCGCCTCGGCGGCTGGCGTCGCCGGGCTGCTGCAGCAGTCGGCGCGCGGGGAGGTCCCCGCGGGCGCGACCATCGCCATCACGGTGACCGGCAACGGCCTCAAGGACATCGACACCGCGCTCGCCCAGCGCGACCTCACCCCGACGGTCATCCCGGTGGACACCGCGGCCGCGGTCGAGGCCATCGGCCTGTGAGGATCCAGCGCACCCGGGCCCGGGTCCACGTCCCCGCGACCTCGGCGAACCTCGGGCCCGGCTTCGACGCGCTGGGACTCGCGCTCGACCTGTGCGACGACCTCGAGGTCGAGGCGACCACCGGCGGGCTCGAGATCAGCACCGAGGGCGAGGGCGCCGGGAGCGTCCCGGAGGACGAGAGCCATCTCGTCGTGCGCGCCCTGCGCCGCGGACTCGACCATGCCGGGGCACCGCAGGCGGGTCTGCGCCTGCACGCGGTCAACCGCATCCCCCACGGTCGCGGCATGGGCTCGAGCGCGGCGGCGACGGTCGCCGGGCTCCTGCTCGCCCGCGGCCTCCTCGACGATGCCGACGCCCTCGACGACGACACGGTCCTGCAGCTCGCGACCGAGTTCGAGGGGCATCCGGACAACGCCGCCCCGGCGCTGCTGGGCGGGATCACCCTCGCCTGGACCGAGGGGGAGAGGGCCCGTGCGGTCTCCCTCCACCATCGCGCCGACGCCCTGCGTCCCGTGGTGCTGCTGCCCACCTCGACGCTCGCGACCGACCATGCCCGCACGCTGCTGCCGACCCAGGTCCCGCACGCCGACGCCGCCTTCAACGCGGCCCGCGCCGCGCTGCTCGTGCATGCGCTCTCGGAGGAGCCGGGCCTGCTGCTGGAGGCGACGGAGGATCGCCTCCACCAGGAGCAGCGCGCCCCGGGCATGCCGCAGAGCGTCGAGCTGGTGCGCGTTCTGCGCAGCGAGGGGCACCCGGCCGTGATCTCCGGAGCGGGACCCTCCGTGCTCGTCCTCGACGGGGCCCGCGCGGACATCGCGGCCCTCGTGCGCAAGGCCGTCGACGACCCGTCCGCGTGGCGGATCGCCGAGGTCGCGCTGCGCGAGGACGGCGCGCGCGTTGTGGTAGGTTGACCCTGCGTCCCGACGGCATCGACCGAGGGCGGATGCATCTCCATCGCACCCCGTTCCTGTTGCCATCGGCTGATCCGCGTCTCGCAGGGTCCCCGCGCTCAGCGCAGGTCGAGCCGTGCAGGCCTCTGCATCGACGCCGACGCACCCCATGAACCACCCCGGCAGGCGAGTCTGCGGTGCCCAGTGCATCTCCGACTGCGCTCCTGCACGGATGAGCCCCGGCAGCGCACGGGCGATCACGCCTCTTCGACGCGCCCCGGCCACCGCCCCCACACAGGACCGGTATGCCCGGTCCGACAGGAAGGAACCCGGGTGAACGACTCCACCCCCGCCTCCGGCACCGGAAGCGATCTCGCCGCGAAGAAGCTGCCTGAGCTGCAGAGCATCGCGGCCTCCCTCGGCATCAAGGGCGCCCGTCGGCTCCGCAAGAGCGAGCTGATCGAGGCCATCGGCGGCGGAGCCGCTCCGTCGACCGCCGCCCCCGCATCCGCTCCCGCGGCCCCCGCGTCCGCTACGACGAGCACCTCCGCGACGCGCACCTCGCGCTCCGCGTCGCGGGCCGCCGGCCGCCCGACGCAGGACACGAGCGCCCAGCAGGCGCAGGCTGCTCCCCGCACGGATGCGGCGTCGTCGACGTCCGCGGACTCCGGCCAGGAGCCGGTAGGAACCGCCTCCGCCTCGACCCGACGCGCCTCCGCCGCGGCATCCCGCACCGAGCAGGACGCGGAGTCCTCCGCCGAGGGGAATGCCGAGGCTCCCGCCGGGCGCTCCCGCAGCCGCTCGCGCGGACGCTCCGCCTCCCGCGAGAGCGGCGCACCGGCGCTCCAGATCGATCTCCCCGAGCAGGGCGCGTCCGCCGAGCCCGCCGGCCAGGACAGCCCCCGCGGCGACCAGGCCGATCGCGGTTCCCGCGAGGACTCCCGCTCCGAGCAGCGCAGCGAGCGCCAGGATCAGCGCGCGGCTCGCCAGGACCAGCGCGCCGACCGCAACGGCCAGCGCCGTCCGGCCCGCATCGAGGACATCGAGCTCCCGGATCGCTCCGGCGAGCCCGAGGACGACCGCCATCAGGGCGGCCGCGACGACGACGAGCGCCGCGGGCGCTCCCGGTCGCGCAACCGCTCGCGGGACCGCAAGCGCCGTGGGCGCGGCGGCTCGGACCTGGGCCAGCAGGGCGGGCAGTCCGGCCACTCGGGGCACTCCGGGCAGGTCGAGGACACCGAGGTGCGCGAGGGCGAGGAGCTGGTGACCGTCGCCGGCATCCTCGACGTCCGCGACAACAGCGCCTACGTCCGCACCACCGGCTACCTGCCCGGACCGAGCGACGTGCACGTGAGTATGAACCAGGTGCGCAAGTACGGCCTGCGCAAGGGCGACGCGATCACGGGGCAGGTCAAGGCCCCCCGTGAGGGCGAGGACCATGTCGTCGAGCAGCCCCAGTACTCCGGCGGCCGCAATCGTCGCTCCAAGAGCCAGCAGGGCAAGTTCGCCGCGCTGGTGCAGGTCGACACGGTCAACGGGATGACCCCGGACCGGGCGCGCCAGCGCGCCGACTTCGGCAAGCTCACGCCGCTGTACCCGGACTCGCGCCTGCGTCTCGAGACGGCCGGCCCGAGCGTGTCGCAGCGCGTGATCGACCTGGTCTCGCCGATCGGCAAGGGCCAGCGCGGTCTGATCGTGGCGCCGCCGAAGGCCGGCAAGACGATCATCATGCAGCAGATCGCCAACGCGATCACCACGAACAACCCCGAGGTCCACCTCATGGTCGTGCTCGTCGACGAGCGCCCCGAGGAGGTCACCGACATGCAGCGCACGGTGAAGGGCGAGGTCATCGCCTCGACCTTCGACCGTCCGGCCTCGGACCATACGATCGTCGCCGAGCTCGCGATCGAGCGGGCGAAGCGCCTGGTCGAGATGGGGCGCGACGTCGTCGTGCTGCTGGACTCCCTCACCCGCCTCTCGCGCGCGTACAACCTGGCGGCCCCGGCGTCGGGCCGCATCCTCTCCGGCGGTGTGGACGCCTCGGCGCTGTACCCGCCGAAGCGGTTCTTCGGCGCCGCGCGCAACATCGAGCACGGCGGCTCGCTGACGATCCTGGCCTCGGCACTGGTCGAGACCGGCTCGAAGATGGACGAGGTCATCTTCGAGGAGTTCAAGGGCACCGGCAACATGGAGCTGCGCCTCTCGCGCAACCTCGCCGACAAGCGCATCTTCCCGGCGGTGGACGTCAACGCCTCCGGCACGCGCCGCGAGGAGGAGCTGATGAGCAAGGAGGAGCTGGCCATCATGTGGAAGCTCCGCCGCGTGCTCGGATCCCTCGAGCAGCAGCAGGCGCTCGAGATGCTCCTGGAGCGGATCAAGAAGACGCAGTCCAATGCCGAGTTCCTGATGACGGTCCAGAAGAACACCCCCAGCGTGGGGCAGCGCACCGCCGACTGAGCCGATCGACCGGTCGATCGATCGACCGGCCGACGGATCGGCTCGGCCCGGCGGCTCGCCGCCTGGCGTGCGCGATCGACGGGGCGCCCCTGCGGGGGCGCCCCGTCGTCGTCGGCGGCAGGGCCCGCCCACGGGACGTGCCGATGGAGCGCGCCGACGAGGCGTCCCGACGAGGCGCGGCATTGCGCCGGAGGGGCGGACGCGTGTAGCGTCGGACGCGCCGTGAACGTTCACTCATTGCGTTCCGCGAGCCATCCGCCCGGCCCTCGGGCGTCCTGCACTCCGACAGCGAGGTCTTCATGAGCAACCGTCTGCGCTGGGCCGTCCTCGGCCCCGGCGGCATCGCCCGCCGTTTCGCCACCCAGCTCCCGCATTCCGAGCACGGCGTCCTCGTGGGCGCCGGCAGCCGCGATCCCGAGCGCGCCCGTGCCTTCGCCGAGGAGTTCGGGCTGGGGGAGGGGGCCGTCGTCGGCACCTACGAGGAGGTCCTCGCCTCCGAGGAGGTCGACGCCGTCTACGTCTCCGTCGTGCACACCGCGCACGCCGAGCTGGCGATCGCCGCTCTCGAGGCGGGCAAGCACGTGCTGTGCGAGAAGCCCCTCGCGGTCAACCACGGCACCGCGATGGCCATGGCCGATGCCGCGCGTCGCACCGGCGGCACGCTGCTCGAGGCGTTCATGTACCGCTTCCACCCGCAGACGCTGAAGGTCCTCGAGCTCGTCGCCGACGGCACGATCGGCGAGCTCGTCCACGTCGACGCCTCCTTCTCCTTCGACACCGGCCGCCGCGAGGGCCGCCTGTTTGATCCCGCCGTCGCAGGCGGCGGCATCCTCGACGTCGGCTGCTACCCGCTGTCCCTCGCCCGCCTCGTCGCCGGCGCCGCCGCCGGCACGACGGTCCAGGAGCCGACCTCGCTCGTCGGGCACGGCTCGCTCGGCCCCACCGGAGTGGATGAATGGGCCACCGCGCAGCTGACCTTTGCGGGCGACGCGACCGCGAGCCTGCGCACCGGCGTGCGCCTCGACGACCCGCAGTCGGCCACCATCACCGGCACCCGCGGTGTCATCCGGCTCGACGAGCCGTGGGCGCTCGGAGAGCGCCAGAGCATCCGGGTCGACGTGGTCGGCGAGGATCGCCGCGAGATCGAGATCTCCGGTGCCTGGCCCTACGCCCTCGAGGCCGATGCCGTCGCCGCCGCGGCGGGCAGCGGCGACGTCCCCGGCTGGGACCTCGAGGCGAGCCTCGGGCAGGCGCGCCTGCTCGACAGCTGGCGCGCGCAGATCGGCCTGCAGTACGCGTTCGAGACCGACGACGCCGCCATCCCGACGGTGTCTGGCGCCCCGCTGCGGGTCGCCGACGACGCCCCGATGACCTACGGGGAGATCCCGGGCATCGGCAAGAGGGTCTCCCGCCTGGTCATGGGCTGCGACAACCAGCCCGACCTCGCCCATGCCTCCGCGCTCTACGACGCCTTCTTCGAGGCCGGCGGCACGACCTTCGACACCGCCTACATCTACGGCGGCGGCCGCCACGAGGCGCTGCTCGGACAGTGGGTCGCCAACCGCGGGATCCGCGAGGACGTCGTCGTGATCATGAAGGGCGCGCACACGCCGCACTGCGACCCGGAGTCGATCTCCCGTCAGCTCCTCGAGTCCCTCGAGCGCCAGCAGACCGATTACGCGGACCTCTACATGATGCACCGCGACGATCCGTCGATCCCCGTCGGCGAGTTCGTCGACGCGATGGACGAGCAGGTGCGAGCCGGTCGGATCCGTGCCTTCGGCGGATCGAACTGCACGCCGGAGCGCATCGATGCGGCGAACGCGTACGCCCGCGAGAACGGCCGGCAGGGTTTCAGCCTGCTCAGCGATCACTTCGGCCTCGCCGAGGCGATCGACGTCCCCTGGGCAGGATGCGTGCACGTGACCGATCCGGCCTCCAAGCAGTGGCTCGAGGAGCGGCAGATCCCGCTGTTCCCCTGGTCCTCGCAGGCGAGGGGCTTCTTCGCCGGACGCGCGCACCCCGAGGACCGCTCCGACGAGGAGCTCGTGCGCTGCTTCTACACCGACGGCAACTTCGAGCGCCTCGAGCGCGCCCGGGCCCTCGCCGACGAGCGGGGGGTGCCGCCCACGGCGATCGCCCTCGCCTACGTCCTCGCCCAGCCCTTCCCGACGTTCCCGCTGTTCGGGCCCCGCTCGATCGCCGAGATGCGCTCCTCGATGCAGGGACTGTCGGTCGGGCTCTCGCCGGAGCAGGTCGCCTGGCTGGACCTGCGGGGTCCGCGTCCGTGAGCACCGACGAGAGCACCGACAGCGCCGATGAGGGCGGTGCGGGGACGCCGGCTCCGGGGCGCCGCGCGACGATCATCGACGTGGCGGCCGCCGCCGGCGTCTCCCGGCAGACCGTCAGCCGTGCGGTGAACGATCTGCCCGGGATCAGTGCGGCGACCCGGGAGCGGGTCCTCGCAGCGGCCGAGGCGCTCAACTATCGCCCCTCGCGCTTCGGCCGGGGACTCGTCTCGGCAGGGCCCCCGGCGCTGGGACTGCTGGTCGACGACCTCTCCAACGCGTTCTTCCCGGAGATCGCGCGGGCGGTGGTCCGCGAGGCCGCCGCGCGCGGATGGAACGTGGTGCTCGCCGAGACCGGGGGCGCCGCGGATCCGACCTCCGTCGCCCTCGACCTCGCACGCCGCGCCGATGCTCTCCTCGGCTACGGCCTGCCCGTCGCGACCGGCGAGGACCTCCCGACGAGGATGCCGCTCGTGCGGCTGGACGCCCCTGCCGATCAGCCGGTCGCAGGAGTGCGCTTCGACGACTCCGCGGCGCTCGGCGCCCTCGCCGAGCATCTGCGCGCCGTCGGCGCTCGGCGATTGGCGCTGCTGGATGTCCAGGAGGAGCGGACGCCGCGCGCGGCGCGGCTGAGCGCGGCGCTCGCGGCGCACGGCCTCGACGTGACGGTGATCCCCGGCTCCGGCAGCGGTTCCCGTTCCGGTGATGGTCCCGGTGGTCGCGCAGGGGATGAGGAGCAGCAGGTGCCGCGCGCGCTGGAGGAGGGGGCGCAGGTCATCCTCGGCTGGAACGACGCCCATGCCCTCGCCGTCCTCAAGCGCCTGCGCGAGCTCGATGTGCAGGTGCCCGGCGAGATGCGGGTCGTCGGCATCGACGGCCTCAGCATCGGGACCCTCACGCATCCGGAGCTGACGACCCTCGGGGTCGATCTCGCCGAGGCCGCCCGCGACGCGGTCGACCTCGTCGACGGCATCTTCGCCGGCCGTCTCCCGTACGACGGGCCGGAGGCGAGCCGCACGGTCGCCTACCGCCTGATCGTCCGCGACTCCGCCTGAGCAGGGTCGGGGGTCGGGGCGCCGGCCGCGGTGCGGCCCGAGGGCCGGTGCTCCGCCCCGCCCGCCCCGGCGGGGGAGCGGGTGCGGTGTTGCGCACGCCGCATCCGCGCCGTCTCGCGTCCTGGCCTGCGTCGTGGCAGAATCGTAGGTCGGTTCTGGTTCACGGTGCCCGCCGGGCGCCGACCCAGCGACTCAAGCATAAGGAGAGTGCGATGAAGGCCGATATCCACCCGGAGTACGTCGTCACCGAGGTGTCCTGCACCTGCGGCAACACGTTCACCACCCGCAGCACCAAGAAGGACGGCGTCATCCGCGCTGAGGTGTGCTCCGCATGCCACCCCTTCTACACCGGCAAGCAGAAGATCCTCGACACCGGCGGCCGCGTCGCCCGCTTCGAGGCTCGCTACGGCAAGAAGAAGGCCTGACCTCGTCTTCCGACGCCGGTGCGCGCCCTGCGGCGTGCGCCGGCGTCGTCGTGTCCGCATCGATGCGGAGCACGAGGCGGCCCCCGCGGGCGGCGATCCGGTCCCGGATCCGCACCTCGCCCGGGACCGCACCGGGATCGGTCCGACGCCGGACCGGCGCAGCGCCCGCACAGGGCTGAGCAGACGGAGGGCAGGAGCGCGATGACGTCCGAGACCGAGGACCGGCTCGCCCCGCTGCGCGCCGAGCACGCCCGCCTCCAGGCGGACATGGCCGACCCCGACCTGCACGCCGATGCCGCCCGCGCCCGCACCGTCGGGCGCCGCTACGCCGAGCTCGAAGCCGTCGTCGCCGCCGCCGACCGCCTCGCCGCCGCGCGCGAGGACCTCGAGGCCGCCGTCGAGCTGGGCCAGGACGATCCCGAGCTCGCCGCCGAGGCGGAGCAGCTGCGCGCCGACGTCGCCGCCCTCGGCGAGGAGCTCGACGACCTGCTCGCCCCGCGCGACCCGGACGACGCCCGCGACATCATCCTCGAGATCAAGGCGGGCGCCGGTGGCGAGGAGTCGGCCCTGTTCGCCGCCGAGCTGCTGCGCATGTACCGGGCCTATGCGGAGCGCCACGGCTGGACCGTCCAGATCCTCGACTCCTCCGAGTCCGAGCTCGGCGGCCTGCGCGACGTCACCGCCGCCATCGCCTCCCGCACCGCCGCGGCCGACGGCGTCTACGCGCATCTCAAGCACGAGGCCGGAGTGCACCGCGTCCAGCGGGTCCCCGTCACCGAGTCCCAGGGCCGCATCCACACCTCCGCCGTCGGCGTGCTCGTCCTCCCCGAGGCCGACGCCGCGGACGAGGAGGAGCTCCTCGCCGAGGAGATGAGCCCCGCCCATCTCCGCATCGACGTCTACCGCTCGAGCGGTCCCGGCGGACAGAGCGTGAACACCACGGACTCCGCGGTGCGCGTGACCCATCTGCCCACCGGCATCGTCGCCTCCTGCCAGGACGAGAAGAGCCAGCTGCGCAACCGCGAGCAGGCGCTGCGGATCCTGCGCACCCGTCTGCTCGACGTGCGGCGCCAGGAGCAGGACGCCCAGGCCTCGGCGGTCCGTCGCTCGCAGGTGCGCACGGTCGACCGCTCCGAGCGGATCCGCACCTACAACTTCCCCGAGTCTCGGGTCGCCGACCATCGCACCGGCTACAAGGCCAACAACCTCCCGCAGGTGCTCGCCGGCGACCTCGACCCCCTGGTCGCCGCCGCCCGCGCCGCCGAGCGCGAGGCCCGGCTGGCCGCGGACGCGCAGCAGGAGGACTGATCAATGGAACCCCTGGAGTCCAGGGACCCCCTCCCCGCGACCGATGCGGACGCCTCCGCCGTGCCGCCGCGCCTCCGGCTCCGCGCGGCCCTGGCCGAGACGACCGCACGGCTCGGCGCGGCGGGCGTGCCCTCGCCGAGCGTCGACGCCCGCGCCCTGATCGCCGAGGCGGCCGGCACCGACCGTCCCCTGGTCCTGCTCGATGAGCTCCCGGAGGACTTCGACGCGCGGCTGGCGGCGCTCGTCGGCCGACGCGCCTCCCGCGAGCCGCTGCAGCTCATCCTCGGACGGGCGCCGTTCCGTCGGCTCACCCTGAGAGTGCGCCCCGGCGTCTTCATCCCGCGGCCCGAGACGGAGCTCGCGATCGACATCGCGCTCGAGGAGGCCGACGCCCTGCCGACCTCCGTCGTCGACCTGTGCACCGGTTCCGGCGCCCTCGCCGCGGCGGCGCTCGACGAGCTGCCCGCCGCCCGTGTCCTCGCGGTCGAGCTCGACGCCGCCGCCGCGGAGCTCGCCCGCGAGAACACCGAGGCGGCGGGGCCCGGCCGCGGCCGGGTGCTGCAGGCCGATCTGCTGGACGCCGACGCCCTCGACCGCATCGCCGCGGCGGGCGCGGCCCCGGGGACGGTCGACCTCCTGCTCTCCAACCCGCCGTACGTCCCGCCGGACGCGATCCCGCGCGATCTCGAGGTGCGCGAGCACGATCCGGAGCGCGCGCTGTACGGCGGGGGAGCGGACGGGATGGAGGTCCCGCGCCGCGTCGTCGAGATCGCCGCGCATCTGCTGCGTCCGGGTGGGATCCTCGTGATGGAGCATGCCGACGTGCAGGGAGCGATCGCCCGGCAGGCCGCCCACGACATCGGCGGGTTCACCGCCGTGCGCACCGCCCGGGACCTCACCGGGCGCGACCGATTCCTCGTCGCCCGTCGCGGCACAGGATCCGATCCCTTGGAAGTGAGAGACTGACCCGGTGAGCGTGCACGACACCCAGAACCCCGAGTCCCGCGAGGACGCCCTCCAGGCGGCGGTCGAGGCCGTCCGCGACGGCAAGCTGATCGTCTTGCCGACCGACACCGTCTACGGCATCGGCGCCGACGCCTTCGATCCCGACGCCGTGCAGTCCCTGCTCGACGCCAAGGGCCGCGGCCGGGACACCCCGCCGCCCGTCCTCGTCGGCGACCAGGCCGTCCTGCTCGCCCTCGCAGTCGACGTGCCCGAGTACGCCGAGCGCCTCGCTGAGGAGTTCTGGCCCGGCGCACTGACCCTGATCCTCTCGGCGCAGCCCTCCCTGACCTGGGACCTGGGCGAGACACGCGGCACGGTGGCCCTGCGCATGCCCGACGACGAGGTCGCCCTCGACCTCCTGCGGCGAACGGGTCCGCTCGCCGTCTCGAGCGCCAACCGCCATGGGAAGGCGGCGGCGCTGAGTGTCCTCGACGCGGCCACGCAGCTCGGCGACAGCGTCGAGATCTACCTCGACGGCGGGCCGGCCCGCCTCGGCACCAGCTCCACCATCATCGACACCACCGTGACGCCCGCGGAGATCGTCCGCGAGGGCACGCTCACGCGCGAGGAGATCGTCGCCGCCGTCGGCGACATCTTCACCGCCCCCGAGTCGGAGCCGACGGACGAAGCCGCCGCAGAGGACGCCGTTGCAGAGGACGCCGCCGCAGGGGACGCGGCGTCGGCGACCGCGGAGGGCGCCGAGGACCCGACGGTCCGCGCCGACGCAACGGCCGCGGACCGAGCGCCGCAGGGCGACGCCGCCGAGGAGTCGGAGGGCGAGGCCATCGCCCCGGCGCTCGATCTGCCCGCTGAGCCCGAGCCCGGGGTCGCCGCCGATGTCGAGGGCGCGCCCGCGGAGACGGCCGCCTCCGACGACCCCGTCCGCTCCGCAGACGGGTGAGGGTCTACCTCTTCGTCCTGCTCGTCGCCGCGGCAGTGACCTACCTGACCACTCCCGCGGTCCGGCTGCTGGCGCGGCGGGCGGGAGCGATGACGGCGGTGCGCGAGCGCGACGTCCACGACGCGGTCACCCCGCGCTGGGGCGGCATCGCGATGTTCGCCGGGGTCGCCGCCGCGATGCTGATCGCCGCGAACGTCCCCTTCCTCCATCCGGTCTTCCACGACAGCTCGAAGCCCTGGGCGATCCTCGGCGCCGCCGGGCTGGTCTGCCTGCTCGGAGCGGCCGACGACAAATGGGATCTGGACTGGGTCACCAAGCTCGCCGGGCAGGTGCTCGCCGCGCTGCTCATGGCCTGGAAGGGCGTGCAGCTGGTCACGCTGCCGATCGGGGGAGTGACGCTGCTGTCGCCCCATACGGCGCTGATCCTCACCGTCCTCGTGGTCGTCGTCAGCATGAACGCGGTGAACTTCGTCGACGGTCTCGACGGTCTCGCCGCCGGCGTGATGGCCATCGGCGGCGCCGCCTTCTTCCTCTACGCGTACACGCTCACGCGCAGCGCCTCCGCGACGGACTACTCCTCCCTCGCGACGCTCGTCACGGCGCTGCTGATCGGCGCCTGCCTCGGCTTCCTCCCGCACAACATGCATCGGGCCCGGATCTTCATGGGCGACACCGGGTCGATGCTCCTCGGGCTCCTTCTCGCCGCGAGCACCATCGCCGTCACCGGCCAGGTGGATCCGGCCCGCCTCTCGAGCGCGGACTTCTTCGGGCAGTTCCTCCCGATCCTGCTGCCGATCGGGGTCATGATCATCCCGTTCCTGGACTTCGGCCTCGCCGTGGTGCGACGGATCGGCTCGGGGAAGTCCCCCTTCCACGCCGACAAGGCGCACCTGCACCACCGTCTGCTGCGGCTGGGGCACTCCAAGCGCACCGCCGTGCTCATCATGTACTTCTGGACGGTCGTGATCTGCGTGGGGCTGCTGCTGCCGCTCCAGCTCCCGACCAGGCCCGTCCTCATCTTCTGGGCGTGCGGCCTCGTCGTCGCCCTCCTGCTCACCTTCGACCCCGTCGGCCGGCTCCGGCGTCGGCGCGCCGGGCGGCGCGCCGACGCCGAGCCCGCCCCGTCCCGCACCGAGAGCACAGCCCTCGCCGAGAACACAGAGAGCACCGAGGACCGCGATGCCCGCGCATGAGACCACCGACCCCCACGACGACCGCGGAGCGCGGGCGACCGACGCCGTCGGCGAGCCGACGGACGCCGACATCGCCCGTGCGCGGGCCCGCAACGACCGCATGATGATGCGTGCGCTCCTCATCGCCGTGGGCGTCGGCATCGTCATCGACGCGATCGTCATCGCCCTCGCGGCCACGGCCGGGGGAGAGGGGGCGCTGAACGGTGCCCTGGTCGGCTCGGCGCTCGCCCTCGTCGTGACCCTGCCCACTCTCGCGGGCGCCCGGATCTCGCGCTCGCTGCCTCCGATGGCATGGGCGACAGTGCTCATGGGCAGCTGGATGGTCAAGATGTTCGTGCTGATCATCGCACTTCTTCTGCTCCGCGACGCCGAATGGATGGCTCGCGGATGGCTGGGGATCGCCCTGCTGGCTGGAGCGATCGCCGCGGCGGTCACCGAGGCGGTCCAGATGGTCCGCAGCCGGCCCCGCCTGGAGGTGGCCGGACCGGGCGGAGAGCGCTGACCCTCTGATATGCTCCCAACTGTCCTCGCACGGCCGGGACGTAAGTCTGATCGGCATCGGATCCCCTGCTCCACAAGGAGGCAGAAGCGGGTCGGATACGGCAGATCCTGGGCCCTCGCAGAATCGCCCTTCCTCCCCAGGAGGGCGGTCCCTGGTCGTCGTGCGATGCACACCGGAACACCCACCGGCTGCTGCAAGGACGCTGCACGACCATCCAGGCTGACGTGACCCGGGACGGCCGGGCCGGGACCACCATGCTCCCGGCCTGCAGGGCCCCGAGGAAGCTGCGGCCGGATCACACCACGACGACCACGGGAGATCGCGCTGAACACCTCCGACGCCACTGTGAGCCTCCTCGCCGAAGGGTTCGAGTTCCATGTGCCGAGCATCGCGGAGTTCTTCCCCGAAGCGATCCTCTTCGACGGCACCTGGTTCGAGTTCAACCGGGTCCAGCTCGTCCGACTGATCATCCTCGCGGTCGTGCTGACGGCCACCTGCATCATCGCCTCCCGCGCCAAGCTGGTGCCGGGCCGCGTGCAGAGCATCGTCGAGATCCTGATCGAGTTCGTGAACAACACGGTCATCCAGAACACGCTGGGCCTGCGCGAGGGCAAGAAGTTCGCCCCCATGCTCATCACGATGTTCTTCTTCATCTTCGCGATGAACCTCGGCGGCGTGGTCCCCGGCCTGAACCTGGCAGGCACCTCCGTCATCGGCATGCCGCTGCTGCTGGCCCTGTGGACCTTCGGCACCTACGTCTACTTCGGTGTGAAGAAGCACGGACTGGGCGGGTACCTCAAGCACGAGACGATGCCCCCGGGCGTCCCGAAGCCGATCTACCTCCTGCTCGTCCCGATCGAGTTCCTGCAGGTCGTGCTCATCCGCTGGGCCTCGCTGACCATCCGACTGCTGGCCAACATGGTCGCCGGTCACATCATGATGGTCGTGTTCATCGGCATGACGCAGGCGCTGCTGTTCTCGGGCACGGCCCTGATCGCGCTGGCGCCCTTCTCCGGCGCGCTCGCGATCGGCATCTACGGCTTCGAGATCTTCGTCGCCGCCCTGCAGGCCTTCATCTTCACGATGCTGTCCGCCGTCTACATCCAGATGGCGACCTCGGACGAGCACTGATCGTCCGCCCCTGACGTTTCCCCTCCACCCCACATTCTTGCCGTCCGACCGGTCGGCACAACCGAAAGGAACCCCTGTGGACACCACGCTCCTCGCCGCTCTCGAAGGCAACGTCGCGGCTATCGGCTACGGTCTCGCAGCGATCGGCCCCGGCATCGGCATCGGCATCATCGTCGGCAAGACCGCCGAGGCCATGGCGCGCCAGCCCGAGCTCCGCGGCCAGCTGCAGACCACGATGTTCATCGGTATCGCCTTCACCGAGATCCTGACGCTGCTCGCCATCGTCACCGGCTTCATCTTCTGAGGCAGCCCCGATGATTCAGGCTGAAGACAACGTTCCTGGGTATCAGCTCCTGATTCCCCAGGTCCCGGAGATCGTCTGGACGTTCATCTTCCTCGTCATCTTCATCGCCGTCTTCTCGAAGTTCGTCCTCCCGCGGCTCACCGCCGTGCTGGATGAGCGGGCGGAGAAGATCGAAGGCGGCATCAAGAAGGCCGAAGAGGTCCAGCAGCAGGCCGACCAGCTCAAGGATCAGCAGGAGCAGGAGCTGGTCGCCGCCCGTCAGGAGGCCGCCGCGATCCGCGAGCAGGCTCGCCACGACGGCGCACGGATCGTCGAGGAGGCGAAGGCTCGCGCCGACGCCGAGAACGACCGCATCCTGACCGCCGGCCGTCAGCAGCTGACCGCGGAGCGGACCACCGCCGCCGCCCAGCTGCGCGGCGAGGTGGGCACTCTCGCCAGCGACCTGGCCTCGAAGATCGTCGGCGAGTCCCTCTCCGACGACGAGCGCTCCCGCCGCGTGATCGACCGGTTCCTGGACGACCTCGAGTCGGCCCAGCCCGCGACCCGATAAGGACCGACAATGCGAGGAACCTCCTCCACCTCCCTGCGTGAGGTGACCCAGCGATCCCAGGTGCTGCTTCGCGGCGATGCGCCGCTCGAGCAGACCGCCGGGGACCTCTTCTCCATCGCCGATGCGATCGACTCCAGCAATCAGCTGGTGCGGACGCTCAGCGACGGCGGCCGGCCCGCCGAGGTCAAGGAGAGCGTCGTCCGCTCGCTCTTCTCCGGCCGCGTGGTCCCCGCCGCCCTCGAGCTCGCGCTCGAGGTCGTCCGTCGCCGCTGGTCCGAGCAGGAGGACGTCCTGGACGCCCTCGAGCAGCTCGGCATCGAGGCGCTGCTGGAGCAGGCCGCCCGCGGCGGCGCGCTCGAGCAGGTCGAGGAGGAGCTCTTCCAGATCTCCCGGCTGATCGAGGACAGCGCCGCTCTGAGCGGGGCCCTCGATGACGCCCGGGAGACGCCGTCCGAGCGCGAGGGCATCCTCTCGCGACTGCTGGAGGGCCGGGCTCACCCGCTGACCGTGGTGCTGGCCCGTCGGGCCGTGGCCCGGCGCAGCGACCTCAAGCCCGCGCGTCGGCTGCTCGGCTTCGCCGAGTTCGCCTCCGCGCGACGCAGCCGCCTCCTGGCCGTGGTCACCAGCGCTCGCGCGCTGTCCGCCGAGCAGCAGGCACGGCTCGGCTCCATCCTCGCCCGGGTGTACGGGCGCGAGGTGCAGGCCAACTACGACCTGGACGAGGACGTCGTCGGCGGCCTGCGCATCCGGGTCGGCGACGATCTCTACGACGCGACCGTCCTCGCGCGCCTGTCGCAGGCACGCACCCGCCTGGTGGCCTGACGGCCCCGCCCCCGGCGACCCCAAGCATCACGACGACTGCCTTCGCACCGGCGAGGGACGAGAGGAAGCGAAGCACTCCGATGGCTGAGCTCACGATCCGACCGGAGGACATCCGGAACGCCCTGGACACGGCGGTGTCCACCTACCAGGCCGGCACTCCCGACCGCGAGGAGATCGGCCGCGTCACCGAGTCGGCCGACGGCATCGCCCGCATCGAGGGCCTGCCGAACATCATGGCCAACGAGCTCGTGCGCTTCGAGGACGGGACCCTCGGTCTCGCCCTGAACCTCGAGCTCCGCGAGGTCGGCGCCGTCGTCCTCGGCGAGTTCACCGGCATCGAGGAGGGCCAGGAGGTCCGTCGCACCGGCGAGGTCCTCTCCGTCCCCGTCGGCGACGGCTACCTCGGCCGCGTGGTCGACCCCACCGGCGCACCCATCGACGGCCTGGGCGAGATCGAGACCGTCGGCCGCCGCGCCCTCGAGCTGCAGGCGCCCGGCGTCATGCAGCGCAAGAGCGTCAAGGAGCCGATGCAGACCGGCCTCAAGGCGATCGACGCGATGACGCCGATCGGCCGCGGCCAGCGTCAGCTGATCATCGGCGACCGCCAGACCGGCAAGACCACCGTCGCCCTGGACACGATCCTGAACCAGAAGGCGAACTGGGAGACCGGCGACCCCTCGCAGCAGGTCCGCTGCATCTACGTCGCCGTCGGCCAGAAGGGCTCGACCATCGCGTCGGTGCGCGCGACCCTCGAGGAGAACGGCGCGCTGGAGTACACCACGATCGTGGCGGCCCCGGCCTCCGATCCGGCGGGCTTCAAGTACATCGCCCCCTACACCGGCTCGGCCATCGGCCAGCACTGGATGTACGAGGGCAAGCACGTCCTCATCGTCTTCGACGACCTGTCCAAGCAGGCCGAGGCCTACCGCGCCGTGTCGCTGCTCCTGCGCCGCCCGCCGGGCCGCGAGGCCTACCCGGGTGACGTCTTCTACCTGCACTCCCGTCTGCTGGAGCGCTGCGCGAAGCTGTCCGACGAGATGGGCGGCGGCTCGATGACCGGCCTCCCGATCATCGAGACCAAGGCGAACGACGTGTCGGCCTACATTCCGACCAACGTCATCTCGATCACCGACGGCCAGTGCTTCCTGCAGTCGGACCTGTTCAACGCGAACCAGCGCCCGGCGGTCGACGTCGGCATCTCGGTCTCCCGCGTCGGCGGCTCCGCGCAGATCAAGGCGATGAAGTCGGTCTCCGGCACGCTGAAGATCTCGCTCGCGCAGTACCGCGACCTCGAGTCCTTCGCGATGTTCGCCTCGGACCTGGATGCCGCCTCCAAGCAGCAGCTCAGCCGCGGCGCCCGTCTGATGGAGCTGCTCAAGCAGTCCCAGAACTCGCCCTTCCCGGTGGAGGAGCAGGTCATCTCGATCTGGGCCGGCACCACGGGCAAGCTCGACGAGATCGAGGTCGAGGACGTCCGGGAGTTCGAGGCGCACCTCCTCGAGCACCTGCGCCACAACGGCACCGTCCTCGCCGACATCCGCGGCTCGCAGAAGTTCTCTGACGAGACCGAGCAGCAGGCGACGACGATCCTCGAGCAGGTCAAGCGCGACTTCCTGGCCGCCAAGGGCCAGGGCGCCGCGGTGAAGGACGTCCACTCCAGCGCGTCCGACGAGGACATCGACCAGGAGCGCATCGTCCGCGGATGATCCTGATCGCCTCCCGCCCGCGAGGGCGGGAGGCGTCGGACACCGGCAGGATCATCCCCGCGAAGGAGAGACATGGGAGCCCAGCAGAGGGTTTACAAGCAGCGGATCGGCTCCGCCCAGGGCATGAAGAAGATCTTCAAGGCCAAGGAGATGGTGGCCGCCTCGCGCATCTCGAAGGCGCATGCGCGCGTCCTCGCGACGACGCCCTACGCCGACGCGATCACCCGTGCCATCGGTGCGGTCGCCACGCACTCGACCGACGTCGAGCACACCTTCCTCGACCGCGACCGCTCATCCAGCGGTCGGGTCGGCATCCTGCTGATCACCGCCGACCGCGGCATGACGGGGTCCTACTCCCACAACGTCATCCGCACCGCGGAGGAGCTCGGCAACAAGCTGACCGCCGAGGGCAAGACCCCCGTGCTGTACGTCGTCGGCCGCAAGGGCGAGACCTACTACAAGTTCCGCAACCGCCCCCCGCATGTCGCGTGGGCGCCCTACTCGGAGGCGGAGCTGGCCGGTCTGGGCCATGAGATCGCCGAGCGGGTGACCGCGGATCTCCTGCACGAGGACCCGGCCGAGCACCTGGACGAGCTCTACCTGGTGGGCACCCGCTTCCTCAGCCGCTTCCAGCAGGTCGCCCGGGCCACCCGCCTGGTGCCGATCGAGGTCGTGGACAGCGCCGAGGAGGAGACCTCGCCGACCTACCCGCTGTACGAGTTCGCCCCGGACGCCGAGAACGTCATGGACGAGCTGATGCCGCGATACCTGGAGTCCCGCATCGTCAACATCCTGATGCAGTCGATCGCGTCCGAGCACGCGGCGACGCAGCGCGCGATGAAGACGGCCACGGACAACGCCGAGACCCAGATCCGGAAGTTCACGCGCCTGGCCAACTCGGCCCGCCAGGCGGAGATCACGCAGGAGATCACGGAGATCGTCGGCGGCGCCGACGCGCTCTCGGGATCCGGTCGCAAGGAACGCTGAGCCGCCTCGACGCGCACCGAGCGCCGGCCTGACCTATTGGAGAGAAGCACATGAGCACCCCCGCCCCCACCGCCCCGGCTGCTGACCAGCAGCAGGGGACCGGTCGTATCGCCCGCGTCACCGGCGCGGTCGTCGACATCGAGTTCCCTCCGGGCAACATCCCCGATCTGTACAACGCCGTCACCACGCGCATCGCCGTGGAGGGCGCGGGCCTCGAGCCCTCGACCCTGACCCTCGAGGTCGCCCAGCACCTCGGCGACGGCATGGTCCGCGCCATCGCGCTGAAGCCGACCGACGGCCTCGTCCGCGGCCAGGCCGTCCTCGACACCGGCGCACCGATCTCGGTGCCCGTCGGCGACGCGACCCTCGGCACCGTCTTCGACGTGACCGGCACCCCGCTGAACAAGGACCCGGAGTCCCTCCAGGTCAGCGAGCGCTGGCCCATCCACCGCAAGGCGCCGAACTTCGACCAGCTGGAGTCCAAGACCCAGATGTTCGAGACCGGCATCAAGTCGATCGACCTCCTCACCCCGTACGTGCAAGGCGGCAAGATCGGCCTGTTCGGCGGCGCGGGCGTCGGCAAGACGGTCCTCATCCAGGAGATGATCTACCGCGTGGCGAACAACCACGACGGCGTCTCCGTGTTCGCCGGCGTCGGCGAGCGCACCCGTGAGGGCTGGGATCTGATCGAGGAGATGACGGAGTCCGGCGTCATCGACAAGACCGCACTGGTCTTCGGCCAGATGGACGAGCCGCCGGGCACGCGCCTCCGCGTCGCCCTGTCGGCCCTGACGATGGCCGAGTACTTCCGCGACGTGCAGTCGCAGGACGTGCTGCTCTTCATCGACAACATCTTCCGCTTCACGCAGGCCGGCTCCGAGGTCTCCACGCTGCTGGGCCGCATGCCCTCGGCCGTGGGCTACCAGCCGAACCTGGCGGACGAGATGGGTGTGCTCCAGGAGCGCATCACGTCGACCCGCGGCCACTCGATCACCTCGATGCAGGCGATCTACGTGCCGGCCGACGACTACACCGACCCGGCCCCGGCGACGACCTTCGCCCACCTGGACGCGACCACCGAGCTGTCCCGTGAGATCGCCTCGCGCGGTCTGTACCCGGCGATCGACCCGCTGTCCTCGACCTCGCGGATCCTGGATCCCCGTTACATCGGCCAGGACCACTACGACACCGCGGTGCGCGTGAAGCAGATCCTGCAGCGCAACAAGGAGCTCCAGGACATCATCGCGATGCTCGGCGTCGACGAGCTGTCCGAGGAGGACAAGGTGATCGTCTCGCGCGCTCGCCGCATCCAGCAGTTCCTCTCGCAGAACACGCACCTCGCCAAGCAGTTCACCGGCGTCGACGGCTCGGACGTCCCGCTGCGCGACACCATCGAGGGCTTCAAGGGAATCTGCGACGGCGAGTTCGACCACATCGCGGAGCAGGCGTTCTTCAACGTCGGCGGCATCGACATGGTCCTCGAGAACTGGCACAAGATCCAGAAGGAGCTCGGTCAGTGACTGCCCTCGAGGTCACCTTCGTCACGGCCGATCGGACCGTGTGGTCCGGTCGCGCCTCGCAGGTGGTGGTCCCGGCCGCCGACGGATCGATGGGCATCCTGCCTCGCATGCAGCCGACGCTCGCGATCCTCAGCGACGGTGTCGTGCGCATCATCGCGGAGGACGGCGACGTCACCGAGCGCGAGGTCCATGGCGGCTTCATCTCGATGGACGCGGACGTCGTGACCATCGCGGTGGATCATGCCAAGCGCCTGAGCGCGACCCGCTGAGCTGCCGAGCCCATCCATGACGCACGTGAGCATCCCGATCCTCCTCGTGGGGATCGGGGTGCTCATCGTCGTTCTGGCGCTGTTCGTGGTGGCGCGCCATCTGCTGGTCTACCGGCGACCGGGGACGATCGAGTGCGATCTGAGCCGCCGCGGTCTCGTCGGCGGGAAGGCGTGGCAGCACGGCGTCGTCCGCTTCAGCACGGAGCGGATCCGCTGGTACCGAATGGCGTCCCTGCACCCGGGGTCGTCGCTCTCGCTGCGTCGCAGCGACATCCAGGACGTGCAGCGGCGCGATCTGCCGGTGCGCGTCGAGGGCGCGCCGGTGGAATGCCTCGTGACGCTCCTCCTCGTCGACGGCCGTGAGGTGCAGGCGATCGTCGAGCGCGAGGCCACGCCCGTCCTGACGGCCTGGCTCGAGGCGGCCCCCACCGGTCAGGTCATCGGCGACACCGACTGATCTTCGGCGACGGCGACCGACGCGACCGGCTCGCCGGATGTCAGGACCGCCGGGAGCCGGGCCCTCCGGAGGTCAGACCTTCGCGCCTGCGCGGAGGACCTCGACGGGCCGCAGATCCGCGTCGACGAGGAGGAGATCGGCCCGCAGCCCCGTGCGCAGGGACCCGATCTCGTCCTGGAGCCCCAGCACCGCCGCGGGGACGGAGGAGGCCGCGTGGACGGCGCGGGCGAGATCGACGCCGGCCCGCTGCACGGCGAAGCGGACGACATCGACCAGATGCGCGGTGCCGCCGGCGATCGCACCGCCCTCGGTGAGGGTCGCGACGCCCTCGTCGACCGTGACGTCGAGGGCTCCGAGGCGGTATCGGCCGTCGGGCATGCCGGCCGCGGCCATCGCGTCGGTGACGAGCACGACCGCATCGTCGGCGGCGATCGTCATGACGTGCGCGACGGTCCGGGCGTCGAGGTGGACGCCGTCGGCGATGAGCTCGACCACGAGCTCGCCGCGGGCCGCGGCATCCAGGGCGGCGAGGGCCGGACCGGGATCGCGATGATGGATGGGGCGCATCCCGTTGAACAGATGCGTGGCGGTCGGCCGGCAGCTGCGGCCCTTCGCGCGCCGCAGCGCGTCCCGCGACACGGCGACCAGGCGGGTCATGTCGGCGCTGGACCCGTCGGTGTGGCCGAGGGAGGGGAGCGCGCCGCTCTCCGCGAGGGCGCGGACGACGTCGTCGGCTCCCGGGGTCTCCGGGGCGAGGGTCATGGTCGCGAGCGCTCCGTCGGCGATCTCGGCGAGCTCGCGCACGAGGGCGGCGTCGCCTGCGCGGATGTGCTCGGGATTCTGGGCGCCCTTGCGGGCGACCGAGATGAAGGGGCCCTCGAGGTGGATCCCGGCGACATCCCCGTCGGCGGCGAGCACGGCGAGGTCGCGGACGCGGTCGCGGAGCGTCGCCGAGGAGGCGGTGACGAGGGAGGCGACGACGGAGGTCGTGCCGTGGCGGCGGTGCTCGAGGACGGCGGTGCGCATGGCCTCGGGGCCGTCGGCGTCCGGGAACGATGCGCCCCCTCCGCCATGGCAGTGCAGGTCCACGAGCCCCGGCAGGAGCAGGCCGTCGTGGCGGCGCTCGCTGCGTGCGGCGTAGGAAGGGGCCGAGACTGCGGGACCGGCCCACAGGATGCGGGAGCCGGCGACGAGCACGAGCGCGTCGGGGCAGTACCCGTCGGGGAGGACCGCGGGGGAGCGCAGGGCGAGGTCCGCCTCGAGCACGCTGCTCGCGGGTGGGGTGTTCTCGGACGCGGTGCTCACGGGGGCGGTGCTGTCGGGCATGGGGTCTCCTCGCGAGCGGGAACGGCGGGGTCAGAAGAGGCGGGACTCGGAGTCGTCGATCCCGCGCAGCGCGTCGTAGTCGAGCGTGACGCAGGCGATGCCGCGGTCCTCGGCGAGGACGCGCGCCTGGGGCTTGATCACCTGGGCGGCGAAGATGCCGCGCACAGGGGCGAGCAGAGGGTCGCGGTTGAGGAGCTCGAGGTAGCGGGTGAGCTGCTCGACGCCGTCGATCTCGCCGCGCCGCTTGATCTCCACGGCGACGGCGGAGCCCGCATCGTCGCGCGCGAGGATGTCGACGGGCCCGATGGCGGTCCCGTACTCGCGGCGCACGAGCGTCCAGCCGGGTCCGAGCGTGGTGATGTTCTCGGCGAGGAGGGCCTGGAGGTGGGCCTCGACGCCGTCCTTCTGGAGGCCGGGGTCCTCGCCGAGCTCATGGGAGCTGTCCTCGAAGATCTCGTGGAGGCGCACGCGCAGGGTGTCACCGGTCTTCGCGTGGGTGACGTCCCACTGCTCGATCCAGTCGCCCTCGGGATCGGCCTCGACCTCGGCGTCGTCGCGCCGGGAGACGCGGAGCGTGCAGGGCGGGCTCATCCAGTTCAGCGGCTTGTAGCTGCCGCCGTCGGAATGGATCAGCACGCTGCCGTCGGCCTTGACGATCAGCAGGCGCGGGGCCAGGGGCAGGTGGGCGGTGAGCCGTCCGGAATAGTCGACGGAACAGCGGGCAACGACGAGACGCACCCGACGAGTCTACGGGACCGCGTCCCGGCACAGGACGGCGCGGAAGGCGCGGGACGACGCAGGACGGCGCGGGGCGGTGCCGGGGCGCAGTGAGCTGGGATGCAGATCCCGTCGGGATGCTGTTGCGGTGCGCCGGGGGAGCCGTATCGTGGTCGGACCCATGTCCGGGCGCGACCCGGCGACCCTAGAAGGAGAGCTCCCGTGCAACGACTGCTTGCCGTGCTCCTGGTGCTGGTCGGCCTCATCGGCCTCGCGCTGGGCCGCCTCGGAGAGACCACCTGGGCTCCGGCCACCGAGGCGACCGCCTCCGTGACGCTCAGCGATCCCGGCCCGGCCGTGGTGATCGATCCCGGTGTCCTGTACATCGGCGGGACCGAGGGCGAGGTCACCATCACCGGTGCCTCCGCGGTCACCTACATCACCGCCTCCAACGCCGACATCGACGCCTACCTCGAGGGCGTCCACCACACGCGGATCACCGGGGCGAGCTCCTGGACGACCCTGTCGACGGAATCCGCCGACGACGACGGCGCCGCCGAGATCACCGATCCCACCTCCTCCGACCTGTGGCGGACGGTGGACACCGGCGACGCGACCACCACGATCGACATCGCCGACTTCCATGCGGCGGAGACGGGCGAGGACGAGCAGGTCTACCGCGCGATCCTCATCGTCACCGACGGCACGGCGGCGGGCGCTGACTCGATCAGCATCACCTGGCCCGTGGACGCCGCCAACGAATGGGTGCCCTACGCCTATGCGGGCGGGGCGGCGGTCGCGGTCATCGGTCTCGTGCTGCTCGTCGTCTCGCTCGGCTCCGGCCGACGCCGCCGCGAGCAGGACGAGCTCGAGGAGGAGTTCGACGACAATCTCGAGGACTCCTCGGTCGAGCGCTCCGCGCCCGCCGCAGCGGCGGCCGTCGGCAGCATCGCCGACGACGCCGACGATCGCGCCACCGCCACCGCCACCTCCATCGCCGACGACGACGCAGCCGCGGACGAGGAATGGAGCGTCGTCCCCTCCGGCGCCGCCGATGACCTCGGCCCGGCCGGCGCCGTCGATGCGGACGACGAGGCGGACAGCACCATCATCACCGTCCCCGGCGGCATGACCCGCGAGCGCGCCGGCGCCGGCGAGGTGCCCCCGGCGGAATCCACCGCCGTGCTGTCGCCGATCGACGACAGCGACCCGCAGGACACGGAGGAGCCCCGATGAGCCGCAGCACCCGCCCCGCCCGCACCCCTCGCGCACTCCCGGCCCTCGGGCGCCGCAGCCTCCTCCTCGGCGTCGGCGGCGTCCTGGTCGGCGGCGCCCTCAGCGCCTGCTCCCAGGAGGAGGAGCTCCCGCCGGCGCCGCCGACGGGCCCCGAGCTCGCGGTGCCGACCCCCCTCGCGGACTCCGAGCAGTTCAGCACCTATGTCGCGGCGGTCAACGCCGCGATCGTCGCGGCCGACGAGGCGCTCGACGCCGATGCTCTCGCCCCGCGCGTCACCGGATCGGCTGCGTCCTTCCGCAAGTCCCTCTACGCGATGATCACCGAGGACGACGCCTGGAAGGACGCCCTCGCGACGCCCTCGGCGGAGCTCGTGATCCCGATGACCTCGACCTCCGCGGAGTTCCCGCGGACCGTCATCGGCCTCGTCTCGGACTCCGTGGACAGCGGCGTCCCCTTCTTCATGGCGCTCCAGCAGCAGGATGCGAAGTCGCCGTACACCGCCTGGGGCTGGGCCCAGCAGGCGCAGGACGTCGACATGCCGACGGTGCCGAGCGACCTGGTGGGCTCGGCGACGGTGGCGATCGACGAGGCGGGCCTGATCTCCGCGCCGGGCGATGCCCTCGCCCTGTATGCGAAGGTCCTCAGCGACGGGACCGCGGCCGATGCCGACGATCTGCTCGCTGACAACCCGTACCAGACGAGCGTCCACGCGCAGATCCAGGCGGAGCGCGAGATGCTCAACAACGTCAAGAACGCCGAGGACGCGAGTCGTGACGAGTACGCGACGATCAAGGAGGTGTACACGGTCACGGAGGGCGAGTTCGCCGGCCTGCGCACCGACGACGGAGGCGCCCTCGTCATCGCCACCCTCACCTCCCAGCGCACCATGACCCTCCTCAACGAGGCGACGGTGACCCTCGACAGCGACAACGAGTTCTACGGCCGCTATGTCGAGATCATCGGGACCTCGACGATCACGGGGACCTTCACCCGCACCTTCGGGACGACGGTCGCGCTGTACATCCCCTCCGAGGAGGCCGGCGGCCAGATCCAGCCGATCGGTGCGACCCGCATCCCGCTCGGCGCGACGGTCGAGTGAGCGAACGGTCGCGCGG
This sequence comes from Brachybacterium netajii (SeqCode), assembly GCF_054114245.1. Classification (NCBI taxonomy): domain Bacteria; kingdom Bacillati; phylum Actinomycetota; class Actinomycetes; order Micrococcales; family Dermabacteraceae; genus Brachybacterium; species Brachybacterium netajii (SeqCode). The sequence continues at coordinate 684,081 of NZ_JBSYXB010000002.1, read as the reverse complement.
CCGTGCGGTCGTGCGACCGCGGCGCCGCGCGGCCGTGGGGCCGTGCGACTGCAGAGCCGGCGCCCAGCGGAGTCCCTGCGGATCTCACTACACTGGTGGGGTCCTGATTCCCGCGGCAGACCCCGTCCCGCGGCAGACCCCGTACTAGGAGCAGCTCCGTGACCGATCCCTACGGCATCATCGACCTCGCCTCGCTCAAGCAGCCCGTCGGCGGTGCCGGCGGCGCCTCCGGAGGCGGCACCCCCGGCGCGCACGAGGTCGCCGTCACCGAGCAGAGCCTCGAGCAGCTGGTCGCCGACTCGCAGAGCGTCGCGACGCTCCTCGTGGTCACGAGCGGTCGAGTCCCCGAGGGCGCGGTGTTCCTGCAGAGCCTCCGCGATGCCGTCGACCGCCGCGGCGGGGCCGTCCGCCTCGCCGTCGTCGACGCCGACACCCAGCCGCGCGTGGCCGGTGCCCTGCGCGTCCAGCAGCTGCCGACGCTGCTGCTGCTGGTCCTCGGCCAGCTGCAGCCGATCGCGCAGTCGGTGCTGCCGGCGGAGGAGGTCGAGACCCTCGTCGGCCAGGTCGTCGAGCTCGCCCGCCAGCAGGGCCTGGACGTCAGCGCCGCCGAGGGCGAGGAGCCGCCGGCCGAGGTCGAGGAGCCGCTGCCGCCGCTGATCGCCGAGGCCTACGAGGCGATCGAGAAGGGCGATCTGGACGCCGCCGTCGACGCCTATCGTCGCCAGCTCCAGCAGAGCCCCGCCGACGCCGAGGCGAAGGCGGGACTGGCCTCCGTGGAGCTCATGCGGCGCACCGCCGACGCCGATCTCGCGGCCGCCCGCACCGCCGCCGCGGAGGCACCCGAGGACCTGGAGGCGCAGCTCCTGGTCGCTGATCTCGACATGCTCGGCGGCCACGTGGAGGATGCCTTCGGGCGCCTGCTGGACCTGCTGCGCGGAGCCGACGCCGAGACCAAGGACGCGGTGCGTGCGCGCCTCCTCGAGCTGTTCGAGGTCGCCGGCGCCGAGGACCCCCGCGTCGGACCGGCCCGCAAGCGCATGGCGAACCTGCTCTTCTGAGCCGGATCGGATCTGCGCCGGATCGGTTCTGATCCGCTCAGGACGTGAGCCGCTCAGGACGTGAACCGCTCAGGACGTGAGCCGCCGGCGCCGCCAGCTGCAGCGAGGAGCCCCCTGCGCATCCCTCATCGGGATGCGCAGGGGGCTCCGTCATGCAGGAGCGTGCGGACCGCCGGGGCGCTCGGGCGCACGGTGCGCACCGTGCGCTGCCGGGCCTCAGCCCTCGTGATGCGCGCGCAGGCGCTCGGGCACGAGGATCACCGCGCCCAGCGGCGGGACAGCGAGGCGCACCGAGTGGTCGCGGCCGCGGTCGGGGACCTCCTCGGCGTGGACGGCGCCGAGGTTGCCGACGCCGCTGCCGCCGTAGACCGTGGCATCGGAGTTGAGGACCTCGAGCCAGGTGCCGCCCTCGGGCAGCGGAATCCGGTAGTCGAGCCACGGTTCGGCCGCGAAGTTCACGACCACGACCGCGGGGTCGCCGGCGAGATCCCGTCGGACGAAGGCGATCGTGTCGTGGCCGGCGTCGTCGGCGATCAGCCACTCGAAGCCCTCGGGGTCCTGATCGCGCTCGTACAGGGCGGGGAACTCGGCCTGGAGCGCGTTGAGGTCCTTCACGAGCTGCTGGACGCCCCGGTGCAGGGGGTATTCGAGCAGCCACCAGGGCAGACCGGCCTGCTCGGACCATTCGGTGCCCTGTGCGAACTCGCTGCCCATGAACAGCAGCTGCTTGCCCGGATGCGTCCACTGGAAGGAGAGGTAGGCGCGCGTCGATGCGGCCTGCTGCCAGTCGTCGCCGGGGGCCTTGCGCAGCAGAGAGCCCTTGCCGTGCACCACTTCGTCATGGCTGATCGGCAGGATGAAGCTCTCGGAGTACTGGTAGATCATCGAGAAGGTCAGCTCGCCGTGGTGGTACTGGCGGTTGACCGGATCCTCGGCGAGGTACTGCAGGGTGTCGTGCATCCAGCCCATGTTCCATTTGAAGCCGAAGCCGAGTCCTCCGGCATCGGTCGGCCGCGTGACGCCGGGGAACGAGGTGGACTCCTCGGCGATCATCACGATCCCGGGGGCGCGCTTGTAGGCGGTGGCGTTGGCCTCCTGGAGGAACGCGATCGCGTCGAGGTCCTCGCGGCCGCCGTGCTCGTTGGGCACCCATTCGCCGTCCTCGCGGGAATAGTCCAGGTACAGCATCGAGGCGACCGCATCGACGCGCAGGCCGTCGACGTGGAACTCCTCGAGCCAGTAGCACGCATTGGCGACGAGGAAGTTGCGCACCTCGTTGCGACCGACGTCGAAGATGTACGTGCCCCAGTCGGGGTGCTCGCCGCGGCGCGGGTCGGCATGCTCGTACAGCGGGGTCCCGTCGAAGCGGCCGAGCGCCCATTCGTCCTTGGGGAAGTGCGCGGGCACCCAGTCCATGATCACGCCGATCCCGGCCCGGTGCAGGGCGTCGATCAGCGCGCGCAGCTCGTCGGGGCTGCCGAGGCGGGAGGTGGGGGCGTAGTAGCCGGTGACCTGGTATCCCCAGGACCCGCCGAAGGGGTGCTCGGCCACGGGCATGAACTCCACATGCGTGAAGCCGTTCTCGCGCACGTACTCGACGAGCTCGTCGGCGAGCTCCGCGTAGCCGAGCCCCGGACGCCAGCTGCCGAGATGGACCTCGTAGATCGACATCCGGGATCGCAGCGGGTCGCTCTGGGCGCGCTCGGCGAGCCAGGCGTCGTCGCCCCAGTCGTAGGCGCTCTCGGTGACGACGGACCCCGTCGCGGGCGGGACCTCGGTGGCCCGGGCCATCGGGTCCGCCTTATCGCGCCAGACGCCGTCGGCCCCGAGGATCCTGAACTTGTAGACGGCGCCCGCGCCGACGCCCGGCAGGAAGATCTCCCAGATGCCGGAGGACCCCAGCGAGCGCAGCGCGCTCGAGCGGCCCTCCCAGCCGTTGAAGTCGCCGATGACCTGCACGGCGCGCGCGTTCGGCGCCCAGACGGCGAAGGACGTGCCCTCGACGCGGTCGACGGTGCGCACCTGCGCACCGAGAGCCCGCCACAGCTCCTCGTGACGGCCCTCCCGGAGGAGATGGAGGTCCAGCTCCCCGAGGGTCGGCAGGAAGCGGTACGGGTCCTCGAGGTCGACGGGATCCGCGCCCTCCTGCCAGGTGACGCGCAGGCGGTGGCGGCGCAGAGCGGGTCCCTCGACGACGGCGGTCCAGATGCCCTCGTGCTCGTGGACCATGGGCGTGCTCCCGCCGTCCTCGTGCAGCACCTCGACGGCATGCGCGAAGGGCTTGAGCGTGCGCACGGTGACGGCGCCGTCGTACTCCTGGGCGCCGAGCACCGCATGCGGGTCGTGGTAGCTGCCGGCCGCGGTCGCGCCGAGCTCGTGGGCGCCGATGGGCAGTGCTCCGGGCACTGCGGAGTTCTCAGCCATGACGGTCCTCCTCAGGGTGGATGATGCGCAGGACGTGCGCCGGCCGGTCCTCGACCTCGAGGATCACGTACGGTGCGCTGTCCCAGGTGAACCGCTCGCCGGTGAGCAGGTCCTCGACCTCGAAGCGGTCGCCGACGCCGAGGGCCTCGGTGTCCAGGCGGAGCCGGGTCCAGGCGCCGTCATCGTGCCGGGTCAGGGAGATGACCAGCACGGTGTCGGGGGCTCCGGTCCCGGTGTCGGCGGCGTCGAGGTGCTTGGAGAAGACGAGGACCTGGGGGTTGTCGGCCTCGTGGAAGCGGATCGCGGTGAGCGACTGCAGCGCGGGATGCTCGCGGCGGATGCGGTTCAGGGACGTCAGCAGCGGCTCGAGGCTCTCGCCGCGGGCGAGGGCTCCGGCGTAGTCGCGCGGCGAGTACTCGTACTTTTCGTTGTCGATCTGCTCCTGGGCTCCCGGGCGGGGGACGTCCTCGACGAGCTCGTAGCCGGAGTAGATGCCCCACGTCGGGACGAGGGTCGCGGCGAGGATCGCACGCAGCGCGAAGGCGCCGCGTCCGCCTTCTGACATGAACGGCGTGAGGATGTCGTGGGTCGTCGGCCAGAAGCTCGGGCGCATGTACGGGGCGGCCTCGACGAGCTCGCCGAGATACTCCTGCAGCTCCTCGGGGGAGTGGCGCCAGGTGTAGTAGGTGTAGCTCTGGTGGAAGCCGACCTTGCCGAGGGTGTGCATCATCGTCGGCCGGGTGAACGCCTCGGCCAGGAAGATCACCTCGGGGTGCTTCTCGTCGAACTCCGCGAGCAGCTCCTCCCAGAAGCGCACCGGCTTGGTGTGGGGGTTGTCCACGCGAAAGAGGGTGACGCCGTGGGACACCCAGTGCTCGAGCATGTCGCGGATCGCCGCGTACAGGCCCTCGTAGTCGGTGTCGAAGCTCAGGGGGTAGATGTCCTGGTACTTCTTCGGCGGGTTCTCGGCATAGGCGATCGTCCCGTCGGGCCGCACCGTGAACCATTCGGGATGCTCGGCGACCCACGGGTGGTCGGGGGAGCACTGCAGCGCGATGTCCATCGCGACCTCGAGGCCGAGCTCCCGGGCCCGGGCGACGAAGGCGTCGAAGTCCGCGAGGGTGCCCAGATCCGGATGGATGGCGTCATGGCCCCCGTCGGGCGAGCCGATCGCATAGGGCGAGCCCGGGTCGCCGGGCTCCGTCTCGAGCGAGTTGTTGCGGCCCTTGCGGAAGGCGGTGCCGATCGGATGGATCGGGGTCAGGTAGGCGACGTCGAAGCCCATCGCCGCGATCCGGTCGAGCGTGCCGGCGGCGGTGGCGAGGGTCCCCGAGACCCACCCCGTGCCCTCCTCGAAGCGGGCGCCCTCGGAGCGCGGGAAGAACTCGTACCAGGACCCGTAGGAGGCCAGACGGCGGTGGACGATCAGACGGTGGGGACCGGAGACCGTCACGCCCTCGCGCAGGGGCCGCTCGTCGAGGATGCCCCGCAGATCGGCCGCGAGCGCCGGGGCGACGCGGGCCGCGGGGGACAGGGCCGTCTGGCCGAGGCTCTCGACGGCGGCGCGGACCACGGGGCCGTCGGTCGCAGGGCGCGTGCCGGCCTCGATCTCGGCGAGGACCCGGCCCAGCACCTGGATCCCCTCCGCGCAGACGAGGGGCTCGTCGATGCCCGCGGGGATCTTCACCTCGGCGACGTGCGCCCAGGTGTCGTACGGGGAGGAGAAGGCCTCGACCCGGAACGCGTGGTGGCCGGTCGCCCGGGGGCGGATCCGCCCCTCCCAGAGGTCGAGGCCGGGGTTCGTCGACCGCATCCGGCTGACGGTCTCGGTGCCGTCGGGGTCGATGAGGACGACCTGCACGCCCATCTCGTCGTGCCCCTCGCGGAACGCGTTGGCGGTCACGGTGATCGTCTCGCCCTCGGCGCACGAGGCCGGGAAGCGGCCGCCGTCGACCAGCGGGGAGACCATCATGATCGGGATCCGGCCGACGCCGGCATCTAGGCCGACGGGCGAGGCGCTGGCGGCCGCCTTCGTCGACTTCTTCGGCTGCGCCTTCTTCTTCGGCGCGGCCTTCGCCGTCGCACCGGTCGTCGAGGACGCCTTCGCCGTGGTCTTCGGTTCGGCCTTCTTCTTCGGTTCGGCCTTCTTGGGCTCGGCCTTCTTGGGCTCGGCCTTCTTCGGCTCGGCCTTCTTCTTCGGCTCGGCCTTCTTCTTGGGGGCGGCCTTCTTCGCCGGTGCGGCCTTCGCGGCCGCCTCTGCCGAGGCCTTCGGCTCCGCCTTCTTCCGGGGTGCGGCCTTCTTCTTCGGCGCGGCCTTCGTGGCGGGCTCAGCGGGCCCAGCGGACGCGGCCGTCGCCGTCGTCATGGAATCGGGATCCGTCGGGGTGGTGCCGGAGGGGGCGTCGACGGCTCGGAGACGCGCGGTGGCGGCGTCAGCGGCGGAGTCGGTGGTCCCGGGCATGGCTGCTCCTGACTGATGTGAGGCGCCCGCGGAGGGGCGTGGTGACGAGCCTCACGATAGTCGGTCCGACGTGCTGATACCGACCACGACCACGCTCCCGGAGGACACGTTCACCTCACGGCCGTGCAGAGGTGCGGTGGGCAGGTCGCCCTGATGCTCGAGCGCGCCGTCGTAGAGCACGCGGGCGGGCCCCTGGGGCCAGGGCTCGACCGGAAGCCGGACCGTGCGGTCCTCGTCCTCGGCGTTCAGGATCACCAGCAGGTGCTCGGTCGTGCCGTCGCCGTCGGGGCCCGACCCCGGGATCCCCGGACGGAGCATCGCGAGCAGGTGCCGTGAGGCATCCATCCAGTCGCCGTGGGTGAGGCCCTCGCCGTCGGCCCCGAACCAGGCGACCTGCCCCGGATCCAGCGTCGCGGGATCGGCGGGACGCAGATATTCGGGACCGTGCAGCTGAGGATGCGCCCGACGCAGCGCGAGCAGCGCCCGCACGCTGTCGCGCAGGGAGCTCGCATCGTCGTCGACGGTCCAGTCCACCCAGGAGATCTCGTTGTCCTGGCAGTAGGCGTTGTTGTTGCCCCGCTGGGTGCGCCCGATCTCGTCGCCCGCGGTGAGCATCGGCGTGCCGGAGGCCAGCAGCAGCGTCGCCAGCACGCTGCGGGCCGTGCGGCGCCGCAGCGTCCGGACCTCGGCGGTCCGCTCCGCGCCGTCCGGATCGTCCTCGGGCGCGCGCTCGCCCTCGAACCCGTGGTTCCAGGAGCGGTTGTCGTTCGTGCCGTCGCGGCCGTCCTCGCCGTTGGCCTCGTTCCGCTTGGTCTCGTAGACCGTCAGGTCGTGCAGGGTGAAGCCGTCATGCGCGGTCACGAAGTTCACCGACGCCCAGGGGGAGCGCAGGCTGCGCCCGTCCGGCAGGTGCTCCGGGTCGGCGCGCGCGAAGAGGTCCCGGGAGCCGGCGAGGCGTGTCGCCAGATCGCGCACGCCGCCGATCGCCGGATCGCCCGTGCGCCGCCGCATGGCGCGATCGGAGAGCCAGAACTGGCGCACGTCGTCGCGGAAGGAGTCGTTCCACTCGGCGAAGGGCACCGGGAAGCCGCCCGTCTGCCAGCCGCCGGTGCCCACATCCCAGGGCTCGGCGATCAGCTTGACCGTGCGCAGCACCGGATCGGTGCAGATCGCCCGCAGCAGCGGATGGTCGGGGCGGAAGCCGCGGTCGTCGCGGCCGAGGGTCGTGGCGAGGTCGAAGCGGAAGCCGTCGACGTGCACCTCCTCGACCCAGTAGCGCAGCGAGGACAGCACGAGGTCGTTCACGTGCACCGACCGCGGATCGAGGGTGCCGCCGGTGCCCGTCACGTCCTGGATGCTGCCGTGGTCGTTCCAGTAGTACTCGAGGCTGTCGAGACCGCGCAGCGAGAGGGACGGGCCGTCGTCCCCACCCTCCGCGGTGTGGTTGTAGACGACGTCGAGGATGACCTCGATGCCGCCGGCATGGAGGGAGCGGACCATGGTCTTGACCTCGTCGAGCACCGCCTGCGCCCCCGCCTTCTGGGAGGCGGCGGTCGCCAGCGAAGGCTCGGGGGAGAAGAACGACAGCGTGGAGTATCCCCAGTAGTTGGGCATCCCGAGGCGGGTCAGGTGCGGCTCGTCCATCCGCGCATGGATCGGCAGCAGCTCGACCGTCGTCACCCCGAGGTCCCGCAGATGGCTGGTGACCGCGGGATGGCCGAGGCCCGCATAGGTGCCGCGCTGCGCGGCCGGGACCCGCGGATGCAGGGCGGTGTAGCCCTTGACGTGCAGCTCGTAGAGCACCGTCGCGTCCCAGTCGACCGTCGGACGCAGGTCGTCGCGCCAGTCGAAGGCGTCGTCGACGACCACCGACCAGACGGCCGAGTCGCCGTCGTCGACCTCGCTGCGCACGGGCAGGTCGCCCCGCCGGCCCAGCATCGAATCCACCTCGAAGGGGAAGAACTGGCTGAGCAGCGCGGAGGAGTGGGAGACCCCGCGCGCCCACGGATCCAGCAGCAGCTTGCGCGGATTGCAGTAGAGACCCGCGCCGGGATCCCACGGCCCGTGCACCCGCAGGCCGTAGCGCGTGCCGGGCACCATCCCCGTGACATGGTCCCAGTGCAGGCCGCCGTCGACATGGCGCAGGCGCCGCCTCTGCTCGGTCCCGCCCGTGCGCACGCACAGGTCCACCGCGACGGCCCGTGGTGCGGCGACCGCGAAGGTCCCCCGTCCGTGCTCGTCGACCGCGAGGCCGGGGACGGTGGGGGCGACCGGCAGGGTCGCGCGATCGAATCGGTCGGCATCCACGCGGGCATTGTCCCATCCCCCCGCGGTGGAGCATCCACCTCCGTCGGAGCGAAGGCCGCTAGGATCGGCCCGGTGCCCCGGCCGCACCGGGGGACGCGACCGGGGATCGCGCCCGACGACGGGTCCCGCCGCCCACCCGCTCCGCGCGGAGCGGGCGGGATCGCCGTCGGCGCCGAGGGATCGCTGTCGGCGCCGTCCGCGCGCCGAGAGCGCACCGCCCACCGCACATCGCAGGAACCGCAGACCGGAAGCACGACGGGGAGACGCCGCACATGAGCCAGCCACCCAGCACGCAGACCGCCCTCCCGGGCGCCCCCGGGGCTCCGGGCGCGACCGCCGCGCCCCAGCGCCCTGCCGGGCCGAGCTCGGCGGCTCCCGCTCCCGGCCATCCGACGGGCGGGCAGCAGCGCCGGCCGGAGTCGTTCTCGACCCCGGCCCCGGCGATCGCTCCGGCGGACATGGAGCGCGCCGCCTCGATCGTGCGGGCCATCACCGGGGTCTTCCAGTCCCGCGTCGTCGGCCAGGAGAACCTGCGCCTGACCCTGCTGACGGCGCTCGCCGCGGGCGGCCACGTGCTGCTGGAGTCCGTCCCGGGCCTCGCGAAGACGACGGCCGCGAGCGCCCTGGCCTCGGCGATCACCGGCTCCTTCGCGCGCATCCAGTGCACGCCCGACCTGATGCCCAACGACATCATCGGCACGCAGATCTTCAACTACGGCTCGGGCACCTTCACCACGCAGCTGGGCCCGGTGCACGCCAACGTCGTGCTGCTCGACGAGATCAACCGCTCGAGCGCCAAGACCCAGTCGGCGATGCTCGAGGCCATGCAGGAGCGTCAGACCTCGATCGGCGGCGAGGTGTACCCGCTGCCCGAGCCGTTCATGGTGCTCGCGACCCAGAACCCGATCGAGGAGGAGGGCACCTACGTCCTCCCCGAGGCGCAGATGGACCGCTTCCTGATGAAGGAGATCCTGACCTACCCGCGCCCCGGCGAGGAGCACGAGATCCTCGACCGCTCGACCGCCGGCAGCCTCACCGGGCCGCGCCAGGCCGTCGCGACGGTGTCCCTCGAGGACATCCGCTTCCTCCAGGAGAAGGTCGACGAGGTCTACGTCGACCCGGCGGTCAAGCGCTACATCATCGACCTCGTGTTCACCACCCGCGGCTCCGGCCCGCGCCCGGTCCCGAACCTCACGCAGTCGGTCCGCGTGGGCGCGAGCCCCCGCGGCTCCCTCGCGCTCATGCGCGTGGGCCAGGCGCATGCGCTCCTGCACGGACGCGACTACGTCACGCCCGACGACGTCCGCGCCATGCGCTACGGCGTGCTGCGCCACCGCCTCGTCCTCACCTTCGACGCGCTCGCCGGGGGCATCAAGCCCGAGCAGATCATCGACGCGGTCTTCCAGGCCGTGCCGATGCCCTGAGCACCTCGGGCAGGGGCATGACGGCGACCAGGACCACCGCGGCCACGACCACCGCGACCACGAGCACCGCAGCGAACGACGAGCGACCAGGGGGAGACGCATGGCCACCTCGCTGATGACCCGGGTGAAGGCCCGGGTCGACCTGCACACCTCCACCAGGGCCCGCGGCCTGATCCAGGGCCGCGGCAAGTCCCTGTTCAAGGGCAGCGGCGAGGACTTCGACGACCTGAAGTACTACCAGCCCGGGGACAAGATCTCGGACATCGACTGGAAGGCCACGGCCCGGTCCGGCGAGCCCCTGATCCGGCAGTTCAACGAGGAGCGGGTCCGCCATCTCTCGATCGTCGCGGACACCTCCTCGGCGATGGCCGCGACCGCCGCCGACGGCACCTCCAAGCGCGACGCGATGGTGATGGCGGCGGGGCTGGTGTGCTTCCTGGGCCAGAAGAACGGCGATCTGGTGGGGATGGTCGGCGGCGGGCCGCAGCGCCCGATCCAGCTGCCCTCGCGCTCGAGCGACGGGCATCTGGAGCTGCTGCTGCGCTCGATCCAGCAGGCCACGACGACCGCCTCCCCGGCTCCGGACAGCTCTTGGCTGCTCGAGCGGGCCTTCCGGGTCACGACCCGTTCGACGCTCATGACGATCATCACCGACGAGGCGCATCCGAGCGTCGAGGACTTCTCGCTGCTGCGCCGCCTGACCACCCGCCACGACGTGATGATGGTGCGCATCGCCGACGCCGACCCGCTGCTCGGCGGCGATCTCGGCCATGAGGTCGTCGATGTGCTGGATCCGCGCGAGATCGGTCGCGTGGCGCGCACCTCGAAGCGCGTCGCCCGGGATGTGAGCGCCTACCGCCGCGCCCGCAGCGAGGGGATCTCCGAGATGCTGGACCGCCTGCACATCACCCACGTGCTGACCCAGGGGGAGTCGACCGTGGTCGAGGACATGATCGCCATGCTGCGCTCGAGGGAGTACCGCCATGCCCGTGCCTGATGCCCTGGGGAGGCTGCTCGCCGAGCCCGCGACCGAGCAGGTCATCGACCCGCCGCAGTACTCGATCGCCTGGCTGATCCTCGCGCTGCTGTGCGTGATCGTGATCGTCGCGCTGATCGTGGGGACGCTGCGCATCACCCGCGGGATCGAGGAGCGGATCGCCTATCGCGGCCGGCCCTCCGATGCCGAGGGTCTGAAGGCCGAGTTCCTGCGCGCCGTCAACGAGATCGCCGAGCGCCATGAGGCGGGCGAGCTGGAGGCCCGCGCCGGGCACCATGAGCTCACCGGCGTCATGCGCCGCTTCGTGCGGCGCACCACCGGGCACGACGTGACCAGCCAGGATCTCACCACCCTGCTCGCGCACGAGCGCACGGCCGACGTCGGCCGCCTCATCGCCGACCTCTACGAGCCCGACTTCTCCCTGGCCTCGGACGCGCAGCTGCGCACCTCAGTGCGCCGGGCGCGGGAGGTGATCCGGCGATGGTCATGATCCTGTGGTGGGTCACCGGGCTGCTCCTGCTCGCCGCGATCGCGGTCTGGGGGATCACCTTCTGGAACCGTCGGGCGATGCGGAAGTCGCCGGTGCTGGTCGCGAACACGTCCTTCATGGACCGCATCCCCAGCTTCGCGCGCGCGCAGAAGGCGGCCGCCGTGCTGCGGGTGCTGCAGGTGGGCATCGCCGTCGTCGGCGTGATCGCGGCATCCGTGCTCGCCGGCCGCATCGCCACCGAGCGCATCGAGACCCCGTCCTTCGCCTCCCGCGACATCGTGCTGTGCCTGGACGTGTCCAGCTCGATGTACCAGTACGACACCGAGATCCTGGAGACGTTCTCCCAGATGGTCGACGACTTTGACGGCGAGCGGGTGGCGCTGTCGATCTTCAACTCGACCTCCCGCACCGTCTTCCCGCTGACGGACGACTACGACCTCGTCCAGCGCGAGCTCGAGAAGGCCTCCGAGGCCATCGACTTCGACGAGTACGGCTACCGGCTGGGGACGCGCGACTACTCCGACGAGAAGGTCCGCCAGTACGTCGACTTCATCGAGGGCACCCAGGGGATCGCCGAGGAGGCGTCCATCGTCCCCGACGGGCTCGCCTCCTGCGGCCAGCTCTTCGACCAGGCCGAGCAGGACCGCTCGCGCTCGATCGTGTTCGCGACCGACAACGAGGTCAACGGCACCCCGATCTTCACCCTCGACGAGGCGGCCCAGGCGACCGCCGCGCGCGACATCGTGCTCTACACGTTCTACCCCGGGGCGTACGAGTGCGATGAGGCGTGCCGCGACGAGCTCGAGGCCGCGACCACGAGCAACGGCGGATCCATGTTCGAGTCCTCGGATCCGAACGCGATCCCGTCGATCATCCAGCAGATCCAGAAGACGCAGGCCACCGATATGGGAGCGCAGCCGAGCGTGATCCGCACCGACCATCCGGCTGCGGCCTTCGTCGTGACCCTGCTGTCGCTCGTGGCGATCCTGCTGCTGGGATGGAGGGCACGATGAGGCTCGATCCGCTGATCCCCCTGTGGGCGATCATCCCGCTGTTCGCGGCGATGCTCGTGCTGTGCGGGGTGCTGCTGGCCCGCCGTCCGCGCCAGCGCGGCGCCTGGCTGCGGCGCACGCTGATGGTCCTGCTGCTGCTCGTCGTCGCCCTGCGTCCGGTCTCCCCGCTGGACGGCGAGCAGACGCAGCGGATGAACGCGAACGTGTTCTTCGTCGTGGACCGCACCGGCTCGATGAACGCCGAGGACTACGACGGCGAGCAGCCGCGCCTGGAGGGGGTGAAGGCGGATATGCAGCGGATCATGGGCATGACCGAGGGGTCGCGCTACGCCGTGATCGCCTTCGACTCGACGGCCACCCAGCAGCTCCCGCTGACCACAGACGCCGGTGCGGCGACCGCGTGGATCGACACCCTGACCACCGAGTCCACCGCCTATTCGAAGGGCTCGAACATCGACCGGCCGATGGTCGCGCTGGTCACCCAGCTCCAGCAGACCCGCATCGACGACCCCGACTCCTCGATCCTGGTCTACTTCCTCTCCGACGGCGAGAACACCGACGACCGGGAGTCCGAGTCGTTCAGCGCCGTCTCCTCGCTGGTCGACGGCGGCGGCGTCCTCGGCTACGGGACGGCCGAGGGCGGGCCCATGAAAGTCCAGGGCGGCGGCAGCGACGGCGAGTACATCACCGACGCCTCCGGCGCGCAGGGGATCTCGCGGATCGACGAGGACCAGCTGCGGACGATCGCCGGGCAGATGGGCCTGCCCTATCTCCACCGGACCGACCCGGAGGAGGAGATCGAGGGCACCATGGAGGGCATCACCCTCCGCCCCGTGCCGATCGAGCGCTCCCGCCGGGTGGCGAGCTACGACGACTGGTACTGGATCGCCGCGATCCCGCTCGCGGCGCTCATGATCTGGGAGCTGGGGGAGATGACCTATCGTCTCCCGCGGCGCATGGACCGAGACGACCTCCGAGGAGCACAGCGATGAGCGCACCCCCCGCCCCGCCGGCGTCCGCGCCCTCCGCACCGACCCCCGATCCGGGAGCCGGGGGAGGGGCGCGCGTCCTCGAGCAGGAGGTCCCGCGGCGCCGCGGCGACTTCGGGCTGAACGTGAAGCGGCTGCGTCGCACCCGCATCATCGTCTTCGCGATCCTCGCGCTCCCGATCGCGCTGCTGGCGCTGCTGGCGCTGCGGTTCGTCTCGCTGCCGCTGACCCAGGCCTGGCACGACGCCGCCTACGACGACGCCCGCTACGACACCGCGATCGAACGGCTCGCCCCCGTGCAGACGGCGAACTGGTTCGAGCCCTACCTGCCGCACCTCACCGAGGGCACCGATCTGCTCCAGCAGGGGCAGAACGCCGAGGCCGAGGTCGAGCTGCGCGTCGCCCTCGAGGAGTGGCAGGACGCGAGCGACCTCAACCAGCCGCAGCACGCGCAGTGCAAGATCCTCAACAACCTGGCCATCTCCATCGAGCGCCAGGCCGATGAGATCGAGGATGCCGGCGAGCGCGCCGACCGGCTCTACGAGGCCGAGGAGCTGCTCGCCGTCTGCGCCGGAGGCGGCGGAGGCGGCGAGGGCGGCGGAGGCGGCGGCGAGGGCAACGAGGACCAGGAGACCACCGGGGACAACGGCGAGCGGGTCCAGGAGAAGCGCCGCGAGGCCGACGAGGAGGCCGGGAACGATCCGGCTGACCGCGACACCGAGAAGGGCGGCGGCTCCCCGATGGATCCGGGCGATCCCACCCGCGAGGACCCCACGGGCGAGGAGGATCCCGAGGAGGCGGTGACCGACGGTCCGAGCACGGACCCGTCCAAGGAGGACGAGGTCGAGCAGCGCAACAAGGACGCCCAGGGCGGGGAGGGCGAGACCGAGACCGGCGGCGAGGAGCAGGACCCGGCCCAGCCGTGGTGACCGTGCGCACCTACCTCGACCATGCGGCGACCACGGTCCTGCGGCCGGCGGCGCGCGAGGCCTTCCTCGAGGCGTCGTCCCTCACGGGCAACCCCTCGTCGATCCACACGGCGGGGCGCGCGGCCCGCGGCGTCCTCGATGACGCCCTCGAGCGGATCGGCGAGCTCCTCGGCGTCCCCGCCTCCTGGCTGATCCTGACCTCCGGCGGCACGGAGGCCGACAACCTGGCGGTCCGCGGCGCGGCCCGCGGCGTCCGGGCCGCGGATCCCTCGCGCACGGCGGTGGCGGTCGCGGCGACCGAGCATCCGGCGGTCCTCGCGGCCGCCGACTCCCTCGCCGAGGAATCGCTCCGTGCCGACTCCGTCGCCGCCGATCGGGAGCACTGGGACGTGCGCCGACTGCCCGTGGACGCCCAGGGGATGCTGCGGGCCGACGCCGTGGACGCGGCACTGGCCGACGGGACCGTCGCGCTGGTGAGCGCCGCGCTCGTCAACAACGAGACGGGTGCGCTCCAGGATCTCCGAGAGCTGGCTGCGCGGGCCCGCGCCCACGGCGCCCTCCTGCACACCGACGCCGTGCAGGCCGCGGGCCATGTCGGCCTGCCGCGCCCCGGGGAGGAGGTCGATCTGCTGTCGCTCTCCGGGCACAAGGTCGGCGCCCCTGTCGGCACGGGCGTGCTGGTCGCCGATCCCGACATCCCGCTGGTCCCGCTGACCGCCGGGGGAGGGCAGCAGCGCGGCGTCCGCTCGGGCACCCTCGACGCCGCCGGCGCCGCGGCCCTCGCCGCGGCGCTCGGCGCGGCGCTCGGGGAGCAGGAGCAGGAGGCGCGGCGCCTGGACGTGCTCGCCGAGAGACTGCGCCGCGGCATCCGGCAGACGGACCCGTCGGCGCGCATGACCCTCGACGACACCACGCCGCGATCGAGCGCGATCGTCCACGCGATCTTCCCCGGCGCCGATACCGATGCCCTGCTCTTCCTCCTGGATCAGCACCGGATCGACTGCTCCGCGGGATCGGCCTGCACCGCCGGGGTCACGCAGGACAGCGCGGTGCTCGCGGCGATGGGGATCGTCGGCGCCGACGCGCGCGGAGCCCTGCGGCTGTCGCTGGGCTGGACCAGCACCGAGGAGGACGTCGACGCCTTCCTCGCCGTGCTCCCGGACGCCCTCGTGCGGGCGCGGGCCGTCGGCTCCCTGTCCCGCTGACCCTTCTGTCGGTCCGTCCGTCGGCCGGCATGCGTCCGTCGGCCGGCATGCGCTCATCGGCCGGCATGCGCCCGTCGGCGGCCTGGCCCCGTCATGCATGTCACCCCTCCCGGCCCCGGTCGGCGGGGCCCGGATCCGTAGAATCGTCCGGATGACGGTGCGGTCCGGAGGGGCCGCGCCCTGCCGTCCGCTCCGGCGGAGGAAGGTGTCTGGACATGAAGGTGCTCGCGGCGATGAGCGGCGGGGTCGACTCCGCCGTGGCGGCGGCCCGGGCGGCCGAGGACGGCCATGAGGTCGTCGGCGTGCATATGGCGCTCTCGCGCAGCCGCGAGCAGCGTCGGAGCGGATCCCGGGGCTGCTGCACCGTCGAGGACGCCTCCGACGCCCGCCGCGCGGCGGAGCGCATCGGCATCCCCTATTACGTCTGGGACCTCTCCGAGGACTTCCACGATCTCGTCGTCGAGGACTTCCTGTCGGAGTACGCCGCCGGCCGCACCCCGAATCCGTGCGTGCGCTGCAACGAGCGCATCAAGTTCGCCTCGCTGATGGAGCGCGCGACGATGCTCGGCTTCGACGCCGTGTGCACCGGCCACTACGCCGCGATCCGCGCGGAGGGGCCCGCGGGGGCGCCGTCCCTGCACCGCGCCCGCAACATGGCCAAGGACCAGTCGTACGTGCTCGCCGTGATGGGGCCCGAGGCGACGGGCCGCTCCCTGTTCCCGCTCGGCGGCTTCGAGACCAAGGACGAGGTGCGCGCCGAGGCCCGCGCCCGGGGCCTCGGCGTCTCGACCAAGCCCGACAGCTACGACATCTGCTTCATCGCCGACGGCGACACCCGCGGGTTCCTCGAGAGCAGCCTCGGGGAGGCGCCCGGGGAGATCGTCGACGCCGACGGCGCGGTCCTCGGCGAGCATCGCGGCACCCACGGCTTCACGATCGGGCAGCGCCGCGGGATCGGCATCGAGCGTCCCGCCGACGACGGGCGTCCCCGCTATGTCGTCGACATCGACCCCTCCTCGCGCCGCGTCGTGGTGGGGGCGGCGGAGCTGCTGTCGACGTCCGACCTGTTCGCCGGGGACCTGGTCCCCTTCGAGGAGATCGCCGTGGGACGGGAGGTCGCGGTGCAGATCCGCGCCCATGGCGAGGCGGTCGGCGCGACGGTGCTGGAGACCCCGGCCGACGGGGGGCTGCTGCATGTGCGGCTCGCGACCCCGCTGCGCGGCGTCGCCCCGGGGCAGACGCTCGTCCTCTACGACGGCGATCGCGTGATCGCCGCCGCCACCCTGGAGCGTCGCGCATGAGCGCCGCCGCCCGTGCCGCCCTCGCCCTGCCGGGCTCCCTCCGCCGGGACGGGGACGACGGCGATGCAGGTGCTGTCGGTGCGGCCCGTCCCGTCGGGTCCGACGGCGGTCGGCCGGCGGCGGTGACCCTCACCGGCGACGGCACCTTCTCGGCGCCTGCCGCCGCGGCCGCTCCCGGGGAGCGCGCCGAGCTGCCCGAGGACCCGCAGCTGGCGGCGCTGACGCGCCTGCGCGCTCTCCTCGGCGACGACCTCGAGGAGCAGATCGCCACCCGCCTGTACCTCCCTGCGGGGCTCGGCACCGATGCGACCGACCATGTCCTCCCGGGCACCCTCGCCCTGCTCACGGGCACCAGCGGCGACCTCGCCCCCTACGGATGGCGGATCGGGACAGGGCTGGGACGTGCCTGGCGGCGTGCCGTCGAGCAGCGCGAACGGCTGCTCGACGCCGCCCGCATCGCCTGGTTCGGCTACGAGGGCCCCGTCATGTCGACGGTGCTGGGGCCGGCGACCCTCGCCGGCGCCACCTATCTCGGCACCGGGGAGCGCACCCTGAGCGATCCGGGCGCCGTGCGGGACCTGCCGATGCTGCTGGCGGAGGGGCTGGTCGAGCATCTCTCGGCGCTGCGCGAGCGCGTCCCCGGCGCCCGCCCGATGCTGTTCGTGCGGGAGGACGCGGTCGCGGGCGTCGTCGGCGGCCGCATCCCCACCCCCTCCGGGCGGCGCACCTACCCGCCGGTCCGCGCCGAGGAGGTCGGCACCCTGTGGCGCTGCCTGATCGGCGGGCTGGCCGCCGACGCGGGCCTCGGCGCGCAGGACATCACCGTCGGCGTCGGCGTCGACCCGGAGCTGATCCGGCAGGCGCAGGAGGCGGGCGCCCGGCGCCTGGCGATCTCGCCGCGGCGCATGCCGGGGCTCGGCAGCGAGGCCGGCCGGACCCTGTGGGAGACCGTCGCGCAGGCCCATGAGGACGGCAGCCGGCTCGAGCTGGTCGTCGACCCCCGGCCCGGCGGTCGCATGGAGGAGGAGCTCGACGGGGTCCTCGACATCTGGCACCGGCTCGGCTACTCCGAGCGCGAGGCCGCGGGCTTCACCCTGATCGCGCACACCGGCGCCTCCCATGCCGTGCATGCGGGACGCGTGGACCCGTCCTCGCAGCCGGCCGCCGAGGACCTCCTCGACGAGCCGACCCTCGAGGCGCTCCTGCGCCGTGCCCCCGCCTGGGCGGAGCGCGTCGCCGGCTGACCGGGCTCTCCCCGAGGAGGACGTCGCACCCGGCCGTCCGGCGGACACCGTCGGGGGCGTGCGCGACAATGGTCCGCGTGAACCAGAGCGATCTCCCCGCAGCCCCCGACGCCGACGCGACCGATCCGCAGGCGGCCGACCCCGGGACCGTCGACGCGCAGCAGCGCATCGCCGAGCTCATCGCCCGCATCGAGCGCGCCCGCGAGGAGTACTACCTCGAGAACGGCTCGAGCATCTCCGATGCCGAGTACGACCAGCTGGAGCAGGAGCTGCGCGCGCTCGAGGCGGAGAACCCGCAGCTCGCGCGCGAGGACTCGCCCACCCGCACCGTCGGCGGTGCGGTCGGCGCCGGGTTCGCCTCCGTCGAGCACCTCGAGCGGATGCTCAGCCTCGACAACGCCTTCAGCCTCGAGGAGGTCGACGCGTGGGCCCTGCGGGCTCTCGAGGGCCTCGGCGGGGAGACCGCGGGGGAGGCGTCCGGGGGAGTGCGCTACCTCTCCGAGCTGAAGATCGACGGTCTCGCCATCGACCTCGTCTACGAGGACGGCGTGCTCGTGCGGGGCGTCACCCGCGGCGACGGACGCGTCGGAGAGGACGTCACCGCCAACGTCCGCACCATCGCGAACGTCCCGCATCGCCTGGACACCGATGCGCCGCCGGCGGTGCTCGAGGTCCGCGGCGAGGTCTTCTACCCGACGGCCGACTTCGCAGCCCTGAACGAGCAGCGTCGCGAGGCGGGACTCGCGGAGTTCGCCAACCCCCGCAACACCGCCACCGGCTCCCTGCGGCAGAAGGACCCTGCGGTCACCGCCACCCGCGCGCTCGCCGTGTACGTCCACGGCATCGGCGCCCACCAGGGCGTCGAGCTGGGATCGCAGTCCGAGGTCTACGAGCAGCTGAAGGCCTGGGGCCTGCCCACCTCGCCGCACTGGCGCGTGCTGGAGACCCTCGAGCAGGTCCATGCCTTCATCGAGGACCACGGCGAGCACCGCCACGACGTCGAGCACGACATCGACGGGATCGTCATCAAGATCGACGCCTTCGCCCAGCAGCGGCGCCTGGGCGCGACCTCGCGCGCCCCGCGCTGGGCGATCGCGTACAAGTACCCGCCGGAGGAGGTCACCACGCGACTGCTCGACATCCAGGTGCAGGTCGGTCGCACCGGCCGCGTGACCCCCTTCGGCGTGATGGAGCCGGTGAAGGTCGCCGGCTCCACCGTCGAGAAGGCGACCCTGCACAACCAGTTCGACGTCGAGCGCAAGGGCGTGCTCATCGGCGACATGATCGTCCTGCGCAAGGCCGGCGACGTGATCCCCGAGATCCTCGGGCCGGTGGAGGCGCTCCGCGACGGCAGCGAGCGGCCCTTCGAGATGCCTGCGGACTGCCCGTCCTGCGGCACCCCGATCCGTCCTGAGAAGGAGGGGGACAAGGACTGGCGCTGCCCCAATGCGCGAGACTGCCCCGCGCAGGTCACGGGCCGGGTCGAGCATGCCGCCTCCCGCGGCGCCTTCGACATCGAGACCCTCGGGGAGGAGAGCGCGATCGCGCTGACGGACCCCGACCGGCGCCGCGAGGAGGCCCTCGCCGCCCTGCGTGCCGGGCACCGGATCTACCTGCCGGTCCGCAGCGAGGAGGACCTCTCATCGAGCGCCTGCGTGATCCTGCGCAACGGCCAGGAGACCGACGGCACCGACGGCGTCCCCATGCTCCGCATCACCGCCGAGGACGCCGCCCTCCTGCCGGGGGTGCAGACGCCCGTCGTGAGCACGGGCGCGAACCTCTTCGACCTGCGCCCCGAGGACCTCGAGGACGTCCACGTCCTGCAGCCGCTGCGGCGCGAGGGCGAGCCGACGGGCGACTGGCATCTCGTGCCGGCCTTCTGGTCCCGCGCCCAGTGGCGCCACTACAAGACCACCGGCACCTGGAAGCGCACCAAGGCGCCCGCCCCCGGCAAGACCACCGACACCCTCATGGACGAGCTCGAGAAGGCGAAGACGCAGCCGCTGTGGCGGGTGCTCGTGGCGCTCTCGATCCGTCACGTCGGCCCGAGCGCCGCGCGCTCCCTCGCCACCGCCTACGGCAGCCTCGACGCGATCCGGGAGGCGGACGTCGAGCAGCTCGCCGAGACCGACGGGGTCGGGAAGATCATCGCCGAAGCCGTCGTGGAGTGGTTCGCGGTCGACTGGCATCGCGAGCTCGTCGACGCCTGGGCCGCCTCGGGCGTCCGCATGGCCGACGACGTCGAGGAGGGCTTCGTGAAGACCCTCGAGGGCCTCACGATCGTCGTCACCGGCGGGCTCGAGGGCTTCACCCGCGACGGCGCCAAGGAGGCGATCATCTCCCGCGGCGGCAAGGCGTCCGGCTCGGTCTCGAAGAAGACCGACTTCGTGGTCGTCGGCGAGAACGCCGGATCCAAGGAGACCAAGGCCCGCGACCTGGGGCTGACGATCCTCGACGAGGCCGGCTTCGTCCGATTGCTCGCGAACGGCCCCGCCGTCGGCCCCGACGTCGGCCCCGACGTCGGGCCCGACGACGGGACCGGCGAGCGGGACCGCTGAGACGGCGCACCCGCCCCGGCTCGCAGCAGCCCGACGCAGCTCGTCTCAGCTCAGCTGCGCGAGCGCGAGCGGGAGGACAGGGCCCGAGCCCGCCCGACGCAGCTCGCGGCCCGCGAGGGCCATGGTCCAGCCGGTGTCGATCTCGTCGTCGACGAGCAGCACGGGCGCGCCGTCGAGCGCGCGCAGGCGCTCGGCGAGCTCGGGACCGACGGCGAAGCGTCCCCACAGCGCCTTGACCCGGAAGGCGCTGTTGCGGGCCCCGTAGAGGGGCTCCGCCCCCGGGGCGAGGTCGAGGGAGCCCAGCAGCTCGAGGCGGCCGACGCGGGCGATGCCCGCGGCGAGACCCTGCACGAGCTGCGGGCGCGCGAGGGAGGGGACGGCGACGACGGCCGCCGGACGATGCTCCCAGTCCCAGGCGGAGAGCACCTGCACGACCCGGTCGGCGATCTGCGGGGACATCTGCGCATCCGTGCGCGCGCCCTCGGCGTCGGTCGCGAGCATCTCCCGCAGCGGCACCGCCCAGCCGAGATCCGACATGCGGGCGATCACGCGCCCCTCCTCGACGCGCTCGCCGAGCGGGAGGTTCCCCTTGACGGGGGAGCCGCCCGGGTGGGTGACACCGATGCGGTCGAGGCCGGTGGGCCACTTCTTCCGCGGCTCCACGGGCACGCCCACGCGGTCCAGGACCTGCGCGACCCGGTCGCGGGCCGCCCCCGCGGAGGCGGGATCCGGGTACCAGGGGCCGGCGCAGACGTCGCAGCGCCCGCAGGGGCGGGCGGTCGCGTCGTCGAGCTGACGGGCGAGGAACATCATGCGGCACTGCTCGGGTCCGCCGGCGAGGCGCTCGTACTCGAGCATCGCCTTCTGCTCCGCCCGGCGGGCCCGGGCGACGTTCTCGTAGCGCTCGGCGTCGTAGGTCCACGGCCGGCCGGTGGAGACCCAGCCGCCCTGCACGGCCAGGACGGCGCCGTCGACCGCGAGCACCTTCAGCAGCAGCTCGAGGGCGCTCTTGCGGAGGTTCACCCGGGCTTCGAGGGCCTGCGCGGAGAGCGGCCGGTCGGAGGCGGCGAGCACCTCGAGCAGCTGTGCGGCGACCGCCTGATCGGGCATCGAGGAGGTCGCGAAGTACTCCCAGATCGCCGGGTCCTCGCGTCCGGGCAGCAGGAGCACGTCGGCGCTGTCGGTCGCGCGACCGGCACGGCCCACCTGCTGGTAGTAGGCGACGGGGGAGCCGGGAGCCCCGAGGTGCACGACGAACCCGAGGTCGGGCTTGTCGAAGCCCATGCCGAGGGCGCTCGTCGCCGCGAGCGCCTTGACGCGGTTCTCCTTGAGCGCCTGCTCGAGCTCGGCGCGGGTGTCGTTGTCGGTGCGTCCGGTATAGGCCCGGACGCGGCGGTCGGGGCGGTCCAGCAGGTCCGCGAGGTCCTCCGCGGCGGAGACGGTGAGCGTGTAGATGATGCCGGAGCCCGGCATGGCGTCGAGATGCTCGACGAGGTACTCCAGGCGCGCCCGGTCGTCGGGCAGGGAGAGGGAGCCCAGGCGCAGGGAGTCGCGGGTGAGGGACCCGCGCAGCGTGAGCACGTCGGCGCCGCCGGGGGAGGACTGCGAGGCGCCCAGCTGCTCGGCCACGTCGGCCACGACCCGGGAGTTCGCGGTCGCGGTGGTCGCGAGCACGGGCACCTGCGGGCCGAGCTCGGCGATGAGGTCCCGGAGTCGGCGGTAGTCGGGCCGGAAGTCATGCCCCCAGTCGGAGATGCAGTGGGCCTCGTCGATCACCAGCAGACCGCAGCGGGAGACCAGCTGCGGCAGCTGCTCCTCGCGGAAGCGGGGGTTGACCAGGCGCTCGGGGGAGACCAGGAGCACGTCGACCTCGTCGGCCGCGAGGGACTGCTCGATGTCCCGCCACTCGGTCATGTTGCCGGAGCTGATGGAGACGGCGCGCACGCCCGCGCGGCGGGCGGCCGCGACCTGGTCGCGCATGAGGGCGATGAGCGGCGAGATGATCAGCGCCGGACCGGATCCGCGGCGCCGCTGCAGCAGCGCCGAGAGGAAGTAGACCGCGGACTTGCCCCAGCCGGTGCGCTGGACGACGAGGACCCGCCGATGCTCCGCGACCAGCGCGCGGATCGCCTCGAACTGGCCCTCGTGGAAGCGGGCGTCGGGCCGGCCGGTGAGGGCGCGCAGTGCCTCGAGGGCCTCCGCATGCAGGGCGTCGTCGACGGGGGTCTCCGGGAGGGCGGGGGATTCGCTCATGGCACCAGTGTGGTCGACCGGGCCGACGGGCGGTGTCCGTGCGCGGTGCCGCTGTGGACGGACGGCCCCTGGGGAGGAGCACGAGGGCCGTTCCGCGTTCAGGGTATCGGACACTAAAAAAGCACCCGCAGGGAGGCCGACGGAAGAGCAGATCCGAGGCGTTACACGATCGTGATGCGACGGACGGATTCCGGACGCGGCTCCTCCTCCAGGGGATCACGGCCGTACGTTCAGTCAGCTCTGACATCGCGGTGAGGGCTCCTGGCTCCGGATCCACCGCCTCCGTCGTCGGGACGGACCGAGCGCGGTGGACCTGGAGGAGCCATGGCACGCACCCATCGCACGGGAACCGGGCTGTACGACCCCGCCGCAGAGCACAGCGCCTGCGGCGTCGGGTTCATCGCCCGCAAGGACGGCATCCCGAGCCACGACGTCATCCGGCGCGGCGACGAGGCCCTCTGCGTCATCCCTCACCGCGGCGGCATGTCCGCCGAGGGCGTCGGCGACGGCGCCGGCGTCAACATCGACCTCTCCGCCGAGTTCTTCTCCGCCCTCGTCGGCCGTCCCCTCGAGCCGGGGCGCTTCGGCGTCGCGAACCTCTTCCTCCCCGACGACGCCACCCAGGAGGGTGCCGCCGTCGAGCTCGTCGAGCGCTCCCTGCGGGAAGCCGGGCTGCGCATCCTGCTGGCCCGCGAGGTGCCCGTGGACCTCTCCGTCCTGCGCCCCGCGGCGGTCGCGCACCAGCTGCCGATCCGCCAGTGGATCTTCGAGGCCGACGAGGCGATGGACCGCGCCGGCGCCGACCGCGCCGCCTACGCCGCGCTGCTCGCGATCGAGGCCGAGGCCTACGCCGAGCCCGCGCTGGCGGGCCTGTACCCGCTCTCGCTCTCGACCCGCACCCAGGTCCTCAAGGGACGCCTGAACTCCGGCGAGGTCATCCCGTTCTTCGAGGATCTCGTCGATCCCCGCCATTCGGTGCGGACCCTGTACTTCCACACGCGCTTCTCCACGAACACCGAGCCGCATCCGACGATGGCGCAGCCCTTCCGGATGATGGCCCACAACGGCGAGCTGAACACCGACCGGAAGAACCGCCTGACCGACGAGACCGTCGCCCGGGCCCGCTCGCGCAGCATCGTGCGCCCGCCCGGCCAGTCGGACTCGAGCCGCCTGGACCAGACCCTGCACGGCCGCGTCCTCGACGACGGCCTGGACATCGTCGAGGCCGTCGTCTCCCTCATGCCGCCGGCCTGGGAGAACGACGAGACCCTCCCGCAGGACGTGCGCGACATGCTCGAGTGCTTCTCCCTCTACGAGGAGAAGAACGACGGGCCGGCCGCCGTGATCTTCTCCGACGGCGACGTCGTCGGCGCCCGCCTGGACCGGCTCGGCCTGCGGCCCCTGCGCACCATCGAGACCGAGGACTACCTCATGGTCTCCTCCGAGGCCGGGCAGCTCAGCGTCCCCGCCGAGGAGGTCGTCTCCCGCGGACGCATCGAGGCCGGCGGCATGCTCGTCCTCGACCACCGCACCGGGGAGATCCGCGGGACCCGCGAGGTGCTCGAGATGCTCGCCGCGCGCCGCGACTACGCCGCCCTCGTCCGCCGCGCCCGCGTGCGCATCGACGAGATCGACGTCGAGGACGTCCAGCGGGGCCGCAGCACCCTGGGCTACGACGGCGACCTCACCGTCGACGGCCGCTTCGTCGCGTACTCGCTGAACCAGGAGAGCTTCCGGTTCATGCTCGACCCGATGCTCGCCACCGGCGCCGAGCGCATCTCCGCCATGGGCTACGGGAACGCGATCAACGCGCTCTCCGACCAGGAGGGCGGCATGGCGAAGTACTTCTCGCAGCGCTTCGCCCAGGTCACGAACCCGCCGCTGGACTCGATCCGCGAGGCCGACGGCATGAGCTTCCGCGTCGCCCTCGGCGCCAAGCCCGACGGCCACGGAGACCCCGCCTCCCAGGACGCCCGCCAGATCGTCGTGGACTCGCCGATCCTCTCCCACCTGGACATGGTGCGCCTGCGCGAACAGACCGCGACCCCGCTGCAGCGGTTCGACATGCTCTTCGAGCCCCTCCCGCAGGATGCCGCCCGCAACGCCCGCAGCATGCTCGCGGCCCTCGACGGGCTCTGCGACGCGGTCGAGGAGTTCGCCCGCGCCGAGGGCGGCATCGCCGTCCTCAGCGACCGCGCCGTCGACTCCCGCCGCGCGCCGCTGCCGCTGCTGCTCGCCCTCGCCGCCGTGAACCGTCGGCTGATCGACGCCGGCCTGCGCCTGCGCGTCTCCCTCGTCGCGGAGAGCGGCCAGCTGCCCAGCTCCCATCACGTGGCCTCCGCCCTCGGCTTCGGCGCCAGCGCCGTCTACAGCCTCAGCGCCCGTCTGCGCGCGGAGCAGAAGCATCCGGCCCCGACCGTCGCCGCCGAGGACCAGACCGAGGCCGACCGGGCGGCGGACCGCTTCCGCAAGGCCGCCCTGAAGTCGCTCGGCAAGACGATGGGCCGCGTCGGGCTGTGCACCGTCGAGAGCTACATCGGCGGCGAGTTCTTCGAGCCCAACTACCTCGACACCCGCGACCCCGTCCTCGCCCGCTGCTTCCCGCACCTGGACGCGCCCGTCGGCGGCGTCGGCTTCGACCGCATCGCGCTCGCCGCCGCCCAGTGGCACGAGCGCGCGCTGTCCGTGCTCGAGGAGAAGGACGTCCCCCTCATCGGACTGTTCAAGGAGCGCTCGGAGGGCGCCGGCCACTCCTTCGGCGTCACCGCCGTGCGCGGCTTCGGCACCATGACCGACGAGCCGCTCGCGCTCCCGCAGGCCGACGACGACGCCGAGGGCCTGCGCATGCTCACCCTCGGCCAGCTCGAGGGCGCCTTCGGCCTCGACGACGGCGCCTACCGCCACGCCGGCTTCGGCGAGCTGACCGACGCGGAGATCGACGAGTTCGAGATCACCCGCGGCTACCGCGAGTTCGTGGACGCCACCGTCGCCGAGCGCGACCAGCGCCCCTCGGCGCTGCGCGACGTGCTCTCCCTCCCGCCGGACCTGCGCGAGGCCCGCACCGCCGAGGACTTCGCCGCCCGCCTGGACGGCTTCTCCCTCGCCGGCAACGCCTCGATCACTGTGCGCGGCCTGCGCGTCGTCCGCGAGGGCGAGCGCACGCTGCTCGCGCTCGCGGACGGCGACGCCGCCCGCCACGAGGCCCTCGGGGACTATCTCGCCAGCAGCTTCCCCGGCGAGATCTCCGACCTCGAGGTCGGACCGCAGAGGCTCTCCGTCGTCGGCCGCGGCCGTGCCCGCGACCTCCTCGACCTGCTCGAGGGCGCCCCCGAGTCCATCGCCCTGGACGCGGTCCAGCCCGCGCACGAGATCACCCGCACCCTCGCCTCCGGCGCCATGAGCCACGGCGCCCTCGTCGCGACCGCCCACGAGGCCGTCGCCCACGGCACCAACATGGTCGGCGGCATGTCCAACTGCGGCGAGGGCGGCGAGCACCGCACCCGCTACGGCACCATCCGCGGATCCCGCATCAAGCAGTTCGCCTCCGGCCGCTTCGGCATCTGGGCCGGCTACCTCGCCGATCCCCAGCTCCAGGAGCTCGAGATCAAGATCGGCCAGGGCGCGAAGCCCGGCGAGGGCGGCCAGCTGCCCGCCCCGAAGGTGACCGTCGACATCGCCGCCGCCCGCGGCGGCACCCCCGGCGTCGAGCTGATCTCCCCGCCGCCGCACCACGACACCTACTCCATCGAGGACCTCGCTCAGCTGATCCACGACTGCAAGGCCGCTCGCGTCCGCGTGATCGTGAAGCTCGTGTCCTCCGAGGGCATCGGCACCATCGCCGTCGGCGTCGCCAAGGCCGGGGCCGACGTCATCAACGTCGCCGGCAACACCGGCGGCACGGGCGCCGCGGCCGTGACCAGCCTGAAGTACGCGGGCCGCTCCGCCGAGATCGGCATCGCCGAGGTCCACCAGGCGCTGCTGGTCAACGGCCTGCGCGACAAGGTCGTGCTGCGCTGCTCGGGCGCCCACCAGACCGGGCGCGACGTCGTCGTCTCCGCGCTGCTGGGCGGCGAGAGCTTCGAGTTCGGCACCACCGCGCTGATGATGCTCCGCTGCGTGATGGCGAAGAACTGCAACATCAAGTGCCCCGCGGGCCTGACCACCAACCCGGAGGCCTTCGACGGCGACCCGCGGGCGCTCGCGCAGTACCTGCTGAACATCGCCCACGACGTGCGCGGCATCCTCGCCTCGCTCGGCCTGCGCAGCCTGCGCGAGGCCCGCGGCCGCAGCGACCTGCTGCAGCTGCTGGACCATCCCGCGAGCGTCGGCCGCCTCGACGTGCGGGCCATGCTCGAGCGCGTCGTCGAGAAGCACGTCGCCGATCCGGTCTACCTCGAGAAGGACTTCGCCCTGGACGACTCGCTGCTGGAGCGGGTGCGCGACGCCCTCGTCGAGCAGCGCGCCGCCTCCCTCGTGATCGAGGACGTCGCGCTCGGCAACCGCAGCAAGTCCGTCGGCGGCCAGCTCTCGATCGACATCGAGCGCCTGCTGAACCACCAGCTGGACGCCGCCGACGTCGACGCGCTGCCCTCCGTCCTCCGCGACGACCGCGGTCGTGCGCGCCTGGTCGACGATGCGCTGACGATCCGCTCCACCGGCGCCGCCGGCCAGTCCTTCGGCGCCTTCTGCAACGACGGTCTGCGCCTGGAGCACACGGGCGTCGCGAACGACGGCGTCGGCAAGAGCCAGAGCGGCGGCCGGATCATCGTGCGCACCCCCGGCGGAGGCTCCTCCGTCCGCGGCGGCAACGTGCTGATCGGCAACTTCGCCCTGTTCGGCGCGACCGGCGGACGCCTCTTCGTCGAGGGCGAGGCGGGCGACCGCTTCGCCGTCCGCAACTCCGGGGCGACCGCCGTGGTCGAGGGCTTCGGCGAGTTCGGCTGCGAGTACATGACCAACGGCGCCGTGCTGAACATCGGCACCTTCGGCAAGGGCCTCGGCAACGGCATGAGCGGCGGCTTCCTCTACCAGTACGACCCCGAGGGCGAGCTCGAGGGCAAGGTCAGCCACGATTCGCTGCTGATCATCCGCCTCAGCGAGGCCGGCGACGCCGCCTACCACGAGGACGCCGCCAAGCAGCTGCTCCTGTGGCACCACGAGGCCACCGGCTCCGCCCGCGCCGAGGCCCTGCTCGCCGACTGGGAGACCACCCGCACCCACCTGTACTGCGGCATGCCCCGCGCGCTCCTGCTCTCGCAGGACGCCGAGCGGATCCTCGCCGCGGCCACCCGCAAGGAGCTCCAGGAGGAGCTCGTGACCTCGCTCGCCGGCGACCGGCTGCGGGCCCTCAAGGGGACCCTCCGCCACGGCGGTCTCGTCGCCGAGGGCCGCGCCCCCGGTGCCGGAGCCTCCGGCCTCGCCGACCGCGTCGCCCTGCTGGCCGCCTCTGCGGTGATCACCAGCGCCCGCGACATCGCCCGGGACCGCACCCCGTCCCTCGCCCAGGACCTCGCCCGCGACGGCGGCGCGGCCCTCGAGTCCGCCGCCCATCGCCTGATCCTCACGGAGGACTTCTTCGTCATGCAGAAGGTCGCCAAGCACCTGCGCTCCGCGCTCGACGGGCTGGACGAGCTCGAGCTCGCCACCCTCATCTCCGCCAAGCGCCTCGCCGACTACCGCACCTCGCTCGAGGAGCGCAACGTCCGCGACATCGACGCCCCCGGGACCCGCGCCTGGATCGCCGACCAGGAGCGCCGCAACGCCGAGCGGATCGACCCCTCCCGCTTCGACCGCGCGCTCGCCGACGCCTCGCTCGAGGACCTCGTGCGCAGCTGGCGCGAGAGCCAGCAGGAGGTGGACGCGTGAGCACGCCCCTGTTCTCCCTCGCCCCCTTCAGCGACGTCCAGCGGGCCTGGCTCGAGGGCTATCTCGCCGGGATCGACGCCGGCCGCGCCGAGACCGCGCAGTCGACCGGCGCGACCCTGACGGTCGACGTCCTCTACGGCAGCCAGACCGGCAACAGCGCCGACCTCGCCGAGCAGTTCGCCGCCTCCCTCGGCGGCGCGGGCCTCGGCGCCCGCGTCCGCGAGCTCGACGACGCCGGCCTCGCCGGCCTCGCCGGCGCCAGCCACGTCGTCGTGTTCACCTCCACCTACGGCGAGGGCGAGATGCCCGACGGCGCGGGCCTGCTGTGGGACGAGCTCTCCGCCGCCGACGCCGCCCGCCTCGACGGGCTGCAGTACGCGGTCCTCGCCCTCGGCGACAGCGGCTACGACGGCTTCTGCCAGGCCGGCCGGATGCTCGACGAGCGCCTCGCCGAGCTCGGCGGCACCCGCATCGCGCCGCGCGTCGACTGCGATGTCGACTTCGAGGAGCCCGCCGCCGCCTGGTCCGAGGAGGTCAGCGCTCTGATCTCGGCGATGGCCCCGGCCGCGCCCGTCGCCCCCGTCCCCGTCGAGACCCCCGGGGCCGCACCGCGTCCCCGCTCGCGGTGGACCCGGAAGACCCCGTACCCGGCGCGGCTCGTGGAGAACCGCCTGCTGTCCGGGCCCGGCAGCGCCAAGGAGATCCGCCACTACGAGATCGACCTCGGCGACAGCGGCATCGCGTACACCGCCGGC
The DNA here is from genome assembly GCF_054114245.1 of Brachybacterium netajii (SeqCode). Lineage (NCBI taxonomy): Bacteria > Bacillati > Actinomycetota > Actinomycetes > Micrococcales > Dermabacteraceae > Brachybacterium > Brachybacterium netajii (SeqCode). The sequence continues at coordinate 654,808 of NZ_JBSYXB010000002.1, read as the reverse complement.
GACGCCCTCGCCGTCGTGCCCCGCAACGATCCCGCGCTGGTCGCCGCGCTGCTGAGCGAGCTCGCCCTCGACGGCCGCCAGGAGATCGACGGCACGAGCCTCGAGGAGGCGCTCCTGCTCTCTCGCGAGATCCGCACCCCCGGCCGGGATCTGCTCGCGCATCTCGCGGCCGAGCAGCCGGACGGGGAGCTCGCGACGCTGCTCGCGAGCGAGGACGCGAGCGGGCTGGACGCCTGGCTGTGGGGCAAGGACCTGCTGGACGTGCTGCGGATCTGCCCGACCCCGGCGATCGGCGCCGCCGAGCTGCTGGGGCTGCTGCGGCCGCTCCAGCCGCGGTCCTACTCGATCTCCTCGAGCCCGCTCAGCAGCCCCGGCCGCATCCACCTCACGGTCGCCTCCGTCCGCCACGGCGAGGACCGCGAGCGCGGGGGAGTGTGCTCCACCCACCTCGCCGACCGGCTCGGCGCCGAGGAGGAGCTGGGGATCTTCCTGCAGCCCAACGCCTCCTTCAGCGTCCCGGAGGATCCGTCGGCCCCGGTGATCATGATCGGACCGGGCACCGGCATCGCCCCCTTCCGCGGCTTCCTCCACGAGCGCGCGGCCTCCGGCGCCACGGGCGGGAACTGGCTGTTCTTCGGCGACCAGCACCGGGCGAGCGACCACCTCTACGAGGACGAGCTCGCCGACCTCGCCGAGCGCGGGGTCCTCACCCGGCTCGACCTCGCCTTCTCCCGCGACCAGGAGGAGAAGGTCTACGTCCAGACGCGCATGCGCGAGAGCTCCGCGGACCTCTACGCCTGGCTGCAGGACGGCGCCTACGTGTACGTCTGCGGCGACGCCTCCCGCATGGCCCGCGATGTCGAGCAGGCGCTGCTGGACGTGCTCGCCGAGCACGGCGGCGGACCCGAGGCCGCCCAGGAGGCGCTCGCGACGCTCAAGCGTCAGAAGCGCTACGTCCGCGACGTGTACTGAGCACCGGAGCGGGGCTCCCGGAGCGCGAGGCTCCCGGACCGCGGGGCCGACGGGTCGTCGGCTCCGCGGGACGGCTCAGATGTCGAAGCCGGGGCCGGCCTCGCGCTCCTTGGCGGCGCGATCCGCCTCGGCGGCCTCGTCCTCGGCGGCCTGCCGGCGCATGCGCGCGACGGTGGACTCGTCGTCGTGCATCGGATCGTCCTTCGTGGCGAGGGCGCGGCGCATCCGTCGCTCCAGGAGCTGGGCCTCCCGGATCGCCGGGTTCTCGGACAGCGGCTCGTCATCGTCATGCGGGTCGTGGGAGCCGTAGTCGATGCTGGGGTCGACGGTCATCACAGGCACCTTCCGGTCGGTCTGCAGTGCACTCCGGGTACGGGATTGTAGTCCGGCGGACGGCCGGGCGCGCCAGCGCACCGGTCCGTCGGCGCCCTCGTGCCCTCGCGCGCCGGCGCGCTGGGGACTGGCCGGTCGCTACGATCCGAGCATGAGCCGCAGCCCCCGCACCGCCCGTTCGCCGCGCCGCGGCGGCCCCGCCCGCTCCGCCGCCTCGCCCCTGCGCGGGACGCGCCTGGTGGAGACCCTGCTGGCCGGATGGCGGCCGCTCGCCCGCATGGACGTCGACGGCTTCGCGGTGCTGCGCTCCCGCGGCGTCACACGTCGCGCGAACTCCGTCGTGCCGATCGACGTCCCCGCCGATCCGGCCGCGCTCGCCGCCGCCGTCGACCGCGTCGAGCAGCTCCTCGCGCTCACCGGCGACGCCCCGATCTTCCGGATCTTCTCCCCGGAGATCGTCGGCGGGGCCGACGGGCACGCCGACGGGGCGGGCGACGGCGCCTGGTCGCCGCTCGAGTCCCTCCTCGCCGATCGCGGCTATGCGGCCGAGGGGCTCAGCGCCGTCCTCGAGCTGCCTCTGGATCCGCAGCGCACCCCCGCCCCCGATGCCCGCGCCCGCCTCGAGGTCGGGACCCCGGGCGAGGCCTGGGAGGAGGCCGCCTGGCGCCTCGCCCCGCGCCCGGAGGCCGACGCCCGCGCCACCCTGCACGACATCATGGCGGGAACCCCCGCGGTCCACGTCGCCCTCGAGGACGAGGAGCGGCGCCTCGCCGACGGCCGCGCCCTCGCCGTCGGCCGCGCCGCGATCGTTCCCGTCGGCCGCACCTCCGCGGCCGTCCTCGACCGCATCGCCGTCGATCCCGAGCATCGGCGCGAGGGCCTCGGCACCGCGGTCTGCCGCAGCCTGCTCGCCGGCGCGGCCGTGCAGGGCGCCGAGCGCGCGCTGCTCGAGGTCGAGGACGGCAACGCGGCGGCCCTCGGTCTCTACCGGCGCCTCGGCATGCACCGGATCGGGGAGTACCGCTACCGGGTCCGCCCCTGAGGCCTCGATCACAGGATGGTCGCGGGACGGCGCCGGGACGGGCCGCCCGGGCCGTCGGCCTAGAATGACCGCATGCCTACCATCGGACGAGACGACGTCGTGCGCCTCGCCGACCTCGCACGGATCCAGCTCAGCGATGAGGAGGTCGACCGCCTGGCAGGCGAGTTCGACGCCATCATGGACGCTGTCGCCTCCGTGTCGGAGGTCGCGAGCGCGGACGTCCCCGCGACCAGCCACCCGATCCCCATGACGAACGTCTTCCGCGAGGACGTCGTCACCACCACCCTGACGCAGGAGCAGGCGCTCGCCGCCGCTCCCGACGCGCAGGAGGGCCGCTTCGCGGTCCCGCAGATCCTGGGGGAGGAGTGACCGCATGAGCGAGCCCACCCAGAACGACGCCATCCGTCTCAGCGCCGCCGCCCAGGCCGCTGCGCTCGCCGCCGGGGAGGTCTCCTCCGAGGAGCTGACCCGCGCGCACCTCGATCGCATCGCCGCCGTCGACGGCGACCTGCACGCCTTCCTGCACGTCTCCGCCGACGAGGCGCTCGCGTCCGCGCGCGCCGTCGACGCGAAGCGCGCCGCCGGCGAGGAGCTGCACGCCCTCGCGGGCGTCCCCGTCGCCGTCAAGGACGTCATCGTCACCGAGGGCCAGCCCACCACCGCGGGATCGAAGATCCTCGAGGGCTGGATCCCGCCGTACGACGCGACGCTCGTGGAGAAGCTCCGCGCCGCCGGCCTGCCGATCCTCGGCAAGACCAACATGGACGAGTTCGCCATGGGCTCCTCGACGGAGACCAGCGCCTACGGCCCGACCCGCAACCCGTGGGACCGCGAGCGGATCCCCGGCGGCTCCGGCGGCGGCTCGGCCGCGGCCGTGGGCGCGTTCGAGGCCCCCCTGGCGATCGGCACCGACACCGGCGGCTCGATCCGCCAGCCCGCGTCGGTCACCGGCACCGTCGGCGTCAAGCCGACCTACGGCTCGGTGTCCCGCTACGGCCTGATCGCGATGGCGAGCTCCCTCGACCAGGCCGGTCCCTGCACCCGCACGGTCCAGGACGCGGCGCTGCTGCACGAGCTCATCGCCGGGCACGACGCCCGCGACTCGACCTCCCTGCCGGATCCGGTCGGCGCCTACGCCGCGGCCGCGGGCCGCAAGGACGTCAAGGGCCTGCGCATCGGCGTCATCGAGGAGCTCGAGGGCGAGGGCTTCGCGCCCGAGGTCCAGGCGCGCTTCACGGAGTCGCTGACCCTGCTCGAGCAGGCGGGCGCGGAGATCGTCCGCGTGTCCTGCCCGAACTTCCGGTACGCGCTGGGCGCCTACTACCTGATCATGCCGTCGGAGGCGTCGAGCAACCTCGCGAAGTTCGACGGCATGCGCTTCGGCCTCCGCGTGGTCCCCGAGGACCATCCGACCGCCGAGTCCGTCATGAAGGCCACCCGCGGCGCCGGCTTCGGCGCCGAGGTCAAGCGCCGCATCCTGCTGGGCACCTACGCCCTCTCGGCCGGCTACTACGACGCCTACTACGGCAGCGCGCAGAAGGTCCGCACGCTCGTCCAGCGGGACTTCGCGGCCGCCTTCGAGAAGGCCGACGTGCTCGCCTCGCCGACGAACCCCACCGTCGCCTTCCGCCTCGGCGAGAAGCTCGACGACCCGCTGGCGATGTACATGAACGACATCGCCACGATCCCGGCGAACCTCGCCGGCACGCCCGGCATCTCGCTGCCCTCGGGCCTCGCGGAGGACGGCATGCCCGCCGGCATCCAGTTCCTCGCGCCGGTCCGCGGCGACGAGCGGCTCTACCAGGTCGGCGGCGCCCTCGAGGCGCTGCTCGAGGACTCCTGGGGCGGCCCGCTGCTGGGCAAGGCTCCCGAACTCGCAGGAGGTGCACGATGACCGCAGTGACCCCGGTCGACTACGACGAGGCGATCGAGCGCTACGACCCGGTGCTGGGCATCGAGGTCCACGTGGAGCTCGGCACCGCCACCAAGATGTTCGACGGCGCCCCGAACGTGTTCGCCGCCGAGCCCAACACGGCGATCACCCCGGTGTCGCTGGGCCTGCCCGGCACCCTCCCGGTCGTCAACGGCAAGGCCGTCGAGTCCGCGATCAAGATCGGCCTCGCGCTGAACTGCGAGATCGCCGAGACCTGCCGCTTCTCGCGCAAGCAGTACTTCTATCCCGACCTCACCAAGAACTTCCAGACCTCGCAGTACGACGAGCCCATCGCCTTCGAGGGCTGGGTCGACGTCGAGCTGGAGGACGGCGAGATCGTCCGCGTCGAGATCGAGCGCGCGCACATGGAGGAGGACGCCGGCAAGAACACCCACGTCGGCGGCTCCACCGGCCGCATCCAGGGCGCGACTCACTCGCTGGTCGACTACAACCGCGCAGGCGTCCCGCTGGTCGAGATCGTCACCAAGCCGATCCCCGGCACCGGCAAGCGCGCCCCCGAGGTCGCCGCCGCGTATGTCCGCACCCTGCGCGACATCTTCCGGGCGCTCGACGTCTCGGAGGCCCGCATGGAGCGCGGCAACGTCCGCGCCGACGTGAACGTCTCGCTGCGCCCCTCCCCGGAGGCGCCGCTGGGCACCCGCACGGAGACCAAGAACGTGAACTCGTTCCGGTCGATCGAGCGCACCGTCCGCTCCGAGATCTCCCGCCAGGCGGGCGTCCTGGACGCGGGGGAGTCCGTCATCCAGGAGACCCGCCACTTCCACGAGGACACGGGCGACACCTCCTCGGGACGCGTGAAGTCCGACGCCGAGGACTACCGCTACTTCCCCGAGCCGGACCTGGTGCCGGTCGCGGCGAGCCGCGAATGGGTCGAGGAGATCCGCGCGAGCCTGCCCGAGCTGCCGGCGGCGCGCCGCCGTCGCCTGCTGGGCGAGTGGGGCTTCACCGATCTCGAGATGCGCGACGTCATCAACGCCGGCGCGCTCGATCTCATCGAGCGGACCGTGCAGGCGGGCACCTCCGCCCAGTCGGCCCGCAAGTGGTGGATGGGCGAGCTCGCCCGCACCGCCCGCGAGCAGGAGGTGGAGATCGACGCGCTGGCCGTCACGCCGGCGCAGGTCGCCGAGCTGCAGGGTCTGATCGACGGCAAGAAGATCAACGACAAGATCGCCCGCAAGGTCCTCGCGAAGGTCCTCGAGGGCGCGGGCGAGCCGGCCGCGATCGTCGAGGCCGAGGGCCTCGCGGTGGTGTCCGACGACTCGGTGCTGACGACGGCCGTCGAGCAGGCCATCGCCGACAACCCCGATGTGGTCGCCAAGATCCAGGGCGGCAAGGTGCAGGCGATCGGCGCGCTCATCGGCCCGATCATGAAGGCCACCCGCGGGCAGGCCGACGCCGGACGCGTCCGCGAGATCATCCTGGAGACGCTCGGCGTCGAGGGCTGATCCCGCTCCGCCCGGAGCATCGCGCCGGAGCATCGCGCCGGAGCATCGCACCGGAGCATCTCGAGGCCCGGCCACCGCATCATGCGGCGGCCGGGCCTCGTCGTCCCACCCCGGAGTTCCCGTTCCGTCCATGCCCGGTTAGCCTGCTCCTCACGCACGATGCATGTGCGATGACCTGGGGCGTCGTAGGGGCGGCGGTCACTGTACGATCCGAGTGTCCTCGATGTTCGACGGAGGTGCCGATGGGCCGATGGATCGCTCGACTGCTGTTCCTCGCGGCGTCGGCCGTGCTGCTGCTCTGGGCGTACGAGGGCCTGACGCGCACCGACCAGTCGACCTCGATGCTCCCCTTCCTCGAGAGCTTGGGCGGCGGCTACGGCGTCGTCGTCACCGTCGGCGTCCTCTGGGGATTCCTGCTGTTCACGCCCGGCGCCGACTTCATGCGCCGTCCGTCGTCGGCCTCGAGGCCCGGAGCGCACCGTCGCCTGACGGAGGTGGCCGTGGCGAGGGTCGTCGAGATGAGCCCGACGGGGCTGACGGTCAACGAGGTCGCCCAGTACCACCTCTACCTCGAGGTCCTGCCCGCACAGGATGAGCCGTTCCTGGCGCACCTGCGTATCCTGCTCGACGCGCAGCGGCTGCAGGAGATCCGTCCGGGGGCGTCGATCCCCGTGCGCTACGACCCCGCGGCGACGGACAACGTCAATCTCGCCGACCTGCAGGATCCTCAGGTGCAGGAGAAGCTGGTGGCCTGGCGCATCGAGCAGGGTCTGATCGAGCCCGAGCTCGTCGCCGCCCGCACCCGCGGCGTCCTCGCCCCGGCGAACGTCGTCGCGCTGCGGCCGACGGGCGCCCGCCGCCACGGACAGGTGCAGCTCGACGTCGACCTCCTGGTCGCGCCCGAGGACGGCACGACCCCCTGGAACGCCACCACCCGCGCCTACGTGCACCCGCAGGCGCTGTCCCGGGTCCAGACGGGCTCGCCCGTGTTCGCGATGTACGAGCCCCGTGCGCCGCGACTGGTGGCGCTGCTCCTCGAGAAGCCGGAGGTCCAGGCCCGATGACCATGCTCGGAGATTCGCTGGACACCCTGGTCTGGCTCGCCCATTTCCCGTCGACCCACGGCTTCGTGATGACCTTCATCGTGGGCTTCGCCCTGGCGGGACTCCTCGTCCGCGCCTCCGGCATGGGGCAGGGCGAGAAGCGGCTGCGGGCCCTGCACGCCGAGGCGGGGCAGGGGCCCACCGCCGCCGATGCCGTGCGCCGCCTCGGGCTGGGGGTGCAGACGCTGGTCTACCGGCTCCTCGCCCTGGTGATGATCGCGGGCGGCGCGCTCGGCCTGTATGCCACGGTCCGCAGCCCGATCACCGGCGGCTACATCCTCGAGCACGGGGTCGAGACGATCGGTGTCTACGACGGCGACTTCGTGCGCTTCACTGCCGAGGACGGCACCGAGTACGTGCTGCCCTACGACTTCTTCACCGCGCCGATCTCTCCTGCCGACGCCTACCTCATCTCCGACGAGCCGGTCGTCGTGCGCTACCTCGAAAACCATCCGCAGGCGTACATGGTCGACGCCGACGCCGGCGGCGCCTACTGACCCTGGGCGGCGGATCCAGTCGAGCCGACGGCGCTCGTCGGGCCGGAGCCGTCCGCTAGCCGCCGCACGCCCTCGCGGGTCTGCTCGTCGAGGGCGAGGTAGGTGATCAGGTTCAGGTCGGGCACGTCCTGGGGGACCAGGTTGACCTGCTCGAAGGCGAGGCAGCCGACGACGGGGTGCGTGAACTCGCGCCGCCTCGAGGCGAAGCGCCGGACCTCGCCGGCGTCCCAGACGGCGGCGAACTCGGGGCTGACCGCGCGCAGATGCTGGAGCAGGCGCACATGCTGGGTGCCGCTCACGCGGGAGCCCGCCTCCGAGCGGTACTCCGCGAGGAACTGGCGGCTGGTGACCTCCCAATGCGGGAGCATGGCGCGCACCCGCGGGTCGGTGAAGACGAACAGCAGCAGGTTCCGCTCCGTGGGGTCGGCGTCGGCGACGCCGGGGAACAGCCCCTCGTAGGAGCGGTTCCAGGCGGCGATGTCCCAGTGCGCGGCGAGGGCGAAGGAGGGGGAGGGGTCCAGGGCGTCGAGCAGGTGCTGCACGTGCGCCGGGACCGGCTCGGGCTCGGCGAGGACGGGGCGCGGGGCCGGGGCGAATCCCGCGAGGCCCAGCACGTAGTCGTGCTCCGCCTCCGTCAGCCGCAGGTTCAGGGCGACGGCGTCGATGACCTGGCGCGAGGGGTTGATGGAACGGCCCTGCTCGAGCCAGGTGTACCAGGTGACGGAGACGCCGGAGAGGAAGGCGAGCTCCTCGCGGCGCAGACCGGTGGTGCGGCCGCGGCCGACGGGCGGGAGGTCGTGGTCGGCGCGCAGGGCGGCGTTGCGGCGGGTGCGCAGGAAGGCGCCGAGCTCCTTGCGGCGGGCCTCGTCCATCGACATGCGGGGGCTCTCCTCGGGAACGGGGGACCGGCAGGACCGGCAAGGCCAGCGGGGCCGGCAGGACCGGCGCGCGAGGGGCCGGCATCCTGCCGCGGTCTCGAAAACTATCACTCTCACCACTAGTAGTGAGACCGTCTTGGTGCCTTTGCTGACGCCGTGGCCTAATAGGAGCATGCCTCAGCTCCGCTCCCGCACCTCGACCCACGGCCGCAACATGGCCGGCGCCCGCGCCCTCTGGCGCGCCACCGGCATGGAGTCCTCGGACTTCGGCAAGCCGATCATCGCGATCGCGAACTCGTTCACGCAGTTCGTCCCCGGCCACGTCCACCTCAAGAACATGGGGGACCTGGTCGCGAGCGCGATCAAGGAGGCCGGCGGCGTCGCCAAGGAGTTCAACACCATCGCCGTGGACGACGGCATCGCCATGGGCCACAGCGGCATGCTGTACTCGCTGCCCAGCCGCGACGTCATCGCCGACAGCGTCGAGTACATGGTCAACGCGCACTGCGCCGACGCGATCGTGTGCATCTCGAACTGCGACAAGATCACCCCGGGCATGCTCATGGCCGCCATGCGCCTGAACATCCCCGTCATCTTCGTCTCGGGCGGTCCGATGGAGTCCGGCAACCCGGTCGAGGGCGTCACCGAGAACCGTCTCGACCTCGTCGACGCGATCTCGCTGTCGGCCGACGACACCGTCACCGACGCCCAGCTCGCCGAGATCGAGGAGAACGCCTGCCCGACCTGCGGGTCCTGCTCGGGCATGTTCACCGCGAACTCGATGAACTGCCTCACCGAGGCGCTGGGCCTGTCGCTCCCGGGCAACGGCACCACGCTCGCCACGCACGCCTTCCGCAAGGAGCTGTTCCTGCGGGCCGGCCACACGATCGTCGACCTCTGCCGCCGCTACTACGAGCAGGACGACGAGTCCGTGCTGCCCCGCAACATCGCCACCAAGGCGGCGTTCACCAATGCGATGAGCCTGGACGTGGCCATGGGCGGATCGACGAACACGGTCCTGCACATCCTCGCCTCCGCGATCGAGGGCGAGATCGACTTCGGGCTCGAGGACATCGACCGGCTCTCCCGTTCGGTGCCGTGCCTGTCGAAGGTGGCGCCCAACGGCACCGCCCATGTCGAGGACGTCCATCGCGCCGGCGGCATCCCCGCGATCCTCGGCGAGCTCGACCGGGCCGGGCTGCTGGACCACACCGTCCACTCCGTGCACTCCCCGGACCTCACCAGCTGGCTCGCCGACTGGGACATCCGCGGCGGCCGTCCCACGAAGGAGGCCGACGCCCTCTTCCACGCGGCCCCCGGCGGCGTGCGCACCACCCAGGCGTTCTCCTCCACGAACATGTGGAAGGAGCTCGACACCGATGGCGAGTCCGGCGTGATCCGCGCGGTCCCGCACGCCTACACCAAGGACGGCGGCCTCTGCGTCCTCAAGGGCAACCTCGCCACCGACGGCGCGATCATCAAGACCGCGGGCATCACCGAGGACCTCTTCCGCTTCGAGGGCACCGCGGTGGTCTGCGACTCCCAGGAGGAGGCGGTCCAGAAGATCCTCGACAAGACCGTGCAGGCCGGCCACATCGTCGTCATCCGCTACGAGGGCCCGCAGGGCGGCCCCGGCATGCAGGAGATGCTCTACCCGACGTCCTTCCTCAAGGGCCGCGGCCTGGGCAAGACCTGCGCGCTGATCACCGACGGCCGCTTCTCCGGCGGCACGAGCGGCGTGTCCATCGGCCACATCTCCCCGGAGGCGGCCGAGGGCGGCCTCATCGGCCTCATCGAGGACGGCGACCGGATCGTCATGGACGTCGACAAGCGCCTGCTGGAGCTGCAGGTCCCCGATGAGGAGATCGAGCGCCGTCGGGAGAAGAAGGGCCCGCTGCCGTGGCGCCCCGAGAACCGCGACCGCCAGGTCTCCCAGGCGCTCAAGGTCTACGCGCACCTCGTGCGCTCGGCGACCTACGGCGCGACCCGCCGCCCGCTGGACTGAGCTGGCGGTCCGTCGGTCCCGCGGGATCCCGTGAGGCCGACGGACGCACGACGAGGGCGGCACCCGCGATGCGGGTGCCGCCCTCGTCGTGCGTCGGCAGTGCGATGCGTGCCGGGCACGGCACGGCGCGGACGCCGCCCGGCCCGGCTCGGGCGGATCAGGCGCCGACGGCGGCCCGGAACCGGTCGACGACGATCTCCGCGACCAGCGGGTGATCCCCGAGCGGCGCGGCCACCGCGTCGGCGCCGACGCCCTCGAGCACCGACTGGAAGTAGCCCGGCACCAGCAGATAGCTGGCGACGACCACCCGCCCGCCCGCGGGCAGGCCGGTGCGGGCGGCGGCGACCGCCTCGGGGACCGTCGGCGCGGCCGCGGCGATGAACGCCGTGGTCACCTCACGCCCGAGCTCACGGGCGAGCAGCGCGGCCATCCGCGAGGCCATCTGCTGGCCCGCGCTCTCGCGGGTGCCGGCGACGGCCATCACCACGGCGTCGTCGGGGCCGAGGCCGGCCTCGGCGAGACGCTCCGCCATCACCGTCGCGAGCCGCGGATCCGGACCCAGCGGTGCCGCGGCGAGCGCGCTGAAGCCGTCGACCGCGGCGGCGACGTCATGGCCCACGTGGTAGCCGGTCGACAGCAGGAGCGGCACGACGACCGCCTCCACCTCGTCGTCGCGGCGGGTGCGGGTGGCATCCCCGAGAGGACGCGCGACCTCGCGGACGACCTCCTCGAGCTCGGGGGACTGCACGTCGACGTAGGCCTCGCGGACCTCCGCCTGCGGCAGCAGGGCATGCACCTGCATGAGCAGGGAGCGGATCACGTCGCGGCCCGCGCGGCTGCGGGTGCCGTGCGCGCAGCCCACCAGCACCGGGCCGGCGGCACGACGGACCTCGGCGGTGCGCTGCACCTCGACAGCCTCCGCGCGGCTCGCGCGCGCCCGGGCCGCGGACTCGCCGGCGGCAGTGACCTCCGTCGTCGGCACCAGGGCCGTCGGACCCGCGGGCGCGGGCTCCCGCAGCGCCTCGCGGCCCGAGCCGTGCAGCTCCTCCGCCGGCTCCGGGGGGACGAGGAAGCCGTCGGCGGCGGTCCGGCCCACCACGATCACGGCGGGGAAGCCGATCCGCTGCTCCTGCACGATCCGCTCGATGGTCCCGAGGGTCCCGTGCACCTGGCGCTGCCCCTCCATCGTCGCGTTCTGGACGACGGCGACCGGCACCTCGGGGGAGATGCCGTTGAGCAGGGCCTGCGAGACCAGGCGGGGGAGCCAGCCGACGCCCATCATCAGCACCGTCGTCGTGCCCGGATCCGCGATCGCCGCGAGATCCGCGGGCCCGAGGTCGCCGTGCGCGTTGACGATGTGGACGGCGACGGCGGTGCCGCGATGGGTGACGGGGATGCCGCCGGCCGCGGGGCCGGCGATCGCCGAGGTCACCCCGGGGACGACCTGGACCGGGACGCCCGCGGCCGCGCACGCGAGGACCTCCTCGCCGCCGCGGCCCAGCAGGAAGGGATCCCCGCCCTTGAGCCGCACCACCCGCCGCCCGGCGCGGGCCTGCGCGACGAGCACCTCCTCGATCTCGTGCTGACGCATCGAGGGGCGCCCGGGGGTCTTGCCCACGCGGATGATCTCGACGTCCTCGCCGAGCAGATCGACGATCCCGGCCGGACCCAGGCGGTCCACGACCACGACGTCGGCCTGCTGCAGGAGCGCGAGCCCCCGCACCGTGAGCAGGTCGAGCGCCCCCGGGCCGCCGCCGACGAGGGCGACGGCCCCGGGCTCCAGCACGACCTCCGACAGGTCCTCCGCGCGCGGCGCGCCGCCAGGGGCCATCAGGCGCCGACCTCGGGGCTCGCCGCGACGGCGACCGCGGGACGGGGCGTCGGGGAGACCAGCACGCGGCCCTCCCGGATCGCGACGTCGAAGACCGCGAGATCGTGCTTCTCGCCGCCCGCGGCATCGAGCACCTCGCCCGTGTCGAGGCTCCACACCTGCTTGTACATCGGCGAGGTGAGCGTCGGCACGGCGCCCTCCGTCGACGCGTCGGCGTCGGCATCGGCGCCCGCGGAGGCGTTCGCGCCGTGGCTGCCGACGATCCCGCGGGAGAGCACGTTCGCCGCCGAGTACGGGTCGTGCTGCTGCACGGCCCGGACGCTGCCGTCGGCGAGGCGGAACAGCGCCACCTGGCGTTCTCCCAGGATCGCCCCGGCGCCCCGTTCGGGCATCAGGTCCTCGAGCGCGCACACGTCGATCATGCGGTCCTCCTCGTTCATCGCCGGTCCTTCCCTGCGGTTCCCGCCGCTCCTGCGGATGCTGCGGGTGATGCTGCATTCTCGCCCATCGGGCCCGCCGCCTGCGCGGCCAGCTCACGGACGCGCGCGGGATCGACGTCCGTCAGCGCATCCTCGGCGACCGCCGGCCGCACCTGCCCGCGCGACGGCGCGAAGGACAGCTCGGGGTCGCCCTGATCGGGGGCGTTGATGAAGGTGACGAAGCGGCTCAGGCGCGAGGGATCCGCGAGCGTCTCCGCCCATTCGTCGACATAGGTCTCGACATGGAGGGCCATCGCCGCCTCGAGCTCGTCGCCGATGCCGAGGACGTCGTCGACGATCACGCGCCGCAGCTCCTCGATGCCGCCCGGACGCTCCTCGACCCAGCGGGCGGTCCGCTGGAGCCGGTCCGCCTCCTGCACGTAGAGCATCAGGAAGCGGTCGATGCAGCGCACCAGCGTCTCGTCGTCCAGATCCTCGACGAGCAGTTGCGCATGCGCCGGCTGCGCGCCGCCGTTGCCGCCGACGTACAGGTTCCAGCCGCGATGGGTCGCGATCACGCCGACGTCCTTCGCGCGTGCCTCCGCGCACTCGCGGGCGCAGCCCGACACGCCGATCTTCAGCTTGTGCGGCGAGCGCAGGCCCCGGTAGCGCCGCTCGAGGCCGACGGCCATCGTCGTCGAGTCCTGGACGCCGAAGCGGCACCAGGTCGAGCCGACGCACGACTTCACCATGCGCAGCGACTTGCCGTACGCATGCCCGGACTCGAAGCCCGCCGCGATCAGCCGGCGCCAGATCTCCGGGAGCTGGTCCAGACGCGCCCCGAACATGCCGATGCGCTGGGCGCCGTTGAGCTTCAGGTACAGGCCGAAGTCCTTCGCGACCTCGGCGACGACCGCGAGCTGCTCGGGGGTGACCTCGCCGCCGGGCATCCGCGGGATCACCGAGTAGGTGCCGTTCTTCTGGATGTTCGCCATGACGTGGTCGTTGGTGTCCTGCAGCGAGCCCAGCTGCTCGCCCACCGGGCTGTGCAGCTCGCCCGAGGTCGAGCCCAGGGTCGAGAGGATCGAGGCGACCGTCGGCCGGCACACCGCGCAGCCGCGGCCGGAGCCGTAGGCGGCGACGATCTCCGTGAAGGTCTTCTGGCCGCCGTCCTTGACCAGCCGGTACAGCTCGGCGCGGGACATCGGGAAGTGCTCGCACAGCGCCTTCGAGACCGCGATGCCGCTCTTCTCGAGCTCCTTGTTCAGCAGCTTCGTCAGCGTCGGCACGCACGAGCCGCAGACGGTGCCCGCGGTCGTGCACTCCTTGACCTCGCCGACCGTGCGGCACCCGTGCTCCGTGACGGCGCCGCGGATGGTGCCCGCGTCGACGTTGTTGCACGAGCACACGACCGCGTCGTCGGGCAGCTCGGTGTCCGCCATCGCTCCCGCGCCCTCGGGCGCGATCACGGCCGACGGGTCCGCCCCGAGCGTCCGCCCGGTGAGCGGGCGCAGCTGCGAGTACAGCGCGATGTCGCCGACGAAGACGCCGCCCAGCAGGGTCTTCGCGTCATCGCTCATGACGAGCTTGCGGTACTTGCGGTTGACGGGGTCGACGAAGGACACCTCGAGGGCATCCGGGCTCATCGCATTGACATCGCCGAAGGCCGCGGCCTCCACGCCGACGCCCTTCAGCTTCGTGCCGTCCTCCGCCCGACGATGCGTGCGCTCGCCGCCCAGCAGGCGGTCCACCACGACATCGGCCATGTCATTGCCGGGGGCGATCAGGCCCGCGCACACGCCCTCGTAGGACGCGCACTCGCCGACCGCCCAGATGTCGGGGTCGGAGGTCTGGCAGGCCTCGGAGACGACCACGCCGCCGCGCTCGCCGATCGCGAGGCCGGCCTCGCGGGCGAGACGATCGCGCGGACGGATGCCGGTGGAGAACACGACGACGTCGGCGCCGAGCTCGCTGCCGTCGGTGAGCTCCGCGGTCCCGATCGCACCGTCGCCGGCCGGACGGAAGGCGGTCGCGCCGACGCCCGTGCGCACCTCCACGCCCATGTCCTGGATCAGCAGGCGCAGCATCTCGCCGCCGCCCTGGTCGAGCTGGACGGCCATCAGGCGATCCGCGAACTCGACGACGGTGACCTGCACGCCGAGCTTCTGCAGCGACGCCGCGGCCTCGAGGCCGAGCACGCCGCCGCCGACGACGACGCCGCGCAGCGGACGGTCGAGGGCGCCGGCGCGCAGCCGGGTCCATTCGGCGAGGCGCTCGACGTCCTCGACGGTGCGGTACGAGAAGGTGCCGGGGAGGTCCTTGCCCTCGGCGCGCGGCGCCCAGGCCCAGGAGCCGGTGGCCAGCACCAGGCGGTCGTAGCCGAGCACGGTGCCGGAGCGGGTGGTGACGGTGCGGCCGGCGCGGTCCACGCTCTCGGCCTTGTCCCCGGTGATCAGCGTGATCCGCGGATCCTCCCAGACGCTCGCGTCGAGCTCGAGCATCTCGTCGCTGCGGGTGGCGAACCAGTTGGAGAGGTGCACGCGATCGTAGGGCCGCTGGGGCTCCTCGCCGACGACGACGAGGCTCCAGTCGCCCTCGGGATCCTGCGCGCGCAGGCGGGCGGCGACCCGGTGCCCGGTCATGCCGCCGCCGATCACGACGATGCGGGCGCCGCGGGGGAGGGCCGCGCCGCTCGGGGAGGTGAGGGGAGAGTGTCCTGCAGTGGTCATGGTGGGGGACTCGCATCCTTGTCCGGGGGACGACGACAGCACCACCGTAGGTCGCCGATGCGGCGCTCCGCAGGACTTTCGGCACGGGGTGCGGCTTCGCGATCGGTATGCGGGGACGGCGCGAGCCGCGAGGCTCGGGGGCCCGGCCGCGAGGCGCCGGCCCCCGGGGCGGGACGGCGAGAGGCCGGGACCTCCCCGGAGGGAGATCCCGGCCTCATGCGCCGTGCGCGCCGGTCCGGCGCGCGGTGCGCGGCGGGCGTCGGTCAGGCGCGCAGCTCGGCGCCGACCATGCCGGCGGCGAGGGTGCCGCCGCCCTGCGGGTCGATGACCACGAAGGAGCCGCCCTCGCGGGAGGCCCCGTAGGGCTCCAGCGGGAGCGCCTCGGCGAAGGCCAGATCGACCTGCACCAGATCGTTGAGCTCGGCGCCCTCGACGGGCACCCGCTCCAGGGACGTCACGTCGAGCTTCTCGTGGATCGCGGTGACCCGGGCCTGCACGGTGCGGGCGCCGTGCTTGACGAGGACGCGAGCGCCCTCGCGCAGCGGCTGCTCGGCGAGCCAGCAGAGCACCGCGGCGGCGTGCTGGGTCGGCACCGGGAGGTCCCCGCCGGCGAGGAGGTCGCCGCGGGAGACGTCGAGCTCGTCGGCCAGCCGGAGGGTGACCGACAGGCCGGCGTCGGCCCGATCGACCGGCACGTCGGCCCGATCGATCCCGACGACGCGGGTGCGGCGCCCCGAGGCGGCGACGCCGACCTCGTCCCCGACGGCGATGGCGCCGGAGGTGATCAGGCCCGCGTAGCCGCGGTAGTCCACGTGCGCGGCGTCGAGGGCGCCCTGCTGCGGGCGGATGACCAGCTGCACGGGGAGGCGGAACGGGCCCTCGCGCAGGTCCTGGCCGGGCTCGAGGGTCTCGAGCAGCTGCAGCAGCGTCGGCCCCTCGTACCAGGGGGTCTCGTCCGAGGGCGTCACGACGTTGTCGCCGCGCAGCGCGGAGACGGGGACGACCTGGAGGTTCCGCAGCGAGAGCGCCTCGGCGATCCCGGAGAGCTGGGAGAGGACGTCCTCGTAGACGGCGTGGGGGTCCTCGACCAGGTCGATCTTGTTCAGCGCGACGACGACATGGGGCACGCGCAGCAGAGCCGCGATCGCCAGGTGGCGCCGGGTCTGCTCGACGACGCCGTGGCGGGCGTCGACCAGCATGATCACGACGTCGGCCGTCGAGGAGCCGGTGACCATGTTGCGCGTGTACTGCACGTGGCCGGGGGTGTCCGCGAGCACGTAGGAGCGCTCGGCGGTCGCGAAGTAGCGGTACGCCACGTCGATCGTGATGCCCTGCTCGCGCTCGGCCCGGAGGCCGTCGGTCAGGAGGGCGAGATCGGCGAGCTCGCCCTTCCAGCCGCGCTGGCGGCTGGCGGCCTCGACCGAGGCGAGCTGGTCGGCGAGCACGGACTTCGTGTCGTGCAGCAGCCGCCCGATCAGGGTGGACTTGCCGTCGTCGACGCTGCCGGCCGTGGCCAGGCGCAGCAGGGTGGGGGCGGTGCGGCCCTCGAGGTCCCCGACGGTGTCGAGGAGGATGTCGGCGGTGCTCATCAGAAGTAGCCCTCCTTCTTGCGGTCCTCCATGGCGGCCTCGGAGATGCGGTCGTCGGCGCGGGTCGCGCCGCGCTCGGTGATGGTGCTCGCGGCGACCTCGGCGAGGACCGCCTCGACGTCATAGGCCACCGACTCGACGGCGCCGGTGCAGGACATGTCGCCCACGGTCCGGTACCGCACGACGCGGCGCTCGGCGGTCTCGCCGTCGCGCAGGCCGCCCCAGTCGCCGGTGGACAGCCACATGCCGTCGCGCTGCACGACCTCGCGCTCATGCGCGTAGTAGAGGGACGGCAGCTCGATCCGCTCGCGCGCGATATAGCGCCACACGTCCAGCTCGGTCCAGTTCGACAGCGGGAAGACGCGCACGTGCTCGCCGGGGCGGTGGCGCGTGTTGTAGGTGTGCCACAGCTCGGGGCGCTGGTTCTTGGGATCCCAGTGGCCGAAGGAGTTGCGCAGGGAGAAGATGCGCTCCTTGGCGCGCGCCTTGTCCTCGTCGCGGCGTCCGCCGCCGAAGACCGCGTTGTACCGCCCGTCCTCGATGGCGTCGAGGAGCGGGATCGTCTGCAGCGGGTTGCGAGTGCCGTCGGTGCGCTCCTGCAGGCGGCCGTCGTCGATGTAGTCCTGCACGGAGGCGACGACGAGCTCGACGCCCTTCTCCGCGACCGCGCGATCGCGGAACTCGAGGACCTCGGGGAAGTTGTGGCCGGTGTCCACGTGGAGCACGGGGAACGGCACCGGCGCCGGCCACATGGCCTTGGCCGCCAGGTGCAGCATCACCACCGAGTCCTTGCCGCCGGAGAAGAGCATCACCGGGCGCTCGAGCTCGGCCACCACCTCGCGGATGATGTGGATGGCCTCGCTCTCCAGGACGTCCAGGAGCGAGGAGCCGGCGTCACCGGTCCGGGTCTCCTGCGGGGGGTGGGCGATGGCGGTCATCGGTCCTCCTTGTCGGTTCGGACGGAGATCAGGTTCAGGACGGCGGGACGGGGCGCCGCCGGGGCGGCGTCCGTGCCCTCCGTGCCGGAGGCGGACGCGGCCGGTGCGGCCTCGGTGCCCCCGGAGGCGGGGTGGAGGCCGCACTCGGTCTTGGCCGAGCCGGCCCAGCGGCCCGAGCGCGGGTCGGCGCCGGGCGCGACGGGCAGCGTGCAGGGCGCGCAGCCGATCGACGGGTAGCCCTGGTGGATCAGCGGGTTCTCCGGCAGGCCGTGCTCCCGCGAGTAGTCCATGAGGCGCTCGAAGGACCAGGAGACCAGCGGATTGATCTTCACCAGGCCGAAGTTCTCGTCGAAGGTCACCACGGGCGTCGCCGCGCGCGTCGGGCCCTCGTCGCGGCGCACGCCGGTCACCCAGGCGTCATAGCCGCCGAGCACCTTCTTCAGCGGCGCGACCTTGCGCATCCCGCAGCAGGAGGCGGGATCGCGGTCGTGCAGCTTCGCGCCGAACTCGGCATCCTGCTCGGCGACGGTCCTCTCCGGGAGGACGTCGACGATCGTCACGTCGAGCTCCTTCTCGACCCGGTGGCGGGTCGCGAGGGTCTCGGGGAAGTGGTAGCCGGTGTCCAGGAAGAGGACGTCGACGCCGGGCCGCTTCTCGGCGACGACGGCGGGCAGCACGGCGTCGGCCATGGAGCAGGCGACCGTGAGGCCCGAGCCGAAGGTCTCGGCGGCCCAGGCGGAGGCGGCGGAGGCCAGCTCCTCGGGCCCGAGCTCCGTCTCGAGGCGGGCGAAGAGGGCGGCGCCCTCCTCGGCCAGCGCGCGCAGGCGCGCGGTCCGCTGCTCGGGAGTCTCCTCCGTCGCGTCGGCCGTCGTGCCGGCCCCGCCGCGAGTGGTCGGGTGATGCGCAGTGGTCATCGCAGCTCCTCGTCGTCGGCTCGGTGCGCCCAGGCGGCGAAGCTCTCCCCGTCCTCGCGTCGGTCGACGAACGTGCGGACGATCCGCTCGACGTAGTCGGCGAGGTCCGAGGCCGCGACCTTGTGCTGACGGAGGGTGCGTCCCAGCTGAGGCTCCTCCTGAGTATGTCCCGTCAGCGATCCTCCCAGGTGCACCTGGAAGCCGGGGACCTGTTCGCCGTCCTCGGTCGTGATGATCTGCCCCTTGAGGCCGATGTCGGCGGTCTGGATGCGGGCGCAGGAGTTGGGGCAGCCGTTGACGTGCAGGCTGATCGGCTCCTCGAGCTGCTCCTGGACGTCGGCGAGGCGGCGCTCGAGCTCGTCGACGGTGCGGACGGCCGTGTTCTTCGTGTCCACGATCGCCAGCTTGCAGAACTCGATGCCGGTGCAGGCCATGGTCGAGCGGCGGAAGGGGCCGGGCTTCGTGTTCAGGCCCAGGTCCTCGATGCGCTCGACGGCCTCGTCCAGGCGATCGGCCGGGACGCCCAGCACCACGAGCTTCTGGAAGGCGGTCAGGCGCACGGCGTCGGCGCCGAGGTCCTCGACGATGTCGGCGAGCCGTGTGAGCAGGTCGCCGCCGACGCGGCCGACGGTGGGGGCGGCGCCGATGTAGTAGCGGCCGTCCTTCTGCAGGTGCACGCCCACGTGGTCGCCGGGGCCGACGGCCTTCTTCGGCGCGGGACCGTCGGCGAGGGCGTAGCCGAGGTACTCGGTCTCGAGGACCTCGCGGAACTTCTCCGTGCCCCAATCGGCCAGGAGGAACTTCAGGCGGGCCTTGTTGCGCAGGCGGCGGAACCCGTAGTCGCGGAAGATCCGGATGACGCCGTGCCAGACGTCGGCGGCCTGCTCCTCGGTGACGAAGGCGCCCAGGCGCTCCGCGAGGCGCGGCGTCGTGGAGAGCGCGCCGCCGACCCACAGGTCGTAGCCCGGGCCGAGCTCGGGATGCTCGACGCCGACGAGCGAGATGTCGTTGATCTCGTGCACGACGTCGAGGCTCGGGTGGCCGGTGACGGCGGTCTTGAACTTGCGGGGGAGGTTCGCGAGCTCGCGATCGCCGAGATAGAGATCCTTGATCTCCTGGATCACGGGCGTCGGATCGATGATCTCGTCGGCCGCGATGCCGGCGACGGGGCTGCCGAGGAATCCGCGCGGGGTGTCGCCGCAGGCGGTCGTCGTCTCGAGGCCGACGGTCTCCAGGCGCCGCCAGATCTCCGGCATGCTCTCGATGTCGATCCAGTGGTACTGGATGTTCTGCCGATCGGAGATGTCCGCGGTGCCGCGGGCGAACTCGGTGGAGATGCCGCCGAGGACGCGCAGGGCCTCGGGGGACAGGGCCGCGCCGTCGGTGCGGACGCGGAGCATGAAGTAGCGGTCCTCGAGCTCGGTGGGGTCGAGCTGCGCGGTGCGCCCGCCGTCGATCCCGGGCTTGCGCTGCGTGTAGAGGCCCCACCAGCGGAAGCGACCGTGGAGGTCGTCGTCGGTGATGGAGTCGAAGCCCTCGAGCGCGTAGGTCTCCTCGATCCGCTGGCGGACGTCGATGCCGTTGCCGGCGGCCTTGACCTCCTCGTTGCCGTTCAGCGGCGCGGTGCCGTCGACCTTCCACTGGCCCTGCGGCTTGCCCGACCGCGAGGGGCGGACGCGAGCGGGGGCAGGGGCTTCCTGGGTGAGGGTGGCGGCGGACGAGGTCGTCGCGGAGTCGGTGCGATCCATAGGCGTCATAGTGGCCCGTTATGGCGGCGAGTACAAACGCTTGGGGGGATTGTGACGCCGTGAGTCGACATTCCGGGGGTTCTGCGGCAGATCCTGCATGAACGTCCAGGTGGGCGATGTGGCCCAGGTCGCTGAGGGTGCCCTCACCTGCTCGTGGTCGAGCTCGCGCGCCATGTCGAGGCGTCGGCCCCGCCCATCGGACGCGGCCGGTCCTGCCCGTCGGACGGGGGCGCCCCCGCCCGTCGGATGCCGATCCTGACCGCTCCCGGCGGCCTCTCCGTCGGTCGTCTCGGGATCCGGACCGACCCCACGGGGGTCCCCGGAGGGCCTATGGTGTGGGACATGCAGACGAACCTTCTCGTAATCGACGTGCGCGGCTGACGCCCGCTCGTTGTTCGAGAACGTCTCCGCGCCCCTCCAGAGCCCCAGGCCGAGGGGCTTTTTCGTGTCCGCACCGCGGCACGGACCTGCCGGGGAGGGGAACAGGGCGACGGTCCGCCCCTCTCCACAGGTCCGAGACGACGAAGGAGTTCCGATGACCGGACAGCAGATGACCGGTGCGCAGTCGCTGGTCGAGTCCCTCGAGCATGCTGGGGCCGAGGTCGTCTTCGGCCTCCCCGGCGGCGCGATCCTCCCGACCTACGATCCGCTGCTCGACGCGAAGCGGCTGCGGCACATCCTCGTGCGCCACGAGCAGGGCGCGGGCCATGCGGCCAGCGGCTACGCGCACGCGACCGGCAAGGTCGGCGTGTGCATGGCGACCTCCGGCCCCGGCGCCACCAACCTCATCACGCCGATCGCCGACGCGCAGATGGACTCCATCCCCATGGTCGCGATCACCGGCCAGGTCGGGTCGAGCTTCATCGGCACCGACGCCTTCCAGGAGGCGGACATCGTCGGGATGACGATGCCGGTGACCAAGCACAACTTCCTGGTGAAAGACGCCGCGGACATCCCGCGCACCATCAAGCAGGCCTTCCACATCGCCTCGACCGGCCGCCCCGGCGTGGTCCTCGTCGACGTCACCAAGGACGCCCAGCAGGCGACCGCGGAGTTCAGTTGGCCCGAGGGCCTGGACCTGCCCGGCTACCGCCCCGACGCGCGCCCGCACCACAAGCAGATCCGCGAGGCCGCCTCGCTCATCCTCGAGGCCCGTCGGCCCGTCTTCCTGCTCGGCGGCGGCGTCATCCGCGGCGCGGCCTCGGCCGAGGTCAGGGAGCTCGTCGACGTCTCCGGCGCGCCCTTCGTGACGACCCTGATGGCGCGCGGCGCCCTGCCCGACTCGCATCCCGCGCACCTCGGCATGCCCGGCATGCACGGCGCCGTGGCCGCGGTCTCCGCCCTCCAGCGGGCCGACCTGATCATCGCCATCGGCGCCCGCTTCGACGACCGCGTGACCGGCCGCCTGGACTCCTTCGCCCCGAACGCGAAGATCATCCACGCCGACATCGATCCCGCGGAGATCTCCAAGAACCTCGAGGCCGACGTCCCGATCGTCGGGCAGGCGAAGGATGTGGCCAGCGCGCTCGCCGCGGAGCTGCGCCGCCGCCTGGCCGAGAGCGACCCGCGCGACTACGAGGCCTGGTGGACGACGCTCTCCATGCTGCGCGACACCTACCCGCTGGGCTGGACCGAGACCGCCGACGGCCTCACCGCCCCGCAGAAGGTCATCTCGCGCATCGGCGCGATCTCGGGACCCGAGTCGATCTACGTCGCCGGCGTGGGCCAGCACCAGATGTGGTCCAGCCAGTTCGTGAAGTATGAGCGCCCCAACACCTGGATCAACTCCGGGGGCCTGGGCACGATGGGCTACTCGGTGCCCGCCGCGATGGGCGCCAAGGTGGGTCAGCCGGACCGCACGGTCTGGGCGATCGACGGCGACGGCTGCTTCCAGATGACCAACCAGGAGCTCGCGACCTGCGTCATCAATCAGATCCCGATCAAGGTCGCGGTCATCAACAACAGCTCGCTCGGCATGGTGCGCCAGTGGCAGAACCTGTTCTACGACAAGCGCTACTCCAACACCGACCTGAACACCGGGCACGGCACCCGTCGCGTCCCCGACTTCGTCAAGCTCGCCGACGCCTACGGCGCGGCCGGTCTGCGCTGCGAGCGCGACGAGGACATCGACGCGACGATCGAGAAGGCGATGGAGATCGACGACCGCCCCGTGGTCGTGGACTTCACCGTCAGCGCCGACGCCATGGTGTGGCCGATGGTGCCGTCGGGCGTCTCCAACGACGAGATCCAGATCGCCCAGGGCATGAGCCCCGAGTGGGAGAGGGACATCTGATCATGACCGCCATCGACACCTCGGCCTCGCCGAACACCCAGACGCTGTCCGTGCTGGTGGAGAACAAGCCCGGCGTGCTCACGCGCGTCTCGGCGCTCTTCGCCCGCCGCGGCTACAACATCTCCTCGCTCGCGGTCGGACCGACCGAGCATCCGGAGATCTCCCGGATCACGGTCGTCGTCGACGTCGACCAGCATCCGCTCGAGCAGATCACGAAGCAGCTCAACAAGCTGGTCAACGTGCTCAAGATCGTCCAGCTGGACCCGCACCAGACGGTCCAGCGCGAGCTCATCCTGCTCAAGGTCTCGGCCGACAACTCCACCCGCACCTCGGTGCTGGAGATCGTCCAGATGTTCCGCGCCAAGGTGGTCGACGCCGCCTCCGACGCGGTCACCATCGAGGCCACCGGCACCGACGACAAGCTCGCCGCCCTGCTGGGGATGCTCGAGCCCTTCGGGATCCGTGAGATCGTCAAGTCCGGTGCGGTCGCCATCGGCCGCGGCGGGCGCGCGATCACGGATCGCAGCCTGCTCTCCTGACCCCGGAGCAGCCATCGGGCACGGCGCACGCGGAGCGAACCCGCCGTGCGGCGCCGCGCCCGCCCCTCCGAGGCGTCTCGGATCCGGAGACGTCCTCTCAGAACGTAAGACACAAGGCGATAGGATCCCTTCCATCGCCGGCATACCGCCGAACAGCACGCACCAAGGAGCACACACGTGGCTGAGATCTTCTACGACGACAACGCCGACCTCTCGATCATCCAGGGCAAGAAGGTCGGTGTCATCGGCTTCGGCTCCCAGGGCCACGCCCACGCGCTGAACCTGCGCGACAGCGGCGTCGAGGTCCGCGTGGGCCTCCGCGAGGGCTCGAAGTCGACGGCGAAGGCCGAGGAGGCGGGCCTGGGCACGGGCTCCGTCGCCGAGGTCGCCGAGTGGGCCGACCTGATCATGATCCTCACGCCGGACCAGGACCAGCGGAAGGTCTACGCCGAGTCCATCCAGCCCCACCTGACCGAGGGCAAGGCGCTCGCCTTCGCGCACGGCTTCAACGTGCGCTTCGGCTACATCGAGGTCCCCGCGGGCGTCGACGTCATCCTCATCGCCCCCAAGGCCCCGGGCCACACCGTGCGCCGCGAGTTCGTCGCCGGCCGCGGCATCCCGGACATCGTCGCCGTCGAGCAGGACGCCACCGGCGGCGCCTGGGACCTCGCCCTGTCCTACGCGAAGGGCATCGGCGGCACCCGCGCCGGCGTCATCAAGACGACCTTCACGGAGGAGACCGAGACCGATCTCTTCGGCGAGCAGGCCGTGCTGTGCGGCGGCGTGAGCCACCTCGTGCAGGCGGGCTTCGAGACCCTCACCGAGGCGGGCTACCAGCCGCAGATCGCCTACTTCGAGGTGCTCCACGAGCTCAAGCTGATCGTCGACCTCATGATCGAGGGCGGCATCTCCAAGCAGCGCTGGTCGATCTCCGACACCGCCGAGTTCGGCGACTACGTCTCCGGCCCCCGCGTCGTCACCGACGAGACCAAGGCCAACATGAAGGCGATCCTCACGGACATCCAGGACGGCACCTTCGCCAAGCGCTTCATCGCCGATCAGGACAACGGCGCGAAGGAGTTCGCGGAGCTGCGCGCCAAGGAGCAGTCGCACCCGATCGAGTCGGTCGGCAAGGACCTGCGCAAGATGTTCTCGTGGAACCAGGAGTCCGTGGACTCCGACTACGTCGAGGGCTCGGCCGCGCGCTGATCCGACGTCGGCCGGGCGCTGCGCCCGGCCATCGACGCGGAGGGCCCTGCATCACCGGTGCGGGGCCCTCCGCCGTCGGGAACGGTCACGACGGGGTGGCCGCCTCTCGATTCCGACGACGCCCCAGAGGGGCGTCTCGGATCATGTCCGTCATGACCGCATGCCGGACACGGACGTATCCTTTCCTCGGCCCTGCTCGCGCCGCCATCCTTCCGGAGGTAAACCCTGTGACCCGTCCCGTCGTTCTCATCGCCGAAGAGCTCTCACCCGCGACCGTCGACGTGCTCGGCTCCGACGTCGAGGTGCGCCATGTCGACGGCACCGACCGCCCGGCCCTGCTCGAGGCCGTCGCCGGCGCCGATGCCCTGCTGGTGCGCTCGGCCACCACCGTCGACGCCGAGGTGTACGCCGCGGCCAAGCAGCTCAAGGTCGTGGCGCGCGCAGGCGTCGGCCTCGACAACGTGGACGTCTCCGGGGCCACCCAGGCCGGCGTCATGGTCATCAACGCGCCGACCTCCAACATCGTCTCGGCGGCCGAGCTCGCGATCTCGCTGATCCTCGCCTCGCTGCGCAACGTCGCCCGGGCCGACGCCTCGGTCAAGGCCGGCCGCTGGGATCGCAAGAAGCTCTCCGGCATCGAGCTGCTGGGCAAGACGGTCGGCGTCGTCGGCTTCGGCCGCATCGGCCAGCTGGTCGCCGAGCGCCTCGCGCCCTTCGGCGTGACGCTCCTGGCCTACGACCCCTACGTCAACCACACCCGCGCCGCCGAGCTGGGTGCGCGCGTGGTCGAGCTCGACGAGCTCATGCGCGAGGCCGACGTGGTCACCGTCCACATGCCCAAGACCCCGGAGACCACCGGCCTCATCGGCGCCGAGCAGTTCGCCGTCGCCAAGCCGAACCTGCACGTCGTCAACGCCGCCCGCGGTGGCCTGATCGACGAGGAGGCGCTGTTCGAGGCGCTGAGCACCGGGAAGATCGCCGGCGCCGCGCTCGACGTCTACAGCTCGGAGCCGCCGGCGAAGTCCCCGACCGCCTCGAAGCTCCTCGAGCTCGACTCGGTCACCCTGACCCCGCATCTCGGGGCCTCGACCGCCGAGGCGCAGGAGAAGGCCGGCGTCGCGGTCGCGAACTCGGTCCGCCTGGCCCTGGCCGGCGAGCTCGTCCCCGACGCGGTCAACGTCGCCGGCGGCGCCATCGACGACCTGGTCCGCCCCGGCGTGGCCCTCGCCGACCGCCTCGGCCAGCTGTTCACCGCGATCGCGGGCGGCGCCCCCGAGGTGCTCGACATCATCGTCCGCGGCGAGATCGCCTCGCGCGACGTCACCGCGCTCAAGCTCTCGGCGCTGCGCGGCATCTTCCGCGACGTCGTGACCGAGCAGGTCAGCTACGTCAACGCCCCCGTGATGGCCGACGAGCGCGGGATCGCCGTGTCGCTCGTGACCGAGGACGAGTCGGAGCGCTTCCGCAACGTCGTCGCCATCCGCGGCACCCTGCGTGACGGCAGCGTCGTCCAGGTGGCCGGCACCCTGAGCGGCAACGAGCAGGCGCAGAAGCTCGTCGGCATCGGCGACCATGCCCTGGACGTGCCGCTGAGCGATCACCTGCTGATCATCCGCTACGAGGACCGCCCGGGCCTCGTCGGCCAGTACGGCGCGAAGCTGGGCGAGGCCCAGGTCAACATCGCCGGCATGCAGGTCTCGCGCCTGGGGAACGTCCCCGGTGCCGAGGCGCTCGTGATCCTCAACCTCGACGAGGCCGCCCCGCGCGAGCTCGCCGAGGAGATCGGCGAGGCCATCGGCGCTCGCGCGATCCACGCGGTCGACCTCACCTACTGAGTCGTCCCCGCACCCCGCACCCCGCACCCGTTCGTCGACCCGCTGGCTGACCCCAGCACCACCCGCCCCAGGGCGGAGCACCGGAGGATCCATCTCATGAGCACCACGTCCGCATCCGCGCCCGGCACCCCGCTGCGCCTCGCCGTCATCGAGGGCGACGGCATCGGCAAGGAGGTCGTGCCGCAGGGGCTGCGGGTCCTGCGGGCCGCTCTCGAGCCGGCCGGCATCGAGGTCGAGACCACCGCGTTCGACCTCGGTGCGGGCCGGTGGCACCGCACCGGCGAGACCCTGACCGATGAGGACATGGCCCGTCTCGCCGAGCACGATGCGATCCTCCTGGGCGCGGTGGGCGACCCCGACGTCCCCTCGGGCGTGCTCGAGCGGGGGCTGCTGCTCAAGCTCCGCTTCGGGTTCGACCACTTCGTCAACCTCCGCCCGACCCGCCTGTTCCCGGGGGCGTCGACCCCGCTGGCGAACCCCGGCGAGATCGACTTCCTCGTCGTCCGCGAGGGCACTGAGGGCCCGTACGTCGGCAACGGCGGCGCCATGCGCGTGGGAACGCCCCTCGAGGTCGCGACCGAGGTGTCGCTGAACACCGCGGTCGGCGTCGAGCGCGTGGTCCGCTACGCCTTCGAGCAGGCCCAGCAGCGTCGGAAGAAGCTGACCCTCGTGCACAAGCACAACGTGCTCGTGCACGCCGGCCACCTGTGGCGCCGGATCGTCGAGTCCGTCGGCGAGGAGTTCCCGGAGGTCGCCGTCGACTACGCCCATGTCGACGCCGCGATGATCTACCTGGTCACCGATCCCTCCCGCTTCGACGTGATCGTCACCGACAACCTGTTCGGCGACATCGTCACCGACCTCGCGGGCGCCGTCGGCGGCGGCATCGGCCTGGCGGCGAGCGGCAACATCAACCCCACCGGGGCCTTCCCCTCGATGTTCGAGCCCGTGCACGGCTCCGCACCGGACATCGCGGGCCAGGATCTCGCCGATCCCACGGCCACGGTGCTCTCCGTCGCCCTGCTGCTGGACCACCTCGGCCATGCGGATGCGGCGGACCGCGTCCGCAGCGCGGTCGAGGCGGATCTCGCCGCCCGCGCGGAGCTCGGCGCCCGGGGGACCGTCGCGATCGGCGACGCCCTCGTCGCCGCCGTCTCCGGCCGCTGACCTCCCTCTTCCGTACCGCCCCGTCCCCAGGAGTCCTCGATGAGCGCGCTCACCTTCACCCCGTCCACGGCCACCCGTCGCGTCGGCGACGACGAGCGCGCCGCCATCCTCGCCGACCCCGGATTCGGTGATCACTTCACCGACTACATGGCGCACGCCCGCTGGTCGGAGGAGGGCGGCTGGGCCGATGCCGCGGTCCTGCCCTACGGTCCGCTGGCGATCTCGCCGTCCTCCGCGGTCCTGCACTACGCGCAGGAGATCTTCGAGGGCCTCAAGGCCTTCCGCCACGAGGACGGCACGGTGTGGACGTTCCGGCCCGAGCGCAATGCCGCGCGCATGCAGCGCTCGGCGCGGCGCCTCGCGCTGCCGGAGCTGCCGACCGAGGACTTCCTGGAGTCGCTGCGCGCCGTGGTCTCGGCCGACGAGCCGTGGGTGCCCGCACCGACGGGGGAGACCTCGCTGTACCTGCGTCCGTTCATGTTCGCCAACGAGGACTTCCTCGGCGTGCGGGCGGCACGGACGGTCGACTACTACGTGATCGCCTCGCCCGCCGGCGCCTACTTCCCGCGCGGCGTGCAGCCGCTCGTGGTGTGGGTGACCGACGTGTTCGCGCGGGCCGGGGCGGGCGGGACCGGCGCCGCCAAGTGCGGCGGCAACTACGCCTCCTCGCTGCTCGCGAAGAAGGAGGCCGCCGCGAACGGGGCCGACGAGGTCATGTTCCTGGACTCCGAGACGCACACCAGCGTGGACGAGCTCTCGGGGATGAACGTCTTCGCGATCACGGCCGACGGCCGCATCCTGACGCCCGAGCTGTCGGGGTCGATCCTCGAGGGCGTGACCCGCGAGTCGATCCTGCAGCTCGCCGCCGACCGCGGCCTCCATCCGGTCGAGAAGCATCTGGTCCTCTCCGAGCTGCTGGCGTCGATCGCCGCGGGCGAGGTCGTCGAGATGTTCGCGGCGGGCACCGCCGCGGTCATCAACCCGATCGGCGAGCTCCGCACGACCGACGGCAGCTGGACGATCGGCGACGGCGGCTCGGGCGAGGTCACCCTCGCCCTCCGCGAGGAGCTCACCGGCATCCAGTACGGCCGCGTCGCGGACCGTCACGGCTGGCTCCACCAGCTGGTGTGAGCGGACCGGCATGAGCACCATGGACGCCGCGCACGCCGAGGTCCCGGAGCCCCTCGCGGGCTTCCACCTCTACGACACGACGCTGCGCGACGGCTCGCAGCAGGAGGGGCTGACGCTCTCGGTCGCCGACAAGATCGCCGTCGCCCGGCTCCTCGACGAGCTCGGCGTGACCTACATCGAGGGCGGCTGGCCGGGAGCGGTCCCGCGCGACACCGAGTTCTTCGCGCTCGCCCGCACCGAGCTGGAGCTGAGCCATGCACGCCTCGCCGCCTTCGGTGCGACCCGCAAGGCCGGCACGGCGGTGGAGGACGACCCCCAGGTCGCCGCGCTCCTCGACTCGGGCGCGCCGACGATCACCCTGGTCGCCAAGTCCGATCTGCGGCATGTGCTCGGCGCGCTGCGCACCACCGGCGAGGAGAACCTCGCGATGGTGCGCGAGACCGTCGAGCATCTGATCGCCGCCGGCCGCGAGGTCTTCGTCGACGCCGAGCACTTCTTCGACGGCTTCCTCGACGATCCCGCCTACACGACGTCGGTGATCGCGGAGGCCCTCACGGCCGGAGCCCGCGTCGCCGTGCTGTGCGACACCAACGGCGGCATGCTCCCGCATCAGATCACCGAGATCGTCGAGGACCTGCGCGGACGGCTCGCCGCCCTCGGCCATGCGGAACCGCGCCTGGGCGTCCATGCGCACAACGACTCCGGCTGCGCGGTGGCCAACTCGCTGACCGCCGTCCGCGCGGGGATCACGCACGTCCAGGGCTGCGTGAACGGCTACGGGGAGCGCACGGGCAACGCCGACCTGCTCACGATCCTCGCGGATCTGCAGCTGAAGACGGGGCTCGAGCTCGTCCCGGAGGAGACCCTCGCGGACATGACCCGGATCGCCCACGCGATCGGCGAGATCGTCAACATGCCCGTCGGAGCCCGCGCCCCGTACGTCGGCCAGAGCGCCTTCGCGCACAAGGCCGGTCTGCATGCGAGCGCGATCCGCGTGGACCCCGACCTCTACCAGCAGATCGATCCCCGGCTGGTCGGCAACGACATGCGGATGATCATCTCCGACATGGCCGGCCGCGCGAGCATCGAGCTCAAGGGCCGCGAGCTCGGCTTCGACCTCGCCGGACAGCAGAACCTGCTCACGCGCCTCGCCGCGACGGTGAAGGCCCGCGAGGCCAAGGGCTACTCCTACGAGGCGGCCGACGCCTCCTTCGAGCTGCTGCTGCTCGACGAGATGGAGCGTGCGCCCCGCTACTTCGAGGTCGAGTCCTGGCGGGCCATCTCCCACCAGCTGCGCGACGGCTCCCTCGAGACAGAGGCGACCGTGAAGATCCATGGATCGGCCGACGGATCCGGCCGAGCCGTCGAGATCGCCGAGGGCAACGGCCCCGTCAACGCCCTCGACAACGCACTGCGGCAGGCCCTGCGCGGTCGCTACCCGCTGATCGACGAGCTCGAGCTCCAGGACTTCAAGGTCCGCATCCTCGACTCCCAGCACGGCACCGATGCGACGACCCGCGTGCTCGTGCGCACCGGGGGACCGGGGCTCGAGTTCCAGACCGTCGGCGTCGGCCCGAACCTCATCGAGGCCTCCTGGGAGGCCATCGTCGACGCCTACACCTACGGCCTGTACAAGGCGGGTCTCTGACGAGCTGGGGTGCTGGGGCGCTGAGGTGCTGTTGCGCTGACGTGCTGACGTGCTGTTGCGCTGACGTGCTGACGTGCTGAGGTGCTGGGATGTCCGGGCCCGACGAGCGTCGTCGCTCCCATCGGCCGCGTCGGCCGCGGCAGCAGGGGAGGGATCCCGCCGGGTCGCCTCGGGAAACAGGGGACAGGGACACATCCTCGGCCCTAGCCTGGGCGGCATGACCACCTACGTGCTCACCGCCATCGGCGCCGACCGTCCTGGCCTCGCCTCCGCCCTCGCCGCCGTCGTCGACGAGCACGGCGGCAGCTGGGTCGACAGCCAGATGTCCCTCCTCGCCGGCATGTTCGCCGGGATCGTGCAGGTCGAGGTGCCGGCGCAGAGCGTGCCGGCGCTGCTCGCCGCCCTGCCCGCGCTCGAGGAGCAGGTCGGGCTGCACGTCACGGCGACGCCCTCCGGCGGGGCGACGCATTCCGGCGGGGCGACGCATTCCGGTGGGGCGACGCCTGCCGCCGACGCGCCCGCGCTGAGCCTCCACCTCCTGGGCCAGGACCGTACCGGCATGGTGCGCGAGGTCACCGAGGCCCTCGCCGACGCCGGGGCGACCTTCGACGGCCTGCGCAGCTGGACGCGGGAGACGCCGGAGGGCGGCGGCGTCCTGTTCGAGGCGGAGGCCGAGGTCCGGCTGACCGGGGACGCCGACGCCGCGGAGCTGCGCGGCGCCCTCGAGCGGATCGCCGCCGAGCTCATGGTCGACCTCGAGGTCGACGACCTGGCCTGACGACCGCCGCGCTTGGCGCCTCGACACTGTCGGCTCACGAACCATTTGAGGGGGTCGGATGGTTCGCTAGTCGACACTGTCGGCTCACGAACCATTTGAGGGGGTCGGATGGTTCGCCAGGCGACACTGTCGATCTCACACGGGCCGCGGGGTGCGGGGCGCGGTTCGCGGGCCGCGGTTCGCGGCTGCCGGGCGCTGGACGAGCCGGTTCTGACGCTCGTCACGACAGAATCGATACCCCTGGTCACCTGCATGAGCCACGTCACAGCGCGTATGGTGGTTGCTGACGCACTGCCACGAACTGGAGAGCGGGGGCCATAGGTCCCGTGACCTGGTTCATCGTTCGACCATGCTGGGCCCGTACATGCTTCAGTCCAGAACGGCCGGGTCGAGCTGACCGCTGACCGCTCTCCACAGTGGAGGTCCACGGATGTCCGCAGTTCCCTCGCCCCGCCAGCAGAGCCCCTCCGCGGCAGCCCCGGCCGTCGGCTCGTCGTCCTCCTCCGCCGGCTCCTCCGCAGCCGCGTCCGCCGGCTCTTCCGCAGCCGCGTCCGCCGGCTCCTCCGCAGCCTCGTCCGGTACGGACGCGGCGATGCATCCCGGCGCCTACCGCGCGCTGCTGCTCGCGACCCTCGGCTTCGGCGTCAACTTCTGGGCCTGGGCGC
Source organism: Brachybacterium netajii (SeqCode) (assembly GCF_054114245.1). Taxonomy (NCBI): domain Bacteria; kingdom Bacillati; phylum Actinomycetota; class Actinomycetes; order Micrococcales; family Dermabacteraceae; genus Brachybacterium; species Brachybacterium netajii (SeqCode). The sequence goes on along the minus strand of NZ_JBSYXB010000002.1, from coordinate 623,146 downwards.
TGCTCAGCCCCCTCGGCCCGGTCTTCGTCGAGCGCGGTCTCGCCCCGGAGGCGTCGCTGATCGTCGCGATCCCCGTCCTCGTCGGCTCCCTGGGCCGGATCCCGATCGGCGCCCTCACCGACCGCTTCGGCGGGCGCATCCTCTTCCCGCTGGTGACCCTGGTGACCGTGCTGCCGGTGCTGTTCATCGGCTTCGTCGGCCAGTACACGTACGCGACCCTGCTCGTCGGCGGTTTCTTCCTCGGGATCGCCGGCACCACCTTCGCGATCGGCGTCCCCTACGTGAACTCGTGGTTCCCGCCGGCGAAGCGCGGGATGGCGACGGGCATCTACGGCATCGGCATGGGCGGCACCGCCATCGCCGCCTTCACCACGGTCCCGCTCGTGCATGCCGCCGGCAACGCCACGCCGTTCGTCGTCACCGCGATCGCCCTGGTCGCCTACGCCGTCATCGCCTGGTTCGCCATGCCGACCTCGCCGAGCTGGGCTCCCTCGAAGCGCAGCATCATCAGCCAGACGGCCGCGGTCACGAAGATCATGCTGACCTGGCAGGCCTGCTACCTGTACGCGCTGTCCTTCGGCGGCTACGTCGCCTTCTCGGTCTTCCTGCCGACGATGCTGAGCACCTGGTACGGGCTCGAGCCCTCCGACGCCTCCTTCCGGATGGCCGGCTTCGTCATCGCGGCCGTGATCATGCGCCCGATGGGCGGCGTCCTCTCGGACCGCATCGGCGCGCCGAAGACGCTGCTGATCTCGTACATCGTCGTCGCTGTCTGCGCCGCCGTGCTGGTCTTCCGCCCGGCGCTGATGCCGATCGGGACGATCGACTTCATCCTCATGGCCGCCGGCCTCGGCCTCGGCTCCGGTGCGGTGTTCGCGCTCGTGGCCCGCACCTCGGAGCCCTCGATGGTGGGCTCGGTGACCGGCTTCGTCGGCGCCGCGGGCGGACTGGGCGGCTTCGTCCCGCCGCTCGCGATGGCGGCCGTCCACCGAGCGACCGGCAGCTACTCCCTGGGCGTCGCCCTGCTGCTGCTCGCGACGCTCGGCGCGGTCGCCGTGACCCTCGTCGTCGCCCGGAAGCGCACGTACCCGGCGACCGACCCCGCTTGACCCGGTGACCGACCACGCTTGAGCCGCTGCCCGGCCCCGCCACTCTGAACCTCTCCCCGAACCACCCCGCGAAGGAGCACCCGATGACGATCCAGGACCAGCACGGACGCCAGGATGCCGATGATCCGACCCGCCCCGGGACGACGGGCGGCGGAGGCGGCGGTGATGCGGGGATCGACAATCCCGCCTGGGACGCGCTGATCGGGGCCCGGAAGATGTTCTCCCGCTCCGAGCGGATCACCGAGGACAACCGCGAGACCCACCGGGTCGGCGGCCGCAGCGGCGACTCGTTCTACCGCGAGCGCTGGAGCCACGACAAGGTCGTCCGCTCGACCCATGGCGTGAACTGCACGGGCTCCTGTTCCTGGAAGGTGTACGTCAAGGACGGGGTCATCACGTGGGAGTCGCAGGAGACGGACTATCCCTCCGCCGGCCCGGACAAGCCCGAGTACGAGCCCCGCGGCTGCCCCCGCGGCGCCTCGTTCTCCTGGTACACCTATTCGCCGACGCGCGTGCGCTACCCGTACGTCCGCTCCGAGCTGCTGCGCATGTACCGCGAGGAGAAGGCGAAGGCGCCCGGCCATGACCCGGTCGAGGCGTGGAAGGCGATCGTCTCCGACCCCGAGAAGGCGATGCGCTACAAGCGCGCCCGCGGCAAGGGCGGCCTCGTCCGCGCCGACTGGGACGAGACCATCGAGATGATCTCCGCGGCGTACGTGCACACGGTCAAGGAGTACGGGCCGGATCGCGCCACGGGCTTCTCGCCGATCCCCGCGATGAGCCAGGTCTCCTTCTCCTCGGGGGCGCGCTTCCACCAGCTCATCGGCGGCTCCATGCTGTCCTTCTACGACTGGTACGCGGATCTTCCGCCGGCGTCGCCGCAGGTCTTCGGCGACCAGACCGACGTCCCCGAGTCGGGCGACTGGTGGGACGCCGCCTACCTGATCATGTGGGGCTCGAACGTCCCGCAGACCCGCACCCCGGACGCGCACTGGATGACCGAGGCCCGCTATCGCGGCCAGAAGGTCATCTCCGTCGCCCCCGACTACGCGGAGTCGGTCAAGTTCGCCGACGAGTGGCTGGCCCCGCACCCCGGGACCGATGCCGCCCTCGCGATGGCGATGGGCCACACGATCCTGCGCGAGTTCTACGTGGAGCAGGAGACTCCCTACTTCTCCTCGTACTCGAAGCAGTACACCGACCTGCCCTTCCTGGTGCAGCTCGAGGAGCGCGAGGACGGCGCTCTGGTGCCGGGCAAGTTCCTGGTCGCGACCGATCTCGGCAGCGCCTTCACCGCGGAGGCGGACACCGAGCACGGCGACTTCAAGCCCATGGTGCTGGACGCGGTCACGGGCGCGCCGGTCGTCCCCAACGGCACCCTCGGGCACCGCTACGCGGGCGACGGCGAAGGACGCTGGAACCTCGAGCTCGGCGACATCGATCCCGCGCTGAGCCTGCTGGGCCATCACGAGGACGTCGCCGAGGTGCTCATGCCGCGCTTCGACACCGCCGGCCAGGGCGGCCGCGGCGACATCGCCCGCGGCGTCCCGATCCGCCGGGTCGGCGGACGCATCGTCACGACCGTCTTCGACCTGCTGCTGGCGGAGTACGGCGTGGGCCGCGAGGGCCTGCCGGGGGAGTGGGCCGCGGGGCCCGAGGACGCCGACGCGCTCTACACCCCGGCCTGGCAGGAGACGATCACGGGCGTGCCCGGCCCGGCGGCCGCGCGGATCGCCCGCGAGTTCGCGCAGAACGCGATCGACTCCCGCGGCCGGTCCATGATCATCATGGGCGCCGGCACCAACCACTGGTTCCACTCGGACACCATCTACCGCTCCTTCCTGACGCTCACCAACCTCTGCGGCACGCAGGGCGTCAACGGCGGCGGCTGGGCGCACTACGTGGGCCAGGAGAAGGTCCGCCCCATCACCGGCTGGCTGCATCTCGCCAACGCGCTGGACTGGTCCCGTCCGCCGCGCCAGATGACGCAGACGACCTACTGGTACATGCACACCGACCAGTGGCGCTACGACCGCTTCGGCGCGGACACGCTGACGGCGACCACCGGCGCGGGCCGCTTCGCGGGCACGACGACGGCCGACGCCGTCGCCCTCTCGCAGCGCCTGGGCTGGCAGCCCTTCTTCCCGCAGTTCGACGTCTCCTCCCTCGACGTCGCCGACCGGGCGAAGGAGGCCGGTCGGGAGACCATCCCGTACCTCGTGGACTCTCTCAAGGACGGGTCGATCCGCTTCGCCGCGGAGGATCCGGACGCTCCCGAGAACTTCCCCCGCATCTGGTCGATCTGGCGGGCGAACACCCTGGGCTCGTCCGCGAAGGGCGACCAGTACTTCTTCCGGCACCTGCTGGGCGTGGACTCCTCGGCGACCGAGGAGGAGACCCCCGAGCAGTTCCGGCCCCGGGACGTGGTGTGGCGTGACGAGGCGCCGATCGGCAAGGTCGACCTCATGCTGACGCTGGACTTCCGCATGACCAGCCACACCCTGCACTCGGACGTCGTGCTGCCGGCGGCGACCTGGTACGAGAAGCACGACCTGTCGACGACGGACATGCACCCCTTCGTGCACTCCTTCAACCCGGCGATCTCGAACCCGTGGGAGTCCCGCACGGACTGGGAGACCTGGGCGGCCATCTCCGAGAAGTTCTCCGAGATGGCGCGGAAGCACCTGGGAACCCGCACCGACGTCGTCGCCTTCCCGCTCCAGCACGACAGCCCCGGCGAGCTCGCCACGCCCCACGGTCGCGTCAAGGACTGGAAGTACGGGGAGTGCGAACCGATCCCCGGGAAGACCATGCCGACGCTCGTCGAGGTCGAGCGCGACTTCACGGCGATCCACGCGAAGTTCACCTCCGTGGGCCCGCTGCTGGACACCCTCGGCATGACGACCAAGGGCATCACCTACGACGTGAAGGAGTACGTCGAGGAGCTCGGGCGGCTCAACGGCGTGCACCGGACGGGGCCCGCCGCGGGGCGGCCCAAGATCGAGACGGACCTGCAGGCCTGCGAGTTCATCCTCAGCCTCTCGGGGACGACGAACGGGCACATGGCCACGGAGGGCTTCAAGACCCTCGAGAAGCGCACGGGCGTGCGGCTGCACGACCTGGCCGCGGAGAACGAGGGCAAGCGCATCCGCTTCGCCGACACCAAGGCCGCCCCGGTGCCCGTGGTCACGAGCCCCGAATGGTCGGGATCGGAGTCCGGGGGGCGCCGCTACAGCCCGTTCACCATCAACGTCGAGCGCAAGAAGCCGTGGCACACCCTCACCGGGCGTCAGCACTACTACCTCGACCACGACTGGATGCTCGAGATCGGGGAGGCGCTGCCGGTGTTCCGACCGCCGCTGGACATGACCGCCCTGTTCGGCGAGAGGCCGGTGGGGGAGGACGACGGGACGTCGATCTCCGTGCGCTACCTGACCCCGCACAACAAGTGGTCGATCCACTCGATGTACATGGAGAACTTCTTCATGATGAACCTCTCCCGCGGCGGCCAGACGATCTGGATGAGCGTCGAGGACGCGGAGGCCGTCGGCATCACCGACAACGACTGGATCGAGGCCGTGAACCGCAACGGCGTCGTCGCCGCCCGCGCGGTGGTCAGCCATCGCATGCCCCGCGGCACCGCGTACATGTACCACGCGCAGGACCGCACGGTGTACGTGCCGCTGACCGAGCGCGACGGCAAGCGCGGCGGCATCCACAACTCGCTCACCCGCATCATGCTCAAGCCCTCGCATCTGATCGGCGGGTACGCGCAGCTGTCCTACGCCTTCAACTACTACGGACCCACCGGGAACCAGCGCGACGAGGTGACGGTCATCCGCCGGCGCACCGCTCCGGTCGAATACTGATCCGTCGCTGACGATCCCCCGTCGGAAGGAACCTTCGCAATGCGAGTCATGGCCCAGATGTCGATGGTGATGAACCTCGACAAATGCATCGGCTGCCACACCTGCTCGGTCACCTGCAAGCAGGCCTGGACCAACCGTGCCGGTACGGAGTACATCTGGTTCAACAACGTCGAGACGCGTCCCGGTCAGGGATACCCGCGCGGCTACGAGGACCAGGAGAAGTGGAAGGGCGGCTGGGAGCTCGGCCGCAACGGTCGGCTGCGGCTCAAGGCCGGCGGCCGCATCACGAAGCTGCTCCAGCTCTTCTCGAACCCGCGCCTGCCCGGGATCGAGGACTACTACGAGCCGTGGACGTACGAGTACGACAACCTGCTCAACGCCCCCGCCCAGCAGGACACCATCCCGACGGCCCCGCCGAAGTCGCTGATCACGGGCGAGCGGGTGCAGGTCCAGTGGTCGGGCAACTGGGACGACGACCTCGGCGGCACCTACCTGCACAAGGACAAGGACCCGATGCTGAAGGGCATCGAGGACAAGGTCCAGTTCGAGTTCGACCAGACGTTCATGTTCTACCTGCCGCGCATCTGCGAGCACTGCCTGAACCCGACCTGCGTCGCCTCCTGCCCGTCGGGCGCGATCTACAAGCGCGAGGAGGACGGCATCGTCCTGGTGGACCAGGACGGCTGCCGCGGCTGGCGCATGTGCATCACCGGCTGCCCGTACAAGAAGATCTACTTCAACCACCGCACCGGCAAGGCCGAGAAGTGCACCTTCTGCTATCCCCGCATCGAGCAGGGGGAGCCGACGGTGTGCGCGGAGACGTGCGTCGGCCGCCTGCGCTACATCGGGCTCGTGCTGTACGACGCCGACAAGGTCACCGAGGCCGCGTCGACGCCCGACGAGAAGGACCTCTATCGCGCCCAGCGCGATCTGATCCTGGACCCGAACGATCCCGAGGTGATCGCCGGGGCGAAGGCCGCGGGGATCCCGCACGACTGGCTGCTCGCGGCGCAGAAGTCCCCGACCTACAAGCTCATCAAGGAGTACGAGGTCGCGCTGCCGCTGCATCCGGAGTACCGGACGATGCCGATGGTCTGGTACATCCCGCCGCTGTCGCCCGTGGTCGACGTCGTCAAGGACACCGGCTACGACGCGGAGGACGCCGACAACCTCTTCGCCGCGATCGACGCCCTGCGCATCCCGGTGGAGTACCTCGCGAACCTCTTCACCGCCGGTGACGTCCCCGCCGTCGAACGCGTCCTCTACCGGATGGCGGCGATGCGCTCCTACATGCGCGACATCAACCTCGGCCGTGCACCGCGCGAGGGCATCGCCAACGCCGTCGGGATGGACGGCGAGACCATGCAGGAGATGTACCGCCTGCTGGCGATCGCCAAGTACGAGGACCGCTACGTCATCCCCGTGGGGCACCACGAGTCCGCCCACTCGCTCGAGGGCACCGGCACCGACTGCCCGCTGAACGCCCCCGGCGGACCGGGCATGGGCATGTCCCTGCCCGAGGAGTCCCTCGGCATGGCCGGCCCCGGCTACGCGAGCAAGCGCCGCGAGGGCGGGATCCCCGACCGCCCGTCGGGCGTGACGGTGAACCTGCTGAACTGGGACGGCCGCGGACGGCCCGACGGTCTGTTCCCGAGCGCCTCCCCGGCGACCGGGGGTGCATGATGGGCGCGCTCGCGAGGCTCCTGGGCCGACGGGCGGATCCCGCCGGCGCAGGCGCTGATCGGGTCGCTGATCGGAGCGCTGGCGCGGGGGCGGCACCGACCGATGCCTCCCGCGGAGGCATCGCGATGCTCGCGCGCCCCGCCGGTCGCTCCCGCGACCTGCTGCACGCCTCGGGGATGACGACGCCGCAGCTGCGGGCCTGCTGGCTGGCGGTCTCCTGGCTGCTGTCGTATCCCGACGCCGAGGTCCGCGAACGGCTCGGGCAGGTGCGGGCGCTCGCCGACGAGGCGGAGCCGGCGGCCCGCGCCCTGCTGCTCGGGACCGTCGACGCGCTCGAGGCCCGGGACGCACTGGACCTGCAGGAGGAGTATGTCGACACCTTCGACACCCGACGTCGCGGCTGCCTGTACCTGACGTACTTCAGCCAGGGGGATACGCGTCGGCGGGGGATGGCCCTGCTGCGCATCAAGCAGGACTTCCGCGCCGCGGGCGTCGAGGTCGGCAGCGCGGAGCTGCCCGACCATCTGCCGCTCGTGCTGGAGTTCGCCGCGGGGCACGACCCCGAGCGGGGCGCGAAGATCCTGCGTGCGAACCGTCCCGGCGTCGAGCTGCTGCGCCTGCACCTGGAGGACGTCGGCTCGCCCTGGCACGGTGCCGTCGCGGCGCTGTGCGCGACGCTCCCGCCCTTGGACGCCGACGACCGCGCCGCGGTCATGGCGCTCGCCGCGGAGGGGCCCGCGGAGGAGACCGTCGGCCTGGACGGCTACGGGCTCGACGGCGACGCCGGCGATCTCGCCGGCCAGACCTTCGCCTCCGGCTGCGGATCCGATGCCGCCGCGCCCGGCCCCGTCCCGGTGGACCTGATGAGAGGAAGGCCCTCGTGAACCCCGATTCCGTCACCGCGATCCTGCTGTGGATCGTCTACCCGTACATGGTGCTGGCCGTGTTCGTGCTGGGGCATGTGTGGCGCTTCCGCGCCGACCGCTTCGGCTGGACCAGCCGTTCCAGCCAGATCTACGAGTCGAAGCTGCTGTCGATCGGCTCGCCGATGTTCCACTTCGGGATCATCGGGATCTTCTTCGGTCATGTGGTGGGCCTCGGGATTCCGAAGGCCTGGACCGAGGCGATCGGCCTGTCGAACCACATGTATCACCTGATGGCGGTGACGATCGGCCTCGCCGCCGCGGTCTCCTGCGTGGGCGGCTTGCTCATCCTGCTGTACCGGCGCCGCACCAACAGTCGCGTGTTCGGCGCGACGACCGTGAGCGACAAGGTCATGTACCTGCTGCTGAGCCTCGTGATCCTGTTCGGGGTGCTCGCGACCCTCGTGCACTCCACCTTCGGGACGTACGACTACCGCGAGGGCGTGTCGATCTGGTTCCGCGACTTCTGGACCCTGCGCCCGACCACGGACCTGATGACCCAGGCGCCGATCTTCTTCCAGCTGCACATCCTCAGCGCGCTGACGCTGTTCGCGGCCTGGCCGTTCACGCGGCTCGTGCATGTCTTCGCGGCGCCGATCGGCTACCTGACCCGTCCGTACATCGTCTACCGCAGCAAGGACCCGTCCAAGGAGGCCGAGCGCCGCGGCTGGGAGAAGGTGAAGTTCTGATGGGGCACGCCCATGGCGCGGACCGTCCGCCGGTCACCCAGCAGGACGACTGGGAATCGCTCCTGCTGCCCTGGATCCGGGAGGTCCAGGACGGCCTCGGCATCGCCGACTGCGAGCTCGACGTCGACCGCGTGCACTCGATGACGGGCGTGGTCGCGGGGGAGGTGCAGCGCTCGATGGCCCCCATCTCCTCGTTCCTCGTGGGCCTGGCCATCGGCCGCGGAGCGAGCCTCGAGGAGGCCTGCCGCGCGGTCGAGCGCATCACCCGCGAGCGCTCGGCGGCGCCCGTGCCCTGACCCGGATCTCCCAGGATCGGTTCCTGCAGAACCGAGTCCTGCAGGATCATCGGCCGACGGCTCCGACGGCTCCGACGGCTCCGACGGCTCCGACGGCTCCGACGGCTCCGACGGCTCCGACGGCGCCGGCGGATCCGGCCAGCCGCTCCGACGGGGCGTCGCATCCACACATGCGGCGCCCCGTCGCGGTGCTCCGCGGGTCGGCAGGCGCGGTCGCAGGACCACGGTGCCTCCGTCGGCGGCCGACGGCGATGCCGGACTCCGGCCGTGATGCTTCCGTGATCATGCGTCCTGCCGCGGGAGCGGAGGCCGCCCGCTCGCGGGGCGAGGGACGACGCTGGCGCGGACCGCATCCCCCTCGTGGAAGCCGAGACGCCCGTGAGCATCGACCCCGCCGTCCCGATCCCCGCCGTCCTGAATCCTGCCGCCGCATCCGCATCTGCATCCGCACCGGCGGCGTCGTCGGCGTCCGATCACGCCCCGGCCCCGGCCCCGGCCCCGGTCGGGGCCGGGCGGGCCCTCGCCCTGGCGACCCTCGGCTTCGCGCTGAACTGCTGGGCATGGGCGCTGCTGAGCCCGCTGGGCCCCCTCGCCGTCGAACGGGGCATCGCCCCGTCGTCGGCCCTGATGGTCGCGATCCCGGTGCTCGTGGGCTCCCTCGGACGGATCCCGGTCGGCGCCCTCACCGACCGATTCGGCGGGCGCACGATGTTCAGCGTGGTCTCGCTGCTGGCCGTCGTCCCGGTCCTGCTGCTCGGCTTCATCGGCCAGCACAGCTACCCGGGCCTCCTCCTCGGCGGCTTCCTGCTGGGCACCGCCGGGACCGTCTTCGCGATCGGCATCCCCTATGTCACCTCGTGGTTCCCTCCGGAGCGCCGTGGACGGGCGCTCGGCATCTTCGGGATGAGCATGGGCGGCACGGCGATCAGCGCCTTCACGACGGTCCCGCTCGTGACGCACATCGGGGACCGCGCCCCCTTCGTGCTGACCGCGGCGATGCTCGTCGCCTACGCGCTCGTGGTCCTGCGCTGGATGCCCACCGCGCCGACCTGGAGCCCGAGCAGCGGCGACATGGTCGGCCGCACGATGCGGGCGCTGCGCCACCCGGTGAGCCTGCCCGCCTCCTACCTCTACGCGGTGTCCTTCGGCGGCTATGTCGCCTTCACGGTGCTGCTGCCGACGCTGCTCGGGATCCGCTACGGACTCTCCGCGGCGGACGCCTCGTTCCGCATGGCCGGCTTCGTCGTGGTCGCGGTGCTGCTGCGGCCCGTCGGCGGCATCCTCGCGGACCGGCTCGGTGCCGCCCGCACCCTGCTGATGTCCTACGCGATCGTCGCGGCGGCGGCGACGGCGCTCGCGCTGCCGCTCCCGCTGATGCCGCTGGGGACGCTGGCCTTCCTCGCCGCAGCGGGCGGCCTGGGCCTCGGGACCGGCGCGGTCTTCGCCCTCGTCGGGACGGTCGCGGCGCCCACGGAGGTCGGGGCGATCACCGGGCTCGTCGGCGCGGCCGGGGGCCTGGGCGGATTCCTGCCCCCGCTGCTGATGGCGGCGATCCTCGCGGCGACCGGCGCCTACACGGCGGGCTTCGCGCTGCTGGCGCTCGGCGCAGTCGCCGCCGGGATCGTCACCCTGCGGCTCGCGCGGCGCTGAGGCCCGCCTCGTGCGGCGCCCGCCGACGAGCTCCGCGCCGCCGATGGGTGGTGCTGCGCCGCCGACGGGCGCTGCGCCGCTGACGGGCGCGGGTCCGCCGCGGGATCAGTCGCGGAAGCCGCCGATCTCGCCGACGTGCGTGATCGCGAGCACCGGCTCGCCGGCCTCGTCGGTGGCCTCGAGGTCGAGCTCCGCCTCGATCGCCCAGTCGCGGTGGCCGTCGGGATCGTCGAGCACCTGGCGGATCCGCCAGATCCTCGACTCCTCGGTGATCTGCAGCAGCTGGGGGGAGCGGGAGGGGCCGTCGATGCCGACCTCGTCGTAGGTGTCGTAGTACTCGTCCATCGCCTCTGCCCAGGCCCTCCGGTCCCATCCGGACGCGGCGTCGAGCTGTCCCAGGCGCTCCTCCCGCTCGAAGGCGAAGTGCTCGACCCGCTGCCACATGGCCGCGCGGACCATCGTCCGCAGCACCTTCGTCTGCGCGGAGAGGCCGCGGGGGCTCGTCGGACGCACCTCGGAGGCGGCATCGGACTCGAGGTCCTCCGGATGCGAGAGGGCCTCCCACTCGTCCAGCAGCGAGGAGTCGATCCCGCGCACCAGCACGCCCAGCCACTCGATGAGATCCTCGAGCTCCTCGGTGCGCAGGTCCTGCGGGATCGTGCGGCGCATCGCCTGGTAGGCGTCGGAGAGATAGCGCAGGACGATGCCCTCGGAGCGCTGCAGGCCGTAGCGCTGGACGAACTCGGAGAAGGTCTGCCCGGTCTCGTGGATCTCGCGGACGATCGACTTGGGGGAGAGGTCCGACTCCCGCACCCACGGATGCCGGCGCCGATAGATCTCCAGCGCCGCCTCGAGATCCTCGGCGAGGGGCTTCGGCCAGGTGACCTCGTCCAGCCGCGCCATCCGCTCGTTGTACTCGACGCCGTCGGCCTTGAGCTCCGCCAGCAGCTCCCCGCGCGCGGCGTTCTGCTGCGCCAGCAGGATCTGGAAGGGATCCTCGAGGATGGCCTCGAGGATCGAGACCGTGTCCATCGTCAGGGTCTCCGACTCCTCGTCGAGCGTGTCGATCATCGCGATCGCGAAGGGAGCCAGCGGCTGATTCATCGTGAAGTCCAGCTGCAGGTCCTCGACCAGTGCGATCAGGCGGCCCAGATGATCGGGCTCGGGCAGGATCTCGACGATGTCGGCGTCCTTCAGGCCGCGCAGCAGCTCGATCGCCTCGCGCGCGAGCTTCACCTTCTGCGTGCGGGTCTGATGGCTCGCGAAGATCAGGTGACGGCCCGCGGCGACCGCGCTGCCGGGCCGCGAGATCAGCGCCAGCACCATCGAGGCCGTGATCCGCAGATGCGGACGCAGCGCCTCCGGCTGGTTCTCGACGAGCTTGTCGAGGTTCTGCTCGGACCAGGAGACCGCGCCCTCGGGGATCCGCGGCTTCGGCTCCTTCTTGCGCTTCTTCGCGCTGTTGGGCGCCTTCCCCGACTCCTCCCGCGCCTTCTGCTTCGCCCGTTCGCGCTCGAACTCGATCGTCCAGGTCGGCGCCTGCACGACGACGTGGCCGACGGTGTCGAAGCCCGCGCGCCCCGCCCGCCCGGCGATCTGATGGAACTCGCGCGTGTTCAGCAGGCGCATCCGGCGCCCGTCGTACTTCGCGAGCCCGGTCAGCAGCACCGTGCGGATCGGCACGTTGATGCCGACGCCGAGGGTGTCGGTGCCGCAGATGAGCTTCAGCAGACCCGACTGGGCGAGCTTCTCCACCAGACGGCGGTACTTCGGCAGCATGCCGGCGTGGTGCACGCCGATGCCCTCGCGCACGAGCTTCGAGAGGATCTGCCCGAAGCCCTTGGAGAAGCGGAAGTCGCCGATGATCTCGCGGATCCGCTCCTTCTCCTCGGGGGTCAGCACCTTCGTCCCCAGCAGCGCCTGCGCCTGCTCGAGGGCGTCCTTCTGCGTGAAGTGCACGATGTACACCGGGGCGTCGCGGTCCTGCAGGATCGTCGTGATCGTGTCCGGCAGCGGCTCGAGGGACCAGCGGAAGTCCAGCGGCACCGGACGCGGCGCATCGGCGATCACGCTGACGTCCCGATCGGTGCGCTCCTCGAGATCCTCCACCAGGAAGGACACGTCCCCGAGGGTCGCGCTCATCAGCACGAACTGGCAGTCGGGCATCTCGATCAGCGGCACCTGCCACGCCCAGCCGCGCTGCGCATCGCCGTAGTAGTGGAACTCGTCCATGACGGCGAGCCCGATGTCCGAGGTCGCACCGTCCCGCAGCGCATGGTTCGCGAGGATCTCGGCGGTGCACACGATGATCGGGGCATCGTGGTTGACGGCCGAATCGCCCGTCATCATGCCCACCATGTCCGCGCCGAACATCTGCACCAGGTCGAAGAACTTCTCCGAGACGAGGGCCTTGATCGGGGCCGTGTAGCAGGCGCGCTCGCCGCGCGCGACGGCCGCGAAGATCGCCGCATACGCGATCGTCGTCTTCCCCGAGCCCGTGGGCGTCGCCGCGATCACGTGATCGCCCGCCGCGATCGCCAGCAGCGCCTCCTCCTGATGCGGGTACAGGGTGCGGCCGACGGACTCCTGGGCGGCGACGAATCCGTCCACGATCGCCTCCTGTCCGGCGGCGGAGGCGGCATCGGGCAGGAAGGGGGCGAGGAGGGGCATGGGGTCCAGTCTGCCAGGCCCGTCAGCGGGCCCCGAACTCCCCGGCCAGCCAGCGCCGGTGCACGTCGGCGGCGATGCGGGTGGAGGGCTGCGGAACCCGGGGATCGTGGCGAGAGGGATCGGCGGAGCCGACGAGGCCGTCGCGCAGGTGGAGGAGCTGATAGGCGGTGATGGGCGCGACCACGCGCTCGCCGGACATGGTCGCGATGCAGGTCGCGCGCCGCCAGTACCAGTGGTCGCTGGTCTCCACGCGGGCGACCTGCTCCCAGGGGATCCAACGGCGGCGGAGCATGCCGCGGACCTCGACGCCCGCGGTGGTGACCGTGAAGGCCTGGCGGGAGTTGCGCCACACCAGCGCGATGATGCCGAGCAGCAGCACGAAGCCCAGGAGGAAGGGGACCCCCACGACGAGCACCCCGGTCCACGCCTCCGAGGAGGGCGTCTCCGACGACAGCAGCCTCACGGCGGGGACCACAGCCATCAGGACGAGGACGAGACCGCCGACGAGCGCCACCAGGGCGAGGGAGATCCGCTGCAGCCAGCGGAGGCCGGCGTGGAACTGCGAGACGTGGAGGATCTGGCCGTGCATGGGTCCCACCCTGCCACGGCTCCCCGCGCGGGGGCGTGCTCGCCGCGTCAGGGCGCCGTCAGGGCAGCAGAGGGGCGAGCTCCTCGAGGATCCGGCGGCGCAGCGCATCGGCGCCGTCGGCGAGCTCCCGCTGGCGCCGCACGTACTCGGCCTTCCCGGCGGGGGTCTCGATCGGCACGACGCCGTATCCCAGCGGGCGGACGTCGTACGGGCTCGCCTCCATGTCCAGCACCCGGGTGCTGCGCGCCTGCTCGAAGCAGTCGAGCACGAGCGAGGACGGCAGCAGGGGCGTCAGCTTCATCGCCCACTTGTACAGGTCCATCCCCACATGCAGGCAGGCGGGGTTGTCGAGCGCCGACTGCGTGGAGCGGTCCGGCTGCAGCGCGTTGCGCGGGGCCGACGTCGGCGTGAAGAAGCGGAAGGCGTCGATATGGGAGCACACCAGCTGCTCGCGCTCGACGACGGCGTCGGTCTCAGCCTGCCCGAGCCGCAGCGGCAGGTCCTCGTGCCGCTGCTCGCCCTCGCGGAGGCCATGCACCATCGCCCACTCGTGCAGGCCGAAGCAGCCGAACTGGGGGCGCCGCGCCGCGAGGGTCGAGGAGGACAGCAGACGGCTCATGAACGCGAAGGCGGAGGCGCGCTCCTCGAGATAGCGGCCGACGTCGGCCCGGCGCAGGGTCGACCCCTCGATGCCGGCGGGGGACCCGAGGGGTGAGCCGGCGGGGGAGTCGAGGTACCAGGAGCGCCGGCCCTCGTCGTCGACGTCGGCGATCGCGCTCCCGCCGTGCTCGTCGCGGTCTGCGGAGGCGTCGTAGGCGACCTGCCAGCCCGGATGCCAGCGGCGCAGGCGCGCGGCGGAGAACGGGTAGTAGGTGAACAGGAAGTCCTCCACCGGGTGCTTCTGCCCGAGCCGGCGGCGCTCGCGATGCCCGGCGGTGAGCGCGTCGGCCCGCTCCTCATGCGCCCGGCGCGCGGACCGGGCCTCGGCGGCCGACAGCGCGCTCGAGGGGGCGGCGAGGGTCGGCGCGGTCACGGGATCTCCTGAGGTGCGGGGCGGGGCGGGACGCGGTCGGTCCATCGTACGAGCGGGAGGTCGCATCCACGCTGTGCCGTCGGCCTCAGCGGCGGTGCGGCCCACCCTGGTGGCCCCGGGCCGCGGACGGCTCACGCCCGAGGGCCGAGCTCCCCGCGACGGAAGCGGATCAGAGCGCCGGCGGCGGCACGGTAGGCGGAGGGGGACCCCTCGGCCGCCTCGGCGAGGAATGACGGGACCGGCGGGGCGTTCCGCTCGGCGGCGCGCCCGGTGCGCGCGGCGAGGAGACGTCGGCCGTCGTCCACGGAGACGACGACCGCACCGGGCACGAGCCCTCCGTCGGACGGGGCGACCTCGACGACCTGCTCCCAGCGGACGTGGACCGGCGTGAGGCTGTAGGGCGCGGTCAGCGTGATGCCCAGGGCCGTGACCTCGAAGCGGGAGCGCACGGTCGTCATGGCGAGGTAGACCAGCAGCGCCGCCACCACGACGGCGAGCAGCAGCGGCAGGATGATGATGACGACCAGCACCGGTGCCGCCCACAGGGCGACGGCGCCCAGGACGAGGCACAGGGCGATGATCAGGAGGTCCAGGGCGCCGCCCACGGCGATCAGGATCAGATCGCGACGGATGCTCTCCGGGGTGGGCATGGAGAAGAGCGGCGGCGCGGCGTCGGTCGGAGGAGGGGTCGTCATGGACCGACCCTAGGCGCTGGCCTCCCTCCCCGCGACGGCGCAGCATGGGGACCTCTCCCCATGGACGGGTGCGCGCCGTCGGAGCAGGATGGGTCCGCGAGGACGGCTCGTCCGCGTCCGTCAGGGCGACGGCGGGACGTGCTCGACCGGAATCCCTTCCCCGCTCACCCCCACGAGGAGCACACCATGTCGACCACCAGCACCCGCACCCGCCGTGTCCTCGCCCCGCTCGCCCTCGCGGCGATGGGCGCTCTCGCCCTCACCGCCTGCAGCTCGAGCGTGTCCGCCTCCGACGTCGAGGAGCAGATCAGCACGCAGTACGAGGCCCAGGTCGGCACCGCGCCCGACGAGGTCTCCTGCGACGAGGACCTCCCCGCCGAGGTCGACGCGCAGATCACCTGCTCCATGACCGTCGAGGGCCAGGAGGTTCCGCTCACGGTCACCGTCACCTCCGTCGAGGACGGCACCGCGAGCTTCGACATCGAGGTCGCCGAGTGACCTGCGCCTGATCCGCGGACGGCGTCGGGCCCGGCGCTCCGCGCCGCCGCTCCACAGCGCCGCCGCGCGCTGCCGCCGCGCCCTTCGGGGAGGCATCGTCCTCCGGAGGGCGGCGCGGCGACGTCCTAGACTTGCCCCCATGCGCATCGCCCGATTCACCACCGGTGAAGACCCCATGTACGGCATCGTCCAGGACCGGGACGGCGAGGACATGGTCTTCGGCATCACCGGCGACCCCCTGTACACCGAGATCCGTCCCACCGGGAAGGTCCACCCCCTCGCGGACGTCCGGCTCCTCGCCCCCGTGATCCCGCGCTCCAAGGTGGTGTGCGTCGGCCGCAACTACGCCGCCCACGCCGAGGAGCTCGGCAACGAGGTGCCCGAGAGCCCCCTGCTGTTCCTCAAGCCCAACACCGCCGTCGTCGGCCCCGGCGACCCCGTCGTGCTGCCCGCGTACAGCAGCGAGGTCAGCCTCGAGGCCGAGCTCGCGATCGTCATCCAGCGGATGGCCAAGGACGTCGCGCCCGAGGACGTCGCCGACGTCGTCCTCGGCTACACCTGCGCCAACGACTTCACCGCCCGGGATGCCCAGCGCGACGAGAAGCAGTGGTTCCGCGCCAAGGCCTTCGACACCTCCTGCCCGATCGGGCCCTGGATCGAGACCGACCTGGACCCGTCCTCCCTCGCGATCGGCTCCGCGGTCGACGGCGAGGTCGCGCAGGCCGGCACGACCGCCGACATGCTCCGCTCCGTCCCCGAGCTGGTCGCCGAGATCTCCCGCGTGGTCACCCTGCTGCCCGGGGACCTGATCCTCACGGGCACCCCGGCCGGGGTGCGCACGGTCGAGGCCGGCGCCAGCGTCGACGTGACCATCGAGGGCATCGGCACCCTCACCAATCCTGTCGTCCGGCGCTGAGCGCCCCGACGTCCCCCTCGAAGGAGAATCCCCGCGTGACCCACGCCCCTGCCACCGCACCCACCACCGACGCCTCCGGCGCGGAGGTCCGCGTGCGCTTCTGCCCGAGCCCCACCGGCACGCCCCATATGGGCATGGTGCGCACGGCCCTGTTCAACTGGGCGCACGCCCGCCATCACGGCGGCAAGCTCGTCTTCCGCATCGAGGACACCGATGCCGCCCGTGACAGCGAGGAGTCGTACCACCAGCTGCTCGACGCGATGCGCTGGCTCGGCATCGACTGGGACGAGGGCGTCGAGGTCGGCGGGCCCGACGGGCCCTACCGCCAGTCCGAGCGCGGCGACATCTACCGCGAGGTCATCGAGAAGCTCAAGGCCGCGGGCTCCATCTACGAGTCCTATTCGACCAACGACGAGATCCGCGAGCGCCATCTGGCGGCCGGACGCGACCCGCAGCTCGGGTACGACGGTGCCGACCGCGATCTCACCGAGGAGCAGAAGGCCGCCTTCCGCGCCGAGGGTCGCGAGCCCGTGTGGCGCCTGCGCATGCCCGACGAGGACATCGTCTTCGAGGACCTCGTGCGCGGGGAGATCACCTTCCGCGCCGGCTCCACGCCGGACTTCGTCGTGGTGCGTGCGAACGGCCAGCCGCTGTACACGCTCGTGAACCCGGTCGACGACGCGCTCATGCGCATCACCCACGTGCTGCGCGGCGAGGACCTGCTCTCCTCCACCCCCCGCCAGATCGCGCTCTACCGGGCACTCATCGAGGTCGGCGTGGCGCAGACCGTCCCGCAGTTCGGCCACCTGCCCTACGTGCTGGGGGAGGGGAACAAGAAGCTGTCCAAGCGCGACCCCGAGTCGAACCTGTTCCTCTACCGGGACCAGGGCTTCCTGCCCGAGGGCATGGTCAACTACCTCGCCCTGCTGGGCTGGGGCTACAGCGCGGACCAGGACATCTTCACGCGCGAGCAGATGGTCGAGCGCTTCGACGCCGCGGACGTGAACCCGAACCCTGCGCGCGTGGACTTCAAGAAGGCCACCGCGATCAACGCCGACCACATGCGTCTGCTCGATCCCGCCGAGTTCACTCGCCGGATGGTGCCGTACCTGCAGGCGGCGGGCCTGGTGGACGAGACGCCGACGGCGCAGCAGCAGGCGGTGCTGGAGGCCGCCACGCCGCTCGTGCAGCCCCGCATGAACCTGCTGGGCGAGGCGCCCGACATGCTCCGCTTCCTCTTCATCGCCGATGCCGATCTGGTGGTCGAGGACGACGCCCTGAAGAAGATCGGCGACGACCCCGTCGCGGTCCTCGAGCGGGCGATCTCCGAGGTCGAGGGCGTCGACGAGGCGGACTTCGCCGCGGCGGCCCTCGAGGAGCACCTGCGCGCCGCGATCGTCGACGACATGGGCATCAAGCCGCGCCTGGCCTTCGGGCCGCTCCGCAGCGCGATCTCGGGCCGACGGATCTCCCCGCCGCTGTTCGAGTCCATGGAGCTGCTGGGCAAGGCGTCGAGCCTCGCGCGCCTCGGCGCCCTGCGGGATCGCCTCGCAACTGCGGGATGACCTCCGGGAACGCTGTGGGGCCGGGTGGTCAGCCTCACAGCGTTCCGGGCCCGTTTCGATTTGTGCGGGCGCCGCGCAGCGGGTAATGTTCTATCTCGTTGCGGCACGGAAGTGCGAGACGGAAAGGCCTCGAAGCCATCGGGGATTGGACCGGATCGATCGTAAGAAGTGCTCGCTCACCATGGGGTATGGTGTAATTGGCAACACAACGGTTTCTGGTACCGTCATTCTAGGTTCGAGTCCTGGTACCCCAGCGCTGAAGGGTTCTTCGGAATCTGACAGTCCGCGCCCCGTTCGTCTAGCGGCCTAGGACGTCGCCCTCTCACGGCGGTAACACCGGTTCAAATCCGGTACGGGGTACGACGCAGGACCCTCGGGTCCTGCGGAAGCCCCGTTCGTCTAGCGGCCTAGGACGTCGCCCTCTCACGGCGGTAACACCGGTTCAAATCCGGTACGGGGTACGGACAGGAGCCGGTGCACATGTGCACCGGCTCCTTTCGTCATGCCCGGGATGCCCACGGCGACCTCGGGGCATCCTCGCGTCGGCCTCGCACCGTCCTCGCGCTGCCCGCGTGCCGCCGGCGTGCTGTCCATGCGCCGCGCCCGAGCTGCTCCGAAGTCCTGCTCGGGAGAGCGCGCCGCAGAGTATCATCGCGATATGACGCCCCTCACACAGCCCAGGATCACAGTCGGTGTCTTCGACGCCGAGGAGTCCGACCATGCCGTGCGATGGGGTGCACGTCACGCCCATCAGGTCGGCGGCACCCTCCACCTCGTCCACGCGTTCGTCTGGACCGAGCTCGACGTGAACACCGATCCCATCCCCGGCCTGACCGGCTCCGGGATCCGCACCGCCGCGAACGGCCTGATGAAGGACGCCGCCGCGATCGCGCGGGCCGAGCATGAGGATCTCGAGATCACCTCGCAGATCATCGACGGCAATGCGGTGCCGGTGCTCGTGGAGGTGAGCGAGGAGTCCGATGTCATCGTCGTCGGGGGCCGCGGGCTCGGCCGCCTGCTCACGCTGATCGTCGGCTCCAAGAGCCTCGCCCTCGCGGCCCGGTCGCACTGCCCGGTGGTGGTCGTGCGCGGCGCCGTCGACGCCGACGGCCCCATCGGCCTGGTCCATCACGAGACCGCGCTCGAGCACGTCCAGCGCGCCGGCGATCTCGCGGCCGCCTACGGCCGTCGGATCTCCGTGGTCGTGCGCGCGACGACCACCCCGGAGCAGGCGGAGGAGATCCTCGCCGACATCCGCGGCCGGCTCGGCACCACGCACCCGCAGGTCTACGTGGAGGGCGTGCGCATCGCCGCGGGCGGCAGCGCTCGCGAGCTGGTCCGGGCCAGCCAGGACGCGAGCATCATGGTCGTCGCGGGGGAGCGGTCCGCTCCCGACGCCCCTGTCCATTCCCCGCGTCAGCTCGTGACCGTGCTGCGCTACGCGAACACGCCGGTGTGGATCGAGCGCGAATGAGCGACGGGCCCGCGCGCCGACTCGGAGGCGAGTCGGCGCGCGGGCCCGTGGTCTCGGACGGCTTTCCTGCTGGTCCTCGTGCCCGTTCCCTCAGGAGCCGGCGCGGCGCAGCAGCTCGGTGAGGTGGTTGGCGCTGCTCATCACGGAGGCGGCGTGCAGGCGGCCGGGCTGACGCGTGATCCGCTCGATGGGGCCGGAGACGCTCAGCCCGGCGACCACGCGGCCGTTGGGGCCGCGCACAGGGGCGGAGACCGAGCCGACGCCGGGCTCCCGCTCGCCGATGGACTGGGCCCAGCCGCGGCGGCGGACCGCGGAGAGCTGCGTCGCGGTGAAGCGCGCACCGAGCAGGCCGCGGTGCAGCCGGTCGGGCTCCTCCCAGGCCAGCAGGATCTGCGCGGCGGAGCCCGCCTTCATGGTGAGCGCCGAGCCCAGCGGCACCGAATCCCGCAGGCCGATCGGCCGTTCGGCGGCGGCCACGCAGATGCGATGGTCGCCCTGGCGGCGGTAGAGCTGCGCGGACTCGCCGGTGTGGTCGCGCAGGGCGGCGAGCACCGGGCCGGCCGAGGCCAGCAGGCGGTCCTCGCCGGCGGCGGCGGCGAGCTCGCCGAGCCGCGGCCCCAGGATGAAGCGGCCCTGCATATCGCGGGAGACCAGATGGTGGTACTCGAGGGCGACGGCGAGGCGGTGCGCAGTGGGGCGGGCGAGCCCGGTCGACTGCACGAGCTGCGCGAGGGTGGCGGGTCCGGCTTCGAGGGCGCCCAGGACGATGGCCGCCTTGTCGAGCACGCCGACGCCGCTCCCGTTATCCTCCGACGTGGTGTTGTCCATGCTCCGATATTGCCGTCTTATTTTGTGAGACGCAAGTGCGAGCGACACAGATCCTTCCGACCATGGTCCCAGCGCCCCCATCACGGGCGCGTCTGAGGAACGAGGCCGGACCGGCGACGGGCCGGCGACGAGGAGCATCCGCACCCCGGATGCGAGGAGGTAACGATCATGGCGGGCACGCTCGCGGAGAAGGTCTGGGCGGATCATGTGGTCCGCCGCGGTGAGAACGGCGAGCCGGATCTTCTCTACATCGACCTCCAGCTCCTGCACGAGGTGACCAGCCCGCAGGCCTTCGACGGCCTGCGCCAGGAGGGTCGTGCGCCGCGCCGCATCGACCAGACGATCGCCACCGAGGACCACAACACCCCGACGATCGACATCGACAAGCCGATCGCGGACCTCACCTCGCGCACCCAGATCGACACCCTGCGCCGCAACGCCGAGGAGTTCGGCGTGCGCATCCACTCGCTGGGCGACAAGGACCAGGGCATCGTGCACGTCGTCGGCCCGCAGCTGGGTCTGACGATGCCGGGCATCACGGTCGTGTGCGGCGACTCCCACACCTCCACACACGGAGCCTTCGGCGCCCTCGCCTTCGGCATCGGCACCTCCGAGGTCGAGCACGTGCTCGCCACCCAGACGCTCCCGCTGAAGCCCTTCAAGACGATGGCCATCACCGTCGACGGCACCCTCAAGCCGGGCGTCACCGCGAAGGACATCATCCTCGCCGTCATCGCGAAGATCGGCACCGGCGGCGGCGCCGGCTACGTGCTCGAGTACCGCGGGGAGGCGATCCGGAACCTCTCCATGGAGGGCCGGATGACGATCTGCAACATGTCGATCGAGGCGGGCGCGCGCGCCGGCATGATCGCTCCCGACGAGACCACCTTCGCCTATGTCGAGGGCCGCCCCCACGCGCCGACCGGCGCGGACTGGGACGAGGCCGTCGCCTACTGGCGCACGCTGCGCTCCGACGACGACGCCACCTTCGACGCCGAGGTGCACATCGACGCCGACGCGCTCGAGCCCTTCGTCACCTGGGGCACGAACCCCGGCCAGGGCCTCCCGCTGTCGGGCTCGGTGCCCGCCCCCGAGGACTTCACCGACGACACCTCGCGCGTCGCCGCCGAGAACGCCCTGCGCTACATGGACCTGGTCCCCGGCACCCCGCTGAAGGACATCAAGGTCGACACCGTCTTCATGGGCTCGTGCACGAACGGCCGCATCGAGGACCTCCGCGCCTTCGCCTCCGTGATCGAGGGCCGCCGCAAGAACCCCGACGTCCGCGTCATGGTCGTGCCGGGCTCCGCCCGCGTGCGCCTGCAGGCCGAGCAGGAGGGCCTGGACAAGGTGTTCCTCGCGTTCGGCGCCGAGTGGCGCCAGGCCGGCTGCTCGATGTGCCTGGGCATGAACCCGGATCAGCTGAAGCCGGGCGAGCGCGCGGCCTCCACCTCGAACCGCAACTTCGAGGGACGCCAGGGCAAGGGCGGGCGCACCCACCTGGTCTCCCCGGTCGTCGCCGCGGCCACGGCCGTGCGCGGCACGCTGTCCTCGCCGTCGGACCTCGATCCGGTCGACGCCCTCACCGCGGTCGCCTGAGCGCCCCCGCGCCCGACCGCCCGCAGATCTCCAGGAGCCTCTGATGGAAGCCTTCACCACCCATACCGGCATCGGCGTCCCGCTGCGCCGCAGCAACGTCGACACCGACGCGATCATCCCCGCCGTCTACCTCAAGCGCGTCACCAAGACGGGCTTCGACGACGGCCTGTTCAACGCCTGGCGCACGAACGATCCCGAGTTCGTGCTGAACCAGCCCGCGTACGCGAAGGGCTCCGTGCTCGTCGCGGGCCCCGACTTCGGCACCGGCTCGTCCCGCGAGCACGCCGTGTGGGCGCTGCGCGACTACGGCTTCAAGGCCGTGCTGTCCTCGCGCTTCGCGGACATCTTCCGCGGCAACTCCGGCAAGCAGGGCCTCGTCGCCGGCGTCCTCGCGCAGGACGACATCGAGCAGCTCTGGAAGATCCTCGAGGAGGCGCCGGGCACCGAGGTGACCGTCGACCTCGTCGAGCGCCAGGTGCACGCGGGCGATGCGACCTTCCGCTTCGAGATCGACGACTACACCCGCTGGCGGATCATGGAGGGCCTCGACGACATCGGCCTGACCCTCCGCCACGAGGAGGACATCACCGCCTTCGAGGCGAAGCGTCCCTCCTGGATGCCCAAGACCCTGCCGGCCCGCACCGCCGACAGCAACTGAGCACCGCCGCACCTCGTGCGGCCCTCGCCTCGCGACCCGGGTCCCGGCGGACCCGGGTCGCGGTGCGTCCGGAGCCTGCTCCGGTATGGTGACCTGGTCTGAATCCGGGCGCACGGGCGTCCGGTCCCCGAAGCAAGGACACCATGACCTCGACATTCCATGTGCGCGGAGGACGGCCCCTCGACGGCGAGATCACCGTCCGCGGAGCGAAGAACCTCGTCTCGAAGGCGATGGTGGCCGCGCTGCTGGGGGAGTCGCCGAGCGTCCTGCGCTCGGTGCCGGACATCCGCGACGTGCAGATCGTCTCGCAGCTGCTGTCGATCCACGGGGTGAAGGTGGAGCGCGACGTCGTCGGCGGCACGATCCGGATGGATCCCTCGAACGTCGAGCGCGCGCACGCCACCGAGATCGACGCCCATGCGGGCAGCTCGCGCATCCCGATCCTGTTCTGCGGCCCCCTGCTGCACCGCCTCGGAGAGGCGATCATCCCCGACCTCGGCGGCTGCCGCATCGGCGACCGTCCGATCAACTACCACCTCGACGTGCTGCGCAGGTTCGGCGCCGTTGTCGACAAGCGCGAGATGGGCATCTCCATCACCGCGCCGAACGGCCTCCACGGCACCCGCATCCACCTCGAGTACCCGAGCGTCGGCGCGACCGAGCAGGTGCTGCTGACGGCGGTGCGGGCCCAGGGCATCACCGAGCTGACCAACGCCGCGGTCGAGCCGGAGATCGAGGACCTCATCGCCGTGCTGCAGAAGATGGGCGCGCTCATCACCCTGCAGACGGACCGCACGATCACGATCGAGGGCGTGGAGAGCCTCAGCGGCTACGACCACACCGCGCTGCCGGACCGCATCGAGGCCGGCTCCTGGGCGTGCGCGGCGCTCGTGACCGAGGGCTCGGTCTTCATCCGCGGCGCCCAGCAGAAGCCCATGGCGACCTTCCTGAACACCTTCCGCCGGCTCGGCGGCGGCATGGACATCACCGATGCCGGGATCCGGTTCTTCCACCCGGGCGGGCCGCTGCGCGCGGTCGCCGTGGAGACCGACGTCCATCCCGGCCTGATGACCGACTGGCAGCAGCCCCTCGTCGTGGCGCTGACCCAGGCCGACGGCATCTCCATCGTCCATGAGACGGTGTACGAGAACCGGCTGGGCTTCACCGAGGCCCTGAACGCCATGGGCGCCCGCATCCAGGTGTACCGCGAGTGCCTCGGCGGCTCGAGCTGCCGCTTCGGCCGGCGCAACTTCAACCATTCCGCCGTGATCTCGGGGCCGACGCCGCTGCGGGGCGCGGAGATCACCGTGCCCGATCTCCGCGGCGGCTTCTCCTATCTCGTCGCCGCGCTCGGCGCCGAGGGGGAGTCGACGATCCACGGCATCGACCTGATCGACCGCGGCTACGAGCTGTTCCGCGACAAGCTCACGGCGCTGGGCGCCGAGTTCTGGGAGGACTGATCCGCCGATGAGCCACGACGACACCGCGGCCGACCGCGACGACGCCTTCGCCGACCGCGACGCTCCGGCGTCGGCCGTCGGCGGAGAGCTGCTGGAGCCCGTCGCGACGGCGGGAGGGAGCTCCCGCCGCGCCGACGACGACACGACCGGCACCGGTGCGGGAGCCCGCACGGGCGAGACCGCGGCGGCGGGGACCTCCTCGCTCGCGCTGCGGGACATCCCCGTGCCCGACTACTGCGATGTGGTCATCGTGCCCACGGGCGGCGTCGACGAGCCCGACCCGCGGATCTGGGCGGAGGCGATCTTCGCCCACGAGAACACGCCGCTGGCCAAGCGCGGGATGCTGGCCCTGCGCGACGAGGCCGTGCGGCTGTTCGACATGGTGCCGCCGCCCGAGAAGGAGTACCTCGCGGACGAGGTCGTCGGCGGCGAGGCCCTCATCAAGGACGACGACGACAAGTGGCGGATGCGCATCGGCGTCGCGCTGCTGCCCGGCGGGCGGCTGCTGCAGGTGACCACGGCCGTGCAGTTCCGCTCGATCCGCGGGCGCCTGGCCTTCGCCCCGCGACGGCTCATGCACGCGTCCGCCGTGCACACCCTCGCCCGGCGTGCTCCGACGACGATCCGCCGTCGTGCGGTCGCCGCCGGACGCTCTCCGGCCCGCTCGATCGGCGGCCAGGCCGCCCGTCGGGCCCTGGGCCGCGGACGCGACGCGGTCGCCGACTGATGCGCCCTCCCGAACGGCGCGCCGGCGCCGTCATCGGCATCGCCCAGATCCCGCTGCGTCCGCTCCTGGCCCTGCTCTCGCGCCCGCGGTGGATCGGCACCGATCGCTTCCCCGCGCGCGGGGCCGCGATCGTCTGCGGGAACCACACCGGGCCGCTCGACGCCCTCGCCTACGGGCACCTGCTGCAGGCCTCGGGCATCGCGCCGCGCTTCCTCGCGAAGGAGGCGATGTTCCGGGTCCCGGTGCTGGGGACGCTCCTGCGCGCGACCGGCCAGGTCCCGGTGCATCGCGGCTCGCGGCGGGGGCAGGACGCCCTCGCGAGCGCCCGCGAGGCTCTGGGCCGCGGCGAGATGATGATGGTGTTCCCCGAGGGCACGTACACCCGCGACCCCGAGGTGTGGCCGATGCGGGGACGCCTGGGCGCCGCCCGCCTCGCCCTGGCCTCGGGCGCCCCGCTGATCCCGGTGGCCTGCTGGGGCTCGCGGGCGCTGTGGCCCGTCGGGACCTCGCTCCCGCGGCCCCGTCCGGGCCGGCGGATCACGATGCTCGTCGGCGAGCCCATCCCCGCCGAGCGGCGCGAGGGGGAGACCGAGCATGCGGCGGCGGTCCGCATCACCGCCGAGGTGATGACGGCGATCGCCGGCCAGCTCGGCGAGCTGCGCGGTCAGCGGCCGCCGCAGGTCCTCCACGATCCGGCCCGGGACGCGCTGCGCCCCGAGAACGGGCAGAGGATCTCCAAGGAGGACTACCGCTGCCTGCGGGACGCGGCCGCGGCCGCCCAGCTGCGCGCCGAGACCGTCCTCCCGGAGACCGCGAACGCGGAGACCGCCGAGAATGCGGAGACCGCCGAGAACACGGAGTACACGGAGAACGCGGAGGAGGCCCGATGAGCGCCGCCCGCCTGGCCGTCCTCGGAGCCGGCAGCTGGGGCACGACCTTCGCGCAGGTCCTCGCCGACGCGGGCGCCGAGGTCGCGCTGTGGGCCCGCCGCGAGGAGGTCGCCCGCGAGATCGACGCCGAGCACCGCAACAGCGCCTATCTGGGCGAGCACGAGCTGCCGGCAAGCATCCGTGGCACCTCCTCGGTCGCCGAGGCGGTCGCCGGCGCCGACGGGATCGTCGTGGCCGTGCCCGCGCAGTCCCTGCGCGCGACCCTCGCCTCCTGGCGGCAGGAGCCCGGGCTCGACGGCGGGCTCCCGGCGGTGCCCGTGCTCTCCCTCGTCAAGGGGATCGAACGGGGGACCGACGCCCGCATGAGCGAGGTGCTCGCCGAGGCCGGGGGAGTGCCCGCCGAGCTCGTCGGCGTGCTCTCCGGCCCGAACCTCTCGCGCGAGATCCTCGAGCGCCGCCCCTGCGCCTCGGTCGCCGCGTCTCCCTCGGAGGAGCTCGCGGAGACCTTCGCGACCTGGTGCCATGCCCCGTACCTGCGGGCATACACCTCGACCGACGTCGTCGGCGTCGAGGTGGCGGGCGCGGTGAAGAACGTGATCGCGATCGCCGTCGGCGCCGCCACCGGGCTCGGCCACGGCCACAACACGACGGCGAGCCTGATCACGCGCGGCCTCGCCGAGATCACCCGGCTCGGTGTCGCCCTCGGCGGCCGGCGCGAGACCTTCGCGGGGCTCGCCGGGATGGGCGACCTCGTCGCCACCTGCGCCTCGCCGCTCAGCCGCAACCATCGCCTGGGGCTCGCGCTCGGGCGCGGCCTCGACGTGGCCGCCGCCGCGAGCGAGGTCGGCCAGACCGCCGAGGGCGTCGCCACGGCCCGTGCGGTCGCGGACCTCGCCGACCGTCTCGGCGTGGACGTGCCGATCACCCGCGCCGTCGTCGCCGTCGTCGACCACGGGGCGAGGATCGACCAGGTCACAGCGGCCCTGCTGGCGCGATCCGTCCGTCCGGAGTGACTACGCTTCACCCTATGAGAACGACTGTCCTCCTCCTCTTCGGCGGCCGCAGCGGCGAGCACGGGATCTCCTGCGTGACCGCGGGCGGGATCCTCGGCGCGATCGATCGCGAGCGCTACGACGTCATCGCCGTGGGCATCACCCGCGAGGGCCGCTGGGTGCGCGTCTCCGACGATCCCGCTGACTGGACGCTCGCGGACGGCGAGGCCCCCGAGGTCCCCGCCGAGGGGGCCGAGGTGCTGCTGCCCGCGACCCGGAAGCGGCCGGGGGAGCAGGCGCAGCTGCGGACCGTCGACGCCGACGGCCGGATCGTCCCCCTCGCGGGGATCGACGTGGTGCTCCCGCTGCTCCACGGCCCCTACGGGGAGGACGGCACCGTCCAGGGCCAGCTCGAGATGCTCGACCTGCCCTACGTCGGCAACGGCGTCCTCGCCTCGGCGATCTGCATGGACAAGGCCGCCACGAAGCTCGCGCTGCAGGCCGCCGGCATCGCCTCGGCCGACGGGATCGTCGTGCACGAGGATCGCTGGGCCGCCGAGGCCGACGCGCTGCGCGCGGACCTCGAGGCGCGCTTCCCGCTGCCCTGGTTCGTCAAGCCCGCCCGTGCCGGATCGAGCCTCGGCGTCAGCCGCGTGGCCGCGTCGGACGAGCTCGAGCAGGCGATGAAGACCGCCTTCGCGGAGGACCCGAAGGTCCTCGTCGAGGTCGGCGTCGTCGGTCGCGAGGTCGAATGCGGCGTCCTGCAGGGTCGGGACGGCGCGGCGCCCCGCACCACCGTCCCCGGCGAGGTGCGGGTGGGCGAGGATCTCGACTTCTACGACTACGAGGCGAAGTACTTCGGCAAGGGCACCGTCGAGATCGACGTGCCCGCCGCGCTCCCGGCCGAGCAGCTCGAGGAGGTGCGCGCCGTCGCCGCCCGCGCCTTCACCGCGCTCGGCCTCGAGGGTCTCTCCCGCGTGGACACCTTCGTGACCGAGGACGGCCGCGTCATCGTCAACGAGGTCAACACCATGCCCGGCTTCACCCCGTACTCGATGTTCCCGGTGCTGTGGCAGAACATGGGCCTGGACTACACCGCGCTGATCACCGACCTGGTGGAGCAGGCCCGCACACGCCGCATCGGCTCCCGCTGACCCGTCGGCCGACGATCGCCGGCTCGCAGATCCCGCGGTCGACGGGCATCGCTACCGGTCAGCCGACGTCCTCGACGCCGACGCAGCGGGCGGTGACCGTCGTGGACGCGTCGACGAGGCCCGCCAGGTCGAGGGCCGCGGCGGAGGGCTGATCGGGGGCGACCGAGCGGGGCACCGAGATGTCGATCGCGGGGGTCCGGCCGAAGGTCGTGTAGGTCACGATGCCGTCCTCCTCCTTCACGATCCAGTCGACCTGCACGCCCGAGGAGTTCTCGAGGGTGGTGCACATGTCCGCCGTCGGCCCCGGGTCGCTCACCCCGCAGCGCAGGGCGATCGTGTCCTCGCCGGAACCCCAGGCGGCCGTCGACTGGCTGGTGGTCTCGTGGCGATCGAGGTCCAGCAGCGTGTCGGGCAGGCCGAGGACCACATCGGCGCACACCGGGTTCGCGGCATCGGGACCGGCGGGGACGGTGATCGCGCCGCAGGAGGTCAGCGCGGACAGGGCGAGGAGGCCGCCGGCGACGGCGGCGAGACGGCGGGGACGAAGCACCCGACGAGCCTACCGGGGAAGGCTGGGCGTCCTGGTGGCGGGGCGCGTCCCCGCCCCCTCGCGTCGGGACGCCCGCTCAGGATCGGGCAGACTGGGCCCATGGCCCGATCCGCGCACCTCGGGGAGGCCGGGCTGCTGGCCCGGATGCTCCCGCAGCTCCCCGTCGACCCGCGCACCGAGGTCGGTCCCGGGGACGACGCCGCCGTGGTGCGCCTCGCGTCCTCCCGGCTGGTGATCTCCACCGACTCCGTCGTCGAGGGCTACGACTTCCTGCGCACCGCGACCACCGCGCACTGGATCGGCCGCCGCATCGCCGTGCAGAACCTCGCCGACATCGCCGCCATGGGCGCCCGCCCCCAGGCTCTCGTCGTCGCGATCTCCGCGCCGCGCGCGGAGGACCCCGCGGTCTTCGCCGCGATCAGCGCCGGCTGCGCGCAGCGGGCGTCGGCCGACGGCGCGACCGTCGTCGGCGGCGACCTCGGCCGCGCCGACGCGCTCACCGCGACCGTCACCGCCGTCGGCGCGATCCCCGACGGGCAGGAGCCGATCCGTCGGTCCGGGGCGCTGCCCGGGGACGTCCTCGCGGTCGGCAGCGGGCAGCTCGGACGCTCGGCGGCCGGCCTCGCCCTCGTCCTGTCCGGACGGGTGCGGATCCCCTTCGACGGCGGTGACGCCCCCACGATCAGCATCGACGGGATGGCCGGCGGAGCGGGCCTCGCGGAGCGGGCCCGCGCCCTCGTCGCCTGGCACGACGCTCCCGATCCTGACCTCTCGCTCGGATGGACCGGGGGACGCTCCGCCCACGCGATGATCGACGTCTCCGACGGCCTCGTCCGGGACGCCGGACGGATCGCCGGGGCCAGCGAGGTCGTCATCGACCTCGACCGGTCGGCCCTCGCCGGCGATGCCACCGCGCTCGCCGATCTCGCCGGGCACCTCGGGGCGGATCCCTGGCAGTGGATCCTGCACAGCGCCGAGGAGCATGCGATGCTCGCCGCCTTCGCCCCGGACGAGGTCCCCGCGGGCTTCCGGCCCGTCGGCCGCGTGCTCGCCGCGGACCGCTCCGATGCCGCGGAGCGTGCCGACGCCGGGGACCGCGCCGATGCCTCGGCTCCCGGCGGCGTCCCGGAGGGTGCTCCGCGGGTGCTGCTCGACGGCCGGCGCATCGGAGGAGAGGGCTTCGACCACTTCGGCTGAGGCGAAGCGTTGCCGTTGCCGTTGCCGCTGCCGTTGCTGCTGCCGCTGCCGTCGCTGGGACCGGGGTCCTGCAGTGCGGGCTCGGCCCGGTCCCAGCAGGAGGGGTCTATCCTGGTCCGCGCCCATCCCCGGGCCCCTCATCTCCCCAGGAGGTTCCCCATGCCGTTCACCGCCAAGGCGCTGCAGAAGACCGGCCCCGAGGAGCCATTCCGCGTCGCCCTCATCGAGCGCCGCGACCCGCGGCCGACCGACGTCGTCATCGACATCAAGGCTGCGGGCATCTGCCACAGCGACATCCACACGATCCGCAACGAGTGGGGCGAGGCGCACTTCCCCCTCACCGTCGGCCACGAGATCGCGGGCGTCGTCTCCGCGGTCGGCTCTGAGGTCACCGACTGGAAGGTCGGCGACCGCGTGGGCGTGGGCTGCCTCGTGAACTCCTGCGGCGAGTGCGAGCAGTGCCTCGCGGGCTTCGAGAACAACTGCCTGAACGGCAGCGTCGGCACCTACAACGCGAAGGACGTCGACGGCTCGATCACCCAGGGCGGCTACGCCGAGAAGGTCACCGTCGAGCAGCGCTTCGTGTGCCGCATCCCCGACGCCCTCAGCTTCGAGCAGGCCGCCCCGCTGCTGTGCGCGGGCATCACCACCTACTCGCCCCTCAGCCGCTGGGGCGCGGGCGAGAAGAAGGCCGACGGCTCCGCCAAGAAGGTCGCCGTGCTCGGCATGGGCGGCCTCGGCCACATGGGCGTGAAGATCGCGGCGGCCATGGGCGCCGACGTCACCGTCCTGTCCCGCTCCCGCAAGAAGGAACAGCTGGCGATCGAGCTGGGCGCCTCCCGGGTGCTGGCCACCACCGAGGACGGCTTCTTCTCCGCGCATCGCGGCGAGTTCGACCTCATCCTCAACACCATCAGCGCGGACATCGACGTGGACGGCTACCTGCGTCTGCTCGCCCCGCGCGGCGTCATGGCCGTGGTGGGCCTGCCGCCGGCGCCGCAGACACTGGGCTTCGGCTCGGTCATCGGCGGCGGCAAGGCGCTCGTCGGCTCCAACATCGGCGGCATCCCCGAGACCCAGGAGATGCTCGACTTCTGCGCCGAGCACGGCTTCGGCGCCGAGATCGAGACCGTCGGCGTCCAGGAGGTCGATTCCGCCTACGACCGCGTGGTCGCCGGCGAGGTGTTCTTCCGCGCCGTGATCGACACCTCCACCTTCGCCGAGGTCGAGCCCGTCTGAGGGCAGGGTCGGGGCCTCGCCGGATCGGCGATCCCCCGCACGATCAGGTGAGCTGACGCACCGGCAGGGCGGTTTCGATCGCCCCGCCGGTCCCGTCGGTCTCGATCCGGCAGGCGGTCGCGCCCTCGACCTCGGCGACCGCCTCGATCAGCTCCGAACCGCGGAACAGCAGCCCGGCGCCGTCGTCGGTGCAGAGAGCGGTGGGGAGCTCGCCCGCGGCGACGAGGGTGCGAAGCAGCGGGCGCCGCTCCGCCTCGGAGTCCATGTGGACGCCGTTCGCGCCGGGCAGGAAGCCCAGCCCGTTCGTGACCGGTGCGAGCTCGGGGCCGAAGGAGTCGGTGACGCCGCCCTCGAACCAGCAGATCGACCCGGCGGAGATGCCGGCGAGGACCACCCCGTCCAGCCACAGCCGCCGCAGGATCGCGTCGATCCCGTGGGTGTGACTTCGTCCGCTCATTGGCGGGGATCTTCCGACGCTCGATGGCGGCCCCGTCGTTGTGGCTCCGGAGCGATGACTGCGGTACGGCGTCCCGCAAGACGATCGCCAACACGTAGCGGGAACGGTGAGCCCCCTTCTGTTTTGGACTGACGATCTGTCAGCAGGCGCTGGTTGAAGCCTTATCGCGAACTCCGCGGCTTGTCATGAGAGCTACACCGGCAAGGACCGTCCAGAGGCTAAGCGTGTCAAAGGAGATCCGTTCGGCGCCGCCGAGCCCCAACCAAGGCACCTCGGCCCCCTCCAGCGCCGCGAGGAACGCTGCGAACCCGACTATTGACACCACCAAGGCCACAATTGTGAGCTGGCGGAAGCGCCCCGGCCCAGCAGCTGCGGCGAGCATGCCCATTGCCAGCCACTGTGCGACCGCTTGGCCGAGTGCGGCACTATCGTGCGCCCCGGGATATATGTCCCACGGCGCCAGGCCGACGATCGAGACCAAGAGCCCGGTCAGCGCCATCATGATCATCCCAGCTCGACCTGAGCGGCTGTCCCACCAGCCGTACATCAAGATCGCGCCGATCATGATCAGCACACCGGATGCGGCCATGCCGGCGTTGAACAGCGGATGCCATGGAGAGCAAACGTCGCGCACCTGCTGGCCCTGTTCGGAGAATTGCCCACAACCGACGACCCCGAGGTCGCTGATGGCGTTGCGCGTCACCGAGTACCCCTGGGGCCACCGCAGTGCGACCAGCAGCTGCACAGGGAATATCACAGCGCTGGCCATCCAAGCCACGGCTCCGGCGCGGTATCGATTCACTACGTCCCCCTCATGTACCATACGAACGTATGGATACCGTAGCAATGACCGGAAGTGGCCGCAACTCCGTCCGGGAGCTGGTGATGGACGCTGTCGTGCAAGTGCTGGTCCGTGACGGTCTTGACGGCCTGTCAGTGCGGCGAGTGGCTGCTGAGGCAGGTGTCTCTATCGGTGCCGTTCAGTATCATTTCGCCACCAAGGATGCTCTGTTGGTCGCCGCCGCCAATCACGTAACCGCCCAGTTCAAGTCGCGTGCTGAAGAGTTGACCCATCGGGTGCTGGCCGAGGAGGGGGCAGCTGCTGCATTCCTCGCCTTCTGTCAACTCCTGGCCAACGCGATTGAGGCTCCCGATGGAGAGGCCGGGGACACTAACGCCACGATCGTCTGGTTGTGGTTCGCAGCGAAGGCTACGCAGTGTGGCGCCGTCGCCGATGCCTTTGCTGCCGGATGGTCACTGACAGAGAACTACCTGCGCGGCCTCATCGCCGACCTCTTCCCACAGCTCGACGCGGCCGAGGAAGCCGGGCATCTGCTCGCCGTCCTCGACGGTCTCGCAGTCGCTCGAGCCTCCGAGCCCGACCGGATGCCGCCGCACCGCGCCGCCACCATCGTCCGTCGCCACTTCGCCCACCTGAGCGGCGGAGGGGACTGATGCACGAGTAGGTGTCACATCATCTGTGGCGCTGGACAGCGTTGCAGGGAAGGATGTGCACCATGCCTGCTCCCTATCCCCAGGAGTTCCGTGACGACGTCGTCCGCGTCGCGAGGAATCGTGAACCCGGCCAGAAGCTCTCTCAGATCGCGCGGGACTTCGGGATCTCCGAGTCCTGCCTGACGAACTGGATGCGCCAGGCCGACGTCGAGGACGGTGCCCGGCCCGGCAAGACCAGGGAGGAGTCCTCCGAGCTGCGTGATGCTCGCAAGAAGATCCGGTTGCTCGAGCAGGAGAACGAGGTCCTCCGCCGCGCGGCCGCCTACCTCTCGCAGGCGAACCTGCCGGGAAAAGGCTCTACCCGCTCGTGAGCGAGCTCGCCGCCGACGGGATCCCCGTCGCGGTGTCCTTGCGGGTCCTGAGGCTCTCCCGCCAGTCCTACTACCGCTGGCGGAAACAGCAGGTCGCCGAGGCTGAGCTGGTCGAGGCCCACCGGGCGAACGCCCTGTTCGACGCGCACCGCGACGATGACACCTTCGGCTATCGACTGCTGGCGGACGAGGCTGCGGTCGCCGGGGAGGTGATGTGTCGGCGAACCGCGTGGCGGATCTGCCGGGACAACCAGTGGTTCTCCGCCTTCGGGAAGAAGCGGGGCAAGAACGGCAAGCGCTCCGGCCCGCCCGTCCACGATGATCTCGTCCAGCGCGACTTCTCCGCTGACGATGTCAACGAGCTGTGGCTGACAGATATCACGGAGCACCCGACCGACGAGGGCAAGCTCTACCTCTGCGCGGTCAAGGACGTCTTCTCGGGTCGGATCGTGGGCTACTCCATGGACTCCAGGATGAAGTCTCGACTTGCGGTGAACGCCCTGGACAACCCGGTGATCCGCCGCGGCGACACGGCCGGCTGTATCGTCCATTCGGATCGTGGGTCGCAGTTTCGATCAAGGAAGTTCGTGCGTGCTCTGCACCGCCATCACCTGATCGGATCGATGGGGCAAGTCGGCGCTGCCGGCGACAACGCCGCGATGGAGTCCTTCTTCGCGCTGCTGCAGAAGAACCTCCTGAACCGCAAGCGGTGGCGCACTCGCGAGGAGCTCCGGATCGCGATCATCACCTGGATCGAACGGACCTACCACCGCCGCCGCCGGCAGGACAGCCTGGGCCGGTTGACCCCCATCGAGTACGAGATCATCATGAACCCGACTGTCAGCCTGGCGGCCTAACCCCAGCTGTCACCTATCGCTGCACCAGTCCCGAGCGCAAGAGGTGGTTGGCCGTCGGCCGGAATGCGCGCGCGCAACTCTGGCTCCGCACCGGTCGGGGTGGACGTGCGGTCTGACTCCTGCTCCACGCGGCGACCTCCGATCATGGGAACTGGCTCTTCTTTCCCTGATAGTGTTTCACTAGCTTAGCTAGTGAAACAAGGGGGTTCCCATGGCACCGAGGCTTCGGAGCAGCGAGGCGGAGCAGCGTCGTACCAGTAGGGGCGGTCGCTGGGTGCGGATTCTGATCCCCGCATTGATCATCCTGGCCTGGCTCGTCGGCGCCTCGCTCGGCGGGCCGCTGTTCGGCCGAGTCGACGAGGTCTCATCGAATGACCAGACTGCCTACCTTCCGGAGAACGCGGAAGCCACCGAGGTGCATGCTGTGCTGGGTGATTTCCTCGGCACGGACGTCATCCCTGCGGTTGTGGTGTTCCGCGCTGAGGGCGGCATCGATGATGCCCAGAAGACGGAACTCACTCAGAGCCTTCGCACGGCAGCGGATGCCGCCGGAGTCACGGGGGACATCTCTCCGGTGCTGGTCTCCGAGGACGGCCTCGCCGCGCAGGCGTTCGTGCCGATCGATGTGAAGTTGGATCTGGGGGATGCTGTCGCCGAGTTGGGCAAGACATTGAAGGCGAGCGTCCCCGCGGGGGTCGATGTCTTCGTCACCGGACCGGCCGGCTTCACCGCCGACCTGATCGCCGGGTTCGCCGGCATCGACGGCCTGCTTCTGGGGGTGGCGCTGCTGGCGGTGTTCGTGATCCTAATCGCGGTTTATCGCTCGCTGCTGCTGCCAATCGTGGTGCTCTCTACGAGCCTTTTCGCACTGTGCGTGGCTTTGCTGACCGTCTGGTGGCTCGCCAAAGCAGGCGTCCTGCTGCTGAGCGGCCAGACGCAGGGGATCCTGTTCATCCTGGTGATCGGCGCAGCCACCGACTACTCGCTCCTGATGGTCTCGCGCTACCGGGAGGAACTGCATTCGACGCGTGACCGAGGCGTTGCAGTGGGCAACGCTATCCGCGGTTCGGCGGAGCCGATCCTCGCGTCGGGGGGGACCGTCATCGCGGGTCTACTCTGTCTGCTACTGAGCGATCTGAAATCGAACAGCACACTCGGCCCGGTTGCCGCGATCGGCATCGCATTCGCCATGCTGTCTGCGCTCACCCTCCTGCCCGCACTCCTGTTCACGTTCGGGCGCCCGGTGTTCTGGCCGCGCATCCCTGCACTGGACTCGGCTGGTGTGCGGCATCCGCATGTCAGCGTAGGGTGGCGTCGCCTGGCCGCCTTCGTCTCGCGACGCCCCCGCGTCATCTGGCTCGTCACGACCATCGTGCTCGCTGTCGCAGCGACTGGATTGCTGCAGTTGAACGCCCAAGGCGTCCCGCAGTCCGACCTCGTGCTCGGCCAGTCCCAAGCCCGCGACGGCCAGGCCGTGCTGGGCGAACATTTCCCTGGCGGGTCCGGCAGCCCCGCCTACATCCTCGTCGGCAAGAGCAATCTGACGGATGCGGCGGATGCCGTGCTCGACCTGCCCGGCGTGAGCAGTGTCTCAGTCGTGTCCGCCGACTCGCCCAGCGGCTCCGCACCGGTCACGACCGCCGGGATCGTGGCTCTCGGACCCCCGGGAACGCCGGCGCCGGAGCCGACCGTGCGTGACGGGCGAGTGTTGCTACAGGCGACGCTGACGGATGCTGCGGACTCGACCGCCGCTGCCGACACTGTCGTCGAGATGCGTGAACGGCTGCGGCCCATGGATGCGCTGGTCGGGGGTGTCACCGCGACGGCGGTCGACACGAACCAGGCGTCGATCCATGACCGCAACACGATCATCCCGGTGATCCTGGTGGTGATCCTGTTGATCCTGATGGCGCTGCTGCGCTCGATCCTCGCCCCGATCCTGCTCATCCTCACCACGGTGCTCTCGTTCGGGGCAGCTCTCGGCGTCTCCGCGGTCGTCTTCAACGGCATCTTCGCCTTCCCCGGTGCTGACCCTGCTGTGCCGCTGTTCTCGTTCGTGTTCCTGGTGGCGCTGGGGATCGACTACAACATCTTCCTCATGACGAGAGTGCGCGAGGAATCCCATCGGCACGGCACCCGTGAGGGGGTTCTGCGCGGGCTTGGCATCACCGGTGGTGTCATCACATCTGCCGGCCTGGTGCTGGCGGCCACGTTCGCCGCGCTCTCGATCATCCCCATCCTCTTCCTCGTCCAGATCGCGTTCATCGTCTCGTTCGGTGTGCTGCTTGACACCTTCATCGTCAGGACCCTGCTCGTGCCCGCGCTGAGCTACGACATCGGTCGCGCGATCTGGTGGCCGTCGCGTTTGAGCCGGGAGTCCGCACCGCCGATCGGGCCTGACGAAGTGCGAAGCGAGGAGTTGGCATGAGGATCTGGTCGTTGCATCCTCGGCACCTCGACCGGATCGGTCTGGTCGCCTGCTGGCGTGAGGCGCTGCTCGCCCAGGCGGTGCTCGCCGAGCGCACCAAAGGATACCGCCACCACCCGCAGCTGCTGCGGTTCCGTGCTGCACCCGACCCGCTCGCGGCCATCGGCTGCTATCTCGACGGGATCGCCGCCGATGCTCGCCGGCGCGGCTATCGTTTCGACAGCGGGCGGATCCTGCGACCAGGATCGGAGGCCGTCGCTTTACCGGTGACTCTCGGTCAGCTCGACTTCGAGTGGCGGCATCTCGGTGAAAAGCTACGCGCCCGCAGTCCGGAAGGCGCGGCGATCTGGCTGACGGGCGCCGCATCACCGCACCCGATCTTCCGAACGATCCCCGGAGGCATCGAATTGTGGGAACGCGCGGCGTCCGAACCGAAGAGCTGAGGCGAGGATGCCGTCAGTCGGGGTCCAGCGCTACGCCGATCGCGCTCAGTAGTCGCCGCGCGGCATCCAACTCGGAATCCGTGAAGTCAGTGAGCACGGAGCGCATGGCGGCCAGCCGTCGACCGAAGAGCCGGAAGAACTCGGCGCGAGCGGCATCCGTCAGCTCGATCGAGCGAGCACGACGATCCGACGGATGCGGGTGGCGTGTCACGTGACCGGACTCGACCAGTCGATCAAGAAGCTTCGTCGTCGAGGCAGTGGAGATCCGAAGATGGCGAGCGATGTCGGTTGGAGTCACCACGAGACCCTGTTCTTTGCGCATGATGAGCAGGCGCAAGGTGGCGACATCGGTGATGTTCATGTCCATCCCGTGCTTCATCCCGCTGCTCATGCGGTCATGTGCATCGCCGAACGCACGAACTTCGCGAAGCACGTCCATGACCAATGCTTCGCGATCAGATGGTTCGATTCCGGGCACACTCCTCCGTTCTCCACGCGTGACCATTCCATCATGAGGGGCTGCTCCATGTCCCGCTGGAAGCGGGCGTCGTCTCCGCTCGCGGTGGAGATGTTGCAGACCCGGGGCCGACGGGCGGCGGAGGAGTCCGAGGACGCGGCGATGCCCGACGTCGGGGCGGGCGCGCCCGCGAGCTCGAGGGCGAAGCGGATCATCGGGCCGAAGCGGAATCGCTGCCGCGGATGCGGCAGATAGCCGGCGCTGGTGGCGAGGATCGTGGGCTGGGACGCGGTCACGGCCCCAGCGTAGGGCGTCGCATAGGGCGTCCGGACATGCAGAAGCCCCCTGCCGGCGAACCGGGAGGGGGCTTCAGGCCGAGCTGAGCGGTGAGGCTCAGGCGCTGAGCTTCTGCACCTTGCCGGCCTTGAGGCAGGAGGTGCAGACGTTCAGGCGCTTCGGGGTGCCGTTGATCACGGTGCGCACGGACTGGATGTTCGGGTTCCAGCGGCGCGAGGTGCGGCGGTGCGAGTGGGACACGCTCTTGCCGAAGCTCGGGCTCTTGGCGCAGATTTCACACGTGGAAGCCACTGTCGTCTCCTGAAGTCGAGGTCTGGTCGGATGCCCTACCGGTCCCTGCCGACGAGACCCGGGTGGGCCGCATGTGCAGGAGTCGATGACCTGGGCATCGCGCGGGGACGCAAAGCCCCCGAAGGTCAGGGCAACCACGGAATCATAACCCAGGAGGGTGTGCGCTCTGAAGAGAGGGCGCCCGTCGTGGCCTGTGGACTCGGACACAGGGCCCTGCGGTGATGGCACGATGGACCCGTCGTCGGACCCGTCGGCGCAGGGACATCATCGCAGCAGGAGGCATGCATGGCCAGCAGTTCCCCCCGCACGCCCCCGCCGGTCTCCGCGCCGGGGTCGATGCCGCTGGGCGAGCTGCTGGAGTCGAAGCATCAGCGGGCGCTCGCCTCCTTCGGCGTGCGCGATCTCGACGCCCTCGTGCGCTTCGCACCGCGCCGCTACTCGATCCCCGCGCCGCTGCGCGCGCTGCACGACGTGCACGAGGGCGAGGAGATGAGCGCCCTCGTCGAGGTCCTGCGCGTGCGGGACCGGCGCATGCGCAGCCGGCACGGGTTCGTCCTGGAGGCCGTCGTCACCGACGGCTCCGACGAGCTCGCCCTGACCTTCTTCCTCGGCAAGCCGCATCTGGTGGAGTGGCATCGCGGGCGCCTGCCCGTCGGCGCCCGGATCCTGGTGCGGGGGATCGTCCGCTGGAACGGCCGCACCCCGCAGCTCGCGCACCCGGACTACGAGCCCTACGAGGACACCGACGAGGGCCGCGCCTTCGCCATGCGGCCCCGGCCCGTCTATCCGCTGCGCAAGAACATCGCCCAGCGCACCATGCGCGAGGCCGCCCTGGCGGGCGCCGAGCACGCCGGGCTCGCCACCCGGGTCGTCCCCGCGGAGATCCTCGCGCGGCGCGGCATCCCCTCCCTCGAGGAGGCGGCGCGGAAGGTCCACGACCCGCGCACCGTCGAGGACACCCGCACGGGCATGTCCCACCTCGTCTACGAGGAGGCGTTCGTGCTGCAGGCGATCTTCGCGCAGCGCCGCGCCGTCGACGCCCGCACCGCCGCCCCCGCGCTGCGCGAGGAGGGGCCGCTCCAGCAGGCCCTCGACGCGCGCCTGCCCTTCGCGCTCACGGACGGGCAGAAGGAGGTCGGGGCGCAGATCGTCGCGCGCCTCGAGCGGGAGCATCCCACGAGCGCGCTCCTGCAGGGCGACGTCGGCTCCGGCAAGACCGTGATCGCGCTGCGGGCGATGCTGCGGGCCGTCGACTCCGGGCACCAGGCGGTGCTCCTGGCGCCGACGGAGGTCCTCGCCGAGCAGCACCATCGCACGATCGTCGGACTCCTGGGAGAGCTCGCCCTCGCCGGCCGGCTCGACGGGCATCCCGATGCCACGCGGGTGCGGCTGCTGACCGGATCGCAGCGGACCGCGGATCGCCGCCGCACCCTGCTGGACGTGACCAGCGGGGAGGCCGGGATCGTGATCGGCACCCATGCGCTGCTCACCGAGTCCGTCGAGTTCGCCTCCCTCGGCCTCGTCGTCATCGACGAGCAGCACCGCTTCGGCGTCGACCACCG
This sequence comes from Brachybacterium netajii (SeqCode), assembly GCF_054114245.1. Lineage (NCBI taxonomy): Bacteria > Bacillati > Actinomycetota > Actinomycetes > Micrococcales > Dermabacteraceae > Brachybacterium > Brachybacterium netajii (SeqCode). Next base: position 583,575 of record NZ_JBSYXB010000002.1, on the reverse strand, counting down.
TCGGCGCCTGCGGACCAAGGGGCCGCAGGGGGCGACGCCCCACGTCATCGTCATGACCGCGACCCCGATCCCGCGGACCGCGGCGCTCGCGACCGTCGGCGACCTGGACGTGCTCACCCTGCGCGACCGGCCCGGCATGCGCGCCGGCGTCACCAGCTATGTCGTCCACGAGAGCGATCCCCGCTGGGAGCAGCGCATGTGGGCGCGCGCGGGCGAGGAGATCGCCCAGGGCCGGCAGGTGTTCGTCGTCTGCTCCCGCATCGACGAGGAGGAGGCCGACGGGCCGGGCGAGCCGGGGGCGCCGGGCGAGCCGGGAACGTCGTCGGCGGCCGCGCTCCCGCCGGATCCGGAGCAGGGCGGCGGTCCCGGCGCCCCGGCGGAGCCGCCCCGCGGGGTCGAGCAGACCGCGCAGCGCCTCGCCGCCCGCCCCGAGCTCGCCGGCGCCCGCATCGGCGTCCTGCACGGGCGCCTCACGAGCGAGGAGAAGCAGCGGATCATGGACGACGTCCTCGCGCGCCGCCTCGACGTGCTCGTCGCGACCACCGTCATCGAGGTGGGTGTCGACGTCCCCAACGCCTCGACGATGATCGCCCTGGACGCCGAGCGCTTCGGCGTGTCCCAGCTGCACCAGCTGCGCGGCCGTGTCGGCCGCGGCGAGCATCCCGGCATCGCCTTCCTCGACACCCGCGCCCTCCACGGCTCCGAGGTCTCCGAGCGGCTCGCGCTGATCGCCGGCGCGGCCGACGGCTTCGCGCTCGCCGAGCTGGACCTGCTGCGCCGCGGCGCGGGGGACCTCGTCGGGGACGCCCAGTCGGGCCTCGCCCGCACGCTCCGGCATCTGGATGTCGTGCGCGACGCCGACGCGATCGCGCTGGCCCGCGAGGACGCCGTCGGCGTCATCGCCGCTGATCCGGAGCTGACCGACCATCCGGCGCTCGCCGCCGCCATCGACCACCGCCTCCGGGACGCCGATCCCGATGTGGAGAGGAGCTGACATGCCCCGCATCATCGCCGGGACCCTCGGGGGCCGCACGATCCCCGCGACCGTCGCCAAGGGCACCCGCCCCACCTCCGACCGTGTCCGCGAGGCCCTGTTCTCCCGCCTCGCGGGCTGGGATGCGATCGCCGGGCAGCGCGTGCTCGACCTCTACGCCGGGACGGGTGCGCTCGCCTTCGAGTCGCTCTCCCGCGGTGCGACCTCCGCACTCCTGGTCGAGATGCACGGCGCGACGGCGAAGAACCTCACCCGGGCCGCGGCCGCGCTCGGCGTCGCCGATGCCGTCGAGGTCCGCTCGGCGAAGGCGGAGACCGTCGCCGGGCAGCTCGCCGCGGCGACCGGCGCGGCGTCGCCCTTTGGCCTGGTGTTCCTCGACCCGCCCTATGACGTCTCCACGGAGACCCTCGAGGCGCTGCTGCTCACCCTGCGTCCCGCTCTCGCCGACGACGCCCTCGTGGTGATCGAGCGCTCCAGCCGATCGCGCCCGGTGACCTGGCCGGAGGGCTGGGCCGACGACGGCACGAAGGCGTACGGGGAGACGGTCCTGCAGTACGGCGGGCCGAGCGGGGAGTAGCCCCGCTCGGCCCGCCGTCGGCTGCGTCGGTCGGTGTCAGACGACGGCTTCCCAGCCGCCACCGCGCTTCTCCACGGAGTCGGGGGTGATCGTCGCGACCGGAGGGTCGGCGGGGGCGCCGTCCGTGGTCGACCGGACCTCGACGGTGATGTCGTCGGTCTGGATCGTCCATGTGTTCGCCGGCCACGCCGTGGCGTTGGTGAAGGTGGCGACGTTCTGCCCCTCGGTCCAGTCGACGGTCCACGGGTACCACTGGTTCTTGAAGGTCGAGTACGCCACCGTCATCGTGTTGCCGTCGGGGATGGTCACCGTCACCGTCACGGTCCCTGCAGGGATGTCGGTGGTGCTCGGCCACTCCCCGGTGCTGAAGTTCAGCGACCAGTCGAGGGTCCAGATGCTCTGGTCGTCGTTGGAGTCGATGGTGCCGCCGGAGTAGACGGTCACGCCGGCCAGGTCGGTCGGGCTGGCGGCCATCGCCGGCGCGGCGGTGGCGACGACCAGCACCGGGGCGGACCATGCCGCGGCGGCGAGCAGGGCCCGGCGCGCAGGCGCGGGCTCGGGACGAGATGCGGTGGCGTCGACGGTCGACGTCATGGCGGACTCCTGGATGGTGAGGGCGAGGTGAGGTGAGTAACCCGCACTATCTTAGGTTGACGAACAAAGTAAGGCAAGGGAGTTCTCCTCGCGCTCAGCCCCAGTTCTTCGCGTCGGTCAGGCAGAAGGCGTGCCCGGCGGGGGAATGCAGGACGATCCAGGTCGTGCCCGGCTGCGGAACGGCTCGCACGCCGCCGAGCTCCTCGCAGCGTCGCGCGGCGGACTCGAGATCGTCGACCGCGAGATCGAGGTGGAACTGCTTGCGTCCGTCGTCGGGCCAGGAGGGGCGCACCCGGTCGGGGATCGCGCCGATGCCGAGCGCATGGGCGGGACCCTGGAGCATCGCGTAGCTCTCCTCGAGGTGGAGGATCGGCCAGCCCAGGACGCCGTGCCAGAAGCGGGCCTCGGGTTCGGTCTCCTCGGCGTCGAGGGTGATCATCGCGAGCCGGGCGACGGGCGGGGTCCCGCCGGTGCCATCGGCGTCGTCGGATTGAGCGGTCCTGGTCGTCGATGCGGGAGCTGTGTCCTGTTCCATGCCTGTCAGACTGGACCCATGGCCCAGCGGCGGGATTGGACGAACGCGACACCCGCGATCCTGGCCGGTCATGTCCTGCGACCGCAGGAGCTGCTCGCGCGGGCGCGGTACGAGAGCGCCGCGCCGCATCCGGACCTCGCGCCGTTCGTCGAGCGCTACTGGTCGGTGGACTGGTCCTTCGCGGGGGACGAGTCGTTGCGCTGCTCGACCCTGGACGATCCGACCGTGCACCTCACATGGGAGCGCGGCGGGGTGCGCCGCGACGGCGCGGACGGTCCGGGCCCGTGGATCACGGGACCCAGCAGCCATGGACGCTTCGACGTGGAGCTCACCGGGTCCGGAGGGGTGATCGGCGTCAGGCTCGCGGTCGGAGGGATCCGTGCATTCCTCGACGCCGCCGGGCGCCGAGACCGGCGCGCCTCCGATCTGCGGACGCTGCGCGATCGCACGGCATCGCTCGCGCACTGGGTGGGCCCCAACGGGTCCGTCGGCGCTGATGGGGCTGATCGTATGGAAGGCGGGGCCGTCGCCGCGGCGCCCGAGCTCGATCGGCGTCTGCTCTCCCTCGCGCCCCGCGAGCCCGACGGATGGGCCGGGTTCTGCGAGGTCCGGGCGCTGCTCGGGGACGAGGCCATCGCCTCGGTCTCCGCGCTCGAGGAGCGCTCCGGGATGAGCGCGCGGACGCTCGAGCGCCTGTTCGCCCGCTTCGTCGGCATCGGGCCCAAGCGGATGCTCCTGCGCTCCCGGGTGATGGATGCCGTCGCGGTCCTCGATGCGGGGGATGATCGGCCGCTAGCGGACATCGCCGGAGAGCTCGGCTGGTTCGACCAATCGCACTTCGTGCGGGACTTCCGGGCCGTGGTGGGAGTCGTGCCCTCGGAGTACGGCAACCGGCGGACCTGAGGGGCGCTGGGCGACGGCATGCGGAGGGGGCCGCCTGGGGCGGAGGCGGGGGGAACTGCTGTCGCAGGCCGTGTGCCGCGGGCCGCGGCCCACGAGACGCGTCCTGCGGCCCGCGGCCCAGGAGCGGGTCAGGGGGTCGCGGCCACCCAGCCGTCGTCCTGCTTCGCGAACGCCGGGCTGAGCGCGACCGTCGGCGGCTCGGGGTAGGAGCCGTGGGGGTCGGCGTGGACCTCGAGGCTGAAGCGGTCCGTCGAGCGCGGAGTCCATTCGTCCCAGGGGAAGGCGACCTTGTTGGAGAAGGTGGCGACCCGGCCGACCACGGAGACGTCCCAGGAGAGAGCGGTGTTCCCGGTCGCCGTCGTCGCGTTCTCGATCGTCGTGCCGTCCGGCGCGGTGACCGTGAAGACGATCGTGCCGGGGGCGAAGTCGGGGCCGGAGGTGCCGCCTCCGTCGTACCAGACGTTGTAGTTCAGGTACCAGAACTCATCCTCGGCGTCCTGGCTGTCGACCGTGATGCTTCCGCCGGTCCAGATCCGCACGCTCCCGACATCCGAGCTCGCTGCGATGGCCGGCGCGGCGACGGCGATCGTCGCGACGGGGGCGGCCCAGGCTGCGGTGCGCAGCAGCGACCGCCGGGTCGGGGGTGAGGGGACGCGATGTGCGGGGGAGAGGTCCGAGCGGGGGTCTGCAGACTGCACGATGACTCCTAAATCCGTTTCGTCGAGACCAAAACAAAGTATCCGAGGGGTCGGACTAGGGGAAGAGGGGTCTTGGTCACGATGGGCTGCGGACGGCGCTGCGCGCGGTCCGCATGCGGGGGGAACCGTCGAGCCGGGTCAGCCGCGGAAGGTCCAGCCGGGGTCCGGCGGGTCGTAGAGAGTGCGGAGGGGGACGATGTCCGACGCGATCGTGAGCGTCGGCACGGTCACGGGGTCTCCGCTGCTTCCGGGGCTGACGACGACCGTGATGTTCCCGGTCGGCGTGTGCCAGCGCCCGGCGGGCCAGACCTCCCGGTTGCTGAAGGTGACGGCGTGCGCATCGTCGTCCAGCGCGACGTCCCAGTTGTATCCAGCGGTGCCGACGTCCTGCGCCCCGTACTCCGAGACGACGTCGTCCGGTGAGACATGGACCGTGAAGCGCACGGACCCGACGGGGATGTCCTCGGCGTCCTCGCCGAGTCGCACCGTGATGACCATCGCCAGAAGTTGGGCGCGGAAGTCGACGTTGCCGGTGCCCTGCCAGCCCGAGCTGCCCTGAGGCTCGAGGACCGGATCCGTCGGTTCCGACGGGCTCGCCGCGATCGCCGGCGCGGCGACCGCGATCGTCGCGACGGGGGCGGCCCAGGCGGCGGTGCGCAGCAGCGAGCGCCGGCTGGGCAGAGCATGGCCTGATGGGCGAGTGGCGTGGGATGGATCGGCCGACGCCGACATGGGCGCTCCTCAGGGCTTCATCGAATGTTTGGCTTTAAATTACCTACGGGTCACCCGACGGGGGTGGGCCCTGCGTCCCGGGCGGCGGTCAAGACGCGGCGACGCGGCAGGTGAGGAGCGTCCGGCACGGCAGGCGTGATGCTGCTCTCGGGCGTCGCATCGGGTGGTCGGCGTCGCATTCCGGGCGCTGCGCCGGTGGAGAGGGGTGCTCGATAGGGTCGTCGGGTGAGCTCGCCGACGCCCCCGATGCTTCCGCCCCCTCCGACGTCGCTCGCTCCGACCGACCTCTCCGAGCACGGGAAGGTGGTCGAGGCCTACGGTCGCCGTGCGGAGGAGTACCACGCGCTGCTGGGCGATATCGCCGGGGCCGCCGGGGCCGACATCCAGCGCGTCACCGCCTGGGCGAAGGCGGTCGATGGTCCGATACTCGACCTCGGCTGCGGCCCCGGCCGCTGGACCGCGCACCTCGCCGACCGCGGTCACGACGTGCTCGGCGTCGATCCGACGCCCGAGTTCCTCACCATCGCCCGTCGGACCCACCCGGGCGTCCCCTTCGCCGCCGGGTCCATCGAGAACCCGGGCGTCCCGGACTTCAGCCACGGGGGAGTGCTCGCCTGGTACTCGCTGATCCACCTCGAGCCCGCCGCGGTGCCGGACGCCCTCCGCGCGATCCGGCGCACTCTCCGCCGCGGTGGCCGACTCCTGCTCGGCCTCTTCGACGGGCCCGACGGCGAGGCCTTCGAGCATCAGGTCATCGCCGCTGTCACCTGGTCCGTCGATGGCATGACCCGCCTGCTCGAGGACGCCGGCTTCACCGTCGTCGCGAGCGAGCGCCGCACCGACGACGGCGCGCGGCCGCACCTCGCGATCGAGGCGATCGCCGCGACCGCGTCGGAATCGGAGATCGAGGCCCTGCTCGCCATGCTCCCGCCCGACGGCGTCCTCGCTCTCGGGGAGCCCACCCACGGCAGCGGCAACGCCTTCACCTGGAAGATGGACGTGATCCTCGCGCTCGCCGAGCGAGGAGTCCTCTCGACATTCGCCATCGAGGACTCCCGCGCCGTCGGCCTCCTCGTCGACCGTGCTCTGCGGGCCGACGCTATGGAGGGAGAGGATCCGTCGGCCGATCGCGCCGCGCTCGACGATGCCTGGGCCCAGGGCCTGTCCCTGTGGAACGTGCCGGAGATCCGCGAGGGCATCCACCGCCTGCGCGCGCACAACCGCCCCGTCGCGCCCGAACGGCGAGTCCGCATGGTCGGCGTCGACGTGCAGAAGCCGCACCTCGCCGCCCGGGCCCTCCTCGACGCCGGACACGGCACGGCCCTCCTCGCCGACCTCGCCGAGCGCAGGCTGCCGCAGGGGGAGGCCGTCGCCCGCCTCGAGCAGGAGTGCGCGCGCCTCGAGGAGGTCGCGACCGCCGCCGGGGACGAGGACTCCGCCGGACACGCCCGTCATCTCCTGCGGTACGTCGACGCCTACCTCTCGGCGCCCGGACTGGCGAACCTCCCTCGCCGCGACACCTCCATGGCCCAGCACCTCATCGAGCAGCTTCCCGCCCGCGGGCTCACCGTGCTGTGGGCGCACAACGAGCACGTCGCCCGCAACGAGGACAACCACGGCGGCCCCGCCATGGGCCATGTGCTCGCCCGCGCCCTCGGCGACCGGTACGTCCCCATCGGGATGCTCTGCGGGCCCGGCACGGCGAACGCCGTGGACCCCTCCGCCCAGGACGAGGAGTACCGGGCGGTTCCCCTGCCGCCGATCCCCGCCGACAGCACCGAGGCGCTGCTCGCGCGCCGAGGCGAGGGCCTGCACCCGACGGCGGACCTCCCGCACCCGGGCCCGCGACGGTTCATCGGATGGCTCATCGACAGCTCGCTCGTCGAGGACTCGCCCGGGGACGCCGGTTCGAAGGCCGGCGATCCCTCCGGGGTCGGCGAGCTCTCCGACGAAGCCGCCGCGGTCTTCCTCGTCCGCCGGCCGGCGTCGGACTTCGCGGCGATCCGCTTCCACGCCCGCAGCGTCGCCGCGGGGACGCCGCCCCCGCGGCGGCACCGGAGCATCGCGCCGTCCGCCCCGGCCCCGGACCTGACCTCGGAGCCGGGGCGCAAGGACCTGCGCGATACTGTCCCGCGACTATCGGGCTCGGCCTCGCGCGAGCCTCGCTGATCCGATCGAGGAGCCCCTGTGACCATCACCGCCGCCTTCACCGTCTCCATGACGCCCGCCGAGTCCGTCCAGGCCGGGACCGCCCGCTTCCTGCTGGCCAAGACCTGGACCGGGGGCATCGTGGGGACGAGCGCCGGGACGATGCTGACCGCCGGCGATCCGGCGACCGGCAGCGCCGGGTACGTGGCGATGGAGCACCTCGACGTCGAGATCGACGGGCGGCGCGGCACCCTCGTGCTCCAGCAGTTCGGCGCCATGGCCGACGGCGAGCCCGATCTGACCTACGCCATCGCCCCGGGTTCCGGCACGGGTGACCTGGCCGGCGTCACCGGGACCGTCACGATCGTGAGGATCGACGACGCCGGCGTCCACCACGTCGAGGTCGACCTCTCTTGACGGCCGCGCGGGCGCCTGCGTCCCCGGCCGGGCCCGCCGGGCCGACGCGCGTCACAGCCCGCCCCGCGGAGCGCGCGGGCGCCGGATCGCCGCACTACAGTGACGGCATGAGCACCGTCGTCCTGCCCGGCTCGTTCGATCCCTTCACCCTCGGCCATCTCGACCTCGCCCGTCGGGCCGCGGCGCTCGCCGACACCGTGATCATCGCGGTCTCCCACAACCCCTCCAAGGTCGGCCTCCTCGGTCTCGAGGCGCGGCAGGAGGCGATCGTCCGGGCGACCGCCAAGGCGGGGCTGAGCGCGCAGATCCAGGTGCGCGCGCTGCCGAAGGGCCTGCTCGTCGACTTCTGCCGCGAGGTCGGGGCCCGCGCCGTCGTCCGCGGACTGCGCTCCCAGCTCGACCTCGCCTACGAGGAGCCGATGGCGCGGATGAACCAGCACCTCGCCGGCGTCGACACCCTCTTCCTCCTGACCGACGCCTCCTTCTCCCACATCTCCTCGAGCCTCGTGCGCGAGGTCCGCGCGCTCGGCGGGGACGTGTCCGACATGCTTCCCGCGGCGTCGCTCGCGCTCCTGGCGGAGCAGGCGGCGGCACCCGACGTATCCTGAGCGGTCCCCGCCCCCGCGGCCCCGCGCTCACCCCTTCCGACGAACAGGAACACTCCACGATGTCCACGGTCTCCGACACCCCCTTCGGCACAGCGCTGCGCTTCGACGCCGTCGACCTCGTCGGCCGCACCGGCACCCACCGGCACGTCGAGCGCACGATCCCCGCCCCCGCCTACGACGCGCTGGGCCCGGCCATGCAGGTCCCCGAGGGCGAGGAGCTCGACCTCGATCTCGAGCTCGAATCGGTCGTCGAGGGCATCTACGCCCACGGCATCCTCCGCGCCCACCTCGAGGGCGAGTGCTCGCGCTGCCTCGACGCCGTCGAGCAGGACCTCGACGTGCGCATCGGCGAGCTCTTCATGTACCCCGAGAAGGTCAAGGCCGACGAGCGCGAGGACACCGCGATGCTCGACGGCGACGACGTCGACCTCGCCCCGATCGTCCACGACGCCCTCGCCGTCGAGTCCGACGAGCGGCCCCTGTGCCGCCCCGACTGCCCCGGCCTGTGCCCGCAGTGCGGCTTCCGCATGGAGGACGACCCCGACCACCGCCACGACGTGATCGACGACCGCTTCGCCGCGCTCCAGGGTCTCTTCGGCACCGAGGCGGGCACCGACACCTCCCGCGAGGACACCGCCGAGGAGCGCGCGGAGGGCGACCGCTGATGGCGCGCCGGCGCAAGGCGGCGGAGGCCGCCGACCCCCGCACGCTGCTGGACCTCCTCCCGCTCGACGCCGCCCAGCAGGAGGACCTCCTGGACTCGGGACTGCTGGACCTGGCGCTCACGCACCGCTCCTACGCCTACGAGCACGATGGCCTCCCGCACAACGAGCGCCTCGAGTTCCTCGGCGACGCGGTCCTGCAGCTGGCCATCACCGAGCGGCTCTACACGACGCATCCGACGCTCCCGGAGGGCGACCTCGCACGCCGACGGGCAGGCACCGTCAGCTCCCGCGCGCTCGCCGTGATCGCCTCCCGGCTCGACCTCGGGGCCTATGTGAAGCTCGGCCGCGGCGAGGACCTCACGGGCGGACGCCACAAGGTCTCGATCCTCGCGGACACCACCGAGGCCGTCATCGGCTCGGTGCACCTGGCCCTCGGCCAGGACGTGTCGCGCCGCTTCGTGCTCGAGCTGATGGCGCCGCTGCTGGACTCCGACGAGTTCCTCGAGACCAGCTACGACTTCAAGTCGCGCCTGCAGGAGATCGCCGCGGAGACCGGGCAGACCGTCCGCTACGAGATCAGCGAGGCCGGCGCCGAGCACCGCAAGGTGTTCTCCGCGACCGCGAGCGTCGAGGGCGTCGTCACCGCCTCCGGCGACGGGGCCTCGAAGAAGGACGCCGAGCTCGCCGCCGCGCAGAACGCCGTCCGCGCTCTCCTCGCCGAGCGCGGCGAGAGCCTCATCCCGCGCGGCTGAGGCTCCCCGCCCCGCTCGGCGGAGACTCTCCGCCCCGCGACCCCGCGCGTCCGACCCGTCGGACGCATCGACCAGGAGGATCCCGCCCGTGCCCGAGCTGCCCGAGGTCGAGGTGGTGCGGCGCGGCCTCGAGCCGCACGTCGTCGGCCGCATCGTCGAGCACGTCGACGTCGCCGACGCCCGCATCATCCGCCGCCAGCACGGCGGGACGGACCGCCTGCGCGCGGCCGTCGAGGGATCGCGCATCACCGCCGTCGTCCGCCGCGGGAAGTTCCTGTGGTGGCGCCTTGCCGATGCCGACGGCGCCGACACCGGCGAAGCGCTCATGGGGCACCTCGGCATGAGCGGGCAGCTGCGCGTGCGGACGACGGAACAGGCGGACGCCGACGCGCCGGCGCAGGCTGCCGCGCCCTCGGAAGGACCCGCGTCGGATCCCCTCCGGCATCGCCGCCTCACCCTCCATCTGGACGACGGCACGATCGTCGACATGCTCGACCAGCGGATCTTCGGAGGCCTCTGGACGAGCCCGCTCGAACCGTCCGCCGACGGGCGCAGCGCCGGCGCCGGCAGTCCCGACGCGCTGCTCCCCGCCGACGCCCGCGGCATCGCCCGCGACCTCCTGGACCCGGCGGCCGACCTGCCGGAGATCGCGCGGAGGATCCGCTCCCGCCGCGCCCCGATCAAGTCGCTGATCCTCGACCAGGGGGTCGTCTCCGGCATCGGCAACATCTACGCCGACGAGGGGCTGTGGGCCGCCCGCCTCCGCTTCGACACCCCCGGTGAGGCGCTCAGCCAGCGCAAGGCCCTCCAGCTGCTGCGGGAGACCGGCGCCGTGATGGAGCGCGCCCTCGCCGTCGGCGGCACCAGCTTCGACGCCCTCTACGTCAACGTCGACGGACGCAGCGGCTACTTCGCCCGCTCGCTCAGCGCCTACGGCCGCGAGGGCGAGCCCTGCCCGCGCTGCGGCACCGTGATGCGCCGCGAGGCGTTCATGGGCCGTTCGAGCCACTTCTGCCCGCGCTGTCAGCGGAGGTCGAGAACGAGCAGCGGCGTGGCGCGCTGACAGCTGAGTCAGGCGCTCGGGCCGCGCACGAACCCCGAGGCGGCGGCCGCCAGCCGTGGGGTGGGCACGCCGAGGCGCTGCGCTTCGGCGAGGACGTCGCGGTACACGGCCCGAGGCTCTTCCGCGGCGGGGTCGTCGTGTGTCTCGAAGGCGCGCCGCACGAAGGGGATCCTCGAGGTCGCCAGGGCGAAGGCCCCCGCGACGAGCCGCGACGGCAGTCGGAACGCCAGCGTCGACGACGGATGGCGGCGCAGATCGACGCCGCGTGCCGCGATGACCGGGAGCAGCTCGCGGCCGACCAGCATGGCCTCGCGCAGGGCCGCGGAGCGGCCGATCAGGTCGGCCATCGTCCCGTGCTGCAGCGCCTGGGAGTACAGGCTCGCGTCGGTGGCGGTGTGGAGGAAGTACCAGCCGCGGATGTCCGGCTGCTCGCGCACCCGGAAGCCCGCCTGGCTGAACACCTCGCGCACCGCGAGCTCGCGATCCGTCCGGCTCGCGCCGAGATGTCCGAGGACGACGGTGGACAGCAGCGTCGCCCGAAGCCGTCCGTCCTGGTCGAACCCTCCGCCCGCGGGCGGGATTCCCCAGACCACCTGCTCAGGCGGCAGCGGGGCGATCGCATCGAGCGGTTCGTCCCACATGTTGCTCAGCATCACGAGCGTCGCATCGCCCAGGCGCGTCGAGAGGACGTCGACCGCGCCCGGGATGCTGTGGTGGGGGAGGCTCACCACGATGAGGTCGAAGCCGTGCTCCCCGGGAAGATCCTCGCGGTATCGGGGCGACCACGTCTCCCGCACCTGCTGATCACGTCGCCGCCGGCGGGTGTCGACGATGTCGAGGGCGAGCTCGTCGCCGTACGAGGCGGCGCGTCCCGGGCGGACGTAGAACTCGACGTCGTGCCCTGCGCCGGCGAGGGCCCATCCGGTGACCGAGGCGATGACCCCGCGTCCGAACATCAGTATCCGCATTCGACCTCGCTGCGCTAGTCTGACTGGAGGCGGTCTCCGCTTGCAAGATATGGAGACTCTCTCCGCTTGTCAATCCGAGGTGACCATGACGCAGGCCAAGCCCCTTCGCGCCGACGCGCAGCGCAACCGCGACGCGATCGTGCGCGCCGCCCGCGAGATCTTCTCCGAGGAGCAGGACGAGGTGCCGTTCGAGGACGTCGCCCGCCGCGCCGGCGTGGGCGCGGGCACCCTCTACCGTCACTTCCCGAACCGCGACGCGCTGCTGGCCGCCGTGTTCGAGGGAGAGGTCGCAGCACTGCGCGACCGCGCGCGTCAGCTCGTGGCAGCCCTGTCGCCGGGCGATGCTCTGGCCGCGTTCCTCCGCGAGATGGTCGACCACATGTACTCCCAGCGCGGTCTCGCGCGAACGCTCTTCGCGGCGTCCGAGACCGTGGGCGGGGCACTCTCCGACGAGGGGCGGGTGCTCGAGGACGAGGTCGCCGAGATGCTGAGCCGCGGCGTCGAGCAGGGGCAGCTCCGAGGTGACGTCCCCGCGGGCGCGGTGATGCTCGCCCTCCATGGCATCGCGGTGGCGGCCGTCCGCTCCCAGCGGCGTCAGGAGGCCGACGGCGTCGTCGCGCTCATGATCGACGGGCTGCGGCGGGACTGACGGACTGCTTCTGTCCACGTTGCCAGCGCAGGACGTGCGTTATGACTCTGTGGGCATCCGACGTTGCTCTGAGGACTGGGCTCGCACGCCGTGAGCGCGCCAGAACTCGTCCTGCGCCCAGTCTGCAGGGAATCCCATGCCGGCGAGGTTCATCGCAGGGCGCGCACTGACGAGCTCGTGGAGTCGCACAGCCCAGGAGCTTCTCGGTGAGACGATGCCGAGGATCGACTGCAAGGAGACGAGCGCGGGGTAGAGCCGCTTGAGCGATCGGTCGGGCAACGCGTCCGGCGAGCTCAGCCAGAGAATGGAGCGTGACGTCGGGATCACCGGGTACACGCCGAGGCCGACATTCCAGAGCCGACCATGATGCGCGCAGATGTTCCGAACGCGGACGTAGGTCTGCAACCAGGACTCCAGCACCGGGGTTGTGAGGCCGAGCCTCTCTGCGACTGCGGTCTGATCGGCGCGTCGCTTGAGGTTCCGGTAGGCACTGGCCAGCTGGCCGATGGACAGCGTCTCGACCATGAGCCATGACGGCGGCAGCTCCGGGCTTCCGTACGTGGTCAGGTAGTGCTCGAGCGCGGATCGGTGGATCACGGCTGTCGCGGCGACGCTGTCGTCGCTCTCTGGCCTCGGTCCAGAGGCGTCCGCAGGCTCGGCGACAGCTCGGAGGCGGCTCTCCGATGCATCCCTGACGATCCTCAGCAGGCCGGTGTGCTTTCGCTGATCGTGGAAGTGCTGCGGGCTGGTGTACCAGAACGGGTCGTCGTAAGTCGTGGACATATGGTCTGTGAGGGCTGCGCGCACTGCTACTTCCACCCGCTCCAGCGCATCCATCACGAGCAGCCGCAGCGCGCGGTCGAAGACGTAGAGGTCGAGTACATCGTCGAACGACGTGCCTTCGCGAAGCAGGTGATCCGGGCGGCTCTTCTGGAAGGGGATCGTGTAGGGCGAGAGGCGGTAGTACCCGATGTGGCGCAGGTAGCGGACCGCACGGTCGCGGTCGACGATCACCATTCCGCGCTCAGCGAGCCGGTCGACAAGGTCTTCGAGCGACATGGGCGGCTTGTCGTAGCGGAGCGTCCCGCGCGGGCGGGGCACGCGGGGCGGTCGGGTCATCCGGTCGTCGTCTCCGGCTCTGGGTAGAGAAAATCCCCCAAGTGCGCTTCTTCGAGAGGCGTGGGGGATGTAGTGCTCTGAGGTTACCACGCGGATCCGACGTCGTCGGCTACGTCAGTCGGTCCCGTGAGGCGCGGTCTCTGCGACGAGAGCGGTGAGCCACTCGATGAGAAGCTGGGTCTGGGTGCGGGCGAGCACCTCGGGTCGGGCCGCGGCGTTCTCCCGATCGGCCGCGACCGGCTCGCACGGCGCGGTGGTCGTCCCGGTGATCGCGGAGATCGTGCCCTCCCTGCCATCGTGGGATGCCGCAGGGTCGGGCTGCGCCAGGAAGCTCCGGCGCAGCGGCTGCTTCGCACGCTCCCTCAGCGCCTACGGCCGGGAGCGCGAGCCGTGCCGCGGGAGCGCCTCGGCGCGTGCACGACGGGGGAGGCCTGACCGTCCCGAGCATCATTCAGACGTACCGTGAATAGTTGCGACTCCTGCGATCGGAGGAGGCGCCGTCATGTCCATCAGCGTCAGCAGGACCAGTAAGACCCTGTTCCTGCTCATCGAGCGCATCGACGAGGACCGCGACGCGGTGGAGATCGCCTCCCGCAACGGCGATGCGGTGCTGATGCCGGCCGACGAATACGCGGCGTGGCAGGAGACTGCCTCCCTGATCCGATCCTGTTCCGATCGCCGGCCACCGCCCGTCGGCTGCTCGACGCGGACGAGCGCACGACCGCAGGCAGGACCGAGGCGCACGATCTCGATCGCGCTGACGATGCGACCGAAGGCCGCTGAGAGACGGCTCGTCTACCTCGACGACGGCGAAGACCGGTTCGCGCTGAACCATCCGGCTGCGAAATCGACCAGCTCGCGCGCCGGCAGCAGCTGCGCCGCTGCGTCGCCCACACTTCCCGTGCTGACCAGCCCCGTCTCCGCAGCGAACGCGTCGGCGACCGCGACGAAGTCGCTGTCGTCGACGTCGAGCTCCTCGAAGCCCACCCACTCGCGCCGTCCGTCGACGAGCATGGCGACGCCGTTGGCGAGGCCTCGCTTGCCCGGGTAGGAGGCGCGGTGCTCGGCGAGATGCAGCACGGTCGCCTTCGCCGCGGTGACGCCGAGCAGCAGTACCTGGGCATCGAGAGCGACGAGCGCGCCGAGCGGGGAGTCTTCGCCGGCGGGGGAGTCCAGCGGATGCCGCGCCGTGATCCGCTGCGCGTGAGGGCCGGCGGCCGTGATGGACCGGTGCGGGTGCCCGCTGCGGAGCGTCCCCGGGAGGGTGCGGAACAGCTCGGCGACCGCTCCCATGGCCTGGCTGGGCGTCGTGGCGGGATCGTAGAGGGGCAGGCTCTCGCGGATCATCGGCCACCATGATTCCGGCGCGTCCTGCAGCACCGCGGGATCGCACAGCTGCCAGGACTGGGCCGGCATCACGAGCGTCCCCTCGGGGCCGACCGCATCGCGGAGCGCGTCCAGCACCGTCTGCGCCCCGCCGACGACCCACCCCAGGGAGCTCAGCGAGGTGTGCACCATCGCGGCCGCGCCGGGACGGAGCCCGAGCGCGTGGAGATCAGCGGTGAGCCGCTCCCGCGTGACGGGGCCGGGAGCAGGGTGCTTGGACATGGGGCCTCGTCTCCGGTGCGCGAGCGGATCGTGCGGCGGACGGTCCGCGGCGCACGACGTCAGCGTAATGGCGGCGGCATCATCCTCGCCGCTGCACCCGCTGCCGCTCCTCGGCATAGGCGAGATCGAGGGCCTCGCGCACCCGGCTCTCCATCCGAGCCCCGGGCAGGACCACGCAGATCCAGCCGTAGGCGCCGTAGACCGGGTGGGGGAGCAGGACGTCCGACGCGGCGAAGTCCGCGGCGGATGCGTCGATCTCCTCGGGCGCATAACCGAGGAGATCCAGGAAGGCCGCCCGTCCGACGTGGATGTTCACCCTCCAGCGTCCCTCGGCGGAGAGGCGGGACAGGGAGTCCTCCGGGTAGTCCTTCGTGGTGATCGTGGCGAAGGGCTGGCGCGTGCGCGGCACCTGCCCGTCGGGGGCGACATAGAGGAAGCGGTCGCCCCAGGAGATCGGAGGATGCTCGCTCCCGGGAGTCGGCGCGATCTCGAGGAGGTCGTCGTGGCGGCGGACGTCTGACAGGATCTGGGTGATCGACATGCTTCGAGTGTGACCTTGAAGTGCTTATGGAGGGTTGGGCATGGAACGCGCGCATCGAGAACGCCCAGAACGCCCAGAACGCCCAGAACGCTCAGAGCGCCCTGAGCCCGGAGCGGCGGGCGGGCGATGGTCGACGGGCGGCCTCGCCGCGCTCTCCGGCTGCTCGGTGCAGCAGGTCCGGGATCTCGAGCGCCTCGGCGTCATCCCGCCGGCCATCAGGCGCACGAACGGGTACCGCGAGTTCGGCGACGCCCATGTGATCGCCCTCCGCGCCTACCGCGCGCTCGCCCTCGCGATCGGGCCGCGCTCCGCGCGCTCGACGATGCGGGAGATGCGGGAGATGGACTACGACGAGGCCGTCGCCCGAGCCGTCGCCCTGCACGTCGACCTCGCGCGAGCGCGGGAGGAGGCCCTCGCCGCGCTGCGAGCACTCGACGCCATCGTCGAGGAGAGCCTCCAGGAGGTCCCGGCCACGCCGGGCGACGCGATGACGATCACCGAGCTCTCCTCCGCCCTCGGCGTGCGATCCTCCGCGCTCCGCTTCTGGGAGCAGGAGGGGCTCCTCCGTGCGGAGCGGAGCGGGAGCACCGGGGCACGGCGCTATCCGCCGGAGGCGGTCCGGGAAGCCCGGATCGTCGTGGCCCTGCGTGCGGGCGGCTATCGGATCCCCGACCTGCGCACCGTCATGGCGTCCCTGCGCGAGCTCGGCGACGAGGCCGATGCCCGGGCGGTCCTCCGCGATCGCCTGCATAGCATCGCCGTCCGCGCCGACGCCCTCCTGAGGGCGGGCACGGACCTCAGCGACCTGCTCCGATCGCGGGCGCCCGACGACGAGAGCGTCAGCCCCGCGTCCCGTACGACTCGTCGAGGACGGTCGTGACCAGGCAACGGCGGGTCCCGGCGAGGACCACGACCGCGGTGTCCGCGGTGAAGAGCTCGGGCACCGCCAGCGGCGCCGTGCTGTCGACGTCATAGGGCTGGACCATCAGTCCGCGCCCCGTGTCCAGCACGACGAGGGTCCCCTCGTCCTCCCGCACCGCATAGGCGAGGCGCTCGCCGGCGCTGAGCAGGGTGAGGCGCTCCTCGTCCTCATGGCGCCACTGCTCGACGCCATCGGCGTCGAGGCCCCGGATCGTGCTCCCGGCGGCGATCACGGTGATGTCGAGCATGCGCTCCTGCGCGACCGCCTCGGCGCCGACGGCGATCTCGGCGCCGTCGCGCAGGTCGATCACGATGCCCGTCGCGTCCGCAGACTCCGCGGTGCTCGTGCCGGAGACGACCGCGTACGGCGTGACGGCGTCGATCGGGCCGACGACGTGCATGCTCGCCGCATCCAGAGCGACGGTCAGGTCGTGCGTCCACAGGCTCGTCCCGTCGGCCGCCGACGCGATCAGACGGCGGCCGTCGCTGCGCAGGATCGTCCCGAGATGCTCGGCGAGGATCCGTGCGTCGGATCCATCGTCCTCGGCGGCGGCCACCGATCCGTCGGCCCCGGAGTGGGCCGTGCGCGGACCGCCGGCGCCCATCGGCTCGGCGGAGGGCTCGGCGAGGACGAGGCCGGGCGCGACCTGGGGGCCGGGCGCGGCGACGGGTCCCCAGAGCCGGTCGGCGGTGCGCAGGTCGTAGCCGGTGAGGGTCATCGCACCGAGAGCGTCCTCGGCGGGGGCGAGATCCGCGAGGACCGCGACCGGTCGGTCGTCGGCCCCGCGGGTCAGCGCGAAGCCGGTGCAGCTGAGCGGGCGATCCGCCTCCCAGAGGATCGTGCCGTCCTGGTCGACGACGAGGAAGAGCAGACGGTCGTCCTGCTCGCGGAAGCCGGCGAGGATCCCGTCCAGCTGCTGCGGCGCGGCGGTCCAGCCGGGGTCGACGACGATCATCGGCGTCAGCTCGAGAGGCAGGAGGAGCTCCTCGGGGCCGACGAGCCCGGCGAGCTCGCCGCGGGTCCTCGGCGTCGGGTCCTCCACCCGGGCCGCGGGGGAGCCGGCCGCGGCGCCGTCCGATCCTGCCTCCGCGTCCGTCCCGGTGCGGCAGGCGGCGAGCAGGGCGAGGAGCGGAGGGGCGGCGAGGAGCGCACGCCGGCGGACGCTCATGAACGCCCCTTCCGGCCGGGCAGCAGGTCCTGCTGGAGGATGAGGATCCGGTCCTGGTCCCGGCTCTGGCCCTGGCCCGATCCCGAGGGCTCGGACGGCGGCGTCCCGTCGCTCGCAGCGGCCGCCCCGTCCGGGACCGGCTCCTGCGCGGAGCCGCTCGCAGGAGCCTGGCGCCGTCGTCGGTCGCCCGCCCACCAGATCGCGAGGGCCAGGGCGCCGAGCGCGACCACGACGAGGATCTGGATGCGCGGATCGGACAGCGCGGCGCCGCCGGCCTGCCAGCGGGCGAGAGTGCTGGTGGGGATGAGCGAGGGCATCGTCACCAGGCCGTTCGTCATCCAGAACAGGATCCCGAGCGCGATGATCAGCAGGCCGGTGGCGACAGTGGTCGTGTGCAGCGGCCGGCCGAGCACGGTGAAGCCCCGTCCCCGCAGGCGGGAGCGGGTGCGATCCCCGAGCCGATCCCAGACGGCGGCGAGGAGCATCAGCGGGACCACCATCCCCGCCCCGTAGACGGCCAGCAGGATGCCGGCGCCGACGATGCTCCCGCGGCCCATGGCCAGCGTCAGCACGGCGCCGAGGATCGGGCCCGCGCAGACGCCCGCCACACCGCCGACGGCGCCGAGCAGCAGCGTGCGGCCGTAGCCGCCGGCCGCTCCGCCCTCCGCGGAGGCCCGCTGGAGCCGGGAGAACCCCGGCAGCGCCCGGCTCAGGTCCATGCCGAGACCGAGGGCGTGGGCCGCGCCGAGCACGACGAGCACGATCGAGGTGCCGGCCACGAGGGCCGAGCGGTGGCTCACCAGGAGGGACCCCAGCGCCCCGGCGCCGAGGCCGAGCGGGAGCAGGGTCACCAGCAGCCCCAGGTAGAACAGGAGCGCATGGACGGCGAGTCCGGCGCGGGCTGTGACGGTCGAGGCGAAGAAGCCCGGCAGCAGGAGCGCCCCGCAGGGGCTGAGCAGGGCGAGGGCGCCGCCGAGGAAGGCGGTGAGCAGACCGATCTCCATCTCAGCCCTCCTCGGCGAGGGCCTCGTCGACCAGTGCGGTGAAGACCTCGGTGGGCTGCGCCCCGACCATGGGCCGCCCGTCGACGATGAAGGCCGGCGTCGACATGGCGCCGAGGTCGATGCCCTGCTGGGCGTTCTCACCGATGGTCTGGGCGACCTCCGCCGATGCCATGTCCTCGGCGAATCGGTCCGTGTCCAGGCCGAGCTCGCCGGCGAGGGAGATCAGGGCCTCCTCGCTGAGCTCGTCGCCCGAGCGATGCGTCCCGCCCTCGACGAGACGCGCCTGGTACTCCTCATGGGCTCCCTGCATCGCCGCGGCGAGCGCGGCCCGGGCGGCGCGCTCCGAGTCCTCCCCGAAGATGTTGACCTCGCGCCACTCGATGCGCAGCTCTCCGCGGTCGACGTACTCGCGCAGGACCGGAGCGGTCTCGGCGGTCCACTGCGCGCAGTACGGGCACTGGTAGTCGCTGAAGACCACGATCGTCACGGGAGCGTCGACGGGCCCCTCCGCGAGGAGGTCGTCGGGGTCCCGGGACTCCTCGCTGCTGAGATCCGGCTGGGCCAGCTCCGAGGGGCCGACGACGACGGCGCCCGGCTCGGTCGCGGAGGCGACGGGCTCGCCTTGGCGGGAGCTGTCGGATCCGCCGGTCGTCGCGTTCACGCCGAGCACGCCGGCGACGAGGGCGACGGTGCTGGCGACGATGATCAGCGGGGTCCTCCAGCGCGGCGGCGGGGCATCCTCCGGGCGCGGGTTCTCTCGGGACGACGGGCCGGCAGGGGACAACGGGGACTCCTCGGGGACGGGAGGCTCGCGTCGTCGCCGGACGACGGAGCCGGGATCGGTGCGATCGCGCCGGCGGAGGGCGGCGAACGCGCAGATCCACCGTAGATGCTGCCGACGAGCGCGGGCAGGTGCGGGAGGTGAATGCGCCCATAGCCGCGGTGAATGGGGCGGGGTCGGACAGTCGGGCGTCGGGATGCTCCGGCAGCGGCGCATCGTCGTGCTGGTCTGTGAGCGGGGGCATCGATGATCCGCGCTGTAATGGGCAGCATCGTCAGAAGAAGCCGATGTACGGAGGACGGCGTGATCACGCCGTCGTGCCTGCGGTCCGCAGGGCCCTCGGGAGCACCTCCGGCCGGCGGGGATCCCCATGGTCATGCGGGCGATCCGCGCCTCCGGGTGCGATAGGTTGGGTCGGTGCCGTCCAGCAGGGGCGGAGTGAGCGAAGACTGCTCCGGATCCGGGCGCCTGTCCCTGCGGCGTCGCACGGAGCTGCGAGGAAGGATGCCTGTGTCTGCGAGCGAAGAGCCCACCCCGATCCGCGTGATGCTGGTGGACGACCACGAGGTCGTCCGGCGCGGGATCGTGACCGTCATCGATGCGAGCCCGAAGCTCAGCGTCATCGGCGAGGCATCCTCCGTGGCCGAGGCGAACCGTCGCCTGCCGGCGATCCGCCCCGAGGTGCTCGTGGTCGACCTTCAGCTGCCCGATGGCACCGGCATCGACGTGATGCGCAAGGCCCGAGAACTGGATCCCGAGCAGAAGATGCTGGTGCTGACCAGCTTCGACGACGATGCTGCGCTGCGGGAGTCCCGCGCCGCCGGCGCCGCGGGCCTGATGCTGAAGTCCGCGCGCTCGCGCGAGATCGTCGATGCGATCGTCGCGATCCACGAGGGCGGGCACATGTGGCCCGCCGGCCAGGGCGACGACGAGCCGGATCTCTCCGACACCGACCGCCGGATCGTCGACCTCATCGGCGACGGCCACTCCAACCGCGAGATCGCCGAGGCCCTCGGCATCGCGGAGAAGACGGTCAAGAACCGCGTCACCGTCATCCTGCAGACCCTCGGCATGCAGCGCCGCACCCAGGTCGCGGCCATGGTCGCCGCACGCCGCCGCGCCGGCTGGAAGTGACGCCGCCGGGACGGTCCGCGCACTCGGCGCTCACTGCGGCGGCAGGGTCACCCGCCAGGAGATCATCGTCCCCGGCTCGAGGTTGATCGCATCGACCCAGCCGGAGTGCCGGCGGGCGCGCGAGGACATGTTCGCCAGTCCGCTGCGTCGGCGGACCGACGGGTCGATGCCCTTGCCGTTGTCCGAGACGTTCACCTGCACCACGCGGTCCACGCCCTCGGAGAACATGCTGACCGAGGCGGCGACGGCGCTCGCATGCGCATGCCGGGCGGCATTGGCGAGGCATTCGCGGACCACCGCGACGACGTCCTCGGCGATCTCGGGCGGCAGATCCCGGTCGAGCTCGGGCGCGCTGGGGGAGAGCCGCAGGGTCGGGACGAATCCCAGGCCGGAGGTCGCGAGCCCCACCTCGTGACGGAGCCGCTCGCTGAGCGTCGCCTCGCTGCGCTCGCGGCGCAGCGACTGGACGATCTCGCGAATCTGCGCGACCGCGTTCTCGACCCCCTGCACGGAGCTCGCGACGGTGCTGCGGATGCGGGCGTTCGTCGGCGGCTCCCCGGTGCTCGAGAGCGCCTGCGTGAGCCCCTCGAGCCCCATGCCCACGGCGAAGAGCTCCTGGATCGCGAGGTCGTGGAGATCGCGGGCGATGCGGCTGCGCTCGTCGTCGACCTCGCTCGCGGAGCCGAGGTCCGGCATCCGAAGCGCCAGGCCGACGACGCCCGCGAGCGCATCCAGGCGTTCGCGGTCCGTCTCCGTGAAGGGGCCCGGATCGGCGGACCCGGCCTCTTCCGCCACGCCGCGGCAGCGGAGCGCGACCAGCAGCCCCATGCCGTCGCCGGCGTCGACGATGCTGATGAGCGCCTCCGCGGGCGGGAGGGCGGAGCCGGAGGTCCCGCCGACGGGGGTCCCGTCGCCGGAGTCGAGGATCGCGAGGTCCCCGCGGCTCTCCAGGGCGTCGACATCGCTCGCGAGGAGCGCGGCGCCGACGGCGGAGTAGGGCGCGACCTCCTGGCCGAGGAGATCGCGGGCATCGGCCCCCTCGACGATCTCCACCCCCCAGCCCTCGTCCCCGCCCAGCGGCATGATCAGCAGCGCCGAGCGGGCGGCGAGATCGTGGCGGGCCGTGCGCAGCAGCAGGTCGAGCAGCTCATCGGTGTCGGCGCCGGCGAGGACGGCGCCGACGAGGTCCTGGATGCGGGATCGTCCGCGGCGGACGCGGGCGGGGGCCGAGGCGGCGGCGCTCATGTTCATCGCTCCTGGGGCGGCTGGAGTCGGGGGATGCCGACCTCGTCGATCCGCAGCACTCTCGTGCCGGAGGGGATCGCCTCGGTCCGGTGCGTGACCACGACCACGGTGGTCGAGCTCGGCACCAGCCTCTCATCCGTCGGGTCCAGCAGGGAGAGCAGAAGGTCATCCCCGCTGGCGAGGTCCAGATGCTCGGTCGGCTCGTCGAGCAGGAGCACGGGGCCGCGACGGATCACGGCCCGGGCCAGGAGCAGGCGCCTGCGCTCTCCGCCGGAGACGGTCGTCCCGTCGGGTCCGAGCATCGTGTCCAGTCCCTGCGGGAGCGTGGAGAGCCAGTCGCCGAGGCCGACCGCCCTCAGCGCCCGGAGGATCTCCTGATCGTCCAGGCCCCCGCGCACGACCTTGAGGTTCTCCCGGATCGTGGTCGCGAAGACGTGCGCGTCCTCGGCGAACAGGGTGACCCGTCGGCGGACCTCCGTCTCGGGCATCCCGGAGATGTCGGCGCCATCGAGCTCGACGCATCCTCCGAGCGGCGAGAGCAGCCCCGCGAGCGTCGCCAGCAGCGTCGACTTCCCGATCCCGGAGGCGCCGACGACCGCCAGGCGCGCGCCCGGCGGCAGGTCCAGGTCGAGTCCGTGCACCCGCACGGCCTCCGGCGACCAGCCGGCATCGAGGGCCCGGGCGCGCAGATGCGGGGTCGCGACGACGGAGGCCGACGACGCCTCGTCCGCCGCGCCCGTCGCGCCCGTCGTGTCGGTCGTGTCCGTGGCGTGCGTCGGGCCGATGGCGTCGGCGGCGGTCTCCCCGGAGCCGCGCAGCGGGGTGCCGGGGCCGACGGCCGCGTCGAGGCGCAGGGCCGCGGCCCGGGTGCGGGCGCGCTGAGCGGCGGCCGCGGGCAGCGCGTTCGCGGCCTCGAAGGAGGACAGCGGCAGCAGCAGGAGGATGCCGATCTGCCCGGCGGAGGCGCCGCCCGCGGTCCAGGCCGCGCCCGCCGCCAGCAGCGAGCCGAGGACCGCCACCAGCATCGCCGCCGGGACCGCCGCCGAGGCGATCGCCCCGGGCAGCGCGGCCCGGTCGATCGCCTCGTCGTGCGCGCGCTGGTCCGCGGCGAGGCGCTCGAGGGCCGGCTCGAGCCGGCCGTCCAGGCGTAGCGCGGTCGCGTCGTCGAGGATCTCGAGCGTCGAGGCGGTCAGCCCGCCGCGAGCGGTCACCACGGCCTCCTCGCGCAGGGTCGCCGCGCGGTGCGCGGCCGTTGGCGCGATGATGCTCGCGAGCACCAGCGCCAGCAGCATGGCGCCCGCGGCCGCCGGGGAGATCGGGGCGATCGTCGCGAGCACGACGACCGCCATGACGACGGACACCAGGGCCGGGACGACCGCCGTGATGACGTGATCGCCGAGCTCCTGGGCGTCGTCCCCGAGCCGCGCCAGCAGATCGCCGCGCCGCAGCCGGGTCAGGCCGTCGCCGGTGCGCGCGGCGAGCGCAGTGAACAGGTTCGTGCGCAGCCGCACCACGCCCCGCAGGGCGACGTCGTGCGCGATCATCCGGTCGAGCCAGCGCAGCACGCCGCGGGAGACGCCGAGGGCGCGCACCGCGACGACGGCGACGGTCAGGTCCAGCACCGGTGGCATCGTCCAGGCGCGCGTGACGAGATAGGCGGCGACGGCGGCGAGAGCGAAGGCCGCGGCGAGCGTCGCGGCGGCCGAGAGCACCGCGGCGAGCAGGCGGGACCGAGGGATCTCGAGGGCGCCCTCGGTGCGCCGCAGGGCACGCCGGGCGTCCGCGGGAGCAGTGCGCGCCGTGGACGTCTCGGACACCTCGGGGGCGGAGGGGCGGAGGGTGCGGGCGCTCATCGGGTGCTCCGGTGGATCTCGACCGCGTCGTCGGCCGCGTCGACGAGCCGCGAGCGGTGGGCGATGACGAGGACGCTGCGGCCCTGGGCGCGCAGGCGGGCGATCAGGTCGAGGACGATCTGCTCGGTGCCCCCGTCGAGATGCGCGGTGGGCTCGTCGAGCACGACGACCGGCGCATCGGCGAGGAGCGCGCGGGCCAGGGACAGCCGCTGGCGCTCCCCGAGGGAGAGTCCGCGTCCGGCGCGGCCGAGGTCCGCGTCCCAGCCGCGCTCGGCGATCACGGGGGAGAGGCCGGCGGCCTCGGCGGCGGCGTCCAGGGCGGCCTCGTCGGCGCCGGGGCGGGCGGCGGCGAGGACCTCGCGGATCGTGCCCGGCGGCAGGACGGGACGCTGCGGGAGATGGACGATCTGGTCCCAGAGGCTGCGTCGGCGCAGATCCCGGATGTCGTGGACGGTGCCGTCGGCGGCGATCACCTCCGCGCGGCCCGCATCGGGCGGGAGCAGCCCCAGCAGCACCTGGATGGCGGTGGTCTTGCCGGAGCCGGAGGCTCCCGTCACGGCGAGGACGCGGCCGGGCCGCAGCTCGAGCTCCGCCCGATCGGGGGCGAGGCCGTCGCGGGAGCGGACCGAGACCCCGCGCAGCGCGAGCCTCGAGGTGCGGAGGTCGGGGGCCTCGACGGTCCCGTCGGCCGCAGCCTCCTCGTCGAGGACGGCGAAGGCGCCGGTGACGGCCGCGAGGCCGTCGGTCGAGGCGTGGTACTGGGCGCCGACGTTCCGCAGCGGCAGGTAGACCTCGGGGGCGAGGACGAGCACCGCGAGCGCCGGGGCGAGCTCCATCTCGCCGTAGACCAGGCGCATGCCGATGCTGACGGCGACGAGGGCGACGCAGAGCGTGGCCAGCAGCTCGAGCACCATCGAGGACAGGAAGGCGTAGCGCAGGGAGCCCATCGCCGAGGCCCGATGCCGGTCGCCGAGGGCGCGGACCATGCGCTCGGGACCCTTCTCGCGGCCGAGGGCGCGCAGCGTGGGCAGCCCGTCGACGAGGTCCAGCAGCTGCGCCCACAGCACGCGCATGTCGGCGATCAGGCGCTCGGAGCGGCCGGCGGTGAGCTTCCCGACGAGGATCATGAAGATCGGGATCAGCGGCAGGGTGAGCGCGGCGATCAGCGCGCTGATCGGGTCGAGCACGGCGATCGTGATCAGGCACAGCGGGGTGACGGTCGCGGTCAGCAGCAGCTGCGGGACGTAGCCGACGAGATAGGGGCGCAGCTTCTCCAGGCCGGTGGTGGCCAGCGCCGTCACGTCGGCCCCGCGCCCGGCGGCGCCGCGCGGCCCGAGCGCGGCCGCATGCGCGACGACCCGCCGGCGCAGATCGGCGATCGCGGCGGTCGCCGCCCGGTGCGCGGTGCGCTGCTCGGCCAGCACCGCGAGGGCCCGCAGGCCGAGCGCGAGCACCAGCACGATCAGCAGCGTCGGGGCCGACGACGGCAGCTCCCGCTCGACCAGCAGGCCCGACCCCAGCGCCGCGAGCGCGAGCGCCGTCGCGATCACGCAGGCGGCCTGGACGAGCCCGAGGCCCGCGGTCCGCGCCACATGGCCGCGGGCCGCGCGGACCTCCCGCACGAGCCGCGGATCCAGCGGGGCGCGGCTCGCGCGGGCGGGAGCGGCAGCGGCAGCGGAGGCGGCGGACGTCATTCCTGCTCGAACGCCCGACGGTAGCCGCGGCGCGCCCGGTCCAGGAGGTCGGCGCCGGGGGCGGGCGTGCCGGCGTCGTCGGCGATGCGGTGGCGGAAGACCCGGTAGGTCCACAGCGTGTAGGCGATGACGATGGGCGTGAAGATCGCCGTCGCCACGAGCATCACCCGCAGCGTGTACGGGGTGGAGGAGGCGTTGGCGACGGTGAGCGAGAGCGCGGCGTCGTTCGCGGCGGGCAGGACGTAGGGGAAGAGCCCGCCGAACAGGGTCACCACCGCTGCGGCGATCGCGGTCGCGGTCGCGGTGAAGGCGAGGGCCTCCCGGCGCATCCGGTTCAGCGGCACCACGGCGATCAGCGCGAGGGCGGCGACGGCCAGGGGGATCCAGGTCCAGGCCTGGTGGGAGTGCGCGAGCTGGAACCACAGCAGGTAGGCGGCGCCGGCGACGATCGTCGGCCAGACGAGGACGCCCGCGAGGCGGTTCGACTCCTCCCGCAGCGGCCCCTCCGTCTTGAGCGTCAGGTAGAGGGTCCCGTGCAGCCAGAACAGCAGCACGAACACGAGGCCGCCGAGCAGCGCGAAGGGGGTCAGCAGACCGAGCAGCGAGGTGGTCACCCACCGGTTCGCATCGATGCCGACGCCCGCCACGATGTTCGAGAAGGCCACGCCCCACAGCAGCGCCGGCGCGAAGCCGCCGATCACGTGGACGACGTCCCAGCTGCGCCGCCAGCGCTCGGAGTCGACCTTGTCGCGCCACTTGAAGGCGCACACGCGGACGATCAGCACCAGCAGCAGCGCCAGCAGGGCGAGGTAGAAGCCGGAGAACAGCGTCGCGTACCACTCGGGGAAGGCCGCGAACATGAGCGCCCCGCCGGTGATCAGCCAGACCTCGTTGCCGTCCCAGACCGGGCCGATCGTGGAGAGGATCGTGCCGCGGCGCTCGGAGCCGCCCCGCCAGCGGGCGGCGAGGTTCATCTGCACCCCGAAGTCGAATCCCTCGAGCACGAAGTAGCCGAGGAAGAAGAAGGCGATGATCGCGAACCAGAGGCTCTGCAGCCCCGTCGGATCGAGCATGGCGTCCATAGTCGTCTCGCTTCCTGCTCAGTAGTCGAAGGACAGGGTCGGGGTGTCCAGCTGCTGCGTCTCGGCGTCCCGCCGGGGGAGCGGGGCCCCCTTCAGCGCGGCGCGCCGCATCATCCCGAACCACAGCACGGCCAGCACGCCGTACACGAGGGTGAACGCGACCAGCGAGGTGATCACCATCCAGGCGGGATGGTCGGAGACGCCCTGCATGGTCATCAGCCGGACCGTCGGATCATCGGGATTGGGATGCACGACCCAGGGCTGGCGCCCCATCTCCGTGAACACCCAGCCGGCGGAGTTCGCGAAGAACGGCATGGGGATCGCGAGCACGGCGAACCACTGGAAGAGCCGGGATCCCGAGGTGCGGGCGCTCTCGCCCTTGCCGCGGGTGATCCACAGCGCCCACAGCGCCAGCACGCCGCTGAACGCGGCCAGGCCCATCATGAGGCGGAAGGACCAGTAGGTGACGAAGAGGTTGGGACGGTAGTCGGCCGTGACGGTCGACCCGTCGGCCGCCACGACGGTCTCCCCGAACTGCTCCTTGTACTGCTGGTTGAGGTCGTCGACGCCCATCAGGGTCGCGTCGAAGGTGTGGGTGGCGAGGAACGAGGTCAGGTAGGGGACCTCGATGAGGTGGGTGACGCCGTCGCAGTCGGTCGAGAAGGCGTCGGGTCCGCCGACGGCGAGGATGGAGAAGCTGGCGCCGCTCTCGGTCTCGCACAGCGCCTCCGCGGAGGCCATCTTCATGGGCTGCTGCTTGAACATGATCTGCGCCTGGAAGTCGCCGGAGACGACCAGCACCAGCGCGGCGACGAACATCGAGGCGACGCCGAAGCGGACCACCGGGCGGTACAGGTCGCGCGCCGCGCGATGCTGCTCCTGGCCCTCCTCGGTCTCCAGACCGATCTCGCGGGCGGAGCGATGGTGCTTGACCATGTGCCAGGACGCGACGCCGGTGACGAAGGCGCCGGCGACGAGCCAGGCGCCGGAGATGACGTGCGGGAAGGCCGCCAGCGTTGTCACGTTGGTGAGCACCGCCAGCAGGCCGCCCTGCTCGGGATCGAGCTCGGCCCGGCCGGTCTCCTCGTTGAGGATCGCGCCGACGGGGTGCTGCATGAAGGAGTTCGCGGCGATGATGAAGTAGGCCGAGGCCATGGTCCCGATCGAGACCGCCCAGATCGTCAGCAGATGGATCTTCTCGGGGATGCGCCCCCAGCCGAAGATCCACAGCCCGAGGAAGACCGACTCGAGGAAGAACGCCGCGAGGCCCTCGAGGGCCAGCGGAGCGCCGAAGACGTCGCCGACGTAGCGGGCGTACTCCGACCAGTTCATGCCGAACTGGAACTCCTGGACGATGCCCGTGGCGATGCCGATGCCGAAGTTGACGATCAGCATCGACCCGAAGAACTTCGTCATCCGGGTCCAGGCGTCCTTGCGGAGCTCGTCCTTCGACCTCACCGCCATCGTCTGCATCATCGCCACCATCAGCGACAGGCCGATCGTGAGCGGCACGAAGATGAAGTGGTACACGGTGGTGATGCCGAACTGCCACCGTGCCAGATCGAGGGCTTCCATGGGACCTCCCGGAGTACGACACGCTGTCATGAAGCTAGAGGCGGGCCTCCGGCGCCGACGGGACCATGGTCCTCGTCCGTGAGCGGTACCGCCAGCACCGTCCGGCCGATCCGAGCGGATCCGGGCCGATGTGAGGCGATCGCAGACGGTTCGCGCCGGCGATCGGGCGCGGAGGAGGGCGTGGAGCGCTCCCGGACGTGACCGCCGTCTCCGCCCGGCGGGCCGCGCGACGCGTCGATCGACCTGACGGATCGACGGGGCGCGAGCGTCGCGCTGTGCCATACTGACCGCAGGCACTCTCCCGGTCCGTACCGGTCGGGAGAACCTCCCGGCGTCGAAGCGTCGGAGCGCCGGTGACGCGAATCGCGACCGTGCTCGCTCCTGCGATCGGCATCGCTGCGCTTCCTCCGGGAGCAGCGCGACGGCGAGGGCTTGAGACTTCCGTCCTCAGGGACGATGACCGCACGGGCCCAGGGTGCGCTGGATCCGCGATAAGGAGACGGCCCGATGGCTGACAGCACCCATTTCCCGGACGCGACCGATGCGGACGGCACCGCGAGCACCTCGAGCACCCCGACCTCGGGGAGCGCCCCCGCCAAGCGGACCCGCCGTCGCGCGGGAGCGCCCGCCGGCGCCCCCGCCCCCGTGCGTCCGCCCGAGACCGAGCCGACGACGCCCGCGGCTCCCCGCACCGTGGTGGCGCAGCAGAGCACGGCCGAGTCCGCGCCGATCGCTCGCCCGGTCACGCGCACGCGCCGCCGCGCTGGCGCCCCGGCCGGCGCTCCGGTGCTGACCCCGCCCGCGGCCGACGAGACCGTCGCCGCCACCCCCGTGACCACGGTCGCCGGCGACGGTGCCGCCGAGCGCGTCGCGCTCGCCGAGGAGACGGCGGCCCCCGTCGTCGCCGGCATCGCCGCGGAGGAGCCCGCCACGGACGCGGACGACGCCCACGACGATGCGTCCGAGCACGACGAGCACGACGAGCACGACGAGCACGACGAGCACGACGGCGCCGCGACCGCGAGCGTCGTCGACGACCTCCGCGCGCTCGCGAGCTCCCGCGGCTCCTCCTCCGACGCCGCGGCCGAGGACGACCGCGCCCGCCGCGAGCAGGTCCAGCTCGACTTCGCATCCCTCCTCTTCCGGGCGCCGACCGCTCCCGAGGCGCGCGGCGACCATCGTCCGCACGATTCCTCCGGCGGCTCCTCCGACCTCTCCTTCGAGGTCGGGGGTCCCTCGCGTTCCGGTTCCGGGCATGAGGAGGACCGGGCGCATGCGCACGCCGACGAGCGCGACGACCGCTCCGACGTCGGCGGATCCTCCGACGGGACCGAGGGCGCCGCAGCGGACGCCGCCGAGGGCTCGGGCACGGCCGGTGCCGGCGCCGACGAGCAGCAGGACGAGATCGGGACCTCCCGTCGGCGTCGCCGTCGCGGCGGCCGCGGACGCCGCGGCCGCGGCCGCGGCGAGGACGAGCTCGGGACCGAGGGCGGTGCAGGCCGCGAGGACGCCGACGGCTCCGACGACGCCGGTGCCGGGGCGACGAGCGGATCCGGGGAGGCGAAGGACGAGGAGTCCCACGAGTCCGAGGGCTCGGATCAGCAGGGGCGCACGGAGGAGGGCGGAAGCACCACGAGCTCCCGTCGTCGTCGCCGTCGTCGCCGCTCGGGCACCGACAGCTCCGAGACCGCATCGCCCGACGATCCGCCCAACACCGTCGTGAAGGTCCGCGAGGCCCGCGACGAGGTCCGGGCGGTCAAGGGCTCGACCCGGCTCGAGGCCAAGAAGCAGCGTCGCCGCGAGGGCCGCGATGCGGGCCGTCGCCGCAACGTCATCACCGAGGCCGAGTTCCTCGCCCGCCGCGAGGCCGTCAAGCGCTCGATGATCGTGCGCGAGCGCCCGGGTCGCACCCAGATCGCCGTCCTCGAAGACGACGTCCTGGTCGAGCACTACGTCGCGCAGAAGGCGCAGACCTCGATGGTCGGCAACGTGTACCTCGGCAAGGTGCAGAACGTGCTGCCGTCGATGGAGGCCGCCTTCGTCGACATCGGCAAGGGCCGCAACGCCGTGCTGTACGCCGGCGAGGTCAACTGGGACGCCGCGGGCCTCGAGGGCCAGCCGCGTCGCATCGAGCTCGCCCTCAAGAGCGGCGACCCCGTGCTCGTCCAGGTCACCAAGGACCCCATCGGCCACAAGGGCGCCCGCCTGACGAGCCAGATCTCGCTGCCCGGCCGCTACGTGGTGTTCGTGCCCGGCAGCTCCATGACCGGCATCTCCCGCAAGCTGCCCGACACCGAGCGCGCGCGGCTCAAGCGGATCATGCGCCAGATCATCCCCGAGGACGCGGGCGTCATCGTGCGCACCGCCGCCGAGGGTGCGAGCGAGGAGGAGCTGACGCAGGACGTCGAGCGCCTCCGCGCGCAGTGGGAGCGGATCCAGAAGTCCCAGCGCTCGAAGTCGGCGCCGGTGGCGCTCTCGCAGGAGCCCGATCTCGCGATCAAGGTCGTCCGCGACGTCTTCAACGAGGACTTCACGAGCCTGATCGTCGAGGGGACCACGGTCTACGAGGACGTCCACGAGTACGTCTCCTCCGTCGCCCCCGACCTCCTCGAGCGGGTCACCGCGCATGTCGGCCCGCAGGACGCCTTCGCGAAGCATCGCGTGGACGAGCAGCTCCTCAAGGCGATGGACCGCAAGGTCTACCTGCCCTCCGGCGGCTCGCTCGTGATCGACCGCACCGAGGCCATGACCGTGGTCGACGTCAACACCGGCAAGTTCACCGGCTCCGGCGGCTCCCTCGAGGAGACGGTCACCAAGAACAACCTCGAGGCGGCCGAGGAGATCGTGCGCCAGCTGCGGCTGCGCGACATCGGCGGCATCATCGTCATCGACTTCATCGACATGGTGCTCGAGGCGAACCGCGATCTCGTGCTGCGCCGCCTCGTGGAGTGCCTCGGCCGCGATCGCACCAAGCACCAGGTCGCGGAGGTCACCTCGCTGGGCCTCGTGCAGATGACCCGCAAGCGCGTGGGCCAGGGGCTCGTCGAGACCTTCTCCACCGCCTGCGAGCACTGCAACGGCCGCGGTCTCGTCGTTGACATCGACGGCACCCACTCCCACGGCGGGAACGGCGGCAGCGGTGCGGCGGGCACCGGGCAGTCCTCCTCCGGGCCCGCGCAGGGCGGCGACGAGACCTCGCCGCGCTCGGGCAAGCGCCGCCGCGGGCGCGGTCGGGGAGGGAACGGCACCGGCCGTCCGGACGAGGCGCACGAGGGCGGCGAGGAGGAGCACGGCGACGTCCACCGTCTCCACGACGACTCCTCGCGGGACCGGGTGCGCGCGTCGATCGCGTCGATCGCCGCCGCGGCCTCCACGCATCACAGCGCGAACGAGGCTCCTGAGGCGTCCGGCGGCGACACCGCCGCGTCGGGTGACGCGCCTGCCGCGGGCGACGCGTCCGCTGCCGGCGACGCGCCTGCTGCCGGCGACGCGCCCGCTGCCGGCGGCGCGCCCGCCGCGAGCGACGCCTCCGCGGGTCCGTCGGCCCCGACGGCGAGCCCGTGGGAGCAGGATGCGCCCGCGGCCGCGGCCGAGGTCGGGACCGCCGAGGGTGTCGAGGCGGCATCCCCGGAGACCTCCTCGGAGGCCTCTGCGGAGACCGCTCGCGAGGCCTCGGGGGAGTCCGGGACCGCGGGACAGTGACGTGTTGCACAGCGTTCCTGCAGGTCGGAACGCTGTGCACGGTTGACCCGACGGGGAGCGCCCCGTAGGCTGTCCCTCGGCGCAGAACGCGCCACCATCGTGCATTCCCTCGGGTCCCGCGCGACCGCACCTCCCCTCCGGGCTTCCGCTCGCGGGACATGGAGCCGGTCGACGGTCGCAGGTCCGCGGTCCGTTCCGGAGGGGGACGCGATGACCGAAGCATTTCCGGTAACAAGATGGAGCAGTGACGTGGTGTACGCAATCGTCCGCGCAGGCGGTCGTCAGGAGAAGGTGTCGGTCGGCGACACCATCGTGATCAACCGCGTGGCCGGCGAGGCGGGCGACAGCATCGAGCTCGCCCCCGTCCTGCTGGTCGACGGAGACAAGGTGACCTCGGCGCAGTCCGACCTCGCCTCGGTGAAGGTCACGGCGGAGAAGGTCGAGGACCTGCGCGGTCCGAAGATCCGGATCCTCAAGTACAAGAACAAGACGGGCTACAAGAAGCGCCAGGGCCACCGCCAGGAGCTCACGCGCCTCAAGATCACGGGCATCGCCTGACGATCAGCCTCCCAGGCTGCAACGAGAGAAGGTAACTCCTCATGGCACATAAGAAGGGCGCGAGCTCCTCGAAGAACGGTCGCGACTCCAACGCGCAGCGCCTCGGCGTGAAGCGCTTCGGCGGCCAGAACGTCGGCGCGGGCGAGATCATCGTCCGCCAGCGCGGCACCCGCATCCACCCGGGCGCCGGCGTCGGCCGCGGCAAGGACGACACCCTGTTCGCCCTCACCGCGGGCACCGTCGAGTTCGGTCGCTCCCGCGACCGTCGCGTGGTCAGCGTCGTCGAGAGCGCCTGACGCGCTCCCCGGTCACCCCGGGGAACCAACGCCTGCGAGGGGCGGAGCCGACTGCTCCGCCCCTCGATGCGTCCCCGGACGTCCGCTTCGCGGACGTCCGCCGCGGACCGGGCACGGGGAGGACCCCGTGGCCGCTCCGTTCCTGCTCCACCCGTTCCCGACCATCGGAGATCCCCATGGCCACGTTCGTCGACCGCGTCGTGCTGCACGTCGTCGGTGGTTCCGGAGGCCATGGTGCCGCCTCGATCCGCCGCGAGAAGTTCAAGCCGCTGGCCGGGCCCGACGGGGCCGACGGCGGCAGCGGCGGCGACGTCGTGCTCGAGGTGGACGCCTCGACCACCACGCTGCTCGCCTACCACCACAAGCCGCACCGGAAGGCCACCTCCGGCGGCTTCGGCAAGGGGGACATGCGTCGCGGCGAGAACGGCGAGGACCTCGTCCTCCCGGTGCCCGACGGCACCGTCGTGCGCCGCGAGGACGGAACGCTGCTGGCGGATCTCGTCGGCATCGGCACCCGTTACGTCGCCGCCCGCGGCGGCCAGGGCGGCCTCGGCAACGCGACCCTCGCCAACAAGCACCGCAAGGCCCCCGGCTTCGCGCTGCTCGGCGAGCCCGGCGACGAGCGCCGCCTCGTCCTCGAGCTGAAGTCGGTCGCCGACGTCGCGCTCGTGGGCTACCCCAGCGCCGGCAAGAGCTCGCTGATCGCGGCGATGAGCGCGGCCCGTCCCAAGATCGCCGACTACCCCTTCACGACCCTGGTCCCGAACCTCGGCGTCGTCGAGGCCGGCGAGCACCGGTACACCATCGCCGACGTCCCGGGCCTGATCCCCGGTGCGAGCGAGGGCAAGGGCCTGGGCCTGGATTTCCTGCGCCACATCGAGCGCTGCCATGTGATCGTCCATGTCCTCGACGCCGCCGCCCTCGAGTCCGACCGCGACCCGCTGAGCGACCTCGAGACCATCGAGGCGGAGCTCGCCGCCTACGCCGCGGGCCTCGACGACGACGGCGAGGGTCGGGTGCCGCTCATGGAGCGGCCGACGGTCGTCGTGCTGAACAAGACCGACCTGCCCGACGGCGCCGACATGGCCGATCTCGTCCGCGAGCGCCTCGAGCAGCGCGGCATCCCCGTGCTCGACGTGTCCGCGGTGTCCCGCAAGGGCCTGCGCGAGCTCAGCTTCGCGCTCGGCGAGATCGTCGAGGAGGCGCGCGCCGCGCTGCCCGAGCCGGAGCCCGCCCCCATCGTCATCTCGCCCCGCGCGGTGAACGAGAAGCCCTTCCAGGTGGTCAAGGAGGAGTTCGAGGGCTCCACCGCCTTCCGGATCTCCGGCGACAAGCCCGAGCGCTGGGTCCGCCAGACCGACTTCCGCAACGACGAGGCCGTCGGCTATCTCGCCGACCGCCTGGCGAAGCTGGGCGTCGAGGACGCCCTGTTCAAGTCCGGCGCCGTCGCCGGGTCGACCGTGCTGATCGGCTCCGACGACGATGCGGTGGTCTTCGACTGGGAGCCCACGATGGTCGGCGGCGCCGAGCTGCTGGGACGCCGCGGCACCGACAAGCGCGTGGAGGACAACCACCGTCCCACGCGCGAGGCCAAGCGCGAGGAGCAGAGGGCCCGCACCGCCGCCCGCATGGACCGCCTGGCGGCGATGGAGGACGAGCGGCGCTCCGGCCACTGGGCCGACCCCTCCGTCGACGACGCGACGGACCGCTGATCGTGTCGGGATCGACGGCCGGCGGCGAGCTGCGCCAGCCCTCGCGGATCACCGAGCGCGCGCAGATCCCTGGCGCGGGCCGCGTGGTCGTCAAGATCGGCTCCTCGAGCCTCACCGACGAGCGCGGGCGCCTCGACGACGCGAAGGTCGGCGCGATCGCCGATGTCGTCGCCGCGCTGCGCGAGCACGGCACCGAGGTCGTCGTCGTCTCCTCGGGGGCGATCGCCGCGGCCCTGGGCCCGCTGGGCCTCGAGGAGCGGCCCCGCAGCGTGGCCCTCCAGCAGGCGGCGGCGAGCGTCGGCCAGTCGATCCTCGCGGTCTCCTGGGCGAACGCCCTGCGGGTCCACGGGCTGATCGCCGGGCAGGTGCTGCTGACGGAGTCCGACGTGATCCGCTCGCAGACCTACAGCAACGTCCGCACGGCGCTCGAGTCGCTGCTGGCGCTCGGCACGGTGCCGGTGATCAACGAGAACGACACCACCGCCACCCACGAGATCCGCTTCGGCGACAACGACCGTCTCGCAGCGCTCGTCGCCCAGCTCCTCGGGGCCGACGCCCTCGTGCTGCTCACCGACGTCGACGCCCTCTACACGGCGCCCCCGCGGGATCCCGGCGCCGAGCGGATCGGCGTGGTCGAGGACGCGGCGCGCCTGCAGGGCGTCAGCATCGGATCCGTCGGCTCGAAGGTCGGCACCGGCGGCATGGTCACGAAGCTGTCGGCCGCCCAGCAGGCGGCGACCCTCGGCACCGCCACCGTCATGACCTCGGCGGCGCGCTTCGCGGACGCCGTCGCGGGGGAGGACGTGGGCACCTTCTTCCCCGCCCACCACGGCCGGCGGCGCTCGCGCCTGGTGTGGCTGCGCTTCGCGACCCGCGGCGCGGGCACCCTCCGTCTCGACGAGGGCGCGGCGCTCGCGGTCCGCAGCCGACGCCGCTCCCTGCTGCCCGTCGGCATCGTCGACGTCGACGGCACCTTCCCGGCCGGCGTCCCGGTCGACATCGCCGACCCCGAGGGCCGCACGATCGCCCGCGGCCTCGTCGGCTTCTCGAGCGAGGAGCTGCGGGTCATGGCGGGCCGGCCGACGGGCGAGCTGCGCGAGGTGCTGGGGGAGCGGTACCGCAAGCCCGCCGTCCACCGGGACCAGCTGGTCGTCCTCGAGCCGGCACGGCCCGCGCGCTGACCGGACGCGCGGTTCCTGCGCTGACCGGACGCACGGTTCCTGCGCTGACCGGACGTGCGGGCCCCGCGCCGACCGGGCTCGGCGCCCGAGCGCTGGACGCCGAGCGACAGGGCGCTGACCTGCGGCGTACCCTGGTGGGCATGACTTCCTCTGCCGAGCTCGACGACCGTCCCGCCGACCTCTCCGACGTGGAGCGCGCCGTCCGGGCCGCCGCCCGCGCGGCCCGGGACGCGCAGCCGCAGCTGGCGCGCCTGCACCGCGCCGCCAAGGACGATCTGCTGCTCGCGATGGCCGACGCGCTCGTCGCCGCGGCCGACGAGATCGTCGCCGCGAACGCCCAGGACCTCGCCGCCGCGGACGCCGCCGGCATCGCCGCGGGCCTCCGCGACCGGCTCGCCCTGGACCCGCAGCGGGTCGCGGCGATCGCCCAGCAGCTCCGCGACGCCGCCGCCCTGCCCGACCCCGTCGGCGAGGTCGTGCGCGGATCGATCCTCGCCAACGGCCTCGAGCTGCGCGAGGTGCGCGTTCCGATGGGCGTGGTGGGCATGATCTACGAGGCGCGCCCCAACGTCACCGTCGACGCCGCGGGCCTCGCCCTCAAGGCGGGCTCCGCCGTCGTGCTGCGCGGCGGCTCCGCCGCCCTGCACTCCAACACCGCGCTGATCGCCGTGCTGCGCCGCGTGCTGGCCGGGCGCGGCCTGCCCGAGGACCTGATCGTCGGGATCGACGAGCACGGGCGCCCCGGCGCCGACGCCCTCATGCGCGCCCGCGGCCTGGTGGATGTGCTGATCCCGCGCGGCGGAGCGGGCCTGATCCGCCGCGTCGTCGAGACCTCCACCGTCCCCGTGATCGAGACCGGCACCGGCAAGACCCACATCCTCGTCGACGCCTCCGCCGATCTCGGCCAGGCGGTCGAGATCATCGTCAACGCCAAGACCCAGCGCGTCGGCGTGTGCAATGCGCTCGAGACCCTGCTCATCCACCGCGACGCCGCCGAGCATGCCCTGCCGGTGATCGCCGAGGCCCTCGGCCGGGCCGGGGTGACCCTGCATGCGGACCCCGCGGCGCTGGCGATCCTCGCGCACGACGACGTCGCCGACGCGCCCGCGACGGTCGCCGTCGTGCCCGCGACGGAGGAGGACTGGGAGACCGAGTACCTCGCGCTCGATCTCGCCGTGAAGGTCGTCGCGGACCTCGACGAGGCCCTCGCCCACATCCGCGAGCACTCGACCGGCCACACCGAGTCGATCCTCACCCGCGACCTGCTCAGCCAGCAGCGCTTCCTCGCCGAGGTCGACTCGGCCGTGGTCATGGCCAACGCCTCGACCCGCTTCTCCGACGGCGGCGAGTTCGGCTTCGGCGCCGAGGTGGGCATCTCCACCCAGAAGCTCCATGCCCGCGGCCCCATGGGCCTGCGGGAGCTGACGACCACGAAGTGGGTCGTCGTCGGTCAGGGGCACGTGCGCCCCTGACGCGCGGCCGCCCGGATGCCCGGAAGCTCCGCCCCCGACGGTCCGCCTGCGCGGCTCGTCGGGGGCGTGTCCGTTCTGCCCGGACCGTCCGGTCGGCCCGCGGCGGGACCTCGGTCCTGGATCCGGCCGTGATGACCCTCCCACGACCGCGTGTGCGTCCCGGACGACGGCCGCCCCTATGGGATGATGAAGCGGTCTAACGTCGAAAGGGCAACTGAGAATGATCGACCAGCTCATGATCCTCGCCGAGGCCGGTGCCGAAGGCTCCCACGGGATCGCTCCCGGCTATGTGGGCGGCGGCGCCCTCCTCATCCTCCTGACCCTGCTCGGCATCATCGCCCTGACCAGCGGTCAGCACCAGCGCGGTGAGGAGAGCTCCTCCGAGAGCTCCGATCACTGACCTCATGGAGCAGCAGCGACGTCGTATCGGCGTGATGGGCGGGACCTTCGATCCGATCCATCACGGCCACCTCGTCGCGGCCAGCGAGGTCCAGAGCGTCTTCGCGCTGGATGAGGTCGTGTTCGTCCCCACCGGTCGGCCGTGGCAGAAGGCCGATCGGTCGATCTCCGACGCCGAGCACCGGTATCTCATGACCGTCGTCGCGACGGCCGCGAACCCCGTGTTCACGGTGTCCCGGGTCGATATCGACCGCCCGGGCGCGACCTACACGATCGACACCCTGCGCGACCTGGTCGCGCACTACGGCGATGCGGACCTCTTCTTCATCACCGGTGCCGACGCCCTGCAGTCCATCCTCACGTGGAAGGACAACCAGGAGATCTTCGAGCTCGCCCACTTCATCGGAGTCACCCGGCCGGGGCACGTCCTCGACACCTCCGGGCTCCCCGATGACGGCGTGACGCTGATCGAGGTCCCCGCGATGGCGATCAGCTCCACCGACTGCCGCACGCGCGTCGGTGCGGGTGCGCCGGTGTGGTACCTGGTGCCCGACGGGGTCGTCCAATACATCAACAAGTACGCCCTCTACACAGGTGGTGACGCAGATGAGTGAGCCCCAGACCGGCCGACGGCACGGCCGTCGCGCACGGCAGCTGAGCCCCGAAGAGGCTGCGGTGCTCGACTCCCGGACGGGAGCAGAGCTGACGGGCGAGCTGGCCGTCGTCCCCGGCGGCCGCGGTGCCGTCGCCCCGCCCACCTCCGACGCCCCGCTGCCGATGCTGCGGAAGTTCGGTCGGCGCGCCCGGATCATCGAGCTGACCGACGAGCCCGTCCCCGCGGACGCCCCCGCCGAGGACCGGCTCCATCCCCACCCGCCGTCGATCGCCCCGACCACCCCGGAGACCGCCGGCGCGGCCGTCTCCTCATCGGCCGTGTCGGCGGCATCGGCCGCGTCGGCAGGCACCGCAGGATCCGCGGTCTCCGCCGCGTCGGCGCGTTCCGCGGCGTCGGCGGCGTCCGCTCGTTCCGCGGCGTCCGCAGCGTCGGCTGCGTCTGCCGCATCGGCGCTGTCGGCGGGAACGGCGGGCTCCGCCCTGTCGGCCCAGTCGGCCCAGTCCGCGATCTCCGCTCAGTCGGCGTCCTCCGCGCTGAGCGCCGACTCGGCGTCGTCCGTGTCCCCCTCGGAGATCACCGGTGCGCTCGCGCGCGTCGAGGACCCCGATGCTCCGCCCGATGACGACACGGCCCTGATCTCCTTCCGCACCGCGGCCTCCGCCCCGAGCGCGTCGTCCTCGGCGTCCGCGGCGAGCCCGCTGGGCGCCTCGGCGGGCAGCCCCGCCGTCGGCTCCGCCGCGAGCCCGGCGTCGGCCGCTGCGGCCGCGGATCCCGCTGCATCCGCAGCGTCGGCGGGGTCTGCGCCGACGCCCGATCCCGCGCCGACGGTCGCGCTGCCCCGCGCCGGGTCTCCGGCGGGCGCGGGCTCCCCGGCCGGTCGGCCGTCACCGGCGATCGACCGCGACCAGGACGGCGCCGAGCTCGGCGAGCTCGCCGCCGCCGACGCCCCCGCGCCCCGCCCCGCCCCCCGCTTCGACGGCAAGGTCCTGCACCGGCCCGAGCGCTCCGGCGGCCGGCCGCTGGTGTGGGTCGTGTGGGGGCTGATCGCCCTCGCCCTGATCGTCCTCGTCGCCCTGCTCGTCACCGGGGTCCTCGGCCCCGGCGTGACCGACGCCCTCAGCTCCAGCGCTGCGCACGACGGCCTCGATGCCGCCGTCGCCGCGCTCCATCCCGATATCCGCACCGCCCTGGAGGTACACGCCGCGTGAGCGCTTCCGAAGAATCCCTCGACCTCGCCCGCCTCGCCGGGCAGGCCGCCGCCGACAAGCAGGCGCAGGAGGTGATCGGCCTCGACGTCTCCGAGCAGATCGTCATCACCGACGTCTTCCTCGTCTGCTCCGGCGACTCGGAGCGCCAGGTCTCCGCGATTGTCGGCGCGATCGAGCAGGAGCTCATCGAGCAGCGCCGACGCAAGCCGATCCGCCGCGAGGGGGAGCGCGACGCCCGTTGGGTGCTGCTCGACTACGGCGACATCGTCGTCCACGTGCAGCACGCCGAGGACCGCGCCTTCTACGCGCTCGAGCGGCTCTGGCGCGACGCCCCCGTGCTCGACCTCCAGATCGACGACCGTCGCCCTGAGACCGGGCAGGACCGGCCCCAGGCGCAGGCGTGAAGGCCCCTGCCGGGATCCGCGGCCAGGCCCGCACGAGACTCGTCCTCGTCCGCCACGGCCAGACCGACTACAACCGGGAGGGCCGGCTCCAGGGCCAGGTCGACATCCCGCTGAACGCTCACGGCCTGCGCCAGGCGGCGACGCTCGCCCGGACCGTCGCGCAGGATCCGCCGGATCTCCTCATCGCCTCGCCCCTGCAGCGGGCGCATGAGACCGCCCGCATCGTCGGCGAGGCCACGGGCCTCGAGGTCGCGACCGACGAGGCGCTCCTCGAGCGCAGCTTCGGCGTGTGGGAGGGGCTCCAGGGCGACGAGATCCGCCGCCGCTGGCCCGAGCAGCATGCCGCCTGGCGCGGTCATCGGCCCGTGCTCGGCGTCGGTGTCGAGGACCGGGCCGAGGTGGGGGACCGCGTGGCGGCCGCCTGCCGTCGCCTCGCCTCCGAGCATCCCGGCCGCACGATCATGATCGTCGCGCACGGCGCCGCTATCACCCTCGGCATCACCCGGCTGCTGGGCCTGGACGCCGACGGCTTCCGCGGCATCAGCGGCCTGGAGAACTGCCATCGCTCGGTGCTCGAGCCCCTCGCCTCCGACACCAACGGCGAGCTGATGAGGTTGCTGTCACACAACGCTCCTCCGGATTTCCCCTGAGGCCTGCAGAGTTGTAATCTTGACGAGTCGCCGCGGCGCGCTCCGGGAACGGAGCGGAACGCAGCGGCACCCGTTACGGGGCTATGGCGCAGTTGGTAGCGCGCTTCCATGGCATGGAAGAGGTCAGGGGTTCGAATCCCCTTAGCTCCACTCGAGAAACCGTGAGACAGTGACTCGTTCGGAAGGCCCCCGCTGATGAGCGGGGGCCTTTCGCGTTCCTGATCAGATGCCCATGTCGGCGAGCTAGCGGTGGGGCTCAGACGATGGCTATCTCCTCCTGGAACGGATAGCTCAGCGCACTGCGAGCAAGGATCCCCTCCAGCAGCGGCGGCATCAGCTGGCTGCCGAGAGCCTGGAGAGCTCGAAGAGCCCGGAGGTGTGGCCGCCGCCCGCTGACGTGGCGCACAGCACTCCCCGTGGGCGCGTCTCCGTTTTGGCCCAGGGCCAGGGAAGATGTATTGTTGGGGAGTCGTCGCGAGACGCCCCGGGAACGGAGCGGATCGCAGCGGCCACCCGGTACGGGGCTATGGCGCAGTTGGTAGCGCGCTTCCATGGCATGGAAGAGGTCAGGGGTTCGAATCCCCTTAGCTCCACCATAGGAGGGTTACTAGAACCCACAGCCACGAAGCTGCTGGTGAATAGTGCTCCCCACATGGCCGCTTCACGCACGTGGATGTCAGCCAGAAGGCCATCCTCCGGGGTGGCCTTCTGGTGTTTCTGGGTGCCGTGTGCCTTGATGAACGATCGGGTGAACGCGGCGATGGCTTCGTCCTTCGTTCCACCTGCCTTGGCCGCGTGGTAGGCGGCTTCGGCGGCGCGGAGTTCGTCGTGCGGTGGCTTGAGGGTCCGGCCGACGACTTCTTCGTCCAGGATGTAGATGACGCCGAAGATGGCTTGGTTGAGACGTCTGCGCACTTCGTCGTCGGCGAGCATGTACAGCTCGTACGGGTGCTCGAGGAGCTGGAGGTTGGCTTCGAGGTAGTCGGCGCCTTCGGTCAGGTCGAGCGTGACGCCGTCGCGCTGTTCCCGCAGTCGGGCTTGCTCTGATTGGAGCTTGCGGAGGCGGACCTTGATCTTGTCCCGGTTGACGTCGGGGTCGCCGAGGAGGTCGAGCAGGTTGTCTTCCTGGGTATCGAGCGCGGCGAGCTGGTCGTCGAGCTGCTTCTTGAGGAGCTTCTGCGCTGTGTCCTGATCATCGAGCGTGCCGGCCATGAGAGCGCGAACGTCGGCGAGGAAGTCGGGGCCATGTGTCAAGCCCCGGCTTTGACGGAAGGTCGGTTATCTGGCGTTGAGGGTCTCGGGGAGCGGCTCGGGATCGGTCGCTGCGGGGGTCTGGTGGGCGTGGCGGAAGGCCTGCGGGGTGAGGCCTCCGAGGGAGAGATGGGGTCGGAAGGTCTTGAACCAGTGGACCCATTCCGCGGTTGCGATCTCCAGGTCGTCGATGCCCTTCCAGGGCCCCAGGTTCCGGATGACTTCGGCTTTGAACAGCGAGTTCAGGGCCTCGGCCAGCGCGTTGTCGTAGGAGTCGCCGCGTGAGCCGACCGATGCGACCGCGGCCTGCTCTGCGAGGGCCTGTCCGTAGCGGATGGCCCGATACTGGACTCCTCGATCGGAGTGGTGCACGAGCCCGTCCAGGTCATCGCCCTCTCGTTTCCGCAGGTAGATCGC
Organism: Brachybacterium netajii (SeqCode); assembly: GCF_054114245.1. Taxonomy (NCBI): domain Bacteria; kingdom Bacillati; phylum Actinomycetota; class Actinomycetes; order Micrococcales; family Dermabacteraceae; genus Brachybacterium; species Brachybacterium netajii (SeqCode). Next base: position 541,680 of record NZ_JBSYXB010000002.1, on the reverse strand, counting down.
CATGTTCAGGGCGTCGAGCGCGAGATCGGTATGGAGTGAGCGAGACACCCGCCAGCCGACGATCTCCCGGTTGAACACGTCCGTCACGAACGCGACGTAGACCCATCCGGAGAATGTGTGCACGTAGGTGATGTCCGCGACCCACAACTGGTTCGGAGCGAACGCGCTGAAATGCCGGTCCACGAGATCAGAGGGGCACTCCTCCCGCGGTGCGGATCGGGTCGTGTTCGGCGATCTCTTCCGTCGGATCCCATGAAGCCCGAGGTCGCGCATCAGCCGCTCGATCGTGCAGCGGGCGACGTGACCGCGGCCCATCCGGTCTTCTTCACGGTTCAGGACGATGTGCATCTTCCTCGCGCCGAACATCCCGAAGTTGCTGCGATGGACCTGGACGATCTCCTCCTTGAGAACATCGTCCCGGCGTTCCCGGGCGGACGGTTCATGGTGCTGACGCGCGTAGTAGGTGCTCGGAGCGATCTGGACGCCTGCTTCTCGCAGGGTCGCGCAGATCGGCTCGACTCCGAAGTCTCCCTTGTGCTCGTCGATGAACTGGCAGGTCAGCGGGAGGGGCGGTCGAGCTCCGCCGCGAAGAAAGCCGAGGCCGACTTCAAGATCGCGTTCGCGCGACGCAACTCGCGGACTTCCTTCTCCAACTCGGCGAGTCGCTGCGCGTCGTCAGTCGTCGTGCCGGGTCGGGTGCCGGCATCGACCTGCGCCTGGCGGACCCAGCCGCGCAGGGTCTCGGGGTTCACCCCGAGCTGGTCGCCGACTCGGCGGAACACTCCCCGCTGCGAGCCGGGATCGTCTTCGAGGAGGTCCACGACCATCCGGATCGCTCGCTCACGGAGCTCGTCGGGGTACTTGCGGGGTGCGGCCATGAGGGTGAAGTCCTTTCCGTGGCTTCAGTCTCTCCATCATCCCCGGGGCGGATCAGCACGCGATAAGCCGCTGCACTTGCTCGTCGCTGAGCTTCGGTCGCCGCCCCGGAGTTCGAGTAGATTCCCGTCTGAGGGTTCTAATCCCGCCTCTGCTCTGGCTCTTCCTCGCCAGATCGATGAGACGAAATGCCTGGTCAGCGGACCGTCTGGGGTAGAAGTAATTTCCTAGGATGTCCACTCGATACTCATCGCACGACCCCTGCTCCGCCTGATCGCGGGACAGGGGTCGTGTGCTGTGCGGGTTCGGAAGGGACGACCGCGTCTCGGACCGCGCGTCGTGCTCATCGCCCCGACGGGCTGCGCCCAGAGGGGGTACCGCCAGGGACTGGCTGGCGGATTCCCCATCGCATTGGCTGGTCCCATGAGCATCCGACCGCCCGGCGCCCCCGATCGCCTCCGCCCCGCGAGGGACGACGCGGCCTCCCCTCCAGCGGAGCCGCCGGCGGCGGATGCGGACGCCGCCCCGCAGGAGCGTCCGGCCCGCGGCACGGGCGGCGACCGCCAGGGCGCGGTCGCCGCGCTGAAGCTGGCGTCGCTCGGGTTCTTCCTCGTCACCCTCGACGTGAGCATCGTGAACCTCGCCCTGCCGAGCATCCGCGAGGACCTCGGGGGAGGGGCCAGCATCCAGCAGTGGGTCCTCGACGGGTACACGCTGTTCTTCGCCGCCCTGCTGCTGTGCTGCGGCAACCTCGCGGACCGGTTCGGCGCGAAGCGCGCCTACGTGCTGGGCATCGCCCTGTTCGGGCTCGCGTCGCTGCTGTGCGCGCTCGCGCCGACGGCGGGGATGCTGGTCGCCGCGCGCTGCGTGCAGGGTGTGACCGCGGCGCTGATGCTGCCGGCATCGATGACGCTGATCAACGAGGCGTTCCCCGAACCGCGACGTCGGGCGAAGGCCCTCGGGCTGTGGGCGGCGGGCGGTGCCGTCGCCTCGGCGGCCGGACCCGTCCTCGGCGGGGCGTTCTCTGCCTGGGACTGGCGGTTCGTCTTCGCCGTGAACCTGCCGGTGTGCGCCGTGATGCTGGTGCTCACAACGCAGGTGCGGCGCTCTCCGCGCCGGCCCGCGCCCTTCGACTGGGCCGGGCAGGCGCTGGCGCTGGTCGCCCTCGGAACGGTCCTGTTCGCGCTGATCGAGGGCGGTGAGATCGGCTACGGGCGTCCGACGATCCTCGCCCTGTTCGTCGTCGGGGCGGCGGCGCTCGCCCTGTTCCTCCGGGTGCAGGCGCGCACCGCGCATCCGATGATGCCGCTCGCGCTGTTCCGGTCCCGTCCGATACGCGTCGCCCTGTTCAGTGGCTTCGCGTTCCTGTACTCCTGGTTCGGCGCCGTCTTCGTCGCGAGCCTGTTTCTGCAGCAGGAGCTCGGCATGGCGCCGGCCCGGGCGGGGCTGGTGTTCCTCCCCGGTGCGCTCCTGGCCCTCGGCGGGAACCTCCTGAGCGCTCCGCTGACGAACCGCTTCGGTCCGCGGGTCCCGGTCCTGATCGGGATGGTCTCGCTGATCGTCGGCCTCGTCGCGCTGTCGCTGGCCGCGGGCGCCGGATCCGCGGTGCTCGTCGGCGCCGCGGTCGCCCTCGTCGGAGCGGGCGGTTCATTCGCCATGCCGCCGGTGGCGGGAGTCGTGCTCGAGCACGCCCCCTCCGGACAGGCGGGCGTGGCCAGCGCCGTCTCGAACACCTTCCGCCAGATCGGAGGCGCGCTCGCCGTCGCCCTCCTCGGCGTCCTCGTCTCCCGCGGTGACGACTTCGTCGTGGGGATGAGCATCGGCCTCGCCTCCGGGGCGGTGCTGGCGCTCGCCTGCCTGGTCGCGGCGGCGACATCTCTCCCCGGCGTCGCAGGACGGCGGGCATGACCGAACCGCTTCACCCGACCGCACCGCTTCACCCGACCGACCTGACTCACCCGACCGACCCGACCGATGGGATGGACATGACCGAGACGACCCCCGCACCCCCGACCTTCACGCTGAACAACGGCATCGAGATGCCCGCCCAGGGCTACGGCGTCTTCCAGACGCCGCCGGCGGAGACCGCCGACGCCGTCGCGACGGCGCTCGCGACCGGCTATCGCCACATCGACACCGCCGCCGCGTACGGCAACGAGAGCGGCGTCGGCGAGGGCCTGCGGCGCTCCGGGATCCCGCGGGACGAGGTGTTCCTGGAGACGAAAGTCTGGGTCTCCGACTACGGCTACGACGAGACGCTGCACGCCTTCACCAAGAGCACGGCCAAGCTCGGCGTCGACCGCATCGACCTGCTGATCCTGCACCAGCCCATGCCGCAGCACGCCGAGCGCACCCGCGAGGCGTACCGGGCGCTGGAGACGCTGCTCGCCGACGGACGGGTGCGGGCGATCGGCGTCAGCAACTTCATGCCGCATCACCTGGAGACGCTGATGGAGTCGGCGACCGTCGTGCCCGCGGTGAACCAGGTGGAGCTGCACCCCTACTTCGCATAGCCGGACGTGCAGGCCGCGAACGCGGCCCGCGGCGTCCTGACCCAGGCGTGGTCCCCGATCGGCGGCATCACCTTCTATCCGGGCTACGGCGAGGAGCGCGTCAGCGTGCTCGCCGATCCCGTCCTCGGGGAGATCGCCGCCGCCCACGGGCGGACGCCCGCGCAGGTCATGCTGCGCTGGCACCTGCAGCAGGGGCGCTCGGCGATCCCGAAGTCCACGAACCCCGCCCGGATCGCGGAGAACCTCGACGTGCTCGGCTTCGCCCTCACCGCGGACGAGCTCGCCCGGATCGACGCCCTGGACACCGGGCGCCGCGGCGGCCCGGACCCCGACGTGCGGGACCCCTCCGCCGTCGGCCTCGTGATCCCCGAGGCCTGAGCCGCGGTCTCCGCTCCCCGGGCGCTGGGCATCGCATGAGAACCTGACCGCATGGCCTCCCTGCAGACCCTCGCCGACGCCGATCGACGCCTCGTCGCCCTCTGGGCCGCGGACTGCGCCGAGCGCGTCCTGCCGCTCTTCGAGGCCGAGGCCCGGGGCGACGAGCGCGCCCGGGACGGGATCGAGCGGGCCCGGGCGTACGGCCGCGGCGAGCTCGACGCCGCCGGGGAGATCCGGCGACGGTTCGAAGCGGGCCGCGCGGCCCGCTCGGTGACCTCGCCGGCCGCGATCGCCGCCGCTCGCGCCGCCGGTCAGGCCTCGGGCGTTGCGCATATGGGGGCGCATGCCCTCGGCGCCGCCGCCTATGCCGCGAAGGCCGTCGCCCTGACCGCGCCGGACCCGGTTGCGGCGGAGGTCGCACGGCGTGCGGAGGTCCGCTGGCAGATCGAGCGGATGTCGGCCGACGTCCGGGCCGCGCTCGCCTCCCTGCCCCTGCTCGGCGAGGACGCCTCCGGCCCGCTCGGCGGAGGGCTCCTGGCGAAGGGCGTCCTCGCCGAGACGATCCGGGAGATCCAGGCGGAGCTGTGTGCCGATCGCGGCGGGAGCTCCTGAGCGATCGGTGACCTGAGCGGAGGTGTCGGCGGAGCAGCTCGGCGGTCGCCGCCTCCAGCTCCCGGCACGTCGGCGAGGTCTCGTCCATCGCCGGTCGGTCCTTCCTAGGAGTTCGGGCGGCGGATCGTGGGGTGTCCGGCCGTGACGGGATCCATCGACACGTATACCCCGGGGGGTATATGGTCGGCGCATGATGACGCGACAGTGCACCCGTTCCGCCCGGCAGGAGACGAGCTCGGGGGAGGCCCTCCGATGAGGATCGTGATCGTCGGCGGCGTCGCCGGAGGCATGAGCGCCGCGGCCCGTGCCCGGCGGCTCGACGAGAGCGCCGAGATCATCGTCCTCGACCGCGGGGAGCACGTGTCCTTCGCCAACTGCGGGCTCCCGTACTACGTCGGCGGGGAGATCGCCGATCAGGGCTCCCTGCTGGTCCAGACGCCCGAACGGCTCCGCGCCGCCCTCGACCTCGACGTCCGCACCCGGCACGACGTCGTCGGCCTCGACGCCGAGGCCCGCGAGCTCACCGTGCGGACGCCCTCCGGCACCGAACGGATCCGGTACGACGCGCTCGTCCTCGCCCCGGGCGCGGCCGCCGTCCGCCCCGACATCCCGGGCATCGACTCCGCCCGCGTGCGCACGCTCCGCACCGTCGACGACGCCGTGGCGCTGCGCGGGGCCGTCGTCGGCGGCGCCCGACGAGCGGTCGTCATCGGCGCCGGCTTCATCGGCATCGAAGCGGCGGAGGCCCTCGCCCTCGAGGGGCTGCGGACCGTGCTCGTGCAGAGCGCGGAGCAGGTCCTCTCGCCCCTGGACGTCGAGCATGCCGGACCCGTCGCCGAGGAGCTCGAGCGCCTCGGGATCGACGTCCGCACCGGCACCGCCGTCCAGCGGATCGACCCCGGCCCCGTCGCGGACCCGGAGGACAGCTCGGCGAAGAGTTCGGCGGACAGCTCGGCGGACAGTTCGGCTGACAGTTCGGAGGAAGCCGCCGTGGTCCTCTCCGACGGGACGACCGTCGCGGCAGGACTGATCGTCCTCGCCGCCGGCGTCCGCCCCGACACCGCGGCGTTCGCGCAGGCGGGCCTCGCCCTGTCGGACGGCGCGATCGTCGTCGACGAGCACGGGCGCACGAGCGCCCCCGGCATCTGGGCCGTCGGGGACGCGACCGTGAGCACCGACCCGATCACCGGCGTCCGTCGGCCCATCGCGCTCGCCGGTCCCGCCAACCGGGCCGGGCGCCTCGTCGCCGACGACATCCTGCGCCCCGACGCCGCACGACCGATCCCGCGGCCCGCGGGCACGGCGATCATCCGCGTCGGCCGCCTCACCGTCGCCCTGACCGGGGCGAGCCGCCGCGAGCTCGAACGGGCGGGGATCCCCTCCCGCACGCTCCACCTGCACCCCACCCAGCATGCCGGGTACTTCCCGGGCGCCGCGCAGATCCACCTGACCGTCCAGATCCACGCCGAGGACGGGCGCCTGCTCGGTGCCCAGGCCCACGGGACCGACGGCGTCGACAAGCGCATCGACGTGCTCGCCACCGCGATCCGCGCCGGGATGCGGGCGCAGGACCTGATCGACCTCGACCTCGCCTACTCGCCCCCGTACGGGCAGGCCAAGGACCCGATCACCCTCGTCGGCATGGTCGGCGAGAACGTCCTGAACGGGACCCTCGCCCTGTGGGACGCCCGCGACCTCGACGCCGTGCGCGAGCAGGCGCTGATCCTCGACGTCCGCACCGACGACGAGGTCGCCCAGGGCATGATCCCCGGATCCCTCCACATCCCGCACACGCAGCTGCGCGCGCGGCTCGACGAGGTCCGCAGCGCCGCGCAGGGACGGCCGGTGCGGGTCCTGTGCGCCTCCGGCGTGCGCTCGGCGATCGCGCATCGGATCCTGGTGCAGTCCGGCATCGACTCCGCCTCGCTGTCCGGCGGCATGCTCACGCTGCGCGCCGTGCTCGGCCCGGAGGCCGACGCCGTCCTGGCACCCGCCCCGACCCCCGCCCCGACCCCCGCCCCGATCCTCGAGGAGAGCATCCGATGACCTCGCCCGATCCCACCGCCCAGCGCAAGGTCCTCAACCGGCTGCGCCGTGCCCGCGGCCAGCTCGACGGCGTCATCGCCGCCGTCGAGGACGGCGGCTCGTGCCGCGACGTCGTCACCCAGCTCGCCGCCGTCACCCACGCCCTGAACCGGGCCGGCTTCCTCGTCGTCTCCACCGCGATGGAGGACTGCCTGGCCGACCCCGAGAAGGGCGAGAACCGCGACGGCCTCACCACCGAGGACCTCGAGAAGCTGTTCCTCTCCCTCGCCTGACCGGCGCACGCGCCGCCGCCCGTCCGCCGCACGACCCGTGCGCGAACCCGTCCACGAACCCCTTCACGAATCCGTTCACGAATCCCCTCAACAGGAGGACCACCCATGTGCCGACCCGTCGCCTGCCGCACCTGCGGCAAGACCACCTGGGCCGGATGCGGCCAGCATGTCGACCAGGTCATGCGCCACGTCCCCGCCGCCGAGCGCTGCCCCGGCCACGACGCCGATCAGGGCCCGACCCCGGGACGCGGGACCCGCTCCGGGTTCCTCGCCCGCCTGTTCGGGCGCCGAGCCGGGTCGTAGCCTGGAGCCCCCGGACCGCACCAGCCAGGAGGCAGCATCGATGAGCCCTCAGCAGAGCGCACGCCAGCACGTGGACGTCCTCGTGATCGGATGGGGCAAGGCGGGCAAGACCCTCGCCGGGACCCTCGCCCGCGCCGGCCGCCGCGTCGCCGTGGTCGAGCAGTCCGAGGCCATGATCGGGGGCTCCTGCATCAACATCGCCTGCATCCCCACGAAGATCCTCATCCACGACGCCGAGCAGCGGCGGGAGGGCGAAGACCCCGACGCGGTCTTCGCCGCCGCCGTCGCCCGGCGCGACACCCTCACCGGCGCCATGCGCGCGAAGAACCGCGCCATGCTCGCCGACCTCGACGAGGTCCTCCTCGTCGGAGGGCACGCCGAGTTCGCGGGGGAGCGGGAGGTGATCGTCACCGGCGGCGACGAGGAGCTCACCCTCACCGCCGACACCGTCGTGATCAACACCGGGTCCGTCGCGCGGATGCCCGACGTGCCCGGCGCCCGCCTCGGCGGCCGCGTCCACGACTCCGAGACCCTCCAGCACATCACCCCGCGCCCCGCATCCCTCCTGGTCGTCGGCGCCGGCTACGTCGGCCTCGAGTTCGCCTCGATGTTCGGGCAGTTCGGCACGCAGGTCACCGTCCTCGGCCGCGGGAGGCGGCTGCTCCCGAAGGAGGACGCGGACGTCGCCGCCGCCGTCGCCTCGGCGCTCGCCGATGCGGGCGTCGAGCTCGTCGACGGCGCCGCCGTGACGGCGATCGAGGACGGCGAGGAGGAGGTCCGGGTGCGCTGCACGATCGACGGCGAGGAGCGGACGTTCGCTGCCGAGGCCGTGCTCCTGGCCACCGGGCGCGCCCCCGCCACCGTCGGCCTCGGGCTCGAGAGGGCGGGCGTGCGCACCGACGAGGCGGGGTTCGTCGTCGTCGATGCGCATCTGCGGACCACCGCGGACGGGGTCTTCGCCGCCGGCGACGTGACGGGCGGGGAGATGTTCACGTACCTCTCGCTCGACGACCATCGCATCCTCGCCGACCAGCTGCTGCGCGACGGCGAGCGCCGGACCACGGACCGCGTCGCCGTCCCGTACTCGATGTTCACCACGCCGCCGCTGTCCCGCGTGGGCATCACCGAGCAGGAGGCGCGCGCCCAGGGGCTCGCGGTGCGCGTCGGGCAGAAGGCCATGGCCGACGTCGCCGCCGCGCCCCGCGCGAAGATCGAGGGCGACCCCCGCGGCCTGCTGAAGCTCGTGGTCGACGCCGAGACCGATCTGATCCTCGGCGCCGCCCTCCTGCATGTCCACTCGACCGAGGTCATCAACACCGTCGCGCTCGCGATGCGCCACGACGTGACCGCCGCCGAGCTCCGCGACGCGATCTACACGCACCCCTCGGCGACGGAGGCGCTCAACGAGGTCCTCGGCGCGCTGCGGTAGGCGGCGCGCCGAGGACCGGCGGGATCAGCGCGCAGACGGTGCGCTCGTCGGCGCGGCGAACCCGCGGACGTGGCGGGTCCGGTCGTAGGCGGTGACGCCGACGAGCCCGATGGCGAGGCCGAGCACGGCCATGATCGCCGCGGCGAGGAGCGAGCGGCCGAGACCGGACTCCCACGTCCCTCCGTAGTAGAGCAGCGACCGGGTCCCGAGGTAGATCTGGTGCAGCGGCTCGAAGCCGGACAGCCAGCGGAAGAACCGCGGCGTCGCCTCGACCGGCAGCGTCCCGCCGGCGGAGGGCAGTCCCAGCACGATGAACACGATCATGTTGATGAGCATGCCGGCGTTGCCGACGAGCGCGTTGATCGCCTGGACGATCATCGAGACCGCGAAGATCGTCGCGACCCCGAATCCCCAGAGCAGCCAGGGGTCGTCGATGGGCATGCCGAGGGCCGCGGAGATCCCCACGTACAGGGCGGAGACCACCACGGCGATCAGCGCCCCGACGCCCCACTTGATCAGCAGCGTGGTGCGACGGCTGATCCCGGAGCTGCGCTCGAGCCGGTAGAGCGGACCGAACTCCGTGGGCAGGAACCCCAGCCGGGCGTCGATCAGCGTGTTCGCCATGACGGATCCGGTGAACCCGGCGAGCACGATCAGCAGCGCGTAGTAGAACGCGGAGAGGCCCCCTCCGGTCCCGTCGGGCAGCGGATCGTGCGCCTCGACCGTGATGGTCAGCGGTGCGGCGAGCGCAGCGGCGGCGGTCGCCGTCAGCGGCGTCGAGAGGCCCGCCTGCTCCTGCTGCTGGGCGACCATCGCGGTGAGCTGGATGCCGAGCTGCTCGGCGGCGGCGTCCAGCGCGGCGGTCCCGGCGGTGCCGGCGATGGTCGCGGCGGCCGTTCCGGCCCGCGTGTTCGTCAGCACCGTCGCCTGGGGACGGACGATCTCCTCCCCGGGCAGGACGGAGCCGGTCGCCCAGGCGAGGAGGTCCGCGCTGAAGGTCTCGGGGAGGACGATCGCGCCGTACAGCGCACCCTCGTCCATCTGCGCCTCGGCCTCGGCGAGGGTGAGGACCTGCACGTCGAAGCGCTCGGCGTCGATCCCGGCGAGGATGCCCGAGGCGACCTGCTCGCCGGCGTCCAGGGTCGTCCCGTCGGGGAGGACGGCGCCGGCGTCCTCGTCCACGATCGCGAGGGGGAAGTCTGCGATGCTCTCGGAGGAGTTCAGGCTCCCTCCGAGATACGCGCCGGCGAGGGCGCTCATGACGGCCGCGACGACGAGCGTCGGGGCCAGCCACAGCCCGATCCTCCTCAGCGGGCTGCGGGTCGACGCCCTGCGCCCGGTGCCGCGCCCAGTCGTGCTGGTGTTCGTGTTCATCGGATGTCCTTGAGCGGGGAGGGGCGGTACACGGTGCCGCGCGCGAGGCGCTCCGCGGCGCGCGGATCGTGAGCGGGCAGCAGGACGAGGGGCTCCTCGGCGGCGAAGGCCTTGATCCTCCGCAGCTGCTCGACGGCGAGATGGGGGTCGCCGTTGACGCCGTCGGTCTCCTCCTGGTCCAGGAGCTCCTGGTCGTAGGTGACGTCGCCGCCGAGGAGATAGGTCGCCTCGTCGCCGCGCACGATCACCGACATGTGCCCCGGCACATGGCCGGGGGTGGGGATGCCGACGACGCGTCCGTCGGCCGTGATCGGATAGGTCCGCTCCCACGGGCCGAGCGCGGGGCCGGTGAGCCGGAGCTGCTCGGGCTGGAAGTCCGTCGGCCAGTACTGGGGAGCGGCGCCGACGATCGTCGCGCTGAACCGGCGGCGGAAGACCTCCCAGTGCTCGGCGGCCACCAGGACGCGCGCCCCGTCGAGGTCGGCGAGCCCGTCCCCGTGGTCGTGATGCAGGTGGGAGACCACCACCGCCTGGAGGTCTTCCGGAGCGAGGCCCTGCTGGGCGAGGCGGGCGCCGATCCCCTCCTCGGGGGAGACGGCGATGTCGACGTCGAGCTGGAAGAACGGGTGCCACCACGGCAGACCGCTCCGATGGGAGGCGTGCGGGGACTCCCCGGTGTCGAACAGGATCGGCTCGTCGGGGTGCTGGATCAGGTAGGTGTTGATCGGCAGCGGCTCCGTCCAGCGCCGGTCGCCGACGATCGCCTTCGCCCGGCGCAGCAGCACCGGGCGGGTCGCGCTCTGATGGCGGTGCGCGGGGCGGATCCGGATCGTCCCCGTCTCGAGGATCGACACGCTCACGCTCATGACTCTGCTCCGTTCCGTTCCGAGCGGGGCCATCGGGCCGACGGCCCCGCTCACGAGGGTTTACGCATGTAAAGAGTTTACAGACGTAAGAACGAATTGCCACCGCATGTGCCGCAGCAGTCATGCGGGCGTCTCAGGAGCGGTCGGCGGGGGTTACGCCGGGCGGAGCGCCCCGTCGATCAGGGAGTCGGCGTCCTCGCCGGAGACGTGGAGCGCGAGGGCGATCTCCGCGGCGAGGCGGCCGCGGGCGGTGCGGAGCATCTGCCCGGACGTCGTCCCCGGGGCATGCGGACCGCTGCGGGCGATCTCGCGGATCACCAGGCAGACGTCCTCCAACCGGCCCGTCGACAGCCGGTGCTGGTACTCCTTCATCTGGCGCGACCACTGCAGGCCGCCGGTCGTGGCCGGTGTGCCGAGGATTCCCAGGAGCTCGTCGACGCGTGCGCGGGAGGACACCTCCCGCAGGCCGACCTGCTCGACGCGCGCCACCGGGACGCTGATGTCGAGGGTGTTCTCGGCGGTCACCATCCGCAGGCACGGCGTCGGCGTCCCGCGCAGCATCCGCTGGGTGCGTTCGACGATCCTCACGGGGCCGTGGAAGGGGTGGACGACGGTCTGGCCGACAGCGAAGCTCATCGCTGATCTCCTCGGGTCTCGCGGACGTCGGTCTGCGACACCTCCCGCCCCGCAGGGCGCTGGAGTCGGCGACGGCGGCACGAGGGCACGCGAGGCACGGGACCGCGGGCTCCCATCGGAGAGACCGTCGGATCCTGCGAAGACGACACCTCATTGTATCGTGCGAGCGCTGGTCGGGGTCGGTGCGATGTGATGCAAAAGAGGCTCTGGCCTGCATGTTCAGTGCGTCCGGTGGTCGTGGTGAGTGACGGCGGAGGACCCCCCGGCCGTGATGGCAGGAGGGTCCTCGGAGACGTTCTGGAGGGGGGGCGCGGCCCCTGCCGTCAGGCCGGGATGCGCACCAGCATCTTGCCGGTGTTCGCCCCGCGCATCATGTCGAGGAAGGCGTCGACGGTGTGCTCGATGCCGTCCACGACGGTCTCGTCGAAGGCGATCTCGCCGGCGGCGAACCGCGGCACGATCCGCTCCTGGAACTCGGGTGCGAGATGCAGGTGGGCGGCGAGCGTGAAGCCCTTCAGGGTGAGCGCGCGGGTGATGATGTTGGCCATGTTGTCGGGGCCTGCGGCGCGCTCGTCGGAGTTGTAGCCGGAGATCGCGCCGCAGAGGGCGGCGCGCCCGCCGTCGTTGAACGCGTCGAGAGCGGCCTCGAGGTGGTCGCCGCCGACGTTGTCGAAGTAGACGTCGATGCCCTCGGGCGCGGCGGCCGCGAGCTGGCCGCGCACATCGCCCTGCTTGTAGTCGAAGGCCGCGTCGTAGCCGTACTTGCTGGTCAGCAGCTCGACCTTCTCGGGGCTGCCGGCGGAGCCGATCACGCGACCGGCGCCGAGGATCTTGGCGATCTGCCCGGCGGCGGTGCCGACGGCCCCCGCGGCGCCCGAGATGAAGACGGTCTCCCCGGGCTGCAGCCCGGCGATCGCGGTCAGACCGACATAGGCCGTCAGACCCGTCATGCCCAGGATGTGGAGGTGGACCGAGGACGGCGCGCCGGGGACCTCGGGCACTGCCCGGAAGGTCGCGGCCGCATCCTGGACGACGTCGCTCCAGCCGTGCTGATGCAGGACGAGCGTCCCCACCGGCAGCCCGGGCGCCTCCGAGGCGATGACGCGGCCGACGGCGCCGCCGGCGATGGTCTCGCCGAGCGCGTAGGGGGCCACGTAGCTGCGGGTGTCGTTCATGCGACCGCGCATGTAGGGGTCGACGGACACGAACTCGTTGCGGACCCGCACCTGCCCCGGCGCGAGATCCTCGAGCGGGACGGTCACGGTGCGGAAGTCCGACGGATCGGGCCACCCCTGGGGGCGGGCGACGAGCTGGACCTGGGTGCTGAGGGCATCGGTCACGAGAGGGCTTCTCCTTCGGAGGGTGCGGGCCGGGCGGGTCCGGTCCGACGGGCGGACGAGGGGGCGGGCGGGTGCGCGGGCCCGGTGGCGATGGTCGCGGCGCTCAGAGCGCCAGGCCGAGGACCAGGAGGATCACGCCGAGCAGGGGCAGCACACCCTGCTTGAGCGCGGCCCCGCGCTTGCTCGGGCTGGAGACGAAGAGCACCGTGGCGGCCGCCGCCATGGACCCGGCGCCGACGAGCACGAGCGCGGCGCCGGCTCCGGTCGACCCGGTCGCGAGGATGACGGTGCCGACCGCCACCGAGATCGCCAGGAAGAGGTTGTAGAACCCCTGGTTGAAGGCGAGCTCCCGGGTGGCCTCGGCCTCTTCGGCCGTGGTGCCGAAGGTCGCGCGGGCCTTCTCACCCGTCCAGGCGATCGACTCCATGAAGAAGATGTAGACGTGGATCAGCGCCGCCAGGGCGGTGAGCACGAGACCTGCGATGAGCATGGGAATCCTCCTCGGGGGTCGACCCCTCGTTCTGTAATGACCGTTCCACTATATGTCGCACCGGTTCGCCGGCGAAGCGAGGGTGACGACGCGCACCCCGAGCCTTCCGTCCTGAGCCTTCCACGCCGAGGCCCGCGGGAGAAGGTGCGCATGAGAGGACCCTGGGCCGTCACCCCCTCCACGAGGTGACGACCCAGGGTCGATGTCGGGTCCGCGTCGGACGGCCTCGCAGGAGGCCGAGCGGACTCAGGAGCGGAAGCGGACGGCCGCGGCCGTCACTTCCAGCTGTCGGAGAGCGTCAGCGTGCCGTCGGCGCCGACGGTCGCGCTGCGGTTCGCGCCGGACTCCCAGGTGACGTTGCCGCTGCCGTCGATCTTCACGTACTTGTACTCGAAGGTCGTCCCGGCGGGCAGGTCGACGGAGCCCGACCAGACCGGGTAGGCGTCGGCCGAGAGCGCGAGGCCCGCGGACGGGGTCCAGCTGCCCAGCGCCGCGATGGAGCCGACGAGGTAGACGTTCTGTCCCCAGGTCGTGGAGACGGTCGCGCCGACGGTCGTGGTGCCGGTGACGACCTCGCCCGAGCCGTCGTCGGAGCCGTCGTCGCCGCCGGAGCCGTCGTCGGTCCCGCAGGGATCGCCCGCGGCGACGGAGCCGCCGGTGACGGTGACGTCCTCGCCCTTCAGGGTGTAGTCCTTCGAGCCGTTGTTGTCCCAGGTGCCGCTGCCGTCGTTGAAGGCGGCGGTGAGGGTGTCGGCGCTGTCGACGGTGGTGGAGTACCAGCCCTCGCAGGCCTGCGTCATCTCGGTGCCGGGAGCGGTGGTCCAGGTGCCGGAGCCGGCCTTGTAGTGCATGTAGTAGTCGCTCCAGCCGGCCTCGGTGGAGTAGTAGACCGTGGTGGTCTCGTACTCGCCGGTCGAGCCGTCGTCGCCGCCGTCGTTGCCGCCGTCATCGCCGCCGCCGGTGCTGTCGGAGCCGACGTGGATCGCGAGGGCGCCGTAGGCGGGGATGGTGGCGGAGAAGGTGCCGTCGGAGGCGACGGTGATCGTCTCCGAGCAGTCGTCCGAGGCGATGACGTCGCAGTAGGTGCCCGCGGCCATCGAGGTCTGGTAGGTGTGGGTCACGGCGGAGCCGGTGTTGTTGATCGCGACGTAGCCCTTGTCGCCGCGGCCGTAGCCGATGTTGTTGCTGCCGTCGTCCCACCAGTTCGTGACCGAGGTGCCGTCGACCGCGTTGTGGAAGCCGACCATGCCCTTGATCTCGGTCCAGCGCTGGGTGCAGGTCCAGCTGGAGGAGGAGCAGTCCACGTCCGGCACCGAGGTGGCGGTGGCGCCGGGGGCGCCGGCGTCCTTGTCGTCGAAGGTGTAGCCCGAGTAGACCGAGGGCGAGCCGTAGGGCCAGGACAGCATGAACGTGTTGGCGAGGATGTACTTCGCGCCCCACTTGTAGTTCATGGTCTCGCCGTTGCGCTCGGTGTCGTGGTTGTCCACGAACACTCCGGCGACGTCGGAGGAGAGCTTGCCGTCGGCGATGTAGCGCAGATCCTTGATCTGGCCGTCGAAGTTCGACTTCAGCTGGCGGCCGTAGTTGAACTCGTGGACGTCGCCGTTGCCGACGTACTCGGAGGGCTGGATGGGCTCACCGCCGGCGCCGATGACCTCCTGGACCCAGTAGATGTTCGGGTCGGAGAGCTTCGACTTGATCGCGGCGAGGTCCGACGCCGGCATGTGCTTCGCGGCGTCGATGCGGAAGCCGGCCACGCCGAGGTCGATCAGGTCGTTGAGGTAGCCCGCGATCGTGTCCTGCACGTACGGGGAGCCCGTCTTCAGATCCTGCAGCGAGACCAGGCGGCAGTTCTGCACCTCGTAGCGGTCGCCGTAGTTGGAGATGTTCCTGCGGCAGTCGTTGAAGTCGTTCGCCCCGTAGATGCCGGGGAAGGAGTCGATCCCGAAGGAGGACCCGGCCACGCCCGTGCCGCTGCCGTTGTCGGCACCGGTCATGTGGTTGATGACCGCGTCGGCGATCACCTCGACGCCCGCGGCGTTGCAGGTGTCGACCATGTTCTTGAACTCGGCGCGGGTGCCGAGCTTGCCCTCGATCTTGTAGCTGACCGGCTGGTACGAGGTCCACCACTGGGTGCCCTGGATCTCCTCCTGCGGCGGGGAGACCTGCACGTAGCCGAAGCCCTCGGGGCCGATGGTGCTGGTGCACTCGGCGGCGACCGAGTCCCAGTTCCACTGGAACAGGTTCAGGATCACGTCGCCGTTGCTGCCGTCGGCGGACACCGACGAGTCGGGTGCGGTCGCGGCGGCCGGGACCGGCGCTGAGCTCAGGCCGCCGGCGGCGACCAGGGCCGCGGTCGACAGCGCGAGCGCGATCCGGCCCAGCCCCTTCCCGCGGCGCGATCTCGTGAGGGTGGACTGCATCGTTCTCTCCTCTGCATCGGGGCGGCCCATCGTCGGACCGTCGGCACCGGCTGCTCTGCCGGGAAGTACTGCAAGAATTGCAAGAGTATTCATGCGGTACGCGGCGAGAGTACAGCGGCCGGTCAGCAACGTCGAGGAGGGTGGAGGGTCTGCGTGGCGAGAGAGCGTTCTCAATGCGCCGCCCGTCGTGTGTCGCAGGTCATGTCGACGGCTGTTCGAAACCTTCGATGACCTGGCGCGACGTGTCGGACCGTGAGCATCGTCGCTCTGGCGGCGGGATCTGGCAGGCTTTGCCGAATCTTTATCCGGTGAAGTCTCGCCCGTCGGGA
Source organism: Brachybacterium netajii (SeqCode) (assembly GCF_054114245.1). Taxonomy (NCBI): domain Bacteria; kingdom Bacillati; phylum Actinomycetota; class Actinomycetes; order Micrococcales; family Dermabacteraceae; genus Brachybacterium; species Brachybacterium netajii (SeqCode). The sequence continues at coordinate 525,793 of NZ_JBSYXB010000002.1, read as the reverse complement.
CAGGACGAGCGCGGGTCGCGACGCCCGCACATTCTTGCGTCAGCTTGCATAAGAAAGGCGAAGGCCCCGGCATCCACCTCGAGGAGACGGATGCCGGGGCCCGGGGCGTCGCCGCCCGTCGGCTCGGAGCGCGGTGGCCCCGAGCGCGGTGGCTCGAGCGCGGTGGCTCAGAGCGTGGCGGCGAAGGGGTCGAAGTCCGCCGGCATCGGCTCGACCTCGGTGAAGGAGGAGGAGACCGCGACGACTCCGCCGTCGGCGATCGCCCGCTCGATCGCGACCATCACGTCCAGCACGTGCGCGGCGATCTCGCCCTGCGCTCGGTGCGGGACGCCCGCGCGGATCGCCCGCGCCATCTCCAGCACGCCGAGTCCGCGCCCGGTGGTCGCGCCCGCGGCGGGGATCGGCGTCGCCGTGTCTCCGCGGTGCGCGGTCAGCGCGCTGTCGCCCTCGAAGACGTTGGGGTCGGGGAAGGCGAGCGTCGCCTCGGTCCCGTACACCTCGACGAAGCCGGCGCGGGTGTGCGGGGCGTCGAAGCTCAGCAGCACCGTCGCGTTCTGACCGGAGGCGAAGCTCAGCAGCGCGGAGACCTGGGTCGGGACGGTCACGTCGAACACCTCGCCGGCCTTCGGGCCCGAGCCGATGGTGCGCTGCGTGCGGGCGGTCGAGCCGACGGCGGTCACGCGCTCGACGGGACCGAGGGCGAGGGCGAGCGTGGTGACGTAGTAGGGCGCGATGTCGTAGAGCGGGCCGGCGCCTTCCTGGAAGAGGAAGGCGGGGTTCGGGTGCCAGTCCTCCGGGCCGGGCGTCTGGAAGATCGTCAGCGCCGAGGCCGGCGTGCCGATGCTGCCGTCGCGCAGCGTGCGCAGACCGGTCTGGATGCCGGCGCCGAGCACGGTGTCCGGGGCGCCGCCGACGCGCACGCCGTGCTCGGCCGCGAGGGCCAGCAGGGTCGCCGCGTCCTCGGGCGCGGTCGTGATCGGCTTCTCCGTCCACACGTGCTTGCCGGCCTCGACGATGCGGCGGGACACGTCGAAGTGGGCGGTGGGGATCGTCAGGTTCACGACGATCTCGACGGCGGGATCGGCGAGGACGTCCTCGGGCGTGCCGTGCGCGGGCACGGAGAACTCCGCGGCGCGGGCCGCGGCGGCCTCGGGGACGATGTCGCCGACGATGCGGACGTCGATGTCGGGGAAGGAGGTGAGGTGGCGGAGGTACTCGGCGGAGATGGTGCCGGCGCCGATGAGGCCGACGCCGACGGGGCCGGAGGCGGGGGACGAGGACATGGAGGTGCTCCTGGAGGGTGGTGAAGTGCGATGGAGGGTGCTGCGAGTGCGGCGGGGGCCGGAGATGGAGGGGCGGCGTCAGCCGAGGTCGCGCAGGCGCGCGAGGGAGGCGGCGATGCCCTCGAAGATGTCGCCGGCGTAGCCGTCGAACTCGATGACGCCGAGCTCCACGGATCCGGCGAGGGAGGCGGCGAGGGTCTCCTCGAGCGGCATCGCTCCGGTGCCCAGCGGCAGCTGGCGGTCGGGGTCCTCGCTGAGGTCGCCGTCCTTGAGGTGGACCATGCGCACCCGGTCGCCGAGGTCGCGGATGAGCGCCGCGGCGTCGGCACCGCCGACCGCGGCCCAGTAGGTGTCGATCTCGAGGACCACGTCGTCGGACAGGTGCGAGGCGAGCAGCTCGAGAGCGGTCGCGCCGTCGTGCCGGGCCGCGAGCTCGAAGCCGTGGTTGTGGTAGCCCAGGCGGATGCCGGCGTCGGCGGCGCGGGCCGCCTTCTCGTTCAGCCGCGCGGCGAGGTCGCGCACGCGATCGGGGTGCTGCCAGTCCTCGGGGTTCCAGTACGGGTCGACGACGTAGCGGGCGCCGACGGCGCGGGCGGCGTCGAGGACCTCGTCCAGGTCCTGGTCGCCGAGGAAGGACTGATGGGCGCTCGGGAAGGCGATGTCGTGGGCCTCGCGGGCGGCGACGAGGTCCTCGCGCTGGGCGACGAGGTCGAAGGGCTCGGCGACGGTCAGGCCGAGCTCGACGAGGCGGCCGACGGCACCGAGGTAGTCGGCCTCGAGCGCGTGGCGGATCGAGTACATCTGGACGGAGATCTGCATGGACCGGGCTCCTGCGGAGTGAAGAGGGGCGAGGGCGTGCGTGCGGCGAGGCGGACGGTCCGATCCTGCGAGGGGCGGATGCTCCATCGCATCGTCGGGTCCGGCGCCGCGGGTGCGCCGCCGCGGAGGGCGTCGCATCGACGGGACTGAATCGATTCGGCAAGTATGTCAGCGCCGTCTCGGACATGTCAACGACGAAGGGTCCTCCCAAAGTGGAGTCTTCCCGGACCGGGGCCTCCTCAGGCCCGGGCGGTCGAGGTGCGCACGACGAGCGGGGAGGGGGCGATCGCGGCCGGCTCGTCGACGGGCGGTTCGCCCCGGAGGAGCCCGACCAGCAGGGCGCCCGCCCGCTGCCCCATCTCGAAGGGGCGCCGGGAGAGGGCGGTGAGCCCGGGGGAGCTGATCTCGGCGATGAGCGAGTCGTCCCAGCTCAGCAGTCCCATCTCGGAGGGGATCGCGATGCCGGCGCGCTCGGCGCCGCGCAGCGCGCCGATGGCGATGAGATCGCTCGCGGCCATCACCGCGGGCCGCGCGGAGAGGTCGTGCTCGAGCTGGCCGAAGGCCCGCTGCCCCGCATCGATCGTGTAGTCGGCCTCGGCGAAGCCGTGCGGGATCCCGTGCTCGGCGCAGAGCCGCTGGACCAGGGCGAGGCGGCGCTGCTCGTGACGGTGGGCGAGGGAGCCCGTCAGCTGGAGCACGCCGTCGTAGCCGCAGTCCCTCACGTGCTGGACGAGCGTGGCGGCGTCGGCCGGCTCATCGGTCATGACCTGCACGTGGGCGACCTCGCCCGCGGGACCGTCGGGCAGGGCGTCGTGGTCGCCGATGACGGCGAAGGGCATGGAGCGCTCGGACAGGAGCGCGGGCCGACGATCGGTCGTGGTGATGTCCATCAGGACCACGCCGTCGACGCGGCGCCGATCGCACCAGTCGTGCAGGACCTCCAGCTGCTGCTCGGGGCCGCCGGTCGCGAAGCGGACCATCAGCTCGTAGCCGCGGGCCGAGGTCGCGGACTCGATCCCCGCCGTCACCGAGGAGTAGAAGGGCTCGCGGGCCAGCTCCCGCGGATCGCGGGTGAGGACCAGACCGATGTTCCCGCTGAGCCCGCGGCGCAGGGCCTGCGCTCCGGCGTGCGGGGTCCACCCGATCTCCTGGGCGTGGGCGACGATCTTCGCGCGCAGCCGCTCGGACACGCCGGGCTTGCCGTTCAGGGCGTAGCTGACGGTGGCGGGGGAGATCCCCAGATCGCGGGCGATGGTCGCGACGGTGGGACGCGAGGAGGAGCGCGGCATCGGCCCATCGTACGAGCGACCGCGCGCGGGCCGGCCGCAGGGCCGTCGCCCGGGTCGCCCGGATACGATTCCGCGGGTGCGGGACCGGAGCGGCCGGGCCCGTCCGGAGGAGGCACGAGGATGACCACGATCCAGGCGCGCGGCGAGCACGAGAGCCACCATGTGGCGGAGCGGGCGACGATCACCGCCCGCATCTCGATCGCCTCGGAGGATCGCGAGCGCAGCATCGCCGAGGCGACGGCTCTGCACGGGCGGATCATGGGGATCGCGCGCGACCTGCGCGAGCAGGGGGCCGCGACCTGGCATGCGGGAGAACCGATCCGCACCTACGGGACCCGCACCTACCGCGAGGGGAAGTCCCGCCGCGTCGTCATCGAGCACCGCACGACCTCGGCGGTGCGCGTGAAGGTCTCCGATCTCGAGCAGGTCAGCACCCTGGTCACGCTCCTGGCGGAGATGGGGGCGACGACCGACGTCGACTGGAGCCTCACCGAGGCCTCGCGCCGCGAGCACGAGAAGGCGGCGCGGAGGTCCGCCGTCCGCGTCGCCCGCGAGATCGCCGGCGACTACGCGGAGGCGCTGGGGGAGAGGGTCGGGCTGGTCGTCTCGATCTCCGACGTCCCCGGGGGCGGGGCGATCGCGCCGATGGCGGCGAGCATGCGGATGGTCGCGGGCGGCGCGGGCGCGGTGGAGGCGGCCGAGGTCACGATCGCCGAGATCACCGTGCGCGCCGAGGTCACCGGTCTGTTCGAGACGGTTCCGCTCGACGGCTGAGCGGGCGCACCACCCCGAAGACGAGGAGCCCGGCCCCGGGCAGCAGCGGCCAGATCCAGTGCAGGCCGTCGGGGCCGACGATCCCCGACGAGGCCATCACGGCGAGTCCGGCGATCACGCAGGCGGCCGCCGCGAGCGGACGCCATGCCGCCGGTGCCGGGCGGTCGTCCGCGCGGGGATCCTCGAACCGGCCCATGAGCAGGACGATCCCGCCGGTGATCAGGAGCAGGGCCGCGCACCACAGGGGGCGCGTCGCCCACCACACGCCGGTCAGCGGCGTCGGCAGCAGTCCCAGCCCGCCGACGGCGAGCAGCAGATGGGAGAGGCCGACGAGCGCCGTGAGGTGCCAGAGGAACCAGGTCATGATCCGGCGGTTCACGAGCACCGTCACCATCCACAGGCGCGGACGGCGCAGCGCCGCGGCGAGCGGCCCCTCGAGGCTCAGCACGAGACCCGCCTGCAGCATCCCGAGGAACGCCATCGTCACGCGCGTGGGGCTGGAGTTCGAGATCGCGTCGGAGCCGGCGGTGATCATCGAGACCGGGTAGGGCCCGAGAGCCACCAGCAGCACCAGGCCGACGGCGCCGACCGCGGCCAGCAGCAGGCGCCGCGGGACGCCCTGCAGGCGTCCGTCGAGCCAGGCGTAGCCGACCTGGTGGAAGGCCGCCCATACCAGCAGGTAATTGGGGTAGCCCAGCAGTGGGCTGTCGGCGGCGATGCTGACCGCGTCGACCGCCCCGGCGAGCAGGATCCCGCCGACGATCGACGCCCATCCCCAGCGCTCCCACAGCACCAGGCAGGGCGGTCCCGCGATGATCACCAGCAGGTAGGCGGCGAGGAACCAGGTCGGGACCAGCGCCATCTGCGAGGCCAGCTGCACGGTCGCGGCGTCGGCCCCGGCGGCGAGGGCGATCGCGCAGACGACCAGCCACACCAGCAGCAGCGGGACCAGCGGGATGCCCAGGCGCCGCAGCCGCGCCCGCAGCCAGGCGCCGTAGGACGTGCCGCGCCGTCGGGCGGATCGCCAGGACAGGCCGTTGGAGTAGCCCCCGACCAGGAAGAAGATCGGCATCACCTGGAACACCCAGGTCAGCGGATGCGTCCAGCGGGCGCCGTCGAGGACGCCGTGGGGGAGGATCCCGCCGTCGACGTCGACCGCCATGATCGTCCAGTGACCGAGGACCACCACGGTGATGGCCGCGGCCCGCAGCAGGTCCACGACCCGGTTCCGGCTGGCCGGCGTGGCGGCATCGATCTGCTCGGCGCGGCTGAGGGAGGGCGTCGTCACCGGGGACTCCTGTCGTCGGCGCCGCGGGGCGGCGGGGGCGAGGGCGGGCCTCCGGGGCGCGCCGTGGGGTCAATGTACCGGCGGCTCTCCATGCCGGTGCGTCCGTCGGCGTCGTCGGTCGATCCGCCAGGCGAGCACCGCCCCGACGATCGGGCAGCCGAGCAGGAGGATCCGCGAGGAGCCGCCGAGGACGGCGCCGGCGGCCGACGGCCCGCCGGTGGAGGCGACCAGGAGCGTCGCGAGGGCGTCCTGGAGGACGAGCGCGGCGAGGAGCCCTCCGAGGGCGCCGAGCAGGGCGATGCCGACGGCGCGCGCTGCGCTGGTGCGGTGGCGGCTCATCGGGCGCCCCGGTCGGACGGGGCGGGACGGCGGTGCAGCGAGGACTGCAGACCGAGCGCGATCGCGCCGCAGGCGAGCCCCCAGAGGGCATTGGTCAGCAGCATCGGGAGGATCGCGAACGGATGCGCGAGGGGGCCCGAGAGGGTCCCTGTCAGCAGCGGCGAGAGCACCCCGCTGAGCACGATCGCGAGCAGCGCGTAGACGATCCCGGCGGCCGTGAGGGTCGCCAGCGGCGAGCGAGTGCGCAGGAGGACCGCGGCGAGCACCCACACGAGGGAGATCAGCGCGGTCGTCGCGAGCGGCAGCAGCGGGCCGAAGAGCTCCACTCCCGCCTGATCGAGGAGGATCCGGATGACGGGCCTGACCAGGGCGAGAGCGCCCAGGCCGAGGGCGATACCCCAGGCCGGACGCAGCAGGTCGAACCCTGAAGCAGAGGATGAGGGATGAGGGGAGGGCGACCCTGAGGCGGAGGTCGAGGTCGAGGGTCGAGGGCGGGTGCTGTCGGAGCTGGTGTCGATGTCCATGTTCCGACGGTAGGGAGCCCGGTGCACCGGACGCGTCGGCCTGCGGTCTCCGCCCGGAGCGCAGGATCGCGGTCCTCGTCTACGTCGAGGAGCGACATCGGACTCCGCCCGAGGTCGCATGCCGCGGCGGCGCGCGCCTCCTAGGCTGGACGCGACGACACCGCGACGCAGGCGCGCAGCAGCGCCCGGCGGATCGGCAGCACAGGAACGGATCGACAGCGCAGGAGGAGGGCGATGGCGATGGAGCCGACCATGTCCACCGCGTCGCCGCGTCGCCTCCGCATCGTCGATGCGCTCCTCGGCACCGCCGTCGCGCTCGTCCTCGCGCTCGTCATCGCTCTGGCGTCCGTCGGCGGCTCCGGGACCGCCGCTGCTCCCACCGCCCTCGCCTACGTCTTCGCGCTCGGGTTCGGCGGCGTGCTCCTGCTGCGCCGGCAGCTGCCCGTCGGCGTGCTCGTCCTCAGCGTTCTGGGCACCTTCGCCTACTACAGCCTGCAGCTGCCGACGATCGGTGTCGCGCTTCCCGTCGTCGCGGCCCTCGGCTCGGCCGCCGAGCAGGGTCGGCTGCGGGCCGCGGGCATCGCCGGGGCCGTGGTCGTGGCGGTCGCCCTCGCCTTCCGGCTGCGCGACGACCCCCAGCCGCTCGGCTACCTCCTCGGCACCGACACCGCCATGAACCTCGCCCTGGCGGCCGCAGCGCTCGCCCTCGGCCACGCGATCCGCACCCGCCGCGAGCGGGACCTCCAGCAGCGCGTCATCGCCGAGCTCACGGCCGAGAGGGCCGATCGCGTCGCCGAGGAGCGGGTGGCCGGGGAGCGGGAGCGGATCTCCCGGGAGCTGCACGACACCCTCGGCCATGCGCTGTCGGTCATCGCCCTGCATGCCGGCGTCGGCCGCGAAGCCCTCGCGGAGGGGGCCTCCGACGGCTCCGAGACCGCCGAGGCCGCCGCGGCCCTCGAGCGGATCCGCGAGCAGTCCTCGGCCTCCCTGCAGGAGCTGCGCGCCATGGTCCGCATGCTCCGCGCCGACGAGGCCGCCCGCGAGCGGCACGTGCGCTCCCTCGCCGACCTCCCGGCCCTGCTCGAGCGCATGCGCGCGGCCGGCCTCGAGATCGATGCGGAGATCGACGCGGAGATCGCCGCGCCGTCGGAGCCGCGGGACGGGGCATCGACGGCCGACGCGCGGATCCCCGCCCTGGTCGACGCCGCCGCCTACCGGATCGTCCAGGAGTCCCTGACCAACGTCCTGCGCCATGCCGAGGCGACCCGCGTGGAGATCCGCATCGTCCGGGAGGACGAGCAGCTGCATCTGACCGTGCGCGACGACGGACGGGGCCCCGCCCCCGCGAGCATCACCCCGGCACGCACCGCCTCCGGGCCGACCGGTGCCGCCCGGGTCGGCACGGGCCTGGCCGGCATGGCGGAACGGGCGCGCCTGCTCGGCGGCGTCCTCGACGCGGGCGGCGGCGCGCACGGCGGCTTCGTCGTCGACGCCCGCCTGCCCCTCCCGCCCGCCGCAGCCGACGCCCCGGCTGACGCCTCAGCCGACGCCCCGGCTGACGCCCCGTCGCCCAGGAGGACCCCGTGATCCGCATCGTGCTCGTCGACGACCAGGAGATGGTCCGCACCGGGCTGCGCGCCCTCGCCGAGCGCGACGGCGACATCGAGGTCGTCGCCGAGGCCGCCGACGGCGAGGAGGCCCTGCGACGGATCCGCCGCGAGACGCCCGACGTCGTCCTGATGGACATCCGCATGCCGCGCCGGGACGGCATCGCCGCGACCGCCGCGATCACCGCCGACCCCGCGCTCGCGAGCGTGCGGGTGATCGTCCTGACCACCTTCGACGAGGACGAGGACGTGCTCGGGGCGATCGCCGCCGGAGCCAGCGGATACCTCCTCAAGGACGTCGCCCCCGCGGACCTCCGCGCCGGCATCCGCACCGTCGCCGCGGGCGGCTCCCTGCTCTCCCCGGCGGTCACGACGACCGTCCTCGGCCAGCTCGAGCGGCGTCTCGCGCACCGCATCCGCCCCGCGCTGATCGACGGACTCACCGCCCGGGAGCGGGAGGTGCTGCGGCGCGTGGGCCTGGGGGAGTCCAACGACGAGATCGGGGCGAGCCTGCACATCAGTCCCGCGACCGCCCGCACGCACGTCTCCCGTCTGCTCGGCAAGCTCGGAGCCCGCGACCGATCCCGCCTCGTCGTCCTCGCCTACGAATCCGGGCTCGTCCGCCCCGGCGACGTCCCCTGAACCCTGCCATCCGCGTCGGCGGGCGCCGCCCGCGCCGCGGGGCGGCGCCGCCCACCGCCGCCCGCGCCGGTGCGAGAATCCTCCGGTGCAGATCATCGACGCCGTCAGCGCTCATCTCCCCGCCATCACCGCGATCCACAACGAGGCGGTCCAGCGCACCACCGCGATCTGGAACGACACGGTCGTGACCGTCGAGGACCGGGCCGCCTGGCTGCAGGCCCACCGCGATGCCGGTCTGCCGGTCCTCGCCGCCGTCGACGCCGCCCCGGGGGAGCCGACGGAGGGAGCACCCCTCCTCGGCTACGCGACCTACGGCCCGTTCCGGCCCCACGACGGCTACCGCCGCACCGTCGAGCACTCCGTCTACGTCGACGGCACCGCCCGCGGCCGAGGCATCGGCACCGCGCTCATGCATGAGCTCCTCGCCCGTGCTCGCGCGCAGGGCGTGCACGTCATGGTCGCCGCGATCGACGCCGACAACACCGGCTCGATCCGCATCCACGAGCGCCTCGGCTTCGCGCACGTCGGCCTCATGCCCCAGGTCGGCGAGAAGTTCGGGCGCTGGCTCGACCTCGCGCTGCTCCAGCTGGTCCTCGACGACCGCCCCGCACCCGTCGGCGCCGACGAGCCCGCCTGACGCCTCAGGCTCCCGAGGGCCGGGCTCGTCGTCCGCGCGACGCCGCCCGGACCTTGCCCTCCTCGACGATCAGCCCGTGCAGCTCGGCCAGCTCCTCGACGGAGAATCCCGCCCGAGCCACCGCCGGCGCGATCTCCCGCCGGAACGCCGCATAGGTGCCGGGCACGCGATGCCCGCGCTCGCGCAGCAGGCGCCGCGCGTACTCGTCGCACACCAGCACCGGCCGGGCGAAGCAGTACAGGGCGATCGCATCGGCGGTCTCCTCGCCGACGCCCTCGACGCCCAGCAGGGAGAGGCGCAGCGCGGCATCGTCCAGGGACGCCGCCGGTCGATCTCCCTCCGCCGGCCGGTCCGCAGCCGCTGTGACCGTCAGGTCTCCGTGGTCGCGCATCCAGCGCGCGAGGGCGAGCACGCGCCGCGGCTTCGAGGAGGGGAACCCGGCGGGGCGGACGAGGGCGCGCACCGTCTCCTCGTCGGCCTCGGCGAGAGCGGCGGGTGCCAGCAGGCCCGCTCCGCGCAGCGTCTCGACCGCGAGCGACGCCTGCTCCCAGCGGGAGCGCTGGACGAGGACGGCGCCGACGGCGATCTCGAACGGCTCCTCCCCGGGCCACCACCATCCCTGCGGGCCATGGCGCTGGAGGAGGTCCGCGTGCAGGGCGCGCAGGTCGACGAGGTCCAGCCCGGCGGGGATGCTCACCCTCGGTCCCCGTCCGCTCCCCGGGACCGCTCCGCGGCGGGGGCGTCCTCGTCGTCGTACCAGTCCGGCAGCGGCTCCGGCGCGAGATGCTCCTGCGGGCCCGGCCGCGACAGCGTCAGCATCGCCCGGCGGACCGCCGGCCGGGACTCCAGCAGGTCCTCGACCGCCTGGACCTTCTCCTGCAGCACCGACTCCGGGAGATCGCCGACGAGGTCCACGGAGGCGATCACGAACAGCTGCTCCGCGCCCACCCATTCGGTGTGCAGGAAGCTGACCGACTCGATGTCCGGATGCTCCAGCAGCGTCTCGAGGACCTGCTGACGCGCGAGCGGCGACCCGCCCTCGCCCGTGAGGAAGGCCGTGTTGCGCGAGATCAGCATGATCGCGACCAGGCCCAGCAGGATGCCCACCAGGATCGACCCGATCGCATCCCACACCGGATCGCCCGTGACCTGGTGCATCGCCATGCCGCCCGCGGCGAGCAGCAGACCGACCAGCGCGCAGGTGTCCTCGGAGAAGACCGCCCGCAGCATCGGATCCGAGGTCGTGCGCACGTACCGCAGCGGACTGATCCGGCGCGCCCGCGCCCCCGTCCGCGCCTGCCGCAGCGCCTGCAGGAAGCTCGTGCCCTCGAGCACGAAGGAGATCCCCAGCACCAGGTACGCCCACCCGTACTGCGCCTCGCCGCTCTCCTCGGCGCCCAGCGAGATGATCCCGTGCCACACCGACACCGCCGACCCCAGGGCGAACAGGCCGATCGCCGCGAACATCGCCCACACGTAGCCGTCGCGGCCGTAGCCCAGCGGATGGCTCGCATCCGCCGGACGGCGGGAGCGGCGCTCGCCGATGATCAGGAAGATCTCGTTGCCGGTGTCGGCCCAGGAGTGCGCGGCCTCGGCGAGCATCGAGGCGGATCCGCTGACCGCCGCGACCGCCGTCTTCGCGATCGCGACCAGCAGGTTCGCGCCGAAGGCGAGGAGCACGGTCAGGGAGCTGCCGCCGGATCCGGGCTCAGCGGATCCGGGCCGAGCGGGGTCCGGGACGGCGGGGGAGTGCGCGGCGCTCATCGCCCCATTGTGCGCCGATCCCCGGAGCGCACGGGGCGCCGCCCTCAGACGCGGGCGGGCTCCCCGGAGGATTCTCCGGCGGGCTGCTCATCGGGTGCTGCGGACCGCCCCGAGACGGCGTGGACGGAGACGTCCTCCGCCGGGATCACCGCGCGCACTGCATCCCCGGGGCGCAGGCCCAGCTCGGCGATGCGATGCGGGGCGAGATCCGCGGAGAGGTCCTCGGTGCGCACGCGCACGAGGTCGCCATGGGGCTCGAGCCGGCGGACGGTGCGGTGCAGGAGCGCATGCGATGCGGCGGGCGGGGTCTCCCGGGCCGTGCCCAGCAGACGCACGGCGGAGGGGCGGAAGACCGCGCGGACGCTCTCGCCGTCGGCGTGCCCGGATCCGCCGGGCAGGCGCCCGCCGTCGGCGAGCTCGACGGCGCCGTCCGCCCAGACGCCGGTGAGCATGTTCAGCCCGGCGAAGCGGGCGGCGAAGGTCGTCGACGGACGGGCGAGCTGCGCGAGGGCGGGCCCGTGGGACACGACGGCGCCGGATTCGATCACGGCGATCTGCTCGGCCAGCGTGATCGCGTCGAGCACGTCGTGGGTGACGAGCAGCGCGGGCGTCGTCTCGAGGACCGCGTCGAGCTGCTCGCGGATGACGGGGGCGACGTCGACGTCGAGCGCGGCCATGGGCTCGTCGAGCAGCAGCAGCGAGGGCTCGGCGGCGATCGCGCGGGCGATCGCGATCCGCTGCGCCTGGCCGCCGGAGAGCTGGCTCGGCCGACGATCGGCGAACTCGGCGAGCCCCAGCTCGGCGAGGAGCGCACGGGCCCGGGCCGCGGCGCCGCGGCGGGAGACCCCCTGGGAGCGCAGCGCGAAGACGACGTTCCCGAGCGCCGTCAGATGCGGCAGCAGCAGCGGGTCCTGGGAGAGCGTGGCGATGCGGCGCGCATGGACGGGCACCCAGGTGCGGGTGCGCCCGGCCTCGACCTCGGCGAGCACGCGCCCGTCCAGGACGATGCGGCCGTCGCGGGGCCGCAGCAGCCCGGCGACGAGCTGCAGCAGCGTCGACTTCCCGGCGCCGTTGGGGCCGACGATCGCGACGGCGCTCGCAGCGCCCGTCGGCGCGACCAGATCGAGCTCGAGGTCGATCTGGACCCCGCGCTCGGGGACGCTCGCATGGATCTGCAGGCTCACAGGGACGGCCTCCTCCGGGCGGCGGCGATGACGAGCACCGCCACGACGATGAGCAGGAACGAGAGCGCGACGGCGGCGTCGGGCTCGACCTCGCGCTGCAGGTAGATCTCGAGCGGGAGGGTGCGGGTGGTGCCCTGCAGCGAGCCCGCGAAGGTGATGGTCGCACCGAACTCGCCGAGGGCGCGGGCGAAGCTCAGCACGGTCCCCGAGACGAGGCTGGGGGCGACCAGCGGGAGCGTCACCCGCAGCAGCACGCGCGTGGGACGGGCGCCGAGGGAGGCCGCGGACTGCTCGTAGCGGGTGCCGGCGGTGCGCAGCGTCCCCTCGAGGCTCAGCACGAGGAAGGGCAGCGCCACGAAGGTCTGCGCGAGGACGACGGCGGCGGTGGAGAAGGCGATCTGCACGCCGAGCACGGACATGGTCGAGCCCAGCAGCCCCTGGCGCCCGAAGGTGTACAGCAGCGCGAGGCCGCTGACGACGGGCGGCAGCACGAGGGGGATCAGCACCATCGCGCGCAGCACCGAGATCCCGGGCATGGTCGAGCGGGCGAGGACCACGGCCATCGGCACGCCCAGCAGCACGCACAGCACGGCGGTGGTGGCGGCGGTGCGCAGCGAGAGCCAGAGCGCGGCCAGCGAGCTCTCCGAGGTGATGAGGGCGGGATACTCCGCCCAGTTCACGCGCGAGGCCATCGCCACCAGCGGCAGCAGGACGAACAGCGCGCCGATCGCGGCGGGCGCGATCGCCCAGCGGGGCAGCGTGCCGGCGTCTCGACAGGGACGGTCACCGGGAGATCATTCCCCCGGGGCGAGGAAGCCCGCGTCGGAGAGCGCGGTCTGCCCGTCGCCGAGCACGTAGGCGACGAACTCCTGGCCGAGCTCGGCGTTCTCGGAGCCCTCGATCGTGGTGATCGGGTAGGTGTTCACGGCCTCGGCGGACTCGTCGAAGGCGATGCCCTCGACGGCGTCGCCCGCCTTGGCCACGTCGGTGACGTAGACCAGGCCGGCGTCGGCCTCGCCGGAGCTGACCTTGGTGAGCACGTCGGTGACGCTCTGCTCCTCGGACACCGGGGTCAGGGTGAGGCCGGCGGCCTCGGCGACCTTCTTCGTGGCGTTGCCGCAGGGGACCTGCTCGGCGCAGATGACGAGCTTGAGGTCGGGATCCGCGAGGTCCGCGAGGGTCTCGACGCCCGCCGGGTTGCCCGCGGGGACCGCGATCATCAGCGTGTTGGTGGCGAAGTCGACCGGCTCCTCGGCGTTCAGGCCGTCGGCGACCAGGTCGTCCATCGTGTTCGTGTCGGCCGTCGCGAGGACGTCCGCCGGGGCGCCCTGCTGGATCTGCGAGACGAGGTCCGAGGAGCCCGCGAAGCTGAACTGGACCGTGACGCCCTCGTGGGCGGCCTCGAACTCCTCACCGATCTGCTCGAAGGGCACCTGCAGCGAGGCGGCCGCGTAGACCGTCAGGGTGGTCTCGGTCGCGGCGCCGGAGGCGCCGCCGCTCGCGGCGTCGGCATCGTCGGAGCCGGAGGAGCAGGCGGTCGCGGTGCCGAGCAGCACGAGGGCCGCCGCGGCGGCGGTGAGGAGACGCTTCATGCGGAGTGTCCGTTCTCGGGAAGGGGGTGGATGTCCTCGAGGGCGGCCGCGTCGATGACGACGTTGGTGGCCTTGACCGAGGCGGTGGCGACGCTGCCCGGCTCGAGCCCGAGCTCGCGGACAGCCTCGCTGGAGATCAGCGAGACCACGCGGTAGGGCCCGCACTGCATCTCGACCTGGGCCATCACGGTGTCCGCGGTGACCTTGACGACGATGCCGGTGAAGTGGTTCCGGGCGGAGCTGCGCGTGGCGCCGTCGGCCCCGGGGGCGACGGCGTTCTCGCGGGCGAGCCGCGCGACCTCCGTCCCCTCGAGGACCTTGCGGCCCGTCGCATCGGTGGTGGCCGTGGCCGATCCTCGGTCGATCCAGCGCCGGACGGTGTCCTCGCTGACTCCCAGGAACAGGGCGGCATCGCGTACTCGCAGCTGCGTCATGCCGTCCATCCTAGGCACGCACCTGCGGGACCTTCGGCCTCGGTCGGGAGCAGTTGCTGTGTCGTGATCACCGCTCCCATGCGTCGGGCCTCATGCGATGAGCAGGACTCCGACGAGAGCGATCCCGGCGACGAGCAGCGTGGACAGCGACGCCAGGAGGATCGGACGCGGACCGATCCGGAGGAGGCTGCGCAGGCGCACCCCGCAGCCGAGGGCCAGCATCGCCCCCGCGAGGAGCGTCGTCTGCGCGGTCGACGCGAGGGACAGCAGAGCCTCCGGCAGCGGCAGGAGCGTCCGCAGCAGCACCGCAGCGAGGAAGCCGATCACGAACAGCGGCACCAGCGGGGGCCGACGGCGCTGCGGGACCGACGACGCCTCCCGACGGTCGTGCTCATCGCGGCCGTCGGCGAGCGAGGGGATCCCGGCGGCGGGGACGACCCGCTGCGCGCGTCGCCGGGCGAGGCCGAGCGTCGCCATGACGGGGGCGAGCATCAGGATGCGGGCGAGCTTGACCACCACCGCCGTGGACAGCGCCCCGCCGCCGATGAGTCCGCCGGCGGCGACGACCTGCGCGATCTCGTGGATGGATCCGCCGGCCCAGCGGCCGGCGTCCTCGGCGCCCAGGCCCAGGAGCGAGGAGGCCGCGGGGATGGCCGCGATCATGAGCGAGCCGAAGAGCACCACCAGCGCGACCGCGGTGACCGTGTCCCGCTCGAGGGCCTCGCTCGGCCCGGCTCCTCCGGCTCGTCCGTCTCGTCCGTCTCGTCCGTCGGGGTCGTCGGATTCGAGGACGCCGGCGGTCGCGGCGACGGCCGCCGCCCCGCAGATCGAGAAGCCGCAGGCGATCAGCAGCGTCAGCGTGCGACCGACGCGCAGGATCCTCCCGAGCGCGAGGGTGCCGAGGATCCCGATCGCGACGATCGCGACGACCATGAGGATCGTCGGCGCACCCAGCGCGGCGACGTCGGCGAGGGAGAGTTGCAGGCCCAGCAGCACGATCCCCGCCCTCAGCAGACCGCGGGAGGCGAGGGCGAAGCCGGGGGCGGTCGCGGCGGGCAGCGGGACCAGGTTCGCCGCGGCGACGCCGACGATGATCGCGATGATCAGCGGGCTCAGCAGCGGGATGTGCGGAGAGATCAGCTGCGCGAGGACCGCGACGCCGAGGGCGATGCCGAGCCCGGGCAGCAGACGCGTCCACCGCTCCCGCCGCGCAGCGCCGTGGGAGCCGTCGGCGGGAGTGGGCGCGGGGGCGCCCCCAGCGACCGTCGCCGCGACCGTCGCCGCGCCGTCGGCTCCTGCGGGCAGGATCTTCACGTCGTGACTCATGGATCCAGCGTCCCGGTGCCGAGCCATATCCGGTAGACATGACCTGCGGATCAGGGCATACGATGATGATATGACTGAGGTCCTGCCCAACCTGGCCGCGCTCGAGCTGTTCGTCGCCGTCGTCGACGAGGGGGGCCTCGGCGCGGGCGCCCGCCGCCTCGGCATCCATCAGCCCAACGCCTCGCGCACGATCGCGCAGCTCGAGGCGCAAGCGGGGATGGCGCTGCTGGACCGCGGAGCGCGCGGATCCCGGCCCACCTCCGCGGGGCTCCTCTATGCGGCCCATGCCCGCGAGCTGCTCGCCTCCGCCCGCTCCTTCTCGTCCTGGCTGCAGCATGCGCGCGGCGACGAGGGGCATCAGCTCGCCGTCGGCGCGAGCCTCACGATCGCCGAGAACCTCATGCCGGCCTGGCTCGCCCGGCTCCGCCGCGTCGACCTCCTCGTGCGGGTCGAGCCGCTGGTCCTGAACTCCACGGGCGTGCTCGAGCGGGTGCGCGCGGGCGATCTCTCGCTCGGCTTCATCGAGACCCTGCACATCCCCGGCGATGTCAATGCGGTCACCGTCCACCGCGACGAGCTCGTCGTCGTGGTCGCGCCGGACCATCCCTGGGCCGCCCGACGGAGCCCGCTGCCGCGCGCGGAGCTCGCCGCGACCCCGCTGGTCGTGCGCGAGGGCGGATCCGGCACCCGCGACACCTACGAGGAGCTCGTCGGCGGAGCCGCCGAGGTGGAGCCCGCGCAGGTCCTCGGCGGCATCGGCGCCGTGAAGGTCGCGGTCGCGGCCGGCATCGCCCCGGCGGTGCTGAGCATCCTCGCGGTGCGCGCGCAGCTCGCCGCGGGGGAGCTGGTGCGCGTCGACCTCGAGGGCGAGCCCATGCGCCGCCCCCTGACCGCGGTGTGGACGGGCCCGCGGCGGCTCCGCGGCCCGGCCGCCGGGCTCGTGGAGGTCGCGCTCGACGGGTGAGCCCATCGGGCGCGGCGGGCCGGGACGGCGTGGGGGAGGATCGGAGGGTCCCGTCGTCCCCCTCGCATCCCGGAGGTCCCATGCCCGCCGATCCCCATCCCGCCGATGCACGTTCCGCTGGCGCACGCTCCGCCGATCCCGCGCCCGAGGCGCCGGGCCTCCCGCAGGTCCTCGCCGACACGACCGCGCTGCCCGCGGAGCCCGCTCGCGGCGCCGTCTGGTCGATCGACGTGCCGGGCCGCGAGCTCGACTCGAACGTCATCCGCCTGCCCGCCGGCGACGCCATCGCCCCGCACCTCGGCGCCGAGGTCGACACGCTCGTCCACGTGGTCTCCGGCTCCGGGACCCTCACGACCGACGACGGCGAGACGCCCCTGCACCCCGGGCAGATCGTGCTCCTCCCGCGCCGCACCGTCCGCGGCTTCCGCGCGGGCGAGGACGGGCTCGAGTACCTGACCGTCCACCGGCGCCGGCAGTCGCTGCAGATCCGCACGGCGCCGCCCGCCTGAGCAGGCGCGGAGAGCGAGTGCGGAGAACGGCAGCGGAGGGCGGACGGGGTCGGATCGCGCCCCGATCCGCCCCCTTCCGGGATGCGGACGCCTCCGAGACGTCGTGTCACAGGAAGGTCACGGGCCCTCCGGGATGACGGGGCCGCGCGGGGCCGGGAATAGCTTTGCCGCGTTCCCGCCGCTCGACGACGAGCAGGCTGAGCCCCCGACACCCCGGAGGTCCCGATGTCGTACGTCAAGCCCGCCGACCTCGTCGAACGCATGGTCGACGCAGGTGCCCACAAGGTGAACCTCTCCACGCGAGACACCCTGATCCGCGCCTTCATGGGCGCCGCGTTCCTCACCCTCGGTGCGGCCTTCGCGGTCACGGTCTCGACGCAGACCGGTCAGCCGCTGCTGGGAGCGCTCCTCTTCCCGATCGGCTTCGTGCTGCTGTACCTGTTCGGGTACGACCTGCTCACGGGCGTGTTCACCCTCGCGCCGCTCGCGCTGCTGGCCAAGCGGCCCGGCGTCACCGTCGGCGCCGTCGCCCGCAACTGGGGCCTGGTGTTCCTGGGCAACTTCGCCGGCGCCCTCACGATCGCCGTCCTGATGGCCATCTACTTCACCTACGGCTTCACCTCGCCGCCGAGCGAGGTCGGCCTCGCGATCGGCGAGATCGGCCACGGCCGCACCGTCGGCTACTCCGAGCACGGCGCCGGCGGCATGCTGACCCTGTTCGTCCGCGCGATGCTCTGCAACTTCATGGTCTCCACCGGCGTCGTCGCCGCGATGATGACCGACGACCTGATCAGCAAGGTCGTCGCGATGTGGCTGCCGATCACCCTGTTCTTCTACATGGGCTTCGAGCACTCGATCGTCAACATGTTCCTCTTCCCCTCCGGTCTGCTCCTGGGCGCCGACTTCACGCTCATGGACTACCTGCTGTGGAACGAGCTCCCGACAGTCGTCGGCAACCTCGTCGGCGGCGTCGTGTTCGTCGGCCTCGCGCTGTACGTCACCCACGGCCGCACCGCCCCGTACCGCACCGCGGCCACCTCGCGGCGGACCGGCCGGGATCCGATGGTGCCGGCCGGCGCCGTCCCCGCCGCCAGCGCCGTGCAGACCGAGATCGCCGGAGCGACCCGATGAGCGCCCCCCGCTACCTGGGCGGCGAGCGGATCGTCGTCGTCGGTGCCGGCATGGTCGCGCACCGCTTCGTCGAGAGCCTGCTCTCCCGCACCGAGGACGCCGTCCGGATCACCGTGATCGGCGACGAGCCCCGCACCCCCTACGACCGCGTGAACCTCTCGAAGCTGTTCGGCGGCGCGGCCCCCGAGGAGCTCCACCTCGACGAGTCCGTCCTCGAGGATCCCCGGGTCACGCTGATCCGCGGCGACCAGGCCACCGAGCTGGATCGCACCCGCAAGCTGGTCCGCACCGCGGGCGGCGCCGAGCACCCCTACGACCGGCTGGTCCTCGCGACCGGGTCGTACGCGGTGCGGCCGCCGGTCAAGGGCGGCGACCTGCCCGGCTCCTTCGTCTACCGCACGATCGAGGACGTCGAGGAGCTGAAGGCGGCCGTCGCACGGCGCACCGAGGAGCTCGGGCGCCCCGTCCGCGGCGTCGTCATCGGCGGCGGCCTGCTCGGCCTCGAGGCCGCCGGCGCGCTCCAGGGCCTCGGCGCCTCCGCCGTCATCGTCCAGTCCGCCGACCGCCTCATGTCCGCACAGCTGGACCTGCCCGCCGGCAATGCCCTGCGCCGCCTCATCGAGCAGCGCGGCATCGAGGTCCACACCCTGTCGCGCACCTCCGAGGTGCTCGCCGGCCCCGACGGGAACATCCGCAAGGTGCTCTTCGAGGACGGCCGCTCGACCCTCGCCGACATCGTCGTGTACTCCATCGGCGTCCGGCCCCGCGACGAGCTGGCCCGCGGCCGCGGCGCCGCCCAGGGCCGCGCCCGCGTCGAGGGCCTCGCCCTCGGCGGCCGCGGCGGCGTCGAGATCGACGAGGGCTGCCGCACCTCCGATCCGTCGATCTGGGCGATCGGCGAGGTCGCGAGCTTCGAGGGGGCCTGCGTCGGCCTCGTCGCCCCCGGCTACGCGATGGCCGAGGTCGCCGCGGATCGCCTCCTCGGCGGCGACGCCGCGTTCCCCGGCTACGACCTCTCCACGAAGCTCAAGCTCTCCGGCGTCGACGTGGCGAGCTTCGGCGACGCCTTCGCGACCACCCCGGGCGCCCTCGATGTCGTCTACGCGGACCCGATCCACGGCGTCTACAAGAAGCTCGTGCTGTCCGACGACGCGACGACCCTCCTGGGCGGCATGCTCGTCGGCGACGCCTCCTCGTACGGGGCGCTGCGCCCGCTCGTCGGCGGCGCCCTCGGCGGCGACCCGGCCGCCTACCTGCTGCCCTCCGACGGACTCGAGGTCATCCAGGCCGAGCTGCCCGACGAGGCGGTCGTGTGCTCCTGCGCCTCCGTCACCGCCGGCCGCATCCGCGAGGCCGTCCGCGAGGAGGGCTGCTGCGACGTCGCCTCGATCAAGTCCTGCACGAAGGCGGGCGCGACCTGCGGCTCCTGCGTGGGTGCGCTCAAGGGCCTGATCGACGGCGAGCTCGCCAAGACCGGGCAGACCGTCTCCACCGCCCTGTGCGAGCACTTCGACATGTCCCGTCGCCAGCTGTTCGACGCGGTCCAGGTCTCCGGCCTCGACACCTTCAGCGGGATCCTCGAGCGCTTCGGCACCGGCCGCGGCTGCGACACCTGCAAGCCCGTGATCGCCTCGATCCTCGCGGTGCTCGTGCCCTCCCGGCACGTCCTCGACGGCGGCAACGCCGCCCTGCAGGACACCAACGACCACGTGATGGCGAACATGCAGAAGGACGGCACCTACTCGGTGGTCCCGCGCATGGCCGGCGGCGAGGTCACCCCCGAGGGCCTCATCGCCATCGGCGAGATCGCCCGCGACTACGGCCTCTACACGAAGCTCACGGGCGGCCAGCGCATCGACATGTTCGGCGCCCGCCTCGAGGAGCTCCCGGAGATCTGGACCCGACTGGTCGACGCCGGCTTCGAGTCCGGCCAGGCCTACGGCAAGTCGCTGCGCACCGTGAAGTCCTGCGTCGGCTCCACCTGGTGCCGCTACGGCGTCCTCGACTCCGTGGGCATGGCCGTGAACCTCGAGCTGCGGTACCGCGGCCTGCGGTCCCCGCACAAGCTCAAGCTCGGCGTCTCCGGCTGCGCCCGCGAGTGCGCCGAGGCGCGCGGCAAGGACGCGGGCATCATCGCGACCGCCAACGGCTGGAACCTGTACGTCGGCGGCAACGGCGGTGCGACCCCGCGCCACGCGGACCTGCTGGCCGAGGGCCTGTCCGACGAGGAGCTCGTGCGCCTCATCGACCGGTTCTTCATGTACTACATCCGCACGGCCGACAAGCTCCAGCGCACCGCCCCCTGGGTCGAGGCGCTCGAGGGCGGCATCGACGAGCTGCGCCGCGTGATCATCGAGGACAGCCTCGGCATCTGCGCCGACCTCGATGCGGCGATGGCCGCTCACGTCGACTCCTACCAGGACGAATGGGCGGCGACCCTCGCGGACCCGGAGAAGCTGCAGCGCTTCCAGTCCTTCGTCAACGCCCCGACCACGCCCGACCCCGACCTCGCCTATGTGCCCGAGCGCGGGCAGATCCGCCCGGCGAGCCCCGAGGACCGCGCCGCCGGCGGCGTCCTCATCGCCGGAACCCGACTGGAGGTGCGCTCATGACCACGCCGACCCTCGACCCCAGCCTCGAGCCCCATCCCGATTCCAGCCTCGAGCCCGATCCCGTCCCCGACGCGGCCTGGGCGCCCGTCTGCCCGGTCGCCGCGCTGGAGATCGAGCGGGGGCGCGCGGCCCTCGTCGACGACGTGCAGGTGGCCCTGTTCCTCCTGCACGACGGGAGCGTCCGGGCCGTGGCCAACCATGACCCCTACAGCGGCGCGAACGTGATCTCCCGCGGGATCGTCGGCTCCCGGGCGGGCGCCCCCACCGTCGCCTCGCCCCTGTACAAGCAGGTCTTCGACCTGACGACGGGGGAGTGCCTCGACACCCAGGGCAAGGAGCCCAAGGCCGGGGAGATCGGCCACCTGCGGGCGTGGGAGGCGCGCGTGCGATCCGGCGAGGTCGAGCTGCTGTGGACCGCGGCGCGTTGACATCGGTTCATCCGGCTTTGGATGCCGGGGCCGGGGTGGGAGAGCATGCCCCCATGGGACATGACCTCCGCCCCGAGCAGCTCTCCGCCGTGCTCGAGGGCCGCACC
Organism: Brachybacterium netajii (SeqCode); assembly: GCF_054114245.1. NCBI lineage: Bacteria > Bacillati > Actinomycetota > Actinomycetes > Micrococcales > Dermabacteraceae > Brachybacterium > Brachybacterium netajii (SeqCode). Next base: position 504,540 of record NZ_JBSYXB010000002.1, on the reverse strand, counting down.
ATCGTGATCGCCGTGGACCGTCGGGCCGACGAGCTCGCCGCGGCCCTCGAGCGGCACGGGGCCCGCGTGCTGCGGGCCCCCGCCCTCTCGACCATCCCGCACATCGACGACGCGGCGCTGCTCGAGCGCACCCGCGAGCTGATCGCCGACCCGCCGGAGATCGTCATCGCGACCACCGGCATCGGCTTCCGCGGCTGGTTCGAGGCGGCCGAGGCCGCGGGCCTCGCCGACGCGCTGCGGGACGCCCTCTTCGGGGCGCGCATCCTCGCGCGCGGCCCGAAGGCGCGCGGCGCCGTCGTCGGCGCGGGGCTGACGACCTCGTTCGTCGCCGCCTCCGAGACCGCCGCCGAGATCGGCGAGCACCTGCGCACCCTCGACACCGACGGCCGCCGCATCGCCATCCAGCACCACGGCGCCGGCGCCGACGGCCTCGACGAGCTGGCCGCCGAGCTCGGCGGCCTCGTCACGAGCCTCACGGTCTACCGCTGGGGCCCGTCCCCGGACCCCGAGGGCGTGCGCCGCTCCGTCGAGCGGACCGCCGCCGGCGAGGTCGACGCCCTCGTGTTCACCTCCGCGCCCGGCGCCACCGGCTGGCTCGATGCCGCCCGCGAGATCGGCGCCGTCGACGCCGTCCGCGCGGTCGCCGCCTCCGGCGACCTCCTGGTCACCGCCGTCGGCCCCGTCACCGCCCTGCCCCTGCAGGCCGAGGGGCTCGAGGTGCTGATGCCCGAGCGGGCGCGCCTCGGCGCCCTCATCCGCGCCGTCGTCCACCACTACGACACCCGCGAGGCCGCCCCGGAAGGATCCTCATGACCGCGCCCGCCCTGATCGCCTGCTCCCACGGCACCCGCTTCGCCGAGGGCCGCGAGGCGGTGACCGCGATCATCGCGCGGCTCGCCGGGCACCTCCCCGGCACGCGCGTGATCCCCGCCGTCGTCGACGTCGAGGACCACGAGATCGCGGGCGTCGTCGAGCAGGCCGTCGCCGACGGTCCCGCCGTCGTCGTCCCGCTGCTGCTGTCCACGGGATTCCACACCGGCGTCGACATCGCCCGCGCCGTCGCACCCCACCCCGAGGTCGTCGCCGCCGAGGCGATGGGACCGCACCCGGCCCTCGTCCGCACCCTCCTGCGGCGGCTGCGCGAGCTGCCCGGGGGCGATGCCGGACAGCGCCCCGGCGACCATGTGGTCCTCGCCGCCGCCGGTTCGTCGGACCCGGCCGCCGCGCGCGCCTGCGAGGAGATGCGCGCCCTCCTCGCCGCCGAGCTGCCCGTCCCCGTGACCCTCGGCTACGGCGCCGGGACGAGCCCGCGCCTGCCCGAGGCCGTCGCCGCCGCCCGCGCCGCGGGCGCCGAGCGCGTGATCGCCGCGAGCTACGTCCTCGCCCCCGGGCACTTCGCGAACCTCGTGGTGCGCTCCGGCGCCGATCTCGTCTCCGCCCCGCTCGGGGTCGACGACGACGTCGTCGACGTGATCCTCGAGCGCTACCGCGAGGCCGCGGCCCGGCTCCCCGTGCCGGTCGCCTGACGAGGCCGGTCGCCTGACAGCGGGCCGCCGACGGAGGATACTGGCAAGTCCCCCCGGGGCGGAGCTCCGGGACCGGCTCGTCGAAGGAGAGGGACCGATGAACATCGTGCTGTGGATCCTCGCCGGGGTGCTCGCGGCGGTCTTCGCGACCACCGGCGCCTCGAAGCTCATCGTGAGCCGGGAGCGGCTCGTGCGGATCACTCCCTTCGTGGAGGACTTCCCGCTGAATGTCGTGCGCGGCATCGGCGCCCTCGAGATCCTCGGGGCCGTCGGACTGATCCTCCCGGGACTGCTCGGCATCGCCCCGATCCTCACGGCCTGCGCGGCCGCCGCGCTAGCGATCATGATGGTCTTCGCGCTGCTGGTGCACGTGCGCCGCGGCGACGGGATCGCGATCATGGCGGGCCCGATCCTGCTCGCCGCGGCGGCGACCCTCGTCGCCTGGGGCCGCATGGGTCCGTACCCGTTCTGACTCCTCGGGGCCGCGGACAGGCTCTGCGGACAGGTCCTGTCCGCGCGCTCGCGAAGACTGGTCCTGCGCCGGGGACGAGAAGGAGCCCCGGACCCACCGTGAGGAGCCCGCCATGCCCTTCCTGACCCCCGACACGACCGACGAGCGCGACAGCCTCGCCGTCTTCGCCGCCCAGCAGATCCGCCAGGTCGCCATCTGCCTGCACGCCCTCGATCCCGCACAGCTCGGGACGGTGCCGAGCGCCTCTTCCCTGAGCCTCGGCGCCCTCGCCCGGCACTGCATCTTCATCGCCGACGGCATCGCCGCCGCCGTCCGCGCCGCCCCCGAGCTGCCTGCGGCCGATGCGGTCGACCCCGCGCGGGCCATGGCCGAGGGCGGACTCGCCCCCGAGGCGCTGCGGGCGGATGACACCGTCGACCTGCTCATCGCCGAGCTCGAGCGTGCGGCCGACGGCCTCGCCGCCGCGATCCGCGCCGCCGACCCCGACACTCCGATGCCCGTCCCCGACGCCCCCTGGTTCACCGGCGCGGAGCAGTGGACGGTGCGGTGGCGCTCCCTGCACGCCGTCGAGGAGTTCGCGCGCCACGCCGGGCACGCCGACATCCTCCGCGAGAGCATCGACGGGAGGATCGCCTACGAGCTCAACGCCCTCGCCGCCGGGGAGAGCTGGCCGCCGGCGGGCTGGGGCGCCTGAGCCAGCACCGCGGCGTCGCAGCGACGCGATGCGATGGCGCTCAGCCGATGATCTCCTCCGGCGCCCCGCCCAGGGGGCTGCCGGCGCGGGCGACGGTCGTCGCATCGCGGGTCGTCGTGGCGATCCGGTAGAGGCCGGTCGTGGCGGTGATGTACAGCGTCGTGCCGTCGTCGCCGCCGAAGCACAGGTTGGCGGTGCGCTCGGGGACGGGCAGGTCCAGCAGGCGCTCGCCGGCCGGCGAGAAGACCTGCACGCCGGACTCGCTGGAGCACCAGATCCGGCCCTCGGCATCCACCTTGAGCCCGTCGGGGACGCCGGGGGAGACCTCGACGAGCACCCGGCCGTTCTTCGCATGCCTCCCCTCGACCAGGTCGTACACGCGCAGCGCATGGCCCCGCGGCCGGGAGTCGGAGGAGGCGGCGCGGTCGGGGTTCGAGGGGGAGGCCGACGAGTCGGCGACGTACAGGAGCGTCTCGTCGGGCGAGAGCGCGAGCCCGTTGGGCGCCTCGACGTCGATCACCACGGGGCGGACCTCGCTCGTGGACTCGTCATAGCGGAAGACGTACCGGTCCCCGTACTCCTCGTAGCCGGCGTACCCCTCGCCGGGGCGATGGATGCCGTACGAGGGATCGGTGAACCAGATGGCCCCGTCGGACGCGACGATCACGTCGTTGGGGGAGTTGAAGCGGTGCCCGTCCCACTTCTCCACCAGCTCCCGCGGACGATGCACGTCCCCGGGCCGGACGGCCCGGTCCCGCTGGATCGACCGCTTGCCGTGGGAGCAGGTGACGATCATGCCCTGCAGGTCGAGGGTGCGCCCGTTGGTGTACATGACGTCCTCGGCGAAGACGGTCGTCTCGCCGGTCTCCTCGGAGAACTCGAGGATGCGGTTGCCGAGGATGTCGCTGTAGCGGACAGCGCGTCGCCGGGCCAGCCAGACGGGCCCTTCGGCCCAGCGGGCTCCGGTGGCGACGAGCTCGAGGCGGGCGCCCTCGGCGAGGAGCGGGGAGGTCGGGGTCTCGAGCGTCTGGGGGAGGAGCGTCGGAGGGAGGATGGTGCCGTCGGCGGCAGAGGTCGTCACAGGATCTCCTTCGATGTGCGCTCCTTCACGATACAGCGGGCTGGTCAGGACTGCTCGGCGAGCACCTCGAGGACCTGGTCGCCGTAGGTCGCGAGCTTCTTCGCGCCCAGCCCGCTGACGCCGCCGAGGGCACCGATCGAGGAGGGCCGCGCCTCGACGATCCCCACCAGGGTGGCGTCGGAGAACACCATGTACGGCGGGATCTGCTTCTCCTTGGCGACCTCGGTGCGCCACCGCCGCAGCGCCTCGAAGACCTCCTGCTGCGCGGGCTCGAGGGATTCCGCCGCCCGGGACCCGGCCGACCTGCCCGCCCCGGCTCCCGCCCCGCCGCGCGAGCGCGAGGCCTTCCGCGGGGTGCGGTCGACGGCCAGCTCGAGGGCCTGCTCCCCGCGCAGCACGGGCCCGGCGCCCGGCCCGGGGACCAGCACCCCGTACTCGCCGACCGCCTCGACGATCCCGCGGGCGATCAGCTGCCGCAGCGCCGAGCGCCACTCCCGCTCGGTGAGCTCCTGGCCGATGCCCCACACGCTCAGCTCGTCGTGCCGGGACTGGCGCGAGCGCTCGTTGTCACGGCCCAGCAGCACGTCGATCACCTGGGTCGAGCCGAAGCGCTGATCCCGCTCGCGTTCGAGCCGGATGAGCGTCGACAGCAGCTTCTGCGCCGCGACGGTCGCATCCCAGGTGCTCGCGGGGGCGATGCAGGTGTCGCAGTTCCCGCAGCGCTCGCCCTCCATCTCCTGCCCGAAGTACCGCAGCAGCTGCTTGCGCCGGCAGGTCACCGTCTCGCACAGCGCGAGCATCGCGTCGAGATGCGCGCGGGCGTTGCGCTTGAAGTCCTCGCCGCCCACGCCGCCGTCGATGAACTTCCGCTGGCTGACGACATCGCCGAGGCCGTAGGCCATCCACGCGGTCGACGGCTGCCCGTCGCGGCCCGCACGGCCCGTCTCCTGGTAGTAGCCCTCGATGGACTTGGGCAGGTCGAGATGGGCGACGAAGCGCACGTCGGGCTTGTCGATGCCCATGCCGAAGGCGATCGTCGCGACGATGATCAGCCCGTCGGCCCGCAGGAACCGCTCCTGGTTGCGCAGGCGCTCCTCGGCCGGCATGCCCGCGTGGTACGGCAGCGCCGGGATCCCGCGGTCGACGAGCCACTGGGCGGTCTGCTCGACGCTCTTGCGGGAGAGGCAGTAGACGATCCCCGACTCGCCCTCGTGCTCGGCGGCGATCAGCCGCAGCAGCTGCTCGCGGGGCCGATCCTTCGGCTCGATCCGGTACTGGATGTTCGGCCGGTCGAAGCTGGAGACGAAGTGGCGGGCCTCCTGCATCCGCAGTCGCTCGGTGAGCTCCCGGTGCGTCGCCTCCGTGGCCGTCGCGGTCAGCGCGATCCGCGGCACGCCCGGGAAGGTCTCGGCGAGCATGCTCAGCCCCAGGTAGTCGGGCCGGAAGTCGTGCCCCCACTGGGACACGCAGTGCGCCTCGTCGATCGCGAACAGCGCCAGGTGCGCCTGCTGCAGCAGCCGCACGGTGCGCGGCAGCACGAGCCGCTCCGGCGCCATGTACAGCAGGTCGATCTCCCCGGCGAGGAGCCGCCGCTCGACGGCCTGCGCCTCATGGAGCTCGAGCGTGGAGTTCAGGTACGCGGCCCGGATGCCGTTGGCCTCGAGCGCGGCGACCTGGTCGCTCATCAGCGCGATCAGCGGGGACACGACGATCCCGGTGCCCTCCCGCAGCAGAGAGGGGATCTGGTAGCACAGCGACTTGCCGCCGCCGGTCGGCATCAGGACGATCGCGTCCCCGCCGCCCGCGACCTGCTCGATGATCTCCGCCTGCTCGCCGCGGAAGGCGTCGTACCCGAAGACCGTCGACAGGATCCGCAGCGCCCGCTGCCCGAGCGGCGCCTCGGGATCCGCCTCCCAGGCGGCCGCTGCCGTCGCGGCGCTCGCCGGCGCCGGTGTTGACGACCACGGGGCGCCCGCCGGCGACCGGCCGCCCGCGTAGCCCGCATCCTCCGGGTAGTCCTCGTCGGGGAACGGGGGGTAGTCCTCGTCGGGGGCGAATACCTCATCGGGGTCGGCGGCACGGGCGAATTCCATGCTCTCCACTCTAGGGTCCCCGCCCGTCGCACCGCGCATCGGCGGAATGGGGTGTGGACAGGTCGCATTCCCGGCCTCGCTCGTGCGCCGTGCCCCGTTCCTCCCGTTCCACCCCGCCCGCACGTCGGGGGACATGGCGACGCGCCGGTGCATGCCGAGAATCTGGCATGTACCGGCGCGTCACCTGCGGGATCTCGGGGATCGGCCTCGAGGGGGTGTCAGACGCCGCTGGTCGCGGGCACCTTCTCGCGGACAGCCCCATCGCGCGCAGCCCCATCGAGGGCATCGCCGTCGACGACGGCCTCCTCGAGCGCCGCGGAGGCGACGGCCGGGGCGTCCTCGGCGATGATCGAGGTCTCCTCGGCGCTGCGGTCGATGGTCTCCGAGAGCGCCTTCTCCTTGACGAAGAGCATCACGACGATGACCGCGAGGGCGAGCGGGACCAGCCACTGCACGATCGGCAGCAGCGCCTCGTTGTAGGAGGTGATGATCGGGATGCGGATCGAGGAGGGCAGGTCGAGCACGGCCGCCGGAGTCAGCGTGCTCGCGTCGAGGCCGCCGGCCGCGGCGAGGTCCTCAGGGCTGGCCGTGGAGAGCGCCGCGGTCATGTTCTCGGTGAGCAGGCTCGTCAGGCGCGTGGCGAACACGGCGCCGACGACCGCGGAGCCGACGGTCGCGCCGACCTGCTTGAAGTAGTTGAAGGCGGCGGTCGCGGTGCCGACGATGCGGACCGGGAAGGCGTCCTGGACGATCAGCATGAGGATCTGCTGGCCGAGTCCGAGGCCGATCCCGAAGATGCCGACGTACGTGCACAGCACCCAGGTCGGGGTGTCGATGGTCATCGTGGAGATCGCCCAGAGGCCGAGCGCCATGACCGCGGAGCCGATCAGCGGGAAGATCTTGTAGCGGCCCGTGCGGGTGACCAGCTGGCCGGAGATCACCGAGGAGATCAGCAGCCCGCCCATCATCGGGATCATCAGCAGTCCGGCGACGGTCGCCGAGACGCCGACGACCATCTGGATGTACGTCGGCATGTAGGAGAGCACGCCGAACATCGCGATGCCGGTGAGCAGGCCCGAGAAGGTCGCGAGCACGAAGCTGCGGTTGCGGAAGAGCGCGAGCGGGATGACCGGCTGCTCGGCCTTCGACTCGACCAGGACGAACAGTCCGCCGAGGACGACGGCCGCGGCGATCAGGCCGAGGATCTGCGGGGAGGCCCAGACGTACTCGCTGCCGCCCCAGGTGCACACCAGCACGATCGCGACGGTGGCCGCGGCGATCAGCGCCATGCCCAGGTAGTCGATCCTCGCGCGTCCGGTGCGGACAGGGCGGGGGAGGTGCAGGAACAGCGCCACGGCGACGATCGCGAGGACGCCCAGCGGGATGTTCAGCCAGAACGCCCAGCGCCAGCCGGGACCCTCGGTGAGCCAGCCGCCGACGAGCGGACCGGCCACGGAGGAGACCGCGAAGACGGCGCCCATGATGCCCATGTAGCGGCCGCGCTCGCGAGCGGGCACGACCTCGGCGATCGCGGCCTGCGAGAGGATCATGAGGCCGCCGCCGCCGAGGCCCTGGATGACGCGGGCGACGACGAGGAGGTCGATCGAGGTCGTCAGGGCGCCGAACACGGAGCCGATCATGAACAGGACGATCGCGGCGATCAGCGTGGGCTTGCGGCCGACGATGTCGCTGACGCGCCCGTAGACCGGCATCATCACCGTCGAGGCGAGGATGTAGCCGGTGATGACCCAGGTCATCTGCTCGACGCCGCCGAGCTGGCCGACGATCGTGGGCAGGGCGGTGGACAGGATGGTCTGGGAGAGCGATGCCATGAGCATCGTGACCATGAGGCCGACGAAGAGCAGGGCGATGGTCCGGCCCGAGGGCTTCGCCTCCTCGGCCTGGAGCTGGGGGACTGCAGGTGCAGCGGACGTGGGGATCACGCTTCTTTCAGGATGGAGCGGAAGAGGGCGATGGTGGGGTCGAAGGCGGACGGGTCGTCCCCTTCGAAGACCTGGGGGTCCTGCTCGAACGCGTACCGGATGACGGCGGCGGCCAGCAGGACGAGCGCGCGGGCGCGGTCGAGGTCGAGATCGGGGGCGACGCGCTCGCCGAGCGGGGTGTCGGGGCCGGCGAGCTGCTCGAGGACGAGGTCCTGGATCTCCTGCGACTGGCGCTTCAGCCGGCCGCCGAGCTCGGGCATGCGCTCGATGAGCTCGCGCCGACGGGCGAAGCCTCCGACGGTCCTGCGCGAGGCGCGGGTCGTCGCGACCAGCAGGTGCACGGCGCGTCGGAAGCGGTCGTCGGCCGGGGCGTCGAGGTCGATGGACCGGGCTCCCTCGAGGACCTCGGCGGGGATCTGCGGGCGGGTGAGCCCGAGGATCGCGTCCTCCTTGCCGGGGAAGTAGTTGAAGAACGTCCGCCGCGAGACGCCGGCGCGCTCGGCGATCGCGTCGACGGTCGCGGCGGCGATGCCCTCGGTCTCGGCGAGCGACGCCGCGGCGAGGTGGAGTCGCTCGAAGGTCTCGAGGCGCTGCCGCTCGCGGAGGCTCAGCTCTGTTGTATGCACTCATGCATTATTGCACTCGTGCAGATTGTGCATCAAGGCAAGGTGCGGTCTCGTCGGTCACAGGGCCGACATCGCGCCGACGGCGGATCGATGCGCCGCATGGGGTCGCGACGTCCGGGGGTGCCCTTCGGTTTCAGGAATGTCCGACCTGTCGGTTATCTTCCTGTCAGGCCAAAAAGAAGTCGCTTCCCCCAGATCAGAGCGATGTTCTGGGCCTGCCCCACCCTTGTCGAACGGGCGTTCCCCCCGCGCCTCCATCCCCTAGGAATCCCCATGTCCTCCCCGATCCCCCCGCCGCACGACGGTCAGCCCCTGCAGCCCGAGCAGCAGTGGCGACCGCAGCAGACTCCCCAGCAGCCCCAGCAGCCCCAGCCGGGCTATGGGCAGCAGTCTGCGCAGGGCTACGGCCAGCAGTCCCCCCACGGCTATGGTCAGCCGTCGGCGCAGCAGTCGTACCCCTCACCGTCCCCTCAGGGCTACGGTGCGCCCCAGCAGGCGTACGGCCAGTCGTCACCGCAGCAGCCCTACGGCCAGCAGCCCCAGCCGGGATACGGCCAGCAGCAGCCCTACGGCCAGCAGCAGCCCCAGCAGTTCTACGGTCAGCAGCCCTACGCTCAGCAGCAGATGCCTCCGGGCTACGCCATGCCTCCGGCCGGCGCACCGCCGATCACCTTCGTGCAGAAGCCGCAGAAGGACTTCGTGGCGGCGTGGCTGCTCGCGCTCTTCCTCGGCAACCTCGGCGTCGACCGCTTCTACCGCGGGTTCATCGGTCTGGGCTTCCTCAAGCTGATCACCTGCGGCGGTGCCGGCATCTGGTCGCTGATCGACGTCCTGATCCTGATCGGCGGCGGCGGCCGCGACAGCCTCGGGCGACCGCTCGCGAACTACGAGCGCGCCAAGGTGGTGTCGTGGATCGTCACGCCCATCGTCATCGTGCTGTATGTGGTCTTCGCGATCGTGAACGGATCGAGTGGCGACTCGGACAGCACGTCGGCCTCCTCGGAGACCGTCGTCACCGCATCGACCGAGGCGTCCGAGGCCGACGCCGAGGCGGAGGCGGAGGCGGAGGAGGCTCCGGTCGCCGACGAGGCGGTCGCTGCGGATGCCGAGACCGTCGCGGAGGAGGCTCCCGTCGAGGAGGCCCCTGTCAAGGAGGCGCCCGCCGAGGAGGTCCTGCCCGACGTGCCGGCCGCGCAGCAGGCCATGTCGGATGCCGTCGAGACGGGACGCGTCGAGGCCGAGGGGGCCGAGACCGACCTGCAGAGGGCCAATGTGCTGAACGTCCGCAGCGACGCGCTGTGCAGCGACGTCCCCGGCGGCGCCGTCGAGGGCTGGATCGGGACCGTCGTGACGGTCGACGCCAACGGCGAGGGCAAGGCCGTCGTGACCGTCTCCATCGAGGACGACATCGAGATCGGCACCTGGAACAACGCGCTCTCCGACTATGCGGACAACACGCTCATCGAGCAGGGCACCGACCTCTACGACCAGGCTCTCGGGCTCGTGCCGGGCGACAGCGTCCGCTTCTCCGGCACGCTGAAGTCGGGGTCTGACGGGAACGACGCCTGCTACTACACGTCGAACCTGACCGAGGCCATGTCGATCGACTCCCCGGACTACATCATCAGCTTCTCCTCCCTGGAGAAGATCGGCTGAGTCGGCCCCTCGCGCGCGCCATCCCGCTCGCGCAGGACGACGAGGGAGGCCCCGGCATGCAGCCGGGGCCTCCCTCGTCCTGTCAGTCTCTGCGCCAGCGTCAGCTCCAGGTGACGGGCAGCTCCGGGTCGGCCATGTCGACGCTGGGGGCGGAGATGGTGTTGCCCCACCACAGCGAGCAGGTGCCGGCGACGCCGTCCTGGGTGCAGTTCATGGTCGTGTCGACGCTGCCGATCGACTGGCCCTGCACGTACGTCGGCTCGTCGTAGGACGGGGTCGGGACCATCGTGTCGATCGTGCGCTGGGCGTCGTCGGAGAGGACGCGGGCGACGGTGCCCTCCTCGGCGATGATGCCGTTGGAGTCCTCCGCCGGGGAGATCGGATCGAGGCCGCAGCCGGAGGTGAGGGTGGTCATCGCGATGCACTCGTCGACGGCGGACTGCACCGCGCCGCGGAACGCCTCGAGCCCGGAATCGGTGAGCGCCGCCTCGGGCCAGTCGCCCACGTCGTTCGCGCTGAGGACCACGAGCGGTTCGGCCGGATCGAGGGTGAAGTACTCGTTGCCGACGCCGAGCTCGTAGCTGCCGGGCAGGAGGTACAGCGAGTCCCCGTCCTCGACGGCCTCGCCCGCGAGGGAGAGGCCCAGGCCGCTGAGGCTCGCGGGGACCTTCTCGTAGGTGTACATGGGCTCGAGCTCGTAGACGTCGTCGGCGTCATAGTCGCTGACGAGGAACTCCTGCATGGCAGGGGTGCCGCCGACGGTGTACTCGGCGGTGACGGTGCCGCTGGCGGTGGACATGACGGGAGCGTCGATCACGACGTCGGCGACCGGGGCCGCGGCGAGCGCCGCATCGTAGGCCGTGGTGGACAGGACCGTGGCGTCGTCGGGGCCCAGGAGCTCGAGCGCGGTCGCGGAGTCGCCGGCCTCGAGGGCTGCCATGTACTCCGTGACCAGCGCGGTCGCCTGCTCCTCGGGGGTGGCGGCAGGAGTGGTCTCCTCGCCTCCGCCGCCTCCGGTCGCGGTGCCGGAGCTGCCGCGCAGCGTGAGGAACAGGACCAGCGCGATGATCACGATCCCGATCAGGAGGAGCCCGCCGCAGCCGATGCCGAGGCCGATGTACAGGCCCTTGCGGCTGCGTGGCGCCTCCGCGGGCGCCGGGGTCCAGCTGCCGGGAGCAGGGCTGCCGGGACCGGACCCGGGACCGGAGCTCGGGCCGGGTGCGGGCGGGTACGGGCCGGGTGTGCTGGACATGTCGGTTCCCCCTCGAACGTGTCAGGTGCCGCCCAGGATATCCGCGACCGCCGCTCCGCCGGCCGGCCGACGCCGCCCGATGCGCCTCAGGCGTCCTTCGCCCAGGCGCCCTTGTCGACGGGCTTGCCGAGGAGGAGGGCGGCGACGACGCCGACGAGGGACAGCAGCACGGGCAGGAGCATGGCGTCGGCCATGGCGGAGGCGAAGGGGGCCTGGAGCATGTCCGGGAGCGCCTCGGCGGCGGAGCCCTCGGAGAAGGAGCCGCCGCCCGCGGAGGCGGCGTCGGCCCCGAGCGCCTCGGTGAAGCGGGCCGCGATCCGGTCGGTCATGATCGTCGTGATCGCGGCGGAGCCGAGCACGGAGCCGATCTGTCGGGTCTCGTTGTACACGCCGGAGCCGGCGCCGGCCTGCGAGGGCGGCAGGTTGCGGGTCGCCGTGAACGAGAGCGGCCCCCAGATCAGGGCGTTGCCGAGGCCGACGAGGGCGAAGGGCAGCAGCAGCAGGACGATCCCGGCGTCGGGCGTCATGATCCGCGAGAACCAGAAGAGCCCGCCGGCGAGGGAGGCGAAGCCGACCACGGCCATCCAGCGCGGGTTGATGCGCGTCATCTGCTTCCCGACGACCGGGGCGAGGCCGCCGGAGACGAGCGCCATCGGGACCGTCATGAGCGCCGCCTCGGTGGGGGACATGCCGAGGACCCGCTGGAAGTACATGGTGATCGGGTAGGACAGCGTCAGGACGGTCGCGCCCATCATCGCGATCGCGATGTTGGCGACGGAGAAGTTCCGGTCGCGGAACAGCGAGAGCGGCACGAGCGGCTCGCGGTGGTTCACGGCCTGCCATACGACGAACAGCACCATGATGATCGCGCCGGCGCTGATCAGCCCGGGCACGGAGACCGGCACGTGCGTGTCCAGCGAACCGATGCGCAGCGAGTCGGTGATGGTGCCCCAGGAGTAGGTGTTGCCCTCCTGGATGCCGAACACCAGCAGGAACAGGCCGACGGCGGAGAGCACCACGCCGAGCCAGTCGAAGGAGTGCGCGCGCCGGGAGAAGGCGGGGACGTTGCGCCAGGCGAGCGCGAGGCCGATGAGGCCGACGGGGATGTTGACGAAGAAGATCCACTCCCAGCCGGGGCCGTCGACGAGGAGGCCGCCGGCGAGGGGGCCGACGAGCGTGGCGACGCCCGCGGTCGCGCCCCATAGCGCCATCGCCTGCCCGCGCTGCGCGGGCGCGAACATGCGGGTGATCATGGACATCGTCTGCGGGGTCATCATGCCGGCGCCGAGGCCCTGGACGATGCGGGCGATGATCAGCATCTCGACGCTGCCGGAGAGCCCGCACCACAGGCTCGCGAGGGTGAACACGCCGAGGCCCGCCATGTACATGGTCTTCATGCCGAGGCGGTCGCCGAGGCGCCCGGTGATCAGCAGCGGCACGGCGTAGGCGAGCAGGTAGGCGCTGGTGACCCACATGAGCGAGGAGAGGTCGGCGTCGAGGGCGACCTGCATGTGCGGCATCGCGACGGTCACGATGGTGGTGTCCACGAGGATCATGAAGAACCCCAGGACGATCGACCACAGCGCCGGCCAGGGCCGGTCCAGGCGCGGATCGCGCCCCGGCTCCGCGGCGGCGGGCGCGGCGGCATCCTGCATCGCCTGGGTGTCCTGGGCGTTCTGGGGCGAGGCGTCGGTCATGCGGGCACCCTTCGGGGAGGCGGGTCGTCGCCCCGGGGGCGGAGCGCCGGACGCAATCTACGCCTGCCCGGTGAGCGCAGGGCGAATGGAGGAGACGGTAATCTCCGCGCCATGACCGCTGCGCGCACCGACGGTGCGGGGCTCGGGGCCTGGCGCCGCGAGCCCCGCACCGTCGTGCTGGAGGCGGCGGGCCTGCCGGAGGATGCGCCCGCCGCCTTCGTCATCCATGCGGAGAAGCACTCGGCGGACGTGCCCACCGAGTTCCCCGAGCACACCCATCCGCTGCATGAGCTGGTGTGGGTGCGGGGCGGGACGATGAGCGCCCGCGTCGGGGAGCGGCTGCTGACGGTCCCCGAGGGCCGTGGCCTCTGGCTGCCGGCGGGCACCGCGCATGCGGGCCGGCTGACGGCCGACGTGGAGCTGTGCGATGCCTTCTTCGCGGTCGAGGATCCGCCGCCCGGGCTCGAGGAGGCGCGCGTGCTGGAGATGGACGAGGTGCTCGAGTCCCTGCTGCTGCGCCTGACCCGCACCGACCTCGATGCGGGTGCCCGCTCGCGCACCGAGGCCGTGGTGATGGACGTGCTCGTGCCGTCGGCCGATCCGCTCGAGCTGCGGGTGCCCGCGGATCCGCGGATCGCGCCGATCGCCGAGGCGCTGCTCGCGGATCCTGCCGATCCGCGCGATCTCGAGCACTGGGCGCGCGAGCTGCGGCTGGGGGAGCGGACCATCACCCGCGCGTTCCGGCAGTCGACGGGGCTGACCTTCGGGCGCTGGCGGCAGATGCTGCGGGTCCATCAGGCGCTGCAGCTGCTGGGGGAGGGGGAGAGCGTCCAGGAGGTCGCGCTGCTGCTCGGCTACGGCCGGCCCAGCACCTTCATCGCCGCCTTCTCCCGCGTCATGGGCACCACGCCCGGCGCCTTCGCCGCTCGCCGCTGACCCGACGGGTGGCCGTTTTCGCGCATCGCCTGTCCCCTCCCCGTGATTGCGGACATTCGCAACCCTCTCTACGCTGAACGAGGCAAGGCTGCCCTCACCTCCTCTGCGGGGTCCTGCGGCAGCGCGGGCCCCGCCCGCCCCTGTTCCCGGAAGGACCTCATGTCCGCTCTGCCCCGCATCGCGTCCGCGGCCCTCGCCGCGGCCGCCGCCTCCCTCGTGCTCGCCTCCTGCGGCACCACCGCCGTCGACGAGCCGACCGCGCAGGCCTCCGACGCCGCCGCGGCCATCTCCGACGAGTGCGCGGCGGACACCACCGCCACCTCGACCGAGCCCGTCAGCCTCGTCGACGGCGTCGGCCGCACCGTCGAGCTCGACGAGCCCGCCGAGCGGATCGTCGTGCTCGAGTGGCAGCAGATCGAGGACGCCCTCACGCTCTGCGTCGCCCCCGTCGGCGTGTCCGACGCCGAGGGCTTCACCACCTGGGACAGCGCCGAGGTCCTCCCCGAGGGCGTCGCCGACATCGGCGCCCGCGAGGAGCCCGACCTCGACGCCATCTACGCCCTGGACCCCGACCTCATCGTCGTCGAGGCCTTCAGCGCCGACGACGAGATCATCGCCCAGCTCGAGGAGGGCGGCGTGCCCGTCCTCGCGACCCTGGGCGCGGACCCCGAGGACCCGATCGGCAACATGCTCTCGGTGTTCACGATGATCGGCGAGGCCACCGGCCGCAGCGAGCGCGCCGACGTCGTCGTCGACGAGTTCGAGACCCACCTCGCCGAGGCCAAGGCCGAGGTCGAGGGCGCGGACCTGCCCACCACCGACTTCCTCTTCTTCGACGGCTGGGTCGACAGCGGCAACCTCACCATCCGCCCCTACACCGACGGCGCCCTGTTCACCGAGCTCGGCAAGGAGCTCGGCCTGACCCCGGCCTGGGACGCGGACATCGAGGCCGACTACGGCACCGGCGGCGTCTACCCCGACTACGGCCTGACCTCCACGGACCTCGAGGGCCTCACCGCCGTCGGCGACGCGAACCTCTTCTACGCAAACGACGACGGCGCCGGCAGCTACGTCGAGGAGATGGAGAAGAACGAGATCTGGACCTCCCTGCCCGCCGTCCAGGAGGGCCGCGTCCACAAGTTCCCGCCGCGGATCTGGGGCGCCGGCGGCCCCCGCTCCTGCGAGCAGGCGATCGACGCCTACGTCGACGCCATCACCGGTGCCTGAGCACCGGACCGTCGAGCTGGCGGGCGGAGCATCCGCACGGATCTCCGCCCGCCCCCGGACCGCGAGCTGGAGCGTCGAGGAGCTGGAGGGGTCGGGGAGCGCCCCCGCCGGCACCGTCCTCGATGCCCTGCTCGCGGTCGCCCGCGCCGAGGGCGCGGCCCGCGTCGTCCACGACGGCGCGATGCACTGGCTGATCCCCGGTCCCGCCGCGCCCGCCCCGCCGCATCGCCGCCAGTGCGCGCCCTTCTCCTGCGGCGCGGCCGCCGCGCTGATGGCGCTCGCCGATGACGAGCCCGCCGACGAGGAGGCCTCCCGCGCCGCCGAGCTGCGGCTCTGGCAGCAGGCGACGAACCATCCCTCGATCGAGCCCTACGGCCTCGCCGTCGCGCTGCGCCGCGCGCACCCGCAGCTCCCGCTGGAGATCCGCCTGGACGTCGAGCGGCCCGTCATGCTCGAGCATCTCGCGGCCGACGAGGCCGCCTGGCGCCAGCTCCTCCAGCTCGCCTTCCGCGAGGACGCCCGCGCCCTCGGCATCCCCGCCCCGCGCGAGCGGCTCACGATCGCCGAGCTCCGCGAGGCGCTCGAGACCGGCCGGCAGGTGCTGCTGCTGATCTCGCTGCAGGAGTGGATGGGCGTCGAGGTGCCCCACTGGGTCCTCTGCCGGGAGGCCCTCGACGGGGTGATCCTCGTGGAGGACCCCTGGGTCGACGAGGGCGCCGACCCGGCCGCCTCCCATCTCCTGCCGATCGCCGACGCGGACCTCGACGTCCTCGCGAGCCTCCACGACGACGGCTACCGCGGCGCCGTGATCGTCGGGTAGGCATCCATCGCCTCTACGGGGCGGCGAGCTCGGTGATCCGCAGCGCATTGGCGAGGATCGTCAGCACCGGGTTCGCCCCGCCGTTGGTGACGTGCACGGAGCCGTCGGCCACGACCACCCCCTCGAGGCCCCACACCCGGCCCGTCGGATCCACGACGGAGCGCGCGGGATCCTCGCCCATCCGGCAGGTCCCCGCCTGATGCTGCCCGGCGGAGACGGGGGTCGGCCAGGTCATCGGCGCCATCGGCACGACCTGCGCGGCGCCCGCCTCCCGCAGCCAGTCCGCGGCCCGCGCCGAGAGCAGGTCGCGGCCCCGCAGGTCCTCCGGGTGCAGGCTCCCCGAGAGCCGCACGAGCGAGCGGCCGAAGCGGTCGGTGCGGGAGCGATCGAGCTGCACGCGCGCGTCGGCGGTCGTGACCTCCTGGATCGGCCCCATGACCCGGCCGATCCGCAGCATCGCCCGCTCCGCCTCCGCCGAGCCGACGGTGACGTCGGGATCCAGCAGGCCCGTCTCGCGCAGCATCCGCTGGGTGGAGGCGGGGGTGGGCACGAACTCGTCGGCGAGGATCCCGCCGCCGACGATCCCCGGGTTCCCGTGCCGCAGGTCCGCGGTGCCGATGTCGACGCCCGGGCCGCGCAGGTCCACGACCGGCTCGTCGAAGAGCGCGGTCGCACCCCCGTAGGCATGCCCCTGCAGATGCCGGCCCACCTGGTCGTGATCGTTGCCGAGCCCGTCCGGATGCTCGGCGGTCGCGCTGTCCAGCAGCAGCCGGGCCGTCTCGATCGCCCCCGCGGCGAGCACCACGAGCCCGGTCGCGATCTCGCGCCGCCAGATCCCGCCGTCGTCGCCGACGAGCAGGACGCCGCGCGCCCGCCCGCCCGGTCCGACGAGGACCCGTGAGGCCTGCGCGCCCGGCAGCAGGGTCGCCCGTCCGGTCGCGAGCGCCGCGGGGAGCGTCGTGCTGTGGCTGCCGGCCCGCGCGCCGACGGGGCAGTCGAAGCCCACGCACTGCGAGCAGCGGATGCAGGCGGCGCGCCCGCCGTAGGGCGCACTGTTGACCAGCAGCGGCACCGGCTGCGTGCCGAGCCCCATCCGCGCCGCGGCCGTCTGCAGACGGTTCCCCAGCGGGGACCGTGCGAGCGGCCCCATCGGCAGCGGCGCCGAGCGCGGCCCCTCCCACGGATCCGTCGACGGCCCGCCGCTGACGCCGAGCATCCGCTCGATGCGCGCGTAGTACGGCTCGAGGTCGTCGTGGGAGATCGGCCAATCGGCGAGGGAGGAGCCCTCGGGCACACCGTAGGTGCTGGCCATCGCGAAGTCCCGCGGACCGAACCGCCAGGCCTGGGCGCCGTAGACGCGGGTGCCGCCGCCGATCGTCATCGCGTTGTCGTTCCAGGCCCACTGCCCGGGAACGGCATCGACCCAGTCCGCCCCGGCCTCCGCGGGCCCGACGCGGGTCGCGCGGACCTCGGCGCCGGTCGCCGGCCCCGACCACGGTGGCAGGCCGAGCCCCGCCCGCGGGGTGCGCAGATGGTCGACCAGCAGGGAGCGCCGCGCCGGCAGGCCCCCGCGCTCGACGACCAGCACGCTGCGCCCCGACTCGGCGAGCACCTGCGCGGCCACGCCCCCGCCCGCACCCGAGCCGATCACGATCGCGTCGTAGCGCTCCCGCAGATCGGCGGGGGAGGCGAGCGACGCATGGTCGATCAGCAGCGGCTCGAGCCGCTCCGGCGCCGGCGGCGACCAGGCCTCGACGTGCGGGGCGAGCGTCGGCCCGACCCGCTCCGGGGCGAGGCCCCGCTCGTACAGGAGGTCCCCGACGATCGCCCGCACCGCCTGCTCGTCGGCCGCATCGTCGGCCTGCGCGGCGAGCACCCGATCGACCCAGCCGATCGGCGCGCTCGCATCCAGCGCCTGCAGCCGGTCCACGAGATCGTCCACCAGCGCATGCGTCGCGAACCCCGGATCCAGCACGCGCGCGATCCGCGGACGCAGCAGCCCGGCCTCGGCGCGCAGGCGGTCGGACTCCGTCCCGGGCCCCGGATCAGGCATCCGCGCCCCCGCTGATCCGCTGCCACACCTCGTCGCCGCCCGCATCCCAGATCTCCCCGGGATCGCCGACCACGACGAGCAGCGAACGCGCCCGCGAGAGCCCGACGTACAGCAGATGCGGGGCCCGCTCGTCGGAGTGGAAGCCGTTGACGGCGAGCACGACGACGCGCCGCTCGAGGCCCTTGGTGTTCAGCACATGCCCGTAGAAGACGTCCTCGCCGGCGAAGAACTCGTCCCAGTAGCCGTCGAAGCCGGCATGCTCGATCCGCGCGACCTGCTCGGGATGCCGGCTGCGGGTGGTCAGCAGGGCGATGTCCCCGGGCTCCCAGCCCTCCTCGATGAGCCGCTCGACGGCATCGTCGGCCGCCGCGACCGCCTCGGAGGTCTTCGCGCGGACGTACCGCACGGGCTCGCCCTCGGGCAGCCGCGGCGTCTGGTCGATCGGCGTCAGGGGCGCGAAGGTGCGGGCGATCGCCGCCGTGGAGCGGAGGTTGTCGTCCAGCGGGAACGGGTTCAGGGTGATCGGGGCGACGCCCTCGCGGTCGAAGACGCTCTGGTGCTCATCGGTGAACACGAACAGCACCCCGGTGGCCTGATCCCGCAGGCAGGGCAGCAGGCCGTCCCACCAGGCGTCGGCGAAGTCCTGCCCCTCGTCGACGACGATCGCGTCGAAGAGCTGCTCGGGCGGCTGCTCGCGGGCGACATCCGCGAGACGCTGCGGCAGATGGTGCTCGTAGTAGGTGGCGGCATCGCCGCTGAACTCGTCGACGTTCTCGACGCCCCAGTGCACCGGCAGATCATGGAAGAGCCCGACGAACGCCGGCCGCTCCTCCTCGGGCCACGTCGAGGCGAGCAGCTGGAAGTACCGGGCGAGACCGCGCGAGTAGCACAGCAGGGCCGAGCGGAAGCCGTCCCGGGCGAGGGTGCGCGCCTTGATCATCGCCAGATGCGTCTTGCCCGAACCGGCGCCGCCCATGATCTGCGCACGATGCTGGAAGCGGAGCATCCCGATCGCCCGCTCCTGCTCCCGGGTGAGCTGGTTGCCGCGGTCCTCGATCTCGCGGGAGGCGAGCTGGACGTTCTCCAGGGCCCGATGCGTGCGCCGCAGCATCGTCACCGCATGGTCGCGCTGGTCGGCATCGAGCGGGATGTACCCGGCCTTCTCCTGACGATGCAGCGCCACGGCGATCCGCTCCGGCAGATCCTCCAGATCCGTGCCGTCCAGCACGAGCTCCCGCGGCGCATCCGGCACGTGCCAGTCCGCGGGCAGCTGCGTGTACGGCAGGGCGACCAGATGCGCGGTGCGCCCGATGACCCGCGAGGAGGTGGCGTTGAGGTACTGCACGAGCTCATGCTTCGCCCGCTGCGCCTGCTCGATGGGCGAGGGCTCGAGACGGTGGGCGCCGTGCCGGTCGGACTGCGTCCACACGCCGTCCGCGACGCCGACGCGCCCGCCCTTGACCTCGATCACGGCGGTTCCGACGCCGGGCCACAGCACCAGCAGATCGATCTCGATCTCGCGCCCCCGGGCGGTGATCCGCTGGCCGGCGATGAGGGTGGCATCCGCCGGGAGCTGCTCGCGCAGCCGTTCCCAGACGGCCTCCTCGGCGCTCGAGACGAAGGCAGGGGCTTCGGGGAGCAGATGCGGCACGGGACGCCTCCTCGAGGTGACGACACGCAGCGTCATCGCTGCGGATCTCCAGGCTATCGGGCATTCCGGACGGGTGGTGGGACTCCGCGAAGTCCGCCGGAGCGCCGCCGATCGCGGCCGACGGGCCCTCAGTCGGCGGAGTCGACGACCTCCCAGGTGCCCAGCAGCACGAACCCGGCGGCACGTGCGAGAGCGGCCGAGGCCGTGTTCTCGAGCTGGCAGCGGTACTGCGGCTCGTATCCCCGCGCGAGGGCCTCCGCGCTGATCGCCCGCACTGTCGCCCGCCCGAGGCCCTGCCCGCGATGCTCCGGCAGCGTGATCACCCCGAGATCGGCGAGCCGAGTCCCGCTCCACGGGTACATGCTCGCCGCCGACGCCAGGCGCTCGCCGACGAACGTGCCGTGCACCAGCCAGTGGTCGAGCTCGATGAAGGCCTCGTCGAGGTCCGCGGGGGGCGCCGCCTCGGCGAAGGCGGCGAACGAGGCGGCATCGTCGGCGCTGAGCGCACGGGTCCCCGGGACGCGCTCCTCGCCGGCGAGGACGGCCTGCTCCTGGCGCGGGAGGTGGAACACGCAGTCGGGATCGTTCAGCGCGATCCCGGCGCGCGCGATCCGGGCGGTGAGCTCGGCGATGGCGATCCGCTCGCCGTCGGACACGGCGAGCTCCTCCGCCCGCGCGGGCGTCACGGAGAGCACGGTGCCTCCGCCGTCGAGATGCAGCAGCGACAGCGACCGGTTCGCCGGGAGCTCGGGATCGACGACGACGGCCGCCTCGCCCTCATCCGGCAGGTCGGCGCCGGCGGGAAGCCAGTGGGCGAGCAGGAGCGGCGTGAACATGAGGGCGGAGCACCTTCCGGCGATCGAGCAGAGCCGCGCCCGAACCTAGCCGAGCCGAGCACCCGGGGTCGAGAGGTTTTCCCTGTGCTCCGCCCCGACCCTCGCCTTGGTGGTGCTGGTCAGGTAGTCGTAGAGGTGGGGGCCGACGGGGGAGTCGAGGGCGAGGCGCATCGTGACAACATCGTGCGGGACACCCTTGGCTGACGGCATCGTCTCTTCCTGAGCGTCATGCGGGCGTGCCTGGCCGAGGTAGTAGAACTCCGAGCTCTCGGCATCGTCCTTCTTGACGAAGACGTGCAGGTCCGCAGGGCTCTCGGTGTCCAAGAGAGCGCGGACTTCCTTGCTTTGAAGAGTAAGCCCAGAACGCGTGAACCATCGTAGATTGCGCTGGTCCAGAAACTCATCGCCATAGGCGAGGGAATCTGCGATCTGATCGTCCTTGTGGTAGGTGACGAAAACAGGGCAGGTGTTCGTTGCAGGATCCAGCTTGTACCCGAAGATGACGCCTTGCTGATTCGACCCCCAGTTCAAGAGTCGGCAGGCATCCTTCCGGGAGTACCGTTCCCCAACCGTCAGCGGCCGGTTCCACGAGTAACGATGCCGTGCGAGATGTAGTCCCGTTTCGATGACGTCGTCGACATGTGCCGCGAAGTGTCCCCCGGCCTGATAGAGAGTGGCGAACTCCGGCGTGAGGCGAATGCGGTCCTGATGTCGGGTGAGGACGCCGACCTGCCCGTATCGCTTCTTCTCCTGCTCGATGGAGAAGGAGTAGTCGAGCAGTCGAATGGCAGACGCGAAGCTGGCCGTCGAGACCTCGCCGATCTGCGTCTCGAGGACAACCTCAAGATCCCGTACCGACGACTCGGTCGTCCGCAGGAGATGCTGGAGGATGAGGAGCTCATGGGGGCGCTTGCCGTTGAGGATCTCGAACGATAAGAAGGTCAGGAAGTGCTGCTCGCTCACCACCGGGGCGACGTCCACCTTCTTCGCCGCGACCAGGAAGTCCCAGTAGTTTGTCTTCCGCTTCGTCGCGATGAGGACCGGATCAACGGTCTCGAAGCGTGCGAAGTCGTAGAGCCGGGGAACCGTCCCGAGGCGTTGCTCGAGGTCATGCAGCGCACGCTTCAAGTTGGGCATGCTGTCGAGACGGGCCTCGGAAAGTGCGTCGAAGATGCGCTGTCGGGCGACAGGCTGGAAGGTCACGCTCGACACGCCGGCAATCGATCCCGCGGTCTCTGCCTCGATGATCTTCTTCCGCAGGACGTCCTTGTTGAGCGAACTGTCGCCGAAGAGAGCGATCGGGATCATGAAATTGTTCGCGTAGTTACCGATGAAGTCGATGACGCGTAGGTGATCCTTGCCGACGGCTTTGCGGAGACCTCGGCCAAGCTGCTGGGTGAAGACGATGCTCGACTGGGTCTGTCGCAGCATGACGACCTGGTTCACCGACGGGATGTCGATGCCCTCATTAAAGATGTCGACCGTGAGGAGATAGTCGAGATCGCCGTTCTCTAATGCGGCGACGGCGGCCTCTCGCTCGACGAGGGGATCGGCGCCGCTCAGGGCGCGTGTGCGAAGCCGCGCGCCATGGACGACGGCGTCGTTGAGGCGTCGTGACAGCTGCTGAGCTTCCTCAATGCGAGAACAGAAGATGAGGCCCTTTGCGTCGCCGACATGTCCGTACTGCTCAAGAGTCTGGACGATATGGCGGGTGCGCTCCGGCCCTGCGAGGCGCGAGATCGGGGCGTCGTCGCCGACCGTGTTCCCCTCCTCGTCGACATAGTCGTCAACCCCGTAGTAGGTGAACGGAGCCAGCATGTCGTTCTCCAGTGCCTGCTGGAGCCGAATCTCGTACGGCACGGTGTAGTCAAAGAGCTCGAACACGTTGAAGGAGTCCGTGCGCTCCGGGGTCGCGGTGAGCCCAAGAAGGAAACGTGGGGAGAGGTGGTCGAGGAATCGGAGATAGGAGGCTGCGCCGGACCGATGGACCTCGTCAACGATCACCAGATCGAAGTCGTGAGGATCAATGGTCTCGAGTGTGGACGGTCGGGATAGTGACTGGACGGTCGCGAAGACGTGCCCGGTATCCGGTATCGCCCGACCGCCGGCAACGAGGCTCATCCCATCCATCCCGCCCGGCAGGACGCGGGCGAACTCCTCACGGGCCTTCGACAGGATCTGCTCCCGGTGAGCAACGAAGAGGAACCGTGGTGGATTGATGGCCCGGGTGGCGAAGGCTGCGAGGATGGTCTTCCCAGTCCCCGTGGCGGAGACGACGAGGGCGCGTGACGATCCCGCATCGCGGACCGCCTGGATCGCGTCAAGGGCCTCGGCTTGCATCGCGTTGGGGTAGAGCGTCCCGGTCGGCAGAAGCGACGGCAGGCCTGCTTCGCGTTCTGCGGAAGAGTTCTGTGGATCCCACCGTGCGGCATATTCGTCGATCCACCGGTAGCTCAGCGGGATGGAGCGTCGCCGCTGGGCAGCGATAGCGTCAGAGAGCTGCCTCGTGATGTCGCCATCCGGCATCGCGCTAAACCGTAAGTTCCACTCTTCATTGACGAGGAGAGCGTTCCGGGTGAGGTTGGAGCTTCCGATGATTGCTGCCTGCTCCGCGCCCTGCTGGAAGAGATATCCCTTGGCGTGAAATCCGGCGTCACTCTCGACGACGCGGACCTCGAGCTGAGGGAACTGCAGAAGTTCACGAAACATGTTCGGATGGTTAAATCCGAGATAGTCCGAGGTGATGATCGTTCCCTGGCCAGGGAAGTCCAGAAGATCCTGCTTGAGGAGGCCCAGTGCTCCCGGTGTCAGGAAAGCAACGGAGAAGAGGAACGAGGTCGCATGGCGAAGCTCATGCTTGATCGCCCGCAGCATCGTGTCGGAGTCATCGTTCCTCACCAGCGTCGGGTGGTATAGGCGCTGGGACGGAGTGGTGTAGTCGACGAAACCGAAATGCAGATCGGCGGTCAATAGGTCCCTGGAGAGAGCCAACGCTGACGGATCCTTTGTATGAGGGTGGGAGGTGATGGAGCGCGGGTCAGAGCCGGATGGCGTCGACGATCGGCACGTCGGCCGGCGACCAGTCCAGCCCGTCGAGCTCGGTGAGCGGGACCCAGCGGAAGGCGTCGTGGTCGGTGCTGGCCACGGGGGCGTCGCCGTCGAGGGTCGCCCAGTAGCAGGCGAGGTCGATGAGCCGTGCGCCGAGCGGCGTCGTGCAGCGGGCCGCGAGGGCGCCCACGGCGACGTCGACGTCGAGCTCCTCACGGAGTTCGCGGACGAGGGCCTGTTCATGCGACTCGCCCTGCTCGACCTTGCCGCCGGGGAACTCCCAGAGCCCGCCGGCGCTGCGCTCGGGGTTCCGTCGGGCGGCGAAGACGGTGTCGCCGTCCCGGATGATCGCGCCGACGACGACGAGGGGAGTGCTCGGGGACATCGATGCTCCTGGTGGTGAGAGGGGCCGGCCCGGCCAGCGTAGCCGTCCCCGCCGTCACTCCTGCCGCACGAGCTCCCCGTCCTCCAGGACATAGGCCAGCTGCCGCGCATGCGGCTCGCACTGATCGCCGTTGGGGCTGACGACCGCGGGATCGGCGACGTCATCGGTGGAGGCCTCGAGGCCCGGATCGCCGATGACCTCGATCGCGACGGCGTCGAGCGCGGTCATCTCGGCGGCGGGCACGTCGAGCCAGACGTCGGGCATGTCGGCCGAGACCACCTGCTCGACGCTCGAGACGTGGCTCCCGGAGGTCGCGGTGACGCGCGCCGAGGCGGCGCCCGCGAGCGCGGCCTCGTCGAGCCGCACGCTCACGCCGTCGGATGCACCGATCTCCGTGCACGCGACCGCCAGGTCGCTGTCGCGGCCGAAGAGGCCGACGGCGCCGCCGATCCCGAGGCCGACGACCAGCCCGAGGACGCAGGCGATGACCGCGACCGTCCGCGCGCGATGCGAGGACGGGGCGTCCGCCGCATCGTCGTCGGCAGGATCGGGCATATCGCTCATGCCCGCCATCCAACCCCGCGGGCGCCCCCGCGTCCAGGCCTCAGCGCTTGTGCCAGAGGCCCTTGCGCTGGAACGTCGGCTCCGAGGTCACGGAGATCCCGAGGTTGCGGAAGATGCTCTCGTCGACCTCGCCGAGGATCGTCGTGGTGTGCACGTCGCAGCCGGCGAGGCTCTTCAGCGCCGCGAGGGAGCGGCGGGCGCTCTCGTCGTCGGACGCCGAGACCGACAGCGCGATCAGCACCTCGTCGGTGTGCAGGCGCGGGTTGCGCGAGCCCAGGTGCTCGGTCTTCAGCGTCTGGATGGGCTCGATCGAGTCGGGGGAGAGCAGCCGCACCTCCGGGTCGATGCCCGCCAGATGCTTGAGCGCGTTCAGCAGCATCGCCGCGGAGCAGCCCAGCAGCGGGGACGTCTTCCCCGTGATGATCGTGCCGTCGGCCAGCTCGATCGCCGAGGCGGGCTCGCCCGTCGCCTCCTGCACGGCGAGGGCGGGGCCGACGACGGCGCGGTCGCGGGTGGTGCAGCCGGCCCGGCTCATGACCATCCCGACCCGCTGGCTGAGCGTGTCGTCGAGATCGTTGATGCGCTCGTCGACGAGGGCCTTGTAGTAGCGCCGGATGATCTCCTGCCGGGACGCCTCGCGGCAGGCCTCGTCGTCGACGATGCAGTGCCCGGCCATGTTCACGCCCATGTCGGTGGGGGAGGCGTAGGGGGAGGAGCCGGTGAGCTGCTCGAGGAGCGTGCGCAGCAGCGGGAACACCTCCACGTCGCGGTTGTAGCTGGTGACCTGCTTGCCGTAGGTCGACAGATGGAACGGGTCGATGAGGTTCACATCGGCGAGATCCACGGTCGCGGCCTCGTAGGCGAGGTTCACGGGATGCTCGAGCGGCAGGTTCCAGATCGGGAAGGTCTCGAACTTCGCATACCCGGCGGCGATGCCCCGCTGATGGTCGTGGTAGATCTGCGAGAGGCAGGTCGCGAGCTTGCCCGACCCCGGGCCGGGCGCGGTCACGACGATCAGGTCGCGGCTGGTCTCCGAGTACTCGTTGACCCCGAGGCCCTGCTCGGAGACCACGCGGGCCGCGTCCTGCGGGTAGCCGGGGATCACCCGATGCCGCGCGACCTTCAGGCCCAGCCGCTCCAGCCGCTCCATGAACGCGACGGCCACCTGGTTCGCGTCGTCGAGCTGCGTGAGCACGACGTTCTCGACGAGGAAGCCGGCCTCGCGGAACACGTCGATGAGGCGCAGCACGTCGTCCTCATAGGTGATGCCGAGGTCCGCGCGGACCTTCTGGCGCTCGAGGTCCTTCGCGTTCAGGCACACCAGGATCTCGAGCTCGTCCTTCAGACGGTGCAGCATCGCAATCTTGTTGTCGGGCGTGAAGCCCGGCAGCACGCGTGCGGCGTGCATGTCGTCGAAGAGCTTCCCGCCCATCTCGAGGTAGAGCTTCCCGCCGATCTCCCGGCGCCGCTCGTGGATGTGCTGCGACTGCAGCTCGATGTACTTCTCGCGATCGAAGCCGACGCGACGGGCAGGTGCAGAGGAATCCACGGAGGTCACCCCGGCACGCTAGCACCGGGGCTCTCAGACTCCTGCGAAGGACGCGACCGCCACATGGTCCTCGACGGGCTCGCCCTTGTCGGTCGAGCGCTGCACGGTCCACAGGTCCGAGCGCTCGTCGAAGGTCCCGAAGATCTCCAGCTCGGTCAGCAGCTCGGAGCCGTCGTCGCAGGAGTACCAGCTGAACCAGTCGTCCCAGTGCTGGTCATGGTCGTGGGAGAGCGCCGTGCAGCGGGTCCCGTCCACGAGATCGACGTACAGCGGGAGCGGCACGCCCTCGCTCGCGTAGACCGTCGTGTCGTCGTCGACCGCCGTCGGCGAGGAGAAGGTGACGCCCGTCTTCCCCGTCCCGTTGGTGATGCAGACGACGGTCGCATCGTCGTCGACGAGGCAGGCGAGCAGGCTCGAGGCCGTCGTCCCGCAGGTGAACATGTCCTCCTGCATCGAGTAGCCGCTCGGCGAGATGCTCGAGAAGTCGCCGCCGTCGCACAGGTCCGTGCCGACCTCCTGCATGTCCCAGCTGTCATCGGGCCAGATGAGGGCGATCTCCGTGGCCGCGGGATCCTCCGCGGTCGGCTCCTCGGAGGTGGCCTCCTCCGTCGTCGGCTCGTCCGTCGTCGGCTCGGGAGTCGTGGCCTCCTCGGAGGTGGACTCGAGGGTGACGGTCGGGTCGGCGGGATCCTCCTCGCCGCAGCCGGCGAGTCCGAGGGCAAGCAGAGGGACGGCGAGAGCGGCGAGCGTGCGGGCGGCCAGCGGGCGCATGGGGGACTCCGGGGGAGAGGAGGTGGGGCGGGTCACCCCATTGGACCCGGCGGGGCACGGACGCGCAACCGGGCGCGCCCTCCGATCGGATAAAGTCGTCGACGGACTTTTTGCTCGTGATCCCGGTGCCGCCTGCGGCGTCGGTCCGGTGGCGTCGATCTCATGAGGGGGACCGCGGTGTACATGACCGATCCGAAGCTCCAGGCGATCCTGACCGCCGTGGCGGGGATCAGCGAGGAGGAGTTCGCGGTCGACCCGACGGCGGTGCGAGGTCGGATCGGCGAGGCGCTCCTGGCCGCCGTGTTCTCGGTCCGTCCCCGCTTCCAGAAGGAGCCCTGCGCGCAGCGCGCCTTCGCCGACGCGCGCACCCTCGTCGACACCCACCCGGCGATCGCCGACGACCTCCGCGCCCTCGCCGAGCTCGACGCCGATCAGATCGCGGCGGTCATGGGCCCCGCCCGGGACGGCGCCCGCCCCAAGGCGCAGTCCGTGCTCGATGCCGCCCACGCCCTGCTCTCCCTCGATCCCGCGGTCGCGACGGCCTCCGACCTGCGCCGTCAGCCGCTGCCGGCGGTCCAGCAGGCCCTCCAGCGCATCGGCCGCCAGGGCGCGGTCGCGACCGCGCACATCCCGCTGCTCGCCGGGCACCCGCAGGCGTCCACCGGCGACATGCTGCGTCGCTTCGTCGACGCCGTCCTGTCCCGCTCGGGCCTCGATGTCCGCGGCGCCGACGGGACCCGGCAGGCGATCGCCGAGGAGGACGCGGTCGCCATGGTCCGCGCCGCCTGCGACACGGCCCCGCGGGGCGTCTCGGCCGAGGCCTTCGAGCATGCGGTCTGGCGGGAGCACGGGGCCGCGCGCATCCAGTCGAACCCCTGGGCCTGAGTCCGTGGAAGAACGGAGACGTGACCTGAGTCTCCTCGCGTGGAAGACTCCACAGCGCGCCCCGGGGCCGATTCCCGGAATCCGCGCCCGTGTACCGGAACCCCCGGAGGTCCCCGTGTCCGCAGATCCTTCCCCCTCCCTCCTCTCCAAGCTCGCCGCCGAGGCCCTCGGCACCTTCTGGCTCGTCCTCGGCGGCTGCGGCTCGGCGATCTTCGCCGCCGGCTTCCTCAACGCCGACGGCACCCACCTCGGCATCGGATTCCTCGGCGTCGCCCTCGCCTTCGGCCTCACGGTCGTGACCGGCGCCTACGCCGTCGGCCACATCTCCGGCGGCCACTTCAACCCCGCCGTCTCCTTCGGCTGCTTTCTCGCGAACCGCCTCGAGGCCAAGCTCCTGCTGCCGTACTGGGGCGCGCAGGTCGTCGGCGGCCTCGTCGCCGCCGTCGTGCTCTACGTCGTCGCCTCCGGCGCCGACGGCTTCTCGATCGACCCCACCGCGGCCGGCTCCTTCGCCACCAACGGCTACGGCGAGCTCTCGCCCGGCGGCTACAGCCTGCTCTCCGCGGCGATCATCGAGATCGTGCTGACGGCGATCTTCCTCTGGGTGATCCTCGGCGTCACCGACGGCCGCGCCCCGGCCGGCTTCGCCCCGCTCGCGATCGGCCTCACCCTCACGCTGATCCACCTGGTCGCCATCCCGATCACCAACACCTCGGTGAACCCGGCCCGCTCGATCGCCGTCGCGGTCTTCGACACCGGTGCGCTGAAGCAGGTGTGGCTGTTCATCCTCGCGCCGCTCGTCGGCGCCGCGATCGCCGGCCTCGGCCACAAGGCGCTCTTCGCCGCGAAGAGCTGACGCGGTCCCGTCGATCCCGCCGTCCCCGCCGTCCTGCTCAGCGGGCCGGCGGGGCCAGCAGCACGGCGAAGGTCTCCAGGGTCCGCTGCAGCTCGATCGAGGGCTTCAGCAGCCATTGGATCTGCAGGCCGTCCGAGGCGGCGACCAGCAGGGCCGCCATGGCCTCGGCGTCGATGTCCCCGCGCACCGTCCCCGCCTCCTGCCCGGCACGGAGCTTGTCCGCGAGCTCCCCGCGGATGCTGTCGAAGCGCACGGTGAAGAACTCGTGGGCGGGAGAGCCCTCGACCGCGAGCGCGGTCGCGACGAGCGTCGAGTACAGCTCCACGAAGCCCGGCACCTCGACGTTGATCATCGCCGCATGCACGATGACGTCGAGCGCGGTGGTCGCCTCGCCGAAGACGTCCTCCGCCGAGTCGCGCTGCGCCTCGGCGTGCTCGTAGACCGCGACGAGCAGCTGCTCGCGGGAATCGAAGTAGTGCAGCAGCGCCGCATGGGAGACGCCGATCGCGGTCGCGATGCGGCGCAGGGAGGTGCCGTCGGCCCCGCGCTCGCGGAACACCTCGATCGCGCGGTCGAGGATCTCCTGGCGCCGGGCGACGCCCTTGGAGTAGGAGCCCGCCCGGCCGATGATCGGGCGCTCGGCGGGGGCGGAGCTGGTGGGGGAGGAGGCTTCGTCGCTGTCCATGCCGAGACTGTACCGCTAAAACCTTCAGTCGGAAGGTTTTCGATGCTAGCGTTTCCTCCAGCGCCCGCGCGGGCGGCGACGACGTCAAGAAAGAAGGTCACCTTCGTGAACCTGCCCCTCGCATCCGTTCAGCTGTACACCCTGGCCGCCGAGTTCACCGCCGACATGGCCGGCTCCCTCGATCGCCTGGCCGCGATCGGCCTGAAGAACGTCGAGGCCTTCGACTTCGTCCGTCGGCCGAAGGAGATCCGCGCCGCGCTCGACGCCTCCGGCCTCGCCTCGCCCACCGGCCATGCGCCCCTGCTCTCCGACGAGCTCTGGACCCCGGACGGCTCCATCCCCACCCCGAGCCAGGACGTGGTCTTCGAGGCGGCCGCCGAGATCGGCATGTCCACCGTCATCGACCCGATGGTGCCCGCCGAGCGCTGGCTCACCGAGGACGGCGTGAAGGACATCGCCGACCGTCTCAACGCCGCCTCCGAGAAGGCCGAGGAGTACGGCCTGAAGGTCGGCTACCACAACCACGCCCAGGAGTTCGTCGCGAGCTTCGACGGCAAGACCGCCTACCAGTACTTCCTCTCCCTCGTCTCGGCCGACGTCGAGATCGAGCTCGACCTCTTCTGGGCCCTCGTCGGCGACCAGGACGTCGTCTCCCTCGTGCGCGAGCTCGGCGACCGCCTCGTCGCCGTGCACGTCAAGGACGGCGTCGCGCCGGCTGCGAACCCCTTCGCCCCGGGCGCCCCCGCCTTCTCCTCGGCGGACCTCGACCAGCGTCACGCCGGCACCGGCGACGTCCCCACCGTCGAGGCCCTCCAGGCCGCGACGAACGTCAAGTACGCCGTCATCGAGTACGACAACGCCCCCGGCGACGTCTTCGCCGACGTCGAGAACAGCTACCGCTTCCTGATCGACAACGGCCTCGCCGTCTGATCGACCGCGGATCGCCCGGGACGGGGCGGGGAGGAGTCGGGAACGGCTCCGCCCCGCCCCGTCGTCGTTGCCGGGAGAGGCCGGCGGCGCGAAGGGTCAACACCCCGGATCATCGGCCCGGATCGAGTTGTCCACAGGGGTGGCGCCGCTCGAACGACTGTTCTATGATGGAGGAGTCGTCGCAGGCCAGGGGTGGTTTCTGGGGGCGTCGGGTGGCCGTCGTGCCGTTCTGGCGACCCTCCGCCGATCCCGCCCTCGGACCTGCTCCATCGGCGCCGAGGACGGCGCCGTCCACCCCGGGAGGAGGGGCCATGGCACGCAGGAGGGACGCCCGACCCCGACCCCGCGCGCGCTCGCGTCGCGCCGCATCCGGGGGAGGCCTCCGCCCGTTCGCCGCTGTGCGTCCAGCACCGCACCTGTTGCCGCAGCCGTGCTCTCCCGCGCCGACGCCGCTCGACCCGGCCGCCCGCGTCCTCGGCGCCGCGACCCGCCTCCTCGCCGACCGTCTCGCCGCTGTCATCGCCGAGGAGGCTCCCGCGGCCGCCGCACCGCCGTCGGCCTTCGGCGCCGACGTCGCCGGCCGGATCCTCGACCCGCACGACCGCGCACGCGCCGTGAAGCCCGCCGGCATGGGCCGAGCCCGCTCCGCCGCCTGGGATGCGGGGCAGCGCGCCGGCCGAACCCGCGGCGAACGCTCCGGCGCCGCCCGCGGCTATGCGGCCGGCCGCCGGTTCGGCCGGCGCGAGCGCGAGGCGGAGCTCCTGCCGCCGTGCAAGCCCGTCCGCGCCTGTCGGCCGCACGACCCCGACGCCTTCGCCGCCCGCGCCCAGGTCGAGCCCGACTCCTTCGAGGCCCTCGCCGCCCGCGAGCTCCACGGCATGCGCGCCGAGATCAACCGCGTCCACGCCCAGCAGCTGCGCAGCACCGCCCTGCTCTGGGACGACGAGGACCCGGACCCCGCCGGCGACGCCTTCGCCCTCCTCGTCGCCGACGCCCGCCGCGTCACCCTCCCGCGCGCGAGGGCTCTCCTGCGGGACGCCGTCACCGCCGTCTCCGAGATGCACCGCACCTTCGACCGCTTCGAGCAGGGGCACTTCCCTGTCGAATGGCACGAGATCATGCTGCGCCGCGTCCGCCGCCTCACCGCCGAGCAGCGGATCCTCGTGGACGCACGCGTGAGCGAATGGGACCTCGAGAACATCTCCATGGCCACCTTCCTGCGGAACCTCGGCCTGCTCATCGCCTGGTTCCGCGACCGCACCGACGAGCCCAGCCCGCTGCGCCGCCGCCACGTCCAGCTCGACGTCGACCCCGACGGCGACGGCACCGCGAGCCTCACCGTCACCGGGCCCCTCCCCGAGATCCTCGACCTCTCCCGCCGCCTCGACCTCGCCGCGCGCTCCGTGCAGGACGCCCAGCGCCGCGCCCTCGACGCCGACGAGCCCGTCCCCTTCGACCTCGACGGCGAGGCCCAGGACGCCGGCCGGGCCTCCGGGCTCGGCGCCCTCCGCTACGCGATCCTCCAGCGCACCGTCCTCGCGACCCCCGGCGTCGACACCCGCGGCTCCCGCTACCGCCTGCAGGTCGTCGTGCCGATGCTGACGCTCCTCGGCCGCTCCGACGCCCCCGCCGTCATCGGCGGCATCCACCCGCTGCCCGCCTCCCTCGCCCGCAAGCTCGCCGCCGACGAGCCCGTCTGGCACCGCATCCTCACCGACCCCGCCGACGGCCGCTTCCTCCCCGTCCCCGCCCGCCAGTACCGGCCCACCGCCGAGATGGCCGAGCACCTGCGCCTGCTCAACCCCGTCTGCGCCGTCCCCGGCTGCATCGTCGACGTCGGCGGCGTCGGCGAGATGGACCACATCGAGGAGTTCGACCACGCGCACCCCGAGCGCGGCGGACCCACCGCCGTCGAGAACCTCCACCGCCTCTGCCGACCCCACCATCGGATGAAGACCGACGGCGAGCTCGACGTGCTCCGCGCCCCCGACGGCACCTGCACCTGGATCGTCCGCGGCCGACGTCTCGAGGGCATCGAGGCCGAGCACGACCTCATCACCCCGCTGCATGCGGCGATGCTCGCGAGCATCGCCCTCGACGAGCGCGAGCAGGAGGTGTGGGAGGACATCGTCCGCTCCTTCTCCGATGCCCCGCCCGATCCCAGCGCCGACGAGCAGCCGCCGACCCCGCCGGACCCGATCCCGCTGCACATCCTGCTCGGCGACCCGCTCTTCGCCGGCACCGCCCCGCCATCGACGCGGCCGCCCTTCTGACGACCCGCTGACAACCCGCGGGCACCGGGCCGTCGGCATCGATGCAGGGAGTAGGGTTCCTCGTCGTCGTCCAACCCCGGGAGGCCCCTCATCTCCGGATTCCTCGCCCACCTGCCCGTGCTCAGCACGGGGGAGTGGCTCCTCGTCGTCCTCGGCGCGCTCGTCGTCGGCTTCTCCAAGTCCGCGCTCCCCGGCGCCGGCACCATCGCCGTCGGCCTGTTCGCGATCGCGCTCCCGCCCAAGGAGTCCACCGCGGCGCTCCTGCTGCTGCTCATCCTCGGCGACTGGATCGCCCTGTGGATGTACCGCCGGGAGCCCGACTGGAAGACCCTCGTGCGGCTCATCCCCAGCGTCGCCGTCGGCCTCATCATCGGCGCCCTGTTCCTCGCCCTCGCGGACGCCGGCGCCGTCCGCGGCGGCATCGGCGTCATCCTGCTGCTGCTCGTCGCGATCACCGTCTGGCGCCGCCGCACCGGCGCGAAGAAGGTCCCCGACCCCGACGACGACGCCCCGCCCGTCGGCCGCCTCTCCCGCATCGCCTACGGCTCCCTCGGCGGCTTCACCACCATGGTCGCCAACGCCGGCGGACCGCCGATGTCGATGTACTTCTACGCCATGCGGATGCCCGTGATGACCTTCCTCGGCACCTCCGCCTGGTTCTTCGCCGTCATCAACATCCTCAAGCTGCCGTTCTCGGCCTCGCTCGGACTGTTCCGCGTCGAATACCTGCTGATGGACCTGCTGCTCGCGCCGCTCGTGATCGGCGGCGCGCTCGTCGGCCGACGCATCGCCCAGCGGGTCCCGCAGAAGGTCTTCGAGAAGGCGATCCTCGGGCTCACCGTGGTCTCCGCGCTCGCGCTCATCGTCGGCGCCTGAGCGCGAGCGCCGGGACCTCCCCGCGGGCCCCTCAGATGTCCCGGAAGGTCTCGATCCGGGCGCCGAGGGCGTTCAGGCGCTGGGCCAGATCCTCGTAGCCGCGGTTGATGACGTACACGTTGCGCAGCACCGAGGTGCCCTTCGCCGCGAGCATCGCCAGCAGCACCACGACCGCCGGACGCAGCGCCGGCGGGCACACGAGCTCGGCGCCGGACCAGTGCGTCGGGCCCTCGATCAGCACGCGGTGCGGATCCATCAGCTGGACCTTCGCGCCCAGCTTGGTGAGCTCGGTCAGGTAGATCGCGCGGTTCTCGTACACCCAGTCGTGCAGCAGGGTCCGGCCCTCCGCCGTCGCCGCGATGACCGCGAAGAACGGCAGGTTGTCGATGTTCAGGCCCGGGAACGGCATCGGATGGATCTTGTCGATCGGCGCCTTCAGCGTCGAGGGGAAGGTCGTGATGTCGACCAGACGGGTCTTCCCGTTCTCCGCCATGTACTCCTCGGAGCGCTCGTAGCGGAAGCCCATCTCCTCGAGGATCGCCAGCTCGATCTCCATGAACTCGATCGGCACCCGGCGCACCGTGATGCTCGAATCCGTGACGATCGCGGCGGTGATCAGGCTCATCGCCTCGATCGGGTCCTCGCTGGGCGCGTACTCGACGTCCGTGCGGATCTGCGAGCGGCCGCGCACGCGCAGGGTCGTGGTGCCGATGCCCTCGATCTCGACGCCCAGCTCGACGAGGAAGAAGCACAGGTCCTGGACCATGTAGTTCGGGCTCGCGTTGCGGATGACGGTCTCGCCCTCGTAGCGGGCCGCCGCCAGCAGGGCGTTCTCGGTGACGGTGTCGCCGCGCTCGGTGAGCACGATCGGCCGGGAAGGGCCCGCGCCCGGCGTCGCATGGGCCTGGTAGTGGCCCTCCGCGGCGACGACCTCGAGGCCGAAGGGGCGCAGCGCCGTCATATGGGGCTCGACGGTGCGGGTGCCGAGGTCGCAGCCGCCGGCGTAGGGGAGCTGGAACTCCTCCTCGCGGTGCATGAGCGGACCCATGAACATGATGATCGAGCGGGTGCGGCGCGCGGCGGCCGCATCGATCGAGCCCAGGTCCAGGGACTCGGGGACGACGATCTCGAGGTCGTTGTGCTCGTTGAGCCAGCGGGTGCGCACGCCGATCGAGGTGAGGACCTCGAGCAGCCGGTTGACCTCCTCGATCCGCGCGACCTTGCGCAGGATCGTGGTGCCGGTGTTCAGCAGCGAGGCGCACAGCAGGGCGACGCCCGCGTTCTTCGAGCTCTTCACGTCGATCGCGCCGGACAGCGTGGTCTCGCCGTGGACCCGCAGATGGCTCGGACCGGACGCGCCGAGGCCCACGAGCTCGGAGTCGAGCGCGGAGCCGACGCGGGAGAGCATGTCCAGGGTGAAGTTCTGCTGGCCCTTCTCCATCCGGTTCACGGCGCTCTGGCTCGTGCCCAGCTGCTCGGCGAGCTGGGTCTGGGTGAGCCCCGAGTGCTGGCGGGCATCGCGGATGAGGGCGCCGATCCGAGCGCGGTAGGTCAGATCGGACTCGTCGACGGTCTGGGTGTCGGTCATGCGCAGAGGTTATCTCATCCATGAGATATCGGGGGAGGCGGTCTCGACGAGTCGTGCGTCACCGCCCGCATAATGGTCCCCATGTCGATCGAAGGACTCGAGCTCGTCGCCGTCGTCGCCGTGCTCATCATCGTCGCCGTCTCCTACTTCGCCGGGAAGCTCGGCGTCGCCGCACCGATCCTGCTGCTGCTCGTCGGCCTCGGCCTGAGCATGATCCCCGGGATGCCCCCGATCGCGCCCGAGCCCGAATGGATCCTCGCGGTCGTGCTCCCGCCGCTGCTCTACTCGGCGGCCGTCAACATGCCGGTCATCGACCTCCGGCGGGACATCGGGACCATCGGTGCGCTCTCGGTCCTGCTCGTGCTCGCCTCCGCCTTCGCCGTCGGCCTGCTGCTGTGGTGGATCTTCCCCGACCTCAGCATCGCCGCCGCGATCGCCGTCGGCGCCGTCGTCTCCCCGCCCGACGCCGTCGCCGCGACCGCGATCGGCAAGCGCCTCGGCCTCCCGCCGCGCCTGCTGACGATCCTCGAGGGCGAGGGCCTGGTCAACGACGCGACCGCCCTCGTGCTGCTGCGCACCGCCGTCGCCGCGACCGCCGGCGCCTTCTCCTTCACCCACGCCCTCGGCGACTTCGCCTACGCCGTCGCCGTGGCCATCGTCATCGGCGCGATCGTCGGCGTCGTGTCCGTCTGGGTCCGCTCGAAGATCGACCAGCCGGCGCTAAGCACCGCCATCTCCTTCGCCGTTCCCTTCATCGCCTTCCTCCCCGCCGAGGCCGTCGACGCCTCCGGCGTGATCGCCGTGGTCGCCGCGGGCCTCATCACGGGCGCCACCAGCGCCCGCAAGCTCCGTGCCGCCGACCGCAGCGCCGAGCGCACCAACTGGCTGACCATCCAGCTGCTCCTCGAGAACGGCGTGTTCCTGCTGATGGGCCTGCAGCTGGTGACGCTCACCGATGCCGTCGAGGACGTCGGCCTGTCGGTCTGGAACGCCGTGTGGATCGGCGTGCTCGTCACGATCCTGCTGGGGATCGTCCGGATCGCCGTCGTCGTCCCCGTCCTCTTCCGGCTCAAGCGGCGCCGCGCCACGAGCGAGCGGATGATCCACCGCTACCAGGAGATGCTCGACCACGTCGAGAACGACGAGCGCCTCGCCCAGCATCCGCGCGCGCCCCGCGTCACCCGCTGGCTCCGCCGGGAGCACGCCGACGCGCGCTTCTACATCGACAACGGGCTCGGCTGGCGCGGCGGCGCCGTCCTCGCCTGGTCAGGTATGCGCGGCGTCGTCACGCTCGCCGCCGCCCAGTCGCTGCCGACGGACTTCCCGTACCGCACGCAGCTGATCCTGCTCGCCTTCGTCGTCGCGCTCCTGACCCTCGTCGGCCAGGGCGGCACCCTGCCGCTGCTGATCCGGGTGCTCGGCATCCGCGGGACCGACGAGGAGCAGGCCCGCCGCGAGCTCCAGCTGCTCCTCGGCGACCTCTCCGAGGCCGCCGCCTCGCAGGTGCTCGACAACGACGAGCTGCGCCGCCGCGACGGCACCGCCTTCGACGACGACGTCCTCGCCGCCATGCGCGAGCGGATGCGACGTCCGGCCGACGAGGACCGTCCCGAGGACCGCGTCCGCGTCCAGCAGCTCGAGCTGCTGCAGGCGCTCATGGACGCCCAGCAGGACGCCCTCAACGAGGCCCGCTCCATGGGCGGCTACGACTCGCGCACCATCGCCGCCGCCCAGAAGCAGCTGGACCAGGGGATGGCGCGGCTGTCAGAGGGCTGAGGCGCGCCAGGCCGCGATCGCGGCGCCGACCAGGTCGACGCGGGGACCGGCCTGGTCGAGCTCGGCGAGCGGGATCCACTCGGCGCGGTCCGTGGTGCCGCCGACCTCGAGGGTGCCGAGGGTGCCGCCGGTGATGCGCGCCGTGTAGATCGCGCGCACGGAGCGCCACGGACGGCCCGAGGCCTCGTGCCGCGGCGAGGTGCGGGTGTCGATCGCGAGGAGCGCGCCGAGCTCGGCGGTGTAGCCGGTCTCCTCGAGCACCTCCCGCACCACGGCCTGCTCGCAGGACTCGTCGAACTCGACCCCGCCGCCGGGCAGGGTTCACCCGGGCGTCGAGCCGTTGAACCAGCTCAGCAGGATCCGCTCGCGCTCGTCGACGATCACGGCGTAGGCGGCCAGGCGGGTGTCGTACTCGGTGAAGTGCATGGGACCGAGAGTACGTCCCGCCCGGCCGGCCCGCCGCGCCCCTACTTCACGGCGCCCTGGGTGAGCCCCGAGATGACCCAGCGCTGGGTGAACAGGTACACGATGATCGCCGGCGCCATGGCCATCAGATAGCTCGCGAAGGCGATGTTGTAGCTGTTGTTGAACTGCGACTGGAACATGTTCTGCAGCACCGGGAGGGTCTGCTGGGTGGGATCGGAGGTGATGAGGCTCGGCATCATGAAGTCGTTCCACGATCCCAGGAACGCGAAGATGCCGACGGTCGCCGACATCGGCCCCAGCAGCGGCAGGATCAGCCGGACGAACACCTGCCCGGTGCCGGCGCCGTCGACCCGCATCGACTCCTCGAGCGAGATCGGGATCGATCGCAGGAACGCTGTGAACAGCATCGTGTTGAACGCCAGCGCGAACACGATGTGCAGCAGCGCCACGCCGATCGGGTTGTCGAGCCCCACCAGGCCGGTGAGCTTCACCTGGGGGAGCGCGACGACGGGGAACGGGATGAACATCGCCGCGAGCAGGTAGAAGAACGACCAGCGGAACAGGCGGCGATCCCAGTTGCGGACGATCGCATAGGCCGCGAGCGAGGAGATGACGATCTCGCCGACGACCGCGATGAGCGTGATGAGCGCCGACATGGCGAGCGAGCGGGGGAAGCTCGTCAGCGTCCAGGCCTGGACGAAGCCGGTCAGGGAGAACGGCGCGGGCAGGGCGAAGGCCTCGCCCTCGACGGCCTGGGCATCCGTCTTCAGGGCCATGTTGATGGTGACCAGCAGCGGGACGAGCACCGCGAGCGAGCACACCAGCAGGATGACGGTGGCGGGGAGGTTCGGCCGGTCGGCTCCGATGCGGGAGCGGCGGCGGGCGGGGGTCGTGGTGCTCATGCTCCGAAGCTCGCTCTCCCGCGCGTGATCCGCAGCTGGATCAGGGCGATGATGATGCTGATGACGAAGAAGACGGCCGCATTGGCCATCTGGTAGCCGTAGTCGCCGCCGCCGAATCCCTTGAAGATCGACATCGCGACCGTGCGGGTGGAGGTGCCGGGACCGCCGTCGGTGAGGCCGACGACGATGTCGTAGGCGTTGAGGTAGTTCTTGAAGCCGAGGATCGTGTTGATGACGATGTACCCGGACACGAGCGGCAGCGTGACGTGCCAGAGCCGCTTGGCGGGGTTCGCGCCGTCGATCGAGGCGGCCTCGTAGATCTCCCCGGGGATCGTCACGAGCCCGGCGATGTAGATGAGCATCGTCCCGGGGATCGTCGACCAGGCGGTGACGATGACGATCGCGACCCAGGCGAGGTTCTCGTTCGCCAGCAGCGAGGTCGAGAGGACGTCGATGCCGAGCGCCTGTCCGATCGCCGGGAGGGTGGTGGCGAAGAGGAACTTGAAGACGAAGGCGATGATGATCCCCGAGATCACCATCGGCAGCACGAAGACCGTGCGCAGCAGCGTCTGGAAGCGGATCCTCGAGGTGAGCCCGAGGGCGAGGGAGAACGCGAGGATGTTCACGACGATCACGGTCACGAGCGAGAACCCGATGGTGAAGGCGTAGGCGCTCAGGATCCCCTGGTCGCGGAACACGGCGATGTAGTTCCGCAGGCCGATGAACTCCCAGTCCCCGAATCCGATGGAGTTCGTGAACGAGTAGAAGAAGCCCATCGCCGCGGGGAGCGTGATCGCGAGCGTGAAGATCGCGAGCGCGGGGAACAGGAAGAGGTAGTAGATCGGGTCGGTGCGGTGCGAATGTCTCATGGGAGCGTCCTCGGTCTCAGGAGCGGTAGGCCAGGCGCGCCCAGTCGGAGTCCAGGCGCGCGAGCACCGTCTCCGGATCGGCGCCGTAGATGATCGACTGCAGGTAGTTCTCCCACGGGATCGTGAAGGGGATGAACTGCGAGGGACCGCAGGTGATCATCCCGGCGTCGTAGAACTCCTGCATGGGGGCGATCCGCTCATCGGTCGCGGGCGGGGCGTCCTTCGTGGTGCCGAGGGCGAGCAGCGCCTCGTTGTACGGGTTCTGCACCTCGGGGGTCATGAAGTACGAGAGCAGCTCGCGGGCGCCCTCCTGCTGGTCCGCGGCCTCGGGGATCCACAGCGAGAGGTCGATGTTCACGCGGATCTTCCGCTCGTCGGGATCCTCGGTGGCGGGCAGCGCGAAGGTCGACAGGTCGACGTCGGACCCGGTCTTCTCGACCTCGGCCAGCGCCCACGGTCCCTGGAAGAGCATCGCCGCCTCGCCGCGCGCCATGGCGGTGTTGCCGTCGCCGTAGGAGCGGGAGGAGGCGTCGTCCTGGTGGAAGGGGAGCAGCTCGAGCATCCGCCGGATCGGCTCGAGCATCGTGCTCTGGAAGGAGACCTCGGAGTCCGGGCCGACGTCCTCGCCGATCTCGTTCATCGTGTCGTAGAACGACCGCACGTCGATCATCCCGCCGACGGTGTAGTCGAACATGCCCTGGTTGACGGTCCAGGCGTCGGCGAAGGTGCCGTAGATCGGGGTGACGCCCGCGTCCTGCAGGGTCTGGCACACGTCGAGGAAGTCGCTCCAGGTCGTGGGGACCTCGAGATCGTGCTCGGCGAAGATCGTGCGGTTGTAGATGACGGCGGCGCCGGCGACGGAGAAGGGGATGACGCTCGTGCGACCCTCATAGGTCGGATACCAGTCGGCGAGGTCCTGGACGTCCTCGCGGATGAGCGCCGCCTCGGGCATGTCGGCGAGATCGCTCAGCGCTCCGCGCTCCATGAAGCGGGCCATCTCCAGGTTGTAGTTCTGGCAGGCGAGGTCCGGCGGGTTCTGCCGGACGAAGCTCGCCGAGAGGTTCGTCGAGATGTCGTGGATGACGCGGAGGTCGGAGTGCTGGGCGTCGAAGTCGGTGAGCAGGCCCGCGAAGTACTGGATGGCCTCGCGCTTGGACTGGTAGAAGGTCACCGGGCGTCGGCCCGAGCCGCTGCAGCCGGCGAGGCCCGCGGTGGCGAGGAGCGGGCCTGCTCGCAGCAGGCCGCGCCGGCTCACCTGCAGGCCGGGAGGGGTGGAAGAGGACATCATCGTCTCCTTCGTGCTGGTCGGACAGAGGATCGTCGTTTCGTATCGACGATGCGCACACGCGAAGGGACGTGAGTCCCGTCACGCCGATGTGCGGTCGGGCCAGACTAGGGGGTGGATGCGCCGAACGCGAGCCCCGCGCGAGAACTCGGCGCGTCGGGTCGGGTCGAAGGGCGCGTGCCGCAGCGGCATCCCGGCCTCCTCGGGGGTCCGATCGGCCTTGCGGTTGTTGCACTCCTTGCACGCGCACACGAGGTTCAGCCATGAGGACTCGCCCCCGCGGGAGGACGGCAGCACGTGGTCGACGGTCGCCAGCAGCGCATCGCGCGGCGGAGTCTTCGAGACCCCGCGGCCGCAGTAGGTGCAGGTCCAGCCGTCGCGCTCATGGACCGCGCGGTAGGAGAAGCCGATCGAGCGGGAGCCGATGCCCTCGACCCAGGCACCGCTCAGCTCGCGGGTCAGCTCGAGGACGGTGGGGACGATGCGATCCTCGAGGAAGGCGAGCTCGACCGGGACCGCGACGCCGCGGCGGATCATCCCGAAGGCGTGGCGCACGCTCGTGGTGTGCAGCATCTCGCCGATGCCGGTGTCCACGTCGTAGCCCTTGTTGAACACTCTGACCTGAGCCATCGCCGACACCTCCTCGGATATCCGGGATGCGCTCCGTGGTTCAGTATGCCGTTCGCGGATTGCGGAGGGCGAACGATTTCCCGTCGTGTTGGACGGCGGAGACCGGAATTCAGTCGACGGACCTCCTGCGGCCACCGAGAGGTCGTCCCCGATTCTCAGCCGACGGCGGCACCGAGCGCCTGGGCGAGGATCACGACGATCGGACCGCCGAGGATGAGGTTGTTCAGGCCGTGCATGAGCAGCACATGCCAGATGTTCCGCGTCCACAGATAGGTCAGGTTCATCAGCAGTCCGGCGCCCGCGTAGCTGAGGGTCAGCACCAGATGCCCGCCGAAGTTGTTGTAGTGGACCGCACCGAAGAGCAGCGCGTTGACGATCACCAGCAGGGCGGCCGTCCACCACCGGTTCCATGCCGGGAAGGTCATCATCAGCGTGTGGCGGAAGGCGAAGTCCTCGATCAGCGCCGTCACCGTCGGCCCGAAGGATGCGATCAGCAGGACCGCGAAGGCGACGGACGCGCTCGCGTCCGACGATGCCGCGCCGGAGGCGCTGTAGCCGGTGGCGCCGCGCAGCAGCGAGCCCAGCACGCTGATGACGACCTGGATGAGGATCATGCCGGCGAGGACGATCGCGAGGCTGCGCACCGGGGCCCGCCAGAACGCCGTCCAATGCCGACCCAGCCGCTCGCGGTTCAGGACCACGACGGCGACGAAGACGACCACCCGCAGGAGGGTGTCGGCGACGGCGCGGACGCCGACGTCGTCGGTGACGAGCGAGCTCAGCCAGCCGCCGAGGAAGATCGCCGGGACCGAGGCCAGAGCCACCCACTCCGGCGCGCCCCAGCGCAGCCTCGTCGGCAGCTCCTCCGCCCGGACCTTCTCCAGGAATCCTGTCCCGTCACTGCTCATCGCCCGCTCCTCGGTGCGTCCCGGCCGCTCCCTGCGGCACAGGAGCATCCTTCCGCGAGCAGCGGCGGTGGGGCATCGGGCTCGGGGCGGAGCCGATGTGTCGCTCGACTCCGCCCCGGGGATGATCAGGCGGGGATGCGGAGCGTGCGGACGGCGCCGGCGGGGACGTCGAGGGACGTGCCGTCGTCGATCCGGAGGGAGGCGTCCTCGGCCGTGTGGTTGATGGCGATCAGGAAGCGGGTGCCGTCCTCGCCGACGCGCTCGAGCAGCTCGACGTCCGCGGGGAGGTCGCGGATCGTGATGCCGGCCGAAGCGAGGGGGCCCGCGAGGACGGGGGCGAGATCCTCGACGTCGAGATCGGCGGCGACGTACCAGGCTGTGCCGGCGCCGACGTCGTGGCGGGTCAGGGCCGCGCCGCCGGCGACCGGGCCGTCGGCGAAGCGGGCGAGGACCTCGGCGCTCGTCGCCCGCACGTCCTCGGTCCAGATCCGGGCGGTGAGGGGCGCGCCGTCCAGGTCGGCGACGGCCGTGTCGCCCGCGCGCAGCGGGCAGAACTCGTGGACCTCGGCGCCGAGCACCCCGGCGAGGGCGGCGTTGAGCCCGCCGGCGCGCACGCCGTCCTCGGCGTCCACGACGCCCGAGAAGGGGCCGACGACCAGCTGTCCGCCGCCGCGGGCGTAGGCGTCGAGGTTCGCGGCCGCCGCATCGGTCAGCAGGTACGAGGCGGGGGCGAGGACGAGCCGGTAGTCGGACAGGTCGCTCTCGGGGTGCGCGAAGTCGACGCTCACATGGTCCCGCCAGAGCCGCTCGTACCAGGTCTGGATCTGCGCGCGGTGGCTGAAGTCGTCGGCCGGCCGCCAGGGGAGGTCCTGCGCCCAGTGCGACTCCCAGTCCCACAGGATCGCGACCTCGGAGCGCACGCGGGATCCGCGCAGCGCGGCGAGATCCTGCAGGGTGCCGCCGAGGGCGACGATCTCCTTCCAGATCCGGCTGCCGGTGCCGGCGTGGGGGACCATCGCCGAGTGGAACTTCTCGGCGCCCTTGCGGGAGGCGCGCCACTGGAAGAACATCACGGCGTCGGCGCCGCGGCCGACGTGCGAGAGCGCGCTGCGGGCCATCTCGCCGGGCCGCTTGGCGACATTGCGGCCCTGCCAGTTCACGCCCGAGGGCGCATGCTCCATGAGCATCCACGGGCGGCCGCCGGCGAGGGATCGGGTGAGATCGGCGTCCAGTGCGAGCTCGACGAAGTTCCGGGCGTCGGCCGCGATCAGGTAGTGGTCGTTGGCGACGACGTCGACCTCGTCGGCCCAGCGCCACAGGTCGATGTTCGGGCAGGTGTGCGCCATGACGTTGGTCGTGACGGGCACGTGCGGGGCGATCTCCCGCAGCACGTCGCGCTCGGCGCGGAAGCACTCGAGGATCTGCTCGGAGCTGAAGCGCCGCCAGTCCAGCTCGAGCGAGGGGTTCTGCATCGACGGCGTCGGCAGCGGTGCATGGATGTCCGCCTCCTCGCCGAAGACCTGGCCCCAGAAGCGCGTGCCCCAGGCCTCGTTGACACCCTCGAGCCCGCCGTGGCGGGCCAGAGCCCAGGCGCGGAAGGCCTCCTGCGCGAAGGGCGAGAAGCTCTCGCCGACGGGCGCGCCGTACTCGTTGTGCACATGCCACAGGGCCAGCGCCGGATGGTCGCCGTAGCGCTCCGCGAGACGGCGGGCGATGCCGGTGGCGGCCTCCCGGTAGGCGGGGGCCGACGGGCAGGCCATGCCGCGCGAGCCCGGTCCGAGGGCGTTCCCTGCGCGGTCGACGACGCGCGCCTCCGGGTGCTCGCGGAAGAACCAGGCCGGGGGAGCGGCAGTGGGAGTGCCCAGGTCGATGCGGATCCCGTGCGCGTGGAGCGTCTCGACGACCTCGTCCAGCCACTCCCAGCGGAACTCGCCGCGGCGCGGCTCGAGGCTCGCCCACGAGAACATCCCGATGCTGACGAGGTTCACGCCGGCCTCCTGCATGAGGCGGGCGTCCTCGGCCCAGGTCTCGCGGGGCCACTGCTCGGGGTTGTAGTCGCCGCCGTGGACGAGCCCCTCGACGCCGAGGGGCCAGTCGGGGCGGGGGTCGGTCGCGGACCC
This sequence comes from Brachybacterium netajii (SeqCode), assembly GCF_054114245.1. Taxonomy (NCBI): domain Bacteria; kingdom Bacillati; phylum Actinomycetota; class Actinomycetes; order Micrococcales; family Dermabacteraceae; genus Brachybacterium; species Brachybacterium netajii (SeqCode). Next base: position 460,651 of record NZ_JBSYXB010000002.1, on the reverse strand, counting down.
GAGGGGCGACGATGCCTGGAAACGATCACGGTTCATGATGCGGAACTGTGGCATGCGAGCGCGGAAGTTGCAACCGGCTCCATGAGGGAGCCCGTTCGGTCTCGGGGTTGGGGCGTCGGGTCTTGACTGGAAACGATCACAGTTCTACAGTTCCGCGGAGCACCGTCCGAGCCCCGGGCGGTCACGACGCAAGGAGGCGTTCATGACGAGTGCCGGACATCCCACGCGGCGCCGGCTCCTCGCCGGAGCAGGAGCCGGGCTGGCCGCGGCCGCCCTCGCCGGCTGCGGCAGCGGCAGCGGCGGTGCGAGCCCCGACGGGACCGCGCTGACCTTCTGGACCTGGGCCCCGGGCATCGAGGAGGTCGTCGCGCTCTGGAACGCGCAGAACCCCGACGTCCAGGTCCTCGTCTCCCGGCAGGATGCGGGCGATGCCGCGGTCACCAAGCTGCTGACCGCCGTGCGCGCCGGCAACGGCGCCCCCGATCTGGTCCAGGCCGAGTACCAGGCCCTCACCTCGCTGGTCGCGGCGAACGCGATCGCCGACATCTCCGGCGACCTCGACCCCGCGACCGAGGGTCGCTTCTCCGAGGGCATCTGGTCCGCCGTCTCGATCGCCGACGGCGTCTACGCCGTCCCTCAGGACACCGGGCCGCTGCAGTTCTACTACCGCGCCGACGTCTTCGACGACCTCGGCCTGTCCGCCCCCGAGACCTGGGACGACTACGCCGACTGCGCCCGCGCGATCCACGCGGCCGATCCCTCGATGTACCTCGGCACCTTCTCCTCGACCGACCCCGGCCTGTTCGTCGGCCTCGCCCAGCAGGCCGGCGCCTCCTGGTGGGGCATCGACGGCGAGCGCTGGAGGGTCGACATCGACGCCGAGCCCACGCAGCGGGTCGCCGCGCTCTGGGGCGGCCTCGTCGAGGAGGGCGTGCTGTCCGTCGACCCCATGTACACGCCGCAGTGGAACGCCGCGCTGAACGCCGGCACCCAGGTCGGCTGGGTCTCGGCGGCCTGGGCGCCGGGCGTGCTCGAGGGCAACGCCGGATCCACCGCCGGGAACTGGCGCATGGCCCCGATCCCGCAGTGGGAGGCCGGCGCGAACGCGACCGGCAACTGGGGCGGGTCCACCACCGCCGCCGTCATCGGCGGAGCCCACCAGGCCGAGGCCGTCCGCTTCGCCGAATGGATGAACACCAGCGACGAGGGCGTCCTCGCCCTCGTGCGCGAGTCCGGGGTGTTCCCCGCCGACCTCGTCGCCGCGCCCGCCGCGCTCGCCGAGCCGCCCGCCTTCTTCGCCGAGCAGCCGGACTTCTACGAGCTGTCCGCCCGCAACGCCGAGGGCGTGCAGCCCTTCGTCTTCGGACCCAATGTGAACGTCGCCTACTCGCTGTTCAACGACGCCTTCGCCGTGGCCGCCCGGACGGGCACCGCCGCCGCCTTCGCCGAGGCCGTCACCACCGTCCACGCCGGCACCGTCGCCGACCTCGAGAGCCAGGGGTACCAGCTCGCATGAGCACCAGGACCGCACCCACGACATCGCTCCGCCGACGCACCGACCGCTTCGGCTATCTCTTCATCGCGCCCGCCGCGATCTGCTTCGTCCTGTTCCTCGCGATCCCGATCCTCTACGCGCTCTGGACGAGCCTGCGGCGCGAGGAGGTCGTCGGCCTCGGCCTCGGCGAGGGCGGGCGCGTCCCCGCCTGGGCGGGGCTGCAGAACTACGCCGCCGTGCTCGCCGACAGCGAGTTCCTCGCCAGCGCCGGACGGGTGCTCGTCTACGGGCTCGTGCTCGTGCCCACGATGCTCGGCCTCGCGCTGCTGTTCGCGCTGCTGCTGGACTCGAGGCGCGCCCGCCTCCGCCGCATCGCCCGGATCTCCATCTTCCTGCCCTATGCGGTGCCGGCGGTGATCTCCTCGCTGCTGTGGGGCTTCCTCTACCTCCCCGGCACGAGCCCCTTCCACTATGTCGCCGACGCCCTCGGCGGCAGCCTGCCCGATGTGCTCTCCCCGCAGCTGGTGCTGCTGGCGATCGCCAACATCGGCATCTGGGGCGGGACCGGCTTCAACATGGTCGTGCTCTACACCTCGCTGCGCTCCGTGCCCGGCGAGCTGTACGAGGCCGCGACCCTCGACGGCTGCGGCGAGCTGCAGACGGCCCTGCGGGTCAAGATCCCCATGATCCTGCCCTCGCTGATCATGACCTGCGTGTTCTCGATCATCGCGACGCTGCAGGTGTTCGCCGAGCCCATGCTCCTGAAGCCCCTGACCAACTCCATCTCCACGACCTGGTCGCCGCTCATGCGGATATACCGCGACGCGTTCATCGAGAACGACATCCACACCGCCTCGGCCGGCTCCGTGCTGGTGGCGCTGGCGACCTTCGTCATCTCCTTCGGCTTCCTGCGCCTCGTGCGCGGGCAGGCCTTCGCCCAGGAAGAGCGCTGAGCCCCATGACCACCACGACCCCCGCCCGCGCCGTCGGCGCCGAGAAGCCGTCCGTCCTCGCCACCGGCGTCCTCGTGCTCGGCGCCCTGTACTGCCTGCTGCCGGTGGTGTGGGTGCTGATCGCCGCCTCCAAGAGCGCCGACGAGCTGTTCAGCACCTTCACCCTCGCCCCGTCCTCGCACCTGCTGGAGAACATCGGGGACCTCTTCGCCTACCGCGACGGGCTCTACCTCCGCTGGGGGCTGAACACCGTCCTGTACGCCGTCGGCGGCGCCGTGCTCTCCACGGTCGTGTCCGCCGCCGCGGGCTACGGCCTCGCGCTGTTCGACTTCCGCGGCAAGCGGCTGTTCTTCAACGCGATCCTCGCCGGCGTGCTGCTGCCCTCGGTGATCCTCGCGGTCCCGCAGTACCTGCTCTTCGCGCAGGCGGGCCTCGCCAACACGTACTGGGCGGTGCTGCTGCCGAGCATCCTGAACCCCTACGGCATCTATCTCGCCCGCATCTACGCCGGGGCCTCGGTGCCGCGGGAGATGGTCGAGGCGGCCCGCACCGACGGCGCCGGGGAGATCCGCATCTTCACCCGCTTCGCGGTGCCGATGATGATGCCGGGCCTGGTCACCGTGTTCCTGTTCCAGTTCGTCGGGATCTGGAACAACTACATGCTCCCGTACATCATGCTCGGCGACGATCGGCTGTTCCCCATCACCGTGGGCCTGTCGACGCTCATGAACCAGGGCGCCTCGCAGCCGGCGATGTACACGACCGTCATCACCGGCGCGCTCGTCGCGATCCTCCCGCTGATCGCCCTGTTCCTGCTGCTGCAGCGGTACTGGCAGAGCGACCTGACCGGCGGCGCGGTCAAGGGCTGATCGCCTCCGCGGCTCGTCCATACTGGGGACGGGCCGCGGACGCGGTCGCGGACCGAGGAGGACAGCGATGGCAGCACGAGCGGGCAAGCGGCCCACCATCTCCGAGGTCGCGCAGCGGGCCGGCGTCTCCACCGGCACCGTCTCCCGGTACCTCAACGGCGGTCGCTGGGTCTCGCCCGAGTCCTCCCGCGCCGTCGCCCGGGCGATCCGCGAGACCGGCTACGTCGCCAGCTCCACCGCCCGCTCCCTGCGCACGGGCCGCACCGGCACCGTCGCCTTCGTGATCGACGAGAGCCCGGCCCGCTTCTTCGAGGACCCGAACTTCGAGGCCCTCGTGGAGAAGGTCGGCGAGGCCCTCGCCGCCCGCGACCGCACCCTCGTGCTGCTGCTCGCAGGGGACTCCTCCGGGGCCGACCGCGCCGAGGCGTTCCTGCGCACCAGCAGCGTCGACGGGGCCGTCACCGCCTCCGCGCAGCCCGAGCACCGGCTCGTCGAACGCATCCTCGACGCGGGGATCCCGCTGGTGAACATCGGCGCGCCCGCGGGGATCGACGACCGCGTCTCCTATGTCGCGGCCGACGACTCCGCCGGCGGACGCGCCATGGCCGAGCATCTGCTCGCCCGCGGCGCCCGCCACCTCGCCGTCATCGCGGGCCCCGCGCACACTCCCGGCGGGCTGCTGCGCCCGCAGTCCTTCGGCGCCGCGATCGAGGAGGCGGGCAGGGACGCCGAGCTCGTCGCCGTGCGCCACGGCGACTACTCCCGCGAGAGCGGACGCCGCCTCGCCGCCGAGCTCCTCGCCGAGCACCCGGAGATCGACGGGATCTTCGCGGGCAACGACCGCATGGCCCGCGGCGTCATCGCCGCCGTCCGGGAGAGCGGCCGCACGGTGCCCGGCGACGTGCTCGTCGGCGGCTTCGACGACTCCCCGGCCGACCCGGCGGACGAGCTGGCGCTGACCACGATCCGCCAGGACTTCGACCGGATCGCCGCCGAGCTCGTCGACGTGCTCGACAAGCAGGCCGCGGCGGGCGTCCGCACCGCCGCGGTGGTGCCCGTCGAGCTCGTCGCGCGTGCGTCGACCGACCGCGGAGGCGAGGTCAGTCCCGCCTGAGGGTCGCCAGATGGGCCCGCTTCGCCTCGACCGCGATCTCGGCCTCCGCGGCGACCCGCTCGAGGTCGGCGCCGCCGGCGGCGACCGCGGCCGCCCCGACGAGCCCCTCCACGAGCGGCGCCGGGCTCAGGCGGACCCGGCCCGCGAGCTCCGGATCGAGCATCTCGAGCGCCATCTCCGCGGACATCAGCGCGCTGCCCAGATCCATCAGCACCAGCACGCCCTGCGCGTCGGCCGCCCGCTCGATCGCCTCCTGGATCGCGAGCGCATCGGTGCCCAGCTCCGTCTCCGACAGCCCCGCCGCGACCTCGAGCCGCGGCCCGCCGTCCCCGCCGAGCATCTGCGCGGCGAGCGCGACCGCGGCCTCCGCGAGCGGCCGCGAATGCGAGACGACGACGATCCCGGTCATGCCGCACCCCCGAGGGTCTCCGCGGCGGCCCGCCACAGCAGGACCGTCGACTCCGATCCCGGGTCGACATGCCCGATCGAGCGCTCGCCCAGGTAGGAGGCGCGTCCCTTCGTGGCCTGGAGGCCGATCGCGGCATCGCGCCCCTCCTCGGCGGCCCGGGCGGCCGCGGCGACGCCGCCCTCGCGCAGCGCGGCGAGGGCCGGATACCACGCGTCCAGCATCGTCTTCTCGCCCTGCTCGGCGCGGCCCCGCTGCGCGATGCCCTCGATGCCCGCGGCGACGGCGTCGGCGAAGGCCGCGGCGTCGAGCTCCTCGGCGCCCGGGGCGGCGGTCCCCAGGCGCAGGAAGAACGTGCCGTACAGCGGACCGGAGGCGCCGCCGACGCGCGAGACCAGCGTCATCCCGACCTTCTTCAGGAGGGCGTCGACGGTTCTCAGGCTCTCGTCGTCGAGGACCTCGAGCACGGCCCGGAAGCCGCGCGCCATGTTCGCGCCGTGATCGGCGTCGCCGATGGCGGCGTCGAGCTCGGTCAAATGCGCGGCCTCCTGCTCGATCAGCTCGGCGCTGCGCCGCAGCCAGGCGCGCAGGTCGTCGACGGTGATCGTGGTGGTGCTGCTGCTGCTGGTGCTGTCCATCTCTGCTCCCTCTGCTCCCTCAGATCCCGCGTCGCAGTCCCGGCGTGCGCACCGGGGCGTCCCAGAAGCGCGTGAGCTCCTCGTCCAGACGCAGCAGCGTCAGCGAGCAGCCCGCCATGTCCAGGCTCGTGATGTAGTCGCCGACGAGCGTGCGCGTCTGCTGCACGCCCGCCGCGTCCAGCAGGCGCGAGACCTCCGCCTGCATGACGTACAGCTCGATCAGCGGGGTTGCGCCCATGCCGTTGAGGAAGCACAGCACCGGGCCCTCGCCCGGGAGCTCCTCGAGGATCGGCTCGACCAGGCTGCGGGCGATCTCGGAGGCCGGGGCGATCTTCTCCCGGTGGCGGCCCGGCTCCCCGTGGATGCCGATGCCGATCTCCATCTCGTCCTCCGGCAGATCGAAGGACGGCTTCCCGTTGGCGGGCACCGTGCAGCTGGTCAGCGCCATGCCCATCGACCGGCCGTAGGAGGACACGCGGGAGGCGATCTCCGTGACCTCCGTGAGGTCCAGGCCCTCCTCGGCCGCGGCCCCGGCGATCTTCTCCAGCAGCACGGTCACGCCCACGCCGCGCCGGCCCGCCGTATAGGAGGAGTCCTCCACGGCGACGTCGTCGTGCGTGACCACGGCGGTCACCTCGATGTCGGACTCGGCGGCGGCGAGCTCCGCCGCCATCTCGAAGTTCATGACATCGCCGGTGTAGTTCTTCACCACGTGCAGGACCCCGGCGCCGCGATCCACGGCGGTGGTCGCCGCGAGGATCTGATCGGGCACGGGGGAGGTGAAGACCTCCCCGGCGCAGGCGGCGTCCAGCATGCCGAGGCCGACGAAGCCGCCGTGCAGCGGCTCATGCCCGGAGCCCCCGCCGGAGACGATCGCGACCTTCCCCCGGTCCTTCGGGACGGCGCGGTAGACGATCCGGTTCTCGACGTCGACGTCGAGCTCCTCGGGATGGGCGACGGCCATGCCGCGCAGCGCGTCGACGACCACGTCGTCGGGGGAGTTGATGAGCTTCTTCATGCTTCCGAAGCGTAGCGCCCGATGTGATGCGCGTCTCGCTCCCCGGCGGGGGAGGATGGGGGCGTGTCCCGACTGCGCTCCGTGCTCCCCGGCCCGTCCCTCCTCGTCGTCCCCGCGCTGCTCTGCCTGATCGCCTCGTCCTGCGCGGCGAGCCCCGCTCCCGCCCTCTCCTCGCTGCCGTCGGGCGGCGGCTTCGACTACCAGCTCGGCGGGGCCGCCGATCCGGAGGCGGTCGGGGAGGACCTCGCCGTCGTCGTCCGCGACGCCGGCGACCCGCCCCTCGAGGGCGCCTACTCGATCTGCTACGTCAACGGCTTCCAGACCCAGCCCGGCGAGGAGGACCTCTGGGCGGACGCCCCCGACGCGATCCTCCGCGACGCCGACGGCGAGCCCGTCATCGACCCCGACTGGCCCGACGAGCAGATCCTCGACCCCGCGACCGAGGAGTCCCGCGCGCAGATCCTCGACCGCATCGGCCCGGTGATCTCGACCTGCGCCGAGGACGGCTACGACGCCGTCGAGATCGACAACCTCGACACCTTCACCCGCATCGACGGCATCGACGAGGAGGACGCGCTCGCGCTCGCCGGCGCCTACGTCGAGCGCGCGCACGCCGAGGGCCTCGCGATCGCGCAGAAGAACACCCCGGAGGTCTCCGAACGGGCCCGCGAGGAGCTCGGCTTCGACCTCGCCGTCGTCGAGGAGTGCGGCGCCTATCGGGAGTGCGCCGACTACACCGACGTCTACGGGGACGCGGTCCTGCAGGTCGAGTACCCGGACTCGCTCGAGGAGGAGGGGATCTCCTTCGAGGAGGTCTGCGCGGACCCGGACCGGGCGCCGCTGACGATCCTGCGCGACCGCGATCTGGTGCCGCCGTCGGAGGACGCTCACCTGCGGCGGGCGTGCGAGGACGCCGTCTGAGCCTGCGGGCCCGGGACGATCAGCGCACGCCGCGCATGGCCCGTCCGACGGGCTTCGCGATCGCGAGCATGACCAGGCCGATCCCGATCGTGACCGCGCCCAGGACGCCGAAGTAGGCGACCTCCGCATCGGCCGAGTAGAACTGCGCGAGGGAGCCGGAGAGCGCCGTGCCGAGGGCGGTGGCCAGGTAGAACAGCGCCATCATGAGCACCGGGTAGGCGCGGGGCGCGAGCTTCGTGGCGAGGGACAGCCCGACGGGGGAGAGCGACAGCTCGCCGAGGGTAGCCACCAGCATGATCAGGGCGATCCACAGCACCGGCACGCTCGCCACCGACGCCATCGGCAGGAACAGCAGGAAGGCGAGGCCGATCAGCATGATGCCGAAGGAGAACTTCACCGGGGTGGCGGGGTTGCGGGTGCCGAGCTTCGTCCAGAGGGCCGCGAAGACGGGCGCCAGCACGATGATGAAGAACGGGTTGAACGACTGCACCCAGGAGATCGGCATCTCCCAGCCCATGAGGTCGCGGTTGAGTCGGGCGTCCGAGTAGAGCGTGATGACGGTGAACTGCTGCTGGAACAGGGCGAAGAACGCGGCGACGCCGATGAACAGCGGGATGAAGGCGAGGACGCGGGAGCGCTCGTCGGAGTCGACCTTCTTCGAGGTCAGCAGCAGCGCGAAGATCACCACCGCGGCGACGATCGCGAGGCCCGCGACGACGTCGGCGAGGTTCCCGGGGTTCACGACCCCGGTGAGCACGAGCACGAGGATCAGCGCGATCGCGGCGAGGGCGGCCCCGGCCCAGACCGGGTAGGCGCGGCGCGGCAGCGGATCGGGCACCCGGTGCACGGTCGCCGGCAGCGAGCGGCGGGTCAGCGCGTACTGGGTCAGGCCGATGGCCATGCCGATCGCGGCGAGGCCGAAGCCGAGGTGGAAGCCCCAGGTCTTCTGCGCGAGGCCCGTGACGAGCGGGCCCAGCAGGCCGCCGATGTTCACGCCCATGTAGTAGATCGAGAAGCCGGCGTCGCGGCGCGGATCGTCGACGGAGTAGAGGTCGCCGACGAGCGTCGCCGAGGTCGCCTTCAGGCCGCCCGAGCCGACGGCCACGAGCAGCAGGCCGAGGACCAGCCCGGGCACCCCCGGCACGAGCGCGAGGGCGAGGTGGCCGAGCATGATGAGGATCGCCGAGGAGAACATGGTCTTCTCGGGGCCGAGCAGGCGGTCGCCGACGAGCGCGCCGACGATCGAGAAGATGTACACCGAGCCGCCGTAGGCGCCGACGATGCCCGCCGCGACGGTCTCGTCGAGGCCGAGCCCGCCCTGCGTGGCGGAGAAGTACATGTAGATGGCGAGGATGCCCTGCATCCCGTAGAAGCTGAAGCGCTCCCACATCTCCACGCTGAAGAGGTTCGCGAGCGGCCGGGGCTGGCCGAGGAACGTCCGGGCGGCGGGGTCGCTCGCGTCGAGCGGGGTCGTGGAGCTCTCAGGGCTCTCGGGTGTCTCGGAGGAATTCACGGGATGAGATTCTCCGTCGGCCCGGCGCTCAGGGCAACGACGGGTCCGTGCCGTGTGAGAAGTCGAGCGCGCGACGGGCGGCGTGGAGCCCGCTCATCCCGTGCACGCCGGGACCGGGCGGCGTCGCCGCCGAGCACAGGATCCAGCGGGTGGTGCCGTCGTCCGCGAGCAGCGTCGGATCCGGGGCGGCCGACGGCCGGGCCAGCATCCTGGCGAGGCTCGCGGTGCCCGCCGCGATGTCCCCGCCGACGAGCGAGGGGTTGTGCTCGTGCATCCGCGCGGCCGGGACCCCGCGGGCGGCGACCACCAGATCGCGGAAGCCCGGGGCGAAGCGCTCGATCTGCGCGGTCACGACCTCGACCGGATCGCCCGGATGGTCGTACGGGACATGGGCGTAGCTCCACAGCGGACGCAGGCCCCCGACGATCCGCGTCGGGTCCGCGACCGACGGATCCGAGACGAGCACGACGGGCCGCTCGGGCATCCGCCCGGCGACGACCGCGGCCTCCGCCCGCGCCATCTCCGCGCGGGTCCCGCCGAGGTGCTGGGTGCCGGCGCGGCCGACCTCGGGATCCCGCCACGGCACCGGCCCCGCGAGCACGAAGTCGACCTTCGCGGCGCCCGGCCCGGGAGGGAAGCGGCGCAGGGCCCGCTCACGGCCGCGGGGAAGTCGCGCGCCGAGGATGTCCGCGGCGGCGCGCGCCGGGGTGTCGAGCAGGACGGTGCGCGCGGGCGGCACGTCCCGCCACGAGCGCACCCGGTGCCCGGTCGCGATCCGGCCGCCGTGCCGGCGCAGGTCGGCGACCAGCGCGTCGACGATCGCCTGCGAGCCGCCGACGGGGACCGGCCAGCCGCCGGCATGGGCGAGCGTCGTGAGAAGCAGCGCGGTCCCGGCGCCGCCGAGGGAGGGGAGCGGGCCGATCGCGTGCGCGGCCGCCCCCGTCAGCAGCGCCCGGGCGCGCTCGGTCCGCAGCGGCAGGTCCTCGGCGCGCGTCCCCAGCAGCGCGACGGAGGCGCTGAAGCGGGCCGCCGTGCGCAGGCCCCGCCCCGAGCGCAGCGGGCGGGGGACCGAGCGCTTGTCCGAGAGCGCGAGGGCGACGACGGCGTCGGCCTCCTCGGCGAGCGGGCCGATCAGGCGTCGCCAGGCGCGCGCGTCGGCGCCGAGTCCCGCGGCGGTGCGCTCGAGGTCATGCCAGGCGATCGCCGCGGGCTCCCGGTCCAGCGGATGCGCGAAGGAGGCCTCGGGCACCCGCAGGTCCAGGTCGAGGCCGGCCAGGGCGGGGCTCGCCGCGGCGAGGGGATGCACCGCCGAGCAGAGATCGTGCACGATCCCGCTCGCGAGGCCGAGATCGACGGTGCGCGCGCCGCCGCCGATCGTGCTCTCGGCCTCCAGCACGAGCACCTCACGGCCCGCGCGGGCGAGCGTCACGGCGGCGACCAGCCCGTTGGGGCCGCTGCCGACGACGACGGAGTCCGGGATCTCGGGCATAGGGCGAGCCTATGCCGGGCCGCCCACCGTCCTGCCTTCCGCCGTCTCGCCTCCCGATCAATACGCAAAGGTCAACGCGCGTAATATCGTAGGGTGGAGGCATGGAACCCGTCGCCACGACCGCACCGTCCCCCGAGAAGCGCCGACCCGCGCGGCCGCAGGCCGTCCTCGAGGTGATCTCCAAGTCTCGCGTCTCGCCGAGCCTGCTGCGCCTCCGCCTCGGCGGCGAGGGCTTCGTGCACCTGAACCGCAACCAGCAGACCGACGCCTACGTCAAGCTGCTGATCGCCGATCCCGCGACCGGGCTGCACCCGCCCTACGACCTCGACGCCCTGCGCGAGAGCGCCCCCGAGTCGCTGCCCGTGCGCCGCACCTACACGGTGCGCCGCTGGGATGACGCCGCCTCCGCGATCGAGATCGACGTCGTGCTGCACGGGGAGACCGACGGCGCCGGCGCCGGCGTCGCCTCCCGCTGGGCCGACGAGGCGCAGCCCGGCGACCTCGTCGCGCTGATGGGCGCCGGCGGCGGCTACTCCCCGCTCGCCGAGACCGCCCGCCACCTGCTGATCGGCGACCACTCGGCGCTGCCCGCGATCGCCGCCTCCCTCGAGCACCTCGCCGTCGCGGACCCGCAGGCGCGCGGCATCGCCCTGGTCCACCTCGACCATGCCGAGGACGCGCTCGAGCTCGAGCGCCCCGCAGGCGTCGAGCTGCGCTACGTGATCGGGGAGCGCGAGCAGCTGCTCGAGGAGGTCCGTGCCCTCGACCTCGCCGAGACCGACGGCCTCGGCGTCTTCTGCCACGCCGAGCGCGGGCTGACCAAGCAGCTGCGCCGCCTGCTCGTCGGCGAGCGCGCCATCCCGCGCGACGCGATCTCGGTCTCCGCCTACTGGGCCCTCGGCCGCGTCGAGGACCAGTTCCAGGCCGAGAAGCGCGAGCCCATCGGCCAGATCGACGGCTGACACGGTGACCGTGGCGGAGAGCGGTACCGGCCTCGTCGTGGGGCCGGACGGCCTGGCACGGCCCGTCTGGGCGTCCCAGCACGAGGACCTGCGGGACTACTACGACACCGAGTGGGGCCTGCCCGTGCGCGACGAGCGCGGCGTCTTCGAGCGCCTCGCCCTCGAGGGCTTCCAGTCGGGGCTCAGCTGGGCCACGATCCTGCGCCGCCGCGAGGGCTTCCGGCGCGCCTTCGCCGGCTTCGACGTGGAGGCGGTCACCGCCTTCGACGCCGCCGACGTCGAGCGCCTGCTCGGCGACGTCGGCATCATCCGCCACCGCGGGAAGATCGAGGCGACCGTCTCCAACGCCCGCGCGGCCCTCGCCCTGCGCGGGCAGGAGGGGCCCGGCACGACCCTCGCCGACCTCGTCTGGTCCCACCGTCCCGCGCGCACCCCGGTGCCCCACCGGGCGGAGGACGTCCCGACGACGAGCCCCGAGTCCATCGCCCTCGCGAAGGACCTCAAGGCCCGCGGATTCCGCTTCGTCGGCCCTACGACGATGTTCGCCCTCATGGAGGCCATCGGGATCGTCGACACCCACCTCGTCGGCTCCCACCGGCGCGGATGCTCCGGACTCTGGACGGAGGCGGGGGAGCGGGCCTGAGCCTGCTCTGACCTGCATCCCGTCACAGGACGTCACACATCTCGCGCCCCGCCCCCGCGGCGGCGCACAGTGATCCCGTCAGAGGAAACGGGAGGACGATGTGAGCGCTGTGAGCACTGCTGCCATCCATGCCGGCTGGGACGCCGCCGCCGGCGACCACGGGGCCGTCGCGCCCCCGATCTATGCCACCAGCGCCTACGCGCACCCCGACCATGCCTCGCTGCGCGACCTGTTCGCGCGCAAGGCCGAGGGCTACGCCTACTCCCGCTCCGGGAACCCCACCACCGCGATCCTCGAGGACCGCATCACCGCGCTCGAGGGCGGGATCGCCGCGATCGCCGTCGCGAGCGGCCAGGCCGCGACCACCATCGCCCTGTGCGCGCTGCTCGAGCCCGGCACCCACGTCGTCGCCTCCGCCCGCCTCTACGGCGGCACCACCGAGTTCCTCGACGACACCCTCGCCGACCTCTCGGTGACCACCACCGTCGTCGACCCCTGGGACCTCGACGCCTGGCGCGAGGCGGTGCGCGAGGAGACCCGCGTCTTCCTGCTCGAGTCGATCGCGAACCCCGGCGCCGAGCTCGTCGACCTCGACGCCATCAGCGAGATCGCCCATGAGGCCGGGATCGTCGTCGTCGTCGACTCCACGCTCGCCAGCCCCGTCCTGTACCGGCCCGGCGACCACGGCGCCGACGTCGTCGTCCACTCCGCCACCAAGTACCTCGCCGGCCACGGCACCACCATCGCCGGGCTCATCGTCGACACCGGCCGCTTCGACCCGCGCCGATGTCCCGAGCGCTGGAGCCGCATCACCGGCCCGAACCGCCGTTTCCACGTGACCTTCGCCGACGAGTACGAGCGCGGCGGCTCCGGCCTCCTGGCCTACGCCCGCGCCAAGTACATGACCGACTTCGGCGCCACCCTCCCCGCCGCGAGCGCCCAGCAGGTGCTCGTCGGCATCGAGACCCTCGCGCTGCGCATGCCCGCGATCAGCGCCAGCGCCTCCGCGCTCGCCGCCCGCCTCGCCGAGGCCCCCGGGGTGCTGCGCGTGAACCACCCCGACCGCCCCGGCCGCCCCGACCACCACCTGGTCGCGCGCGACTTCCCCCACGGCACCGCGGGCGTCTTCTCGATCGACCTCGAGGGCGGGGAGGCCGCCGCCGAGGCCTTCTCCAACGCGCTGACGCTGTGGACCATCGCCGTGAACATCGGCGACGTCCGCTCCCTGGTGTGCCACCCCGGCGCCACCACCCACTCGCATCTCACGGAGGAGCAGCGCCTCGCCTGCGGCGTCGTCCCCGGCACCGTGCGCCTCAGCGTCGGCCTCGAAGGGCTCGAGGACCTCTGGGCCGACCTCGAGCGCGGCCTCGCCGCCGTCGCCGCCCTGGCTGAGCATTCTGAGCATTCTGAGAACGCGGAGGCCGTCCCCGCGTGCTGAACGCCTGCGACTCCTGCCACCTCGGGGAACACCGCGGCGCTCGCCGGGGTTGCCCCGGACATGGAGGAGATGCGGGAACTCGAGGCGCTCGTCGTCGGCGCCGGCCAGGCGGGTCTCTCCGCCGCCCATCATCTGCGCCGGCGCGGCGTCGGACCGATCGCCGTGCTCGACGCCGAGGCCGGACCGGGCGGGGCGTGGCGCCACCGCTGGGACAGCCTGACCATGGCGACCGTGAACGGCATCGCCGAGCTGCCCGGCATGCCGATCGTCCCCGTGGACGAGGAGGCACCGGCGAACCTCGCCCTGCCCGCCTACTTCGCCTCCTACGAGGCGCTCGAGGACCTGCGGGTCGAGCGTCCCGTCCGCGTGATCGACGTGCGCGACGAGCAGCCGGGGGACCGGACCAGCCCGCTGATCGTCCGCTCGATCGGCGCCGACGGCCGGGAGCTCGCCCCGATCCGCACCCGCACGCTGCTGAACGCCACCGGCACCTGGACCCGCCCCTTCGTGCCCGCGGTCCCCGGGGCGCGCAGCTTCCGCGGACGGCAGCTGCGGACCGTCGACTACACCGCCGCCGAGGACCTCGCCGGGCTGCGCATCGGCATCGTCGGCGGCGGCATCAGCGCCCTCGGGTTCCTCCTCGAGCTCGCCGAGGTCGCCGAGATCTTCTGGTACACGCGCCGTGAGCCCGTCTTCGCGGACCGCCCCTTCACGCCGGAGCTCGGACGGGAGGCGGTCGCCGGCGTCGCCGAGCGCGTCGCCCGCGGCCTGCCCGTGCGCAGCGTCGTCTCGGCGACGGGCCTGGCCTGGACGCCGGCCCTGCGCAAGGCCGACCGTCGCGGGATCCTCGCCCGCCGCCCGATGTTCCCCCGCATCGTCCCGGAGGGCGTCGTCGAGGCCGACGGCACCGTGACGGCGCTCGACGCGATCCTGTGGGCCACCGGCTTCCGCCACGAGCTGCGGCACCTGCGCGCGCTGCGCCTGCACGGCCCCGCCGGCGGCATCCGCATGGACGGCACCGCCGTCGCCGAGGACCCGCGCATCCACCTGCTCGGCTACGGACCCAGCGCCTCCACCATCGGCGCCAACCGGGCGGGCCGGGCGGCCGTCGCCGCGATCCTCGAGCGCACGCCGGTCCGCGCCTAGGCTGGCAGCATGACGACGACGACGCCGACGACCGCCCCGCTCCCGCCCCTGCCCGACCACGAGGTGCGCCGCGTGCTGTGCGTCGTCGCCCATCCCGACGACATGGAGTACGGGACCTCTGCGGCCGTCGCCGCCTGGACCGAGGCCGGCGTCGAGGTCGCCTACCTGCTGCTGACCCGCGGCGAGGCCGGGATGGCCGAGGCCCCCGAGATCGTCGCCCCGCTGCGCGCCCGGGAGCAGGAGGCCGCCTGCCGGCAGGTCGGCGTCAGCGAGCTGCGGATGCTGGACCACCCCGATGGGATGCTCGAGCACGGCCTCCCGCTGCGCCGCGACATCGCCCGCGTCATCCGTCAGGTGCGCCCCGACCTGCTGCTCACGACGACCTTCGACGTGGAGGCCTACGGCATGCTCAACCAGGCCGACCATCGCGCCGCGGGACTCGCCGCCGTCGACGCAGCCCGCGACGCCGCCAATCCCTGGGTGTTCCGGGAGCTCCTCGAGGAGGAGGGTCTGGTCCCGTGGAGCACCCGCGCAGCCCTCGTCGCCGGGGCCGCCGCGCCGACGCACGCGAAGACGGTCGGCCGCACCCACGTCGACGCGGCCATCGCCTCCCTCCGCTGCCACGCCGCCTACCTCGAGCACGTGACCGGCCATCCGGCGCCCGAGGAGCTCATCCCCGGCGCCCTCGCCGCCGGCGGCCGCGCCGCCGGGACCGAGTGGGCGGTCGCGCTGCGGGTCCACGACCTCGGCGGTCTCGGTGGGCCCCGGGGCGGCGAACGGGATGCGGAGCGGGAAAACCGCTCGACCGCGCGGGCGGGCCGGGAATAAGGTTCCGGGCGGCGTCGTTGCGCCGTCGGTCGAGCAGACGGCGATCGACCGTGCTCGACCGTGCTCGACCGTGCTCGACCGGGCACCGCCCCGCCCTCCCCACCCCGCCCGCGCTGCCGCGCGGCTTCCCGCAGGAGTTCCATGACCCGCACCGACACCCCGACCGACGGCGCGACGGCGACGTCCGTCCCGGAGTCGACCCCGGCCCCCGACATCGACCCGCGCGCCATGCGCGTGATCTGGCTGCTGCTGGTGGCCGCCTTCGTCGCGATCCTCAACGAGACCACGATGGGCATCGCGATCCCGCACCTGAACGTCGAGCTCGGGATCCCGCCGGAGCTCGGCCAGTGGCTCACCAGCGCCTTCATGCTCACGATGGCGGTGGTGATCCCCACCACCGGCTTCCTGCTGCAGCGCTTCACCACCCGCCAGGTGTTCCTGGCCGCCTCGGCCTGCTTCACCCTCGGCACCCTGATCTGCCTGATCGCGCCCGGCTTCACGATCCTGCTGCTGGGCCGCATCGTCCAGGCCGGCGGCACCGGCGTGATGATGCCTCTGCTGATGACCACGATCATGACCGTCGTGCCCGCCCGCTCGCGCGGCCGCATGATGGGCCGCGTCGGCCTGGTCATCTCGCTCGCCCCCGCGATCGGCCCGACCATGGCCGGTCTCGTCCTCGACTCCCTCGGCTGGCGCTGGCTGTTCGGCATCGTGCTGCCGATCGCGCTGGTCTCCCTCGCGCTCGGCGCGAAGTGGATGACGAACCTCGGCGAGACCACCGAGGCGCCCCTCGACGTGCTCTCGGTGATCCTCTCGGCGCTCGGCTTCGGCGGCGCCGTCTACGGGCTCAGCCTCTTCGGCTCCGCCGAGGGCGGCGGCGCCGTCATCCCCGGCACCAGCGCCCAGACCACCGGGGCGATCGCGATCGCCGCGGGCCTCGTGCTCCTGGTCGTCTTCGCCCTGCGCCAGCGCTCTCTCCAGCGTCGCGACGACGCCCTCCTGGACCTGCGGGTCTTCGGCTCCCGGACCTTCGCGATCGGCGTGCTGATCATGGCGATCCTCGCCATGGCCATGTTCGGCACCCTCACCCTGCTGCCCCTGTACCTGCAGGACGTCGCCGGGCTCGAGGCGACCATGTCCGGCATCGTGCTGATGCCCGGCTCGATCCTGATGGGCGTGCTCGGCCCCGTCATGGGCCGCGTCTACGACGCGCGCGGTCCCCGCGTCCTGCTCGTGCCCGGCACGCTGATGATCGCCGCCGCGCTCTGGTTCTACACGACCGTCGGCGCGAGCACCCCGTGGGAGCTGCTGATGGTCGTGCAGGCCGTCATGTCCGTCGGCCTCGCCATGTCCTTCACGCCGCTGTTCTCCTCGGCGCTCGGCTCGCTGCGCCCGCACCTGTACTCCCACGGGTCGGCGGCGCTGAACACCCTCCAGCAGGTCGGCGGTGCCGCGGGCGTCGCCATCCTCATCGGCCTGTACTCATCGGTGCTGCACGCCGGCGAGGCCGAGGGGCTCAGCACCTCCGCGGCCGGCGCCCCCGGGGCGCGCGCGGCCTTCCTGGTGGGCGCGTGCATCGCGCTGGTGCCGGTCGTGCTCGCCTGGTTCGTGCGCAAGCCGGCCGACGAGGACGAGGGCGCCCCGGCGGTGGTGGGCCACTGACCCTCAGCGGCTGACCCTCAGCGGCGGATCGCCGCCGCATACGCATCCAGGACCGCGAGGATCCCCGGATGCTGCCAGACCCGGTTGCGGAGGCCGCCGGTGCGCTCGACGAGCACGCCGGCGGCCTCCAGCTGTCCGATGGCCCGCAGCGCCGAGGAGGGCGCGCAGTCCAGCGCCCGGGCGGCGTAGGCCGCATCGACGACGGGCTGGCCGATCAGCTGCGGGAGCAGGCGTCGGCCGAGGGCCTGCGGGCGCAGAGCGCCGAGCTGCTCGCGGGAGGCCTCGAGCTCCGCGGCGAGATCCGCGATCAGCCGGGCCCCGGTCACCGCGGCATAGCGCGCCGCCTGCGCGAACTGCTCGACGATCGGGCGGGCGTCCCCGGCGCGGAAGACGGTCAGCGCCCCGGTATAGGCGTCCAGCTCCCTCAGCAGCCCCGCCGAGATCGGCGGCGTGAGCGTGCGCAGCAGTCCCTTGCCATGCAGCATCGCGTGGACGAGGGCGCGGCCCGTGCGCCCGTTCCCGTCCGTGAACGGATGGATCGTCTCGAACTGGGCATGGGCGATCGCGGCGTGCAGCAGCGGCGGCAGATCGTCGCGGGCGATGAATGCGAGGAGGTCCTCCATCGCCGCCGGGACGTCCTGCGGCTCGGGGGCGACGTGCACGGCGCCGACGGGCGAGAGTGCGCTGCGACCGATCCACACCAGCTGCTCGCGGAGCGCACCGGCATCGGCTCCGTGCACGGCGTCCGTGGTCAGCAGGGCCCGGTGCATGTCCAGCACCGCGGCGAGGTCGAGCTGCTCGGCGAGGGCGAGCGCCGCCTCCATCGCGCGCACGTTCGCGATCACCAGGCGGGCGTTCGCGCTCGTCGACTCCTTCAGCTCCGCGAGCGCGAGCTGCCGTGCACCCACGGTGAGATCCTCGATCTGCGAGGACGAGGCGGACTCGGTGCGCAGGAGGATCGCCGACATCGGTCCGAGCGTCGGCATGGATGAGGGCGCCAGGGTCGCTGCGGCCTCGCGATCCAGCGCCACGAGCGCGGCCTCGGCCTCGGCGATGTCGGCGGCGAGATCGCCGGGCAGCGCGAGGTCGAGTGCAGCGATCCTGGCGGGGAGCGCAGCCCGGTAGGGACCTGTGCCGGCGGCGCGTGCGCGGCGGGAGATCAGCCCGTCGTCGGGGACGGTCCAGCGGCCGTCCCGATGGTCGAGCGGGGGAATCGGCAGGGCTGCGGGCCCGGACATGACGATCCCTCCTTGTTGACGTTTCCTGGAAGAAGTGTAAACAAGGAGGGATCCTCTGCACAGTTCCCGGGGCTCACTCGCCGGGGGAGAGGCGCTCCAGCTCCTCCTCGACGATGCTCGGGTCGAGCTTCGCGAAGATCGGGGACGGCTTGGCGACCTTCTGGCCGACGCCGACCTCGCGGTGCGCCCAGGCCGGGACGGCCGTGTAGTCGCCCGTGATGATCGGGTAGCCGGGGCCGCCGTCGAGATCGTCGACGTCCTGCAGCTGCGGCAGGGGAGCGATCTCGAGATCTCCGCCGAGGGCCTTCTCCACCGCGTTGGCCGAGAACGGCAGGAACGGGGAGAGCAGCGTGTTCAGATCGGTGACGGCCTGCGCGAGGACGTGCAGGATCGTCAGCAGGCGGGGGCGCTGCTCCTCGGACTTCAGCTTGAAGGGCTCGGTCTCCGAGACGTAGCGGTTGGCCTCGCCGACCAGGCGCATGGCCTCGCCGATCGCCGCGCGCTGACGGTGCGCCTCGATGAGCGAGCCGACGGAGGCGAAGCCCGCCTCGATCTGCTCGAGCAGCGCGCGGTCCACGTCCTCGAGCTCGCCCGCGGCGGGGATCTCGCCGACGTTCTTGGCGATCATCGCGGCGGTGCGGTTGACGAGGTTGCCCCAGCCGGCGACCAGCTCGTTGTTGGTGCGGGAGACGAACTCCGACCAGGTGAAGTCCGCATCCTGGTTCTCGGGGCCCGCCGCCGAGATGAAGTAGCGCAGCGCATCGGGCTGGTAGCGGGAGAGGACGTCGCGCACGTAGATCACGATGCCCTTGGAGGAGGAGAACTTCTTGCCCTCCATCGTCAGGAACTCGCTCGAGACGACCTCCGTGGGCAGGTTCAGCTCGCCGAACTTCCCGGGCTCGCCGCCGCGGTCGCCCTCGCCGTTCTGGGCGAGCATCTCCGCCGGCCAGATCTGCGAGTGGAAGACGATGTTGTCCTTGCCCATGAAGTAGTAGGTCAGGGCCTCGGGATCGTTCCACCACTTCCGCCAGGCCTCGGCGTCGCCCGAGCGGCGGGCCCACTCGATCGAGGCCGAGAGGTAGCCGATGACGGCGTCGAACCAGACGTACAGGCGCTTGGTGGGCTGGTCCTCCCAGCCCGGCACCGGGATGCCCCAGTCGATGTCGCGGGTCATCGCGCGGGGCTTGATGTCCTTGAGGATGTTCTGGCTGAAGCGGATGACGTTGGGGCGCCACAGCCCCGTCGCCTCGCGCTCGTCGAGCCAGCGGCCCAGCTCCGCGGCGAGCGCCGGGAGGTCCAGGAACCAGTGGGTGGTCTCGATGAACTCCGGGGTCTCGCCGTTGATGCGCGAGACAGGGTCGATCAGGTCGGTGGGATCGAGCTGGTTGCCGCAGGCGTCGCACTGGTCGCCGCGGGCGCCCGGGGTGCCGCAGATCGGGCAGGTGCCCTCGATGTAGCGGTCCGGGAGGGTGCGACCGGTCGACGGGGAGATCGCCCCGGAGGTGGTCTGCTCGATCATGTATCCGTTGTCGCGGACGGCGACGAACATGTCCTGCACCACCTGGTAGTGGTTGCGGGTCGTCGTGCGCGTGAACAGGTCGTAGGACAGTCCGAGCGCGACCAGGTCCTCGACGATGATGCGGTTGTTGCGGTCGGCGAGCTCGCGGGCGGTCACGCCCTCCTTGTCGGCCTCGACCAGGATCGGGGTGCCGTGCTCGTCGGTGCCCGAGACCATGAGCACGTCGTGGCCCGCCATGCGCATGTAGCGCGAGAAGACGTCGGAGGGGACGCCGAAGCCGGCGACGTGACCGATGTGGCGGGGACCGTTGGCGTACGGCCAGGCGACCGCGGACAGGACTGTGCTCATGGTCGACGATTCTAGGGGAGCCCGGGCGCTCCTCGTGCGGGAGCCCGTTCTGAGCTCGTACTGAGCTCGTACAGAACTGGTTCGGAGCGTTCCCGCGCAGCGGTCCGGGGACGGGCGGACGTGACGGAGCCGATACGCTGTGAGCATGAGCATCGAAGGACTTCAGGCCGCCCAGGCGAAGATGGCGGACGCGGGCGTGGCGCCCACGGCGATCGCCGTGTTCTCCCACTACTACCAGCAGCTCGAGGAGGGGGTCACCGGCTCCATCCCCGAGGAGACCATCGAGCCCTATCTCGATCCGCCCCGCCTCGAGGACGTCGTGGTCGATCCGCAGCAGGCGAAGGAGGCCTTCGACAAGCTGGTCGTCATCGACCTCAACGGCGGCCTCGGCACGTCGATGGGCATGGACCAGGCGAAGTCGCTGCTGCCGGTGCGCGACGGCCGCACCTTCCTCGACATCATCGTCGAGCAGGTCCGCGCGGCGCGCGCCGCCACCGGCGCCCGCCTCCCGCTGGTCTTCATGAACTCGTTCCGCACCCGCGAGGACACCCTCTCCGCCCTCGCCCGCTACGAGGACCTCCCCGTCGGCGACCTCCCGCTGGACTTCCTGCAGAACAAGGAGCCCAAGCTCCGCCAGGACGACCTGACGCCGGTGGACCACCCTGCCGACCCCGACCTCGAGTGGTGCCCGCCCGGGCACGGCGACATCTACACCGCCCTGCAGACCTCGGGCCTGCTCCAGCAGCTCCTCGACGCCGGCTTCAAGTACGCCTCCGTCTCCAACTCCGACAACCTCGGCACCGTCCCGAGCCCGGAGATCGCCGCCTGGTTCGCCTCCACCGGCGCCCCCTACGCGGCCGAGCTGTGCCGCCGCACGATCGCCGACCGCAAGGGCGGGCATCTGGCGATCCGCAAGGCCGACGGGCGCCTGATCCTGCGCGACACCGCGCAGACCCCGGCGGATCAGATGGACTTCTTCACCGACGAGGACCGCCATCCGTTCTTCCACACGAACAACCTGTGGTGGGACCTCGAGCAGCTCGACGCGATCCTCAAGGAGCGCGACGGCGTGATGGGGCTGCCGCTGATCCGCAACGAGAAGACCGTCGACCCGGCGGACAAGACCTCGACCCCGGTGTTCCAGATCGAGGCCGCGATGGGCGCCGCCATCGAGGTGTTCGACGGCGCGACCGCGATCGTCGTCGGCCGCGACCGCTTCCTGCCCGTGAAGGCCACGAGCGATCTGCTGCTGGTGCGCTCGGACCTCTACGAGCTCGACGAGCGCTTCGCCCTCGTGCAGCGGGCCGCCGCGATCCCCGAGGTGTCCCTCGCCTCGGGGCCGTACAAGCTGATCGGCGACTTCGAGCCCCGCTTCGCGCACGGCGTGCCCTCGCTGAAGGATGCGGTGAGCCTCGACGTCCAGGGCGACTGGACCTTCGGCGCGGACGTCACGGTGATCGGCCGTGCGGTCCTCGGCGAGGAGGGCGGCGAGGTGCCCGAGGGCGCTCGCGTGGGCACCGTCTGAGCCGGTGACCGCCGCCGGCTGACGGCGCAGGCGACGGGCCGGGCCGATCCGCGAGGATCCGCCCGGCCCGTCGTGCGTCGGCGCGCTGCCCGATGACTCCTGACGACCAGCGCGGGTCAGCGCGGCCCGCGCTGGTAGCCGGCGCCGCCGGTGAGGTCGAGGGGATGCGGCAGCGGGGTCCCGTAGCGGTGGGCGGTCGCGCTGATCGCCTGCTCGCGCAGGAACGCGGCCAGCTCCACCCGGCCCGAGGCGACGACGGGGTCGGCGAACAGCGCCACCTCGATGCGGCGGGAGTGCGCGCGGGCGAGCGCCGTGCCGACCGTGCCGATCAGTCGCACCCGCTCCTGCGCGATGCCCGCGAAGGCGTCGGCGAAGGACGCGTCGTCCTCGCGCCGGACGTCCGCGGGGGCGGCCCCCGCGGCGAGCGCCGTCCGCTCGAGCTCCGCGGTCGCGACGGAGATCTCCACGGGGGCGCCGGCGGTCGCCGCCGCATGGAGCACGCGCCGCAGGTGCACGGGGCGGGCATCCGCGGCGGCGCGGACGAGCACCGGCAGCGGCAGGTGCCGCAGCACGTCGATCTCCCCGTGCAGGTCCTGCACGTCCCGCGGGCCGAAGTCCGCGAGCATCGCCTCGCGGTCGCCGTGGCGGGCGGCGGCGAGCCAGGCCTCGTCGTCGGCCCCCTGCAGCTCCTCCGGGTCCTCCGCCCGCATCAGGCGGACGAGATAGCCGGGGCCGCCGGCCTTCGCGGTGGGGCCGACGGCGGAGCGCTTCCAGCCGCCGAAGGGCTGGCGCTCGACGACGGCGCCCGTGATCCCGCGGTTGACGTAGAGGTTCCCGGCCTCGACGTGCTGGGTCCACCAGGCGATCTCCTCGGGATCCAGGGAGTGCAGGCCGGCGGTGAGCCCGTAGCCGGTGCCGTTCTGCATCCGCACGGCGTCCTCGAGGGTCGCGGCGCGCATGATCCCCAGCACGGGGCCGAAGTGCTCGGTGCGATGGAAGTCCGAGCCCTCGCGCACCCCCACCCGGACCCCGGGGGAGAAGAGGCGCCCGGTCCCGTCGAGCGGTTCCGGGGCCGTCAGCCAGCTCTCCCCGGGGCCGAGGTCCGACAGGCCTGCGCGGAGCTTCGGCCCGGGCTCCTCGACCACGGGGCCCATCTGCGCGGTCGGGTCGGTCGGCGGGCCGACGTGGAGGCTCAGCACGGCGTCCGCGAGCTGCGCGTCGAAGCGGCGGGAGCGGGCGACCGAGCCGACGAGGATCACCAGGGAGGCGGCCGAGCACTTCTGGCCGGCGTGCCCGAAGGCGCTCGCGACCACGTCCCGGACGGCGAGGTCGAGATCGGCCGAGGGCGTCACGACGATCGCGTTCTTCCCGCTGGTCTCGGCGAGGATCCGCAGCTCGGGGCGCCAGGAGGCGAACAGGGCCGCGGTCTCGAAGGCGCCGGTGAGGATCAGCTGGTCGATCCGCTCGTCGGTGATGAGGGCGCGGCCGATCTCGTCCTCGGGGACGTCGAGGACCTGCAGCACCCCGGCCGGGACCCCGGCCTCGTGGAGGAGGCGTCCCAGCAGCGCGCCGCAGCGTCGCGCCTGCGGTGCGGGCTTGAGGACGACGGCCCCGCCGGCGGCGAGCGCCGCCATGACGCCCCCGTTGGGGATCGCGACGGGGAAGTTCCAGGGCGGGGCGACCAGCGTGAGGGGGCGCGATCGGAAGCGGACGTCCCGGCGCCGGGAGAGGACCTCCGCCTGCTCGGCGTAGTAGAGGCAGAAGTCGATCGCCTCGGACACCTCGGGGTCGCTCTGGGCGAGGGTCTTGCCGGTCTCGGAGGCCATGACCTCCAGCAGGTCGGCGCGGTGCGCGGCCAGGGTGCGGGCGACGCGCCGCAGGACCGCCCCGCGGCGCTCGGCCCCGAGCTCCTCCCAGGTGCCCTGCGCGGCGCGGGCCGCGGAGATCGCGGCGTCGACCTGCTCGCGGGCGACGACGCGGGCGGCGTCAGCCTCCGCGAGACCGAGGCGGGAGCCGCGCAGGCGGTGGGCGAGCGCCGCCGCCCACTGCTGGTTCGCGGGGACCGACAGGTCGGTGTCGGGGGTGCTGCGGAAGCGGCCGGGGACCGTCGGCAGGGTGCCGGAGCCGAGCTCCGGCAGCCCGCCGCGGCCCTCCGCCGCACGGTCCTGATCGCGATGGGTGGGCACCGAGCGCTCCCGCAGCGCCCGGTCGAGGGAGCGGGCGAAGCGATTCCTCTCGCGGTCGACGAGGTCGGGACGCTCATCGAGGTCGAAGAGCGCCGAGAGGAAGTTCTCGGGGGAGGCGCCCTCCTCGAGCCGCCGCACCAGGTACGACACGGCCACATCGAAGTGCGCGGGCGCGACCACGGGGACGTACAGCCGCATGGTGCCGGTCGCCTCGCGGACGACGGCCTGCTGGCCCGGGGCCATGCCCGCGAGCATCTCGAACTCGACGCCGCTGCCGCGTCCGGGCCGGATGCCGCGCTCGCGCATGAGCAGATGCGCGAAGGCGATGTCGAAGAGGTTGTGCCCGGCGACGCCGATGTGCACGGCCTCGAGCGCGGCCGGGTCCAGGGCGCTCAGGACGAGCCGCTTGTACTGCGCGTCGGTCTCCTCCTTGGTCTCCAGCGGCGCCTGCCGCCAGCCGTGGAGGGCGGCCTCGACCTTCTCCATCGGGAGGTTCGCGCCCTTGACCAGGCGCACCTTGATCGGTGCGCCGCCCGCGCCGACGCGCCGCTCGGCGAAGGCCCGCAGCCGCTCGAGGGCGCGCGGCGCATCGGGCAGGTAGGCCTGCAGCACCAGGCCGGCGCGATATCCGGCGAGCTCGGGGCGGGACAGGAGCCGCTCGAAGACCTGCAGCGTGAGCTCGAGGTCGCGGTACTCCTCCATATCCATCGTGAGGAACGTCGGATGCGGGCCGCGGGAGGCGTCGACGTACAGCGGCAGGAGCGTGTCGACGATGTGGTCGACGGTCTCGGCGGCGGCCCACAGGGGCAGATGGTCGACGACGGAGGAGACCTTGATGGAGACGTAGTCGACGTCCTCGCGGGCGATGAGCTCGCGCACCCCCTGCAGGCGGCGCGCGGCCTCCTGCGCGCCGAGGACGGCCTCGCCCAGCAGGTTCAGGTTCAGGCGCGTCCCGTCGGCGGTGAGCCGGGCGATCGCCGCGCCCAGCGGCTTGGGCCGGGCGTCGAGGATCAGATGGGAGACGGTCTCCCGCATCACCCGCTGCGCGGCGGGGACGACGACCTGCGGGGCGAGCGCGGAGGCGGTGCCGCCGAGGGCCATGACGCGGCGCAGGCCGGGCGGGAGGAAGGCGGGCGGATCCTGGGCGAGGCGGCGCAGCTCGATAGCCGCCGCCTGCGGGTCCTCGGGGCGGATCACCCGGTCGACGAACGCGACGGCGAACTCGAGGCCGCGGGGGTCGCGGAGCATCTCGGAGAGCAGCCGGGCCGGCGGGGGGACGGGGCGGGAGGCGGCCGCGGCGATCCAGATGCGGACCTGCTCGGCGATGTCCTCGATGGTGAGACGGGTGCTCAGGAGCTCGTCACGACCGGGGTTCTGACGGGACGGCATCGGCACGGTGACCTCCTTCGTCGCCGCGGATGGCGGCGATCGCTCGGCGGGGCGGGGCGCAGCGCCCCTCGGGGCCCCATCGCCCCTCCGCCGATCGTAGATCCTCCGCGGGACGCGTGCGGTCCCATCCGGGGGAGCGCCGAGGGCCCGGCATCCCGGGCTCTCCCGCGGCGTCCAGCGTCCTCGGAGTGATCTGTGGCACGATGCGACCCTCTGTGCAGTTCTCCCCTCAGCCTCGGAGGCACCGATGAAGAAGCTCATCTTCCTGGCGGGCGTGGCCGTCGGCGTGGTCGTCGGCTCGCGACTGGGCCGCGGCCCCTACGACTCCCTCGAGCGGACGGCCCGGCAGGTCGTCCACGACCCCGAGGTGCAGCGCCGGGCGGCCGCGGCCCGCGACGTCGCGAGCCGCGCCGCGCACGACGCCGCGACCGCGGTCAAGGAGAAGGCACCCGACGTCGCCGCCGGCGCCCGCAGCGCCGTGGCGGGGGCCGCCGGCGCGGCCCGCGACCGCGTGGTCGGGGACGGCGGCGAGGACGAGCTGATGGGCCTGCTCGACGACGCCGACGCCGATGCTGCGGCCGACGGCGCGGACCGGGCCGCGGACGGCGTCTCGGGCGGCGACGCCGAGGTCGGGGACCAGGCTCCGCTGAGCTCCTGAGGTCCCGATCCGGGTGTCCGGGTCCGGGCGCTCGGATCCGATCGCTCAGGCCCGGGCGTCGTCCTGTCCGGGGCGGCCGAGGACGGTGCTGCCGGCGGCGCGCTGCTCCTCGAGCAGGCACAGCCCGCACAGCGACTCGTAGGAGATCGCGGCGTCGCCGTCGATCGCGACCTGATCGCCCTCGAACACGTGCCGGCCGCCCACCAGGCGGCAGTTGAACTCGGCCTGCGCGCCGCAGCGGCACATCGTCGGCAGCTTCTCGATGTTGTCGGCGAGCTCCAGGAGGCGCTGCGCACCGGGGAACACGCGCGTGCGGAAGTCCGTGCGCAGCCCGTAGCAGATGACCGAGATGTCCTCGAGCTTCGCGACGAGGAGCAGGTCGTCGATCTGCGTGGCCGCGAGGAACTGGGACTCGTCCACGAGCACGCAGTGCAGCGGTGCCCGGCCCAGCGCGTCGGCCTCCGCGAGGATCCGGGCGCGCAGGTCCTCCTCGGCGCCCGCGAGGACGTCCACCTTCCGTCGCGCGCCGCCGCGGGCGACCACCCAGTCCTCGCCCTTGGTGTCCAGGGCGGGCTTGACGGTGATCGTCGCCAGGCCGCGCTCGTCGTAGTTGTAGGCGGTCTTGATGAGGGTGTCGGACTTCCCGGAGTTCATCGCTCCGTACTTGAAATGCAGCTTGGCCATGCGGGGAGATCGCTCCGAGTCGGCAGAGGGGAGGGCGGGGGAGCCCGTGCGCGGGCGTGATCCTGAGTCTAGGGGCGCTCGGGCGTTGCATACTTGAGCAGGTCGCCCCGCAGCGGCCGTCGAGGGAGGTCCCGTGAGTCCGCGTCAGGAGAAGGGGGAGCGCAGCGCTCCCCGCAAGCCGATCACCCGCCCCAGCGCTGCGCACCGGTCCGGCCGGGACGCCCTGCACCGTCGGCTCTCCGCCGGTGATCCCCGCAGCGAGCAGCATCCGGCGCGGCACGTGCCCGTCGGGCTGTCCTCCTCGTCGGTGTTCCCCGCCGGGGTCGAGGAGTGCTTCCGCCTCGCCGACCGCATCGGCTACGACGGCGTCGAGGTGATGGTGTCCTACCCCAAGGACAGCCAGGATCCGGCGACCCTCCGCCGCTACGCCGAGCGCTACGACCAGCCGATCATGTCTCTGCACGCCCCCACCCTGTTCTTCCTCCAGGGGCTGTGGGGCCGCGACGCCTGGGTGAAGATCGAGCGGACGGTGCAGATGGCCGTCGAGCTCGACGTCCCCACCGTCGTCGCGCACCCGCCCTTCCGCTGGCAGGGCTCCTACGCGAAGGAGTTCGTCGGCGGCGTCGCCGAGCTCGAGGAGCGCTACGGCGTGGCGATCGCCGTGGAGAACATGTACCCGTGGCGCACGGGCCTGCGCGAGGTCATGGTCTACCTGCCCGACCACGACCCCACCGACGAGGACTACGCCCACGTGACCGTGGACCTCTCCCATGCGGCGACCGCCGGCGACGACCCGCTGGAGATGATCGACCGGCTCGGGGACCGCCTCACCCACCTGCACCTGGCCGACGGTTCCGGCCGCACCACCAAGGACGAGCACCTGCCGCCCGGAGAGGGCAACCAGCCCTGCGCCGAGGTCCTGCGGCGCCTGGCCAACCGCGGCTGGAGCGGGTCGGTGCTGCTGGAGATCAACACCCGCGGCGCCGGCGGAGGCGAGGCCCGCGAGCGGATGCTCCGCCAGTGCCTGCTCTTCGCCCGCCACCACCTGGGCCACCACCTCGAGGAGGAGCAGGACGAGGAGCAGGACTGAGAGGCGCGGCGTGGCGTCGGACACCCCGCCCGGGTGTGTTCGGCCACCCGTCCACCTCCCCTCCAGGCACCGGTGGAACAATGCCGGTGCACGCGCCCTCCGTCGGGCGCGCCGTGGCCCGGCCGCCGTCGACCGGGGCCACGAGACCCGCCACGCACGACGAACGACGAATGACGAACGAGGTAGCGCACGCAGATGGGGAACGGCAACACGGCAATCGTCCACAGGAACGCGTCGCTGCTCGCGGTGGAGATGAGCCTCCCGCAGGTGACCGTCACCTCCGATGAGATCGACGAGATGCTGGCCCCGGCCCGCAAGCGGCTGCGCCTGCCCAAGGGCGTCCTGCAGCGCGTCGCCGGCGTCTACGAGCGCCGCTGGTGGAAGGACACGGAGAACGGCTGGAAGCAGGGCATCGTGCTCGCCGCCGAGCGCGCCATGGCCAAGGCCGGCATCATGCGCGACCAGGTGGGCCTGCTCATCAACGCGTCCGTCTCCCGCCAGCACCTCGAGCCCGCGGTCGCGGCCCAGGTCCACCACTCGCTCGGCATGCCGCGCAGCTGCCTCAGCTTCGACATCACCAACGCCTGCCTCGGCTTCGTCAACGCCATGACCGTCGCGGCCGGGATGATCGACTCCGGGCAGATCAAGTACGCCCTGATCGTCGGCGCCGAGGACATCGAGGAGGTCCAGCGCGGCACCATCGACCGCCTGAACTCCAAGAGCGCCACCCGCGCGGACTTCAACAACCGCTTCGCCTCCCTCACCCTGGGCTCCGGCGCCGCCGCGGCCGTCCTCGGCCCCGCCGACGAGCACCCCGAGGGCCACCGCCTCACCGTCACCCAGGCACGCGCCGGCACCGAGCACCACGAGCTCTGCATCGGCGACATGGAGGACATGCAGACCGACTCCGCGGGCCTCCTGGAGAACGGGATCTCGCTGATCCTCGACACCTGGAAGGGCGCCAACGACGACGGCCTGGACTTCAAGGGGATCGAGCACATCGTCCCGCACCAGGTGTCCATGGTGTACACCCGCAACTTCTCGAAGATCACCGGCGTCGGCATGGACCGCATCCCGGTGACCTTCCCCGACTGGGGCAACATCGCCGCCGAGGCGGTCCCCATGACCCTCGCCCACCACCAGGACCGCATCGCCCGCGGGGAGCGCGTGCTCCTCATGGGCGTCGGCTCCGGACTGAACACCGCGATGATGGAGGTGCAGTGGTGAGCGCCCCCTCCGGCCGACGCCGCGCCGTGATCCCCGAGGACCTGGCGAATCCCGACATGCCGGGCGTCGACCCGCGCATCCACCGCAGCGTCGAGGTCCGCGACCATGCCGGCGAGCTGCGGTGCTGGCACCTGCTGGACTCCCTGCCGCTGCTCGAGGAGCGCGGCGTCGAGCCCCGCGGCACCCTGCTGGCCGTGCACGGCAACCCCACCTACTCGCTGCTGTTCCGGTCCCTCGTGCGCGAGGACATCCCGTGGCGCCTGATCGCCGTCGACCAGCTCGAGATGGGCTGGTCGGAGCGCACCGGCACCACCCGCCGCCTGCAGGACCGCATCACCGACCTGTCGCTGCTGACCGACGCGCTGTCGATCCAGGGGCCCGTGGTCACCGTCGGCCACGACTGGGGGGGCATCGTCTCCACCGGCTGGGCGCTCGACAACCGCCACGACGTCGTCGGCATGGTCCTGACCAACACCGGCATCCACCAGGAGCTCGGCGAGCAGCTCCCGCGCGCCCTCCAGCTCGCGACCTCGCCCGGCTTCCTGCCCGCCTCGACCTCGCTCACCGACGCCTTCCTGCGCACCACCCTCGCGCTCTCCGGCGACGCGATCGCCCCCGAGGTCCGCGCCGCCTACCTCGCCCCCTACCGCGGCCGCGCCCGCCGCAAGGGCATCGAGGCCTTCGTCGCCGACATCCCCGACACCGCGAGCCACCCCTCCCGCGCGACCCTCGAGCGGCTCGCCGAGGGCATCCGCCACCTGCACGTCCCGACCCTGCTCGCCTGGGGCCCCAAGGACGTCACCTTCTCCGACCGCTACCTGCGCGACCTCATCGAGCGCGTCCCCCACGCCGACGTCCACCGCTTCGAGCGCACCAGCCACCTCGTCTGGGAGGAGGCCGACGTCGCCGGGACCGTCGCCGACTGGCTCGCCGACACCTTCGGCGAGGACCCCACCGTCCCCGTCGACGTGAGCGTCCGCGCGACCCCGGTCTCCGCCTACGCCGAGCAGGCGCCCGTCCGCCACGTCGGCGAGGCCCTCGTGCGCCTCGCCGCGGACCCCGCCCATGCCCACGGCCCCGCCGTCGTCGAGATCGGCGCCGACGGCGAGCCCGCCCGCGAGATCACCTGGGCCCTGCTGAACAAGCGCGTCGACGACATCGCCGCCGGCCTGCTCGCCCACGGCGTCCTCCCCGGGGAGCGCGTCAGCGTCCTCATCACCCCCGGTGCGGACCTCACCGCCGTGCTGTACGCCTGCCTGCGCATCGGCGCGGTCGCCGTGATCGCCGACGCCGGCCTCGGCATCGACGGCCTCTCCCGCGCCGTCGTCGGCTCCCACCCGGACTGGATCATCGGGATCCCCAAGGCGCTCGCCGGCGCCCGGGCCCTGGGCTGGCCCGGCCGCCGCATCAGCGTCGAGCAGCTCCCGAGCGTCGACCGCCGCGTGCTCGGGATCGACACCTCGATCGCGCAGCTCGCCGCCGAGGGATCGCAGATGCGCGAGCTCGGCGCCCCGCTGGACGCCGAATGGCCCGCTGCGGACGCCGACGCCGCCGTGCTGTTCACCTCCGGCTCGACCGGCCCCGCCAAGGGCGCCGTCTACACGCACGCGCAGATGAGCGCCATGTTCACCGCCGTGGGGGACACCCTCCAGCTCGATCCCGAGCGCGGCCTCGTCGCCGGCTTCGCACCCTTCGCGCTGCTCGGCCCCGCGCTCGGCGCCCCGACCGTCGTGCCCGACATGGACATCACCCGTCCCGGGGACCTGACCGCCGCGGCGCTCGCCGATGCGGTCGCCGCCCTCGGCTCGCCCGCCGTGTTCACGGCCCCGGCGGCGCTGCGGAACATCCTGGAGACCGCGAAGGACCTCGACCCCGCGCGCCGGGCGGCGCTCGCGCGCGCGGCGAGCTTCTTCTCCGCCGGCGCCCCGATCCCCGCGCACCTGCTGCGCGGGCTGACGGAGATCATGCCCGAGGCCGCGGCGCTCACCCCCTACGGGATGACCGAGTGCCTCGCGGTCGCGGCGATCGACCTGGCGGGCATCGAGGCCGCGGGCGAGGGCTCCGGCGTCTGCGTCGGCACCCCCGTCCCGCGGGTGGAGATCGCGATCGCCGCCCTCGACGAGGACGGCGAGACCACCGGGGAGATCACCTCCGCGGCCGGCGTCACCGGGGAGGTCCTCGTGCGGGCCCCGCACGTGCGCGACCGCTACCTCATGCTGTGGCGCACGACCCGTACGTCCATGCGCTTCGAGGGCTGGCACGCCACGGGCGACGTCGGCCACCTCGACGAGGCCGGACGCCTGTGGATCGAGGGCCGCACCGCCCACGTCCTCGCGACCGCCGACGGCCTCTTCACGCCCGTGCAGGTCGAGGAGGCCGCCGAGGCGGTCCCGACGGTGCGCCGCGCGGGCGCCGCCGTCGTCGGCCCCCGCGGCACCCAGCAGGTCGTCGTGATCGTCGAGACCCAGGACGACTACCGGCCGGGGAAGGCGACCCGGCCCCGCCCCGCCGAGGCGCCGCTGCAGGAGGCGATCCGACGGGCCGTCCGCGAGCGCTCCGGCGCCGAGGTGACCGCGGTCTTCACCACGCGCGCTCTGCCGACGGACATCCGCCACAACTCGAAGATCGACCGCGCCGCGCTCTCGCGCTGGTCCGAGCAGACGCTCCGCGGCGAGCGGGCGGACGCCCTGTGAGCCGGCGCCGCGTCCTGGTCACCGGCGCCTCCGGGATGCTCGGCGGCGCGGTCGCCGAGCTCCTGCGGGATCGCGGCGACGAGGTCCTCGCCTTCCAGCGGCGGCCCGCCGCGCTCCCGGGGATCGCCGACGTCCAGGGGTCGCTGACCTCCGTCGACGACGTCCGACGGGCGGTCGAGAGCGTCGACGCGGTCGTGCACCTGGCCGCGAAGGTCTCCATCTCCGGTCCGGAGGAGGAGTACCGGCAGGTCAACATCGAGGGGACCCGCCACCTCGTCGACGCGCTCCGCGCCCGCGGCGGCGGCGACCTCGTGAACGTCTCCTCCCCGTCGGTCGCGCACCTGGGCCGCGCGATCGTCGGCGCCGAC
This sequence comes from Brachybacterium netajii (SeqCode), assembly GCF_054114245.1. Lineage (NCBI taxonomy): Bacteria > Bacillati > Actinomycetota > Actinomycetes > Micrococcales > Dermabacteraceae > Brachybacterium > Brachybacterium netajii (SeqCode). Next base: position 428,631 of record NZ_JBSYXB010000002.1, on the reverse strand, counting down.
GCCGGACCGGCGGATCCCGCGCACGCCCGCGGGCCCTACGCCCGCACGAAGGCCGCCGCCGAGCTGCTCGCCATGGCCGCCGACGGGACCGACGGCCTCCAGGTGACCTCCGTGCGGCCGCACATCGTGTGGGGCCCGGGGGACACCCAGCTGGTGGGCCGCATCGTCGACCGCGCCAGCAGCGGGCGCCTGCCGCTGCTCGACCAGGGCATGGCCCTCATCGACACGACCTACGTCGACAACGCGGCGGGCGCGATCGTCGCGGCCCTCGACCGGATCGACGACGTCCACGGCGAGAGCTTCGTGATCACCAACGGCGAGCCCCGCACCGTCCGCGACGTCTTCACCGGCTTCTGCGAGGCCGCGGGCGTGCCGGGGCCGCGGCTGCGGATCCCGGGTGCTCTCGGCCGGGCCGCGGGTCGCGTCGTCGAACGGATTTGGGAGGTCCGCCCCGGCCAGGACGAGCCGCCGATGACGGAGTTCCTCGCCGAGCAGATGTCCACCGCGCACTGGTTCGACCAGCGCCGCACCCGGGAGCGCCTGCGGTGGCGGCCCGAGGTGTCCATGGAGGAGGGCTTCGCCCGCCTCGCCGCCTGGTACCGCACCCATCCCCTGAGCGCCTGAGCAGAGCCCTGAGCAGAGCGCTGCCCGGTCGTCGACCCCTGGAAGGTCCGAGCTGATGAGCGAGAACACCCGATCCGAGGATCCGAACGAGGCGGAGCTGCTCGCCGAGATCGACGCCGAGCTCGCCGCGGAGCGCTCCGCGGCGCCCCGTGCGAGCGCCCCCCTGACCGGCGCCGTGCTCCTGGTCGCCGGTCTCGTCGCCTGGATCGCGGCGATGACGCTCATGGTCGACAAGCTCTACCTGCTCGAGAACCCCGGGGCGACCCTCGGCTGCGACATCAACCCGTTCATCTCCTGCGGGAACGTGATGATGACCTGGCAGTCCGACGCCCTCGGGGTGCCCAACATGGCGATCGGCCTGGCGGGCTACGCGATCATGGGCGTGCTCGGCTCCCTCATGATCAGCGGCATGCGCCTGCCGACGTGGATGCGCTGGGCGCGGCTGGGCGGGATGACCTTCGCCTTCGCCTTCATCCACTTCCTCGCCTACTCGGCGCTGTACGTGATCAAGGCGCTGTGCCCCTGGTGCATGGTCGTGTGGACCGCGACCGCGCCCATGTTCTTCGCGACCCTCGCGCACACCATCGAGGACGGCGACCTGCGGCTCCCGCGGCCGCTCGCGAACATCCTGCGCCACTGGATCGTCCTGTCGCTGCTGTGGTACCTCCTGGTCATCGTGCTCATCGCCCTCGCCTTCCTGCCCCAGTGGATGACCATGCTGGGGCTGCGCTGACGCCCGGCTGATCCCGCGGCCGATCCTGCGGCCGTGATGCTCCTCCCCAACGGCCCTCCGTCCCCAGCGGGCACGGAGCACGGGCGGGGAGGACGGGAGGCTCCCTAGCCTGCGGGCATGAGAGCAGCATCGAGAACCCGGCGCTCCCGCCCCTCGGCCCGGGGCGGTCGCCACCAGCGGTCCGCGGAGGCCGTGGAGATCCCGGAGGCCGCGGAGACTGCGGAGCGAGTCCAGGATCCCGGTCCCCTCCTCGAGCAGCGCGACCGCACCGCGGCCCCGCGCCGACGCCGACGATTCCCCGCGCCCTCGCCGTCCTCGCTGGTGGGCGTCGGCGTGCTGGTGCTGATCGGCATCGGCGTCGTGCACCTCTCCGGCAGCGGCTCCGCGGTCCCGCTCGAGGAGCCCTCCGCGACGGTCGTGCTCGAGAGCCCGACGGATGCCGACGACCTCGCCGGAGCGGGGCCCGCCGAGGCGGGGACCGAGTCGGCCTCCTCGGCCTCCTCGGCATCCGCCACCGCCGGTGCCTCGGATCTCCCGACGACGAGCGCGGAATCCTCCGGGTCTGCTGAATCCGCTGGGTCTGCTGGGTCTGCGGAGATCGTCGTGCACGTGTCCGGGCAGGTCACCGCACCGGGCGTGGTGCGCCTCCCGGCAGGATCGCGGGTCGATGACGCCGTCCGAGCGGCGGGCGGGGCGACCGACGAGGCGGATCTGGGGGCGCTGAACCTCGCACGGATCCTCGAGGATGGCGAGCAGGTGCGCGTCCCCGCACCGGGGGAGGAGCTGCCCGCACCGACCGCGACCCCCTCCTCGACGGGCGCGGGCGGAACCTCCTCGGCGGCCGGCGAGGGGGCCGCCGCCGACGGGACCGGCGCCCTGATCGACCTCAACACCGCCAGCGCCGCGCAGCTGGAGGGACTGCCCGGGGTCGGGCCCGCGATCGCCCAGCGCATCGTCGATCATCGCGAGGCCAACGGCCCCTTCGCCAGCGTCGACGACCTCCTCGAGGTCTCCGGCATCGGGACCGCCAAGCTCGAGCAGATCCGCCCCGCGGCGACCGTCGGATGAGCGCCGCAGCGCCGACTCCTGCACCGGCAGCAGCCTCCGCCGCCGCTCCTGCCCCTGCCGCACCGCGCAGCGGGCTGCGGCACGGGGATCTGCGGCTGCTGCCCGGGGCGACCGCGGTCTGGGCGCTCGCGGTGATCGGCGCGATCCTCGGCCAGGGCGCCGCGGTCGCGGCCGCAGCGCTGCTGACCAGCGGCGTCCTCGCCGCCGTGGTCGCCCTCGGACGCCGCGGCCGCTCCAGCGCGCTCATGGCGCACCTCGGTCTCGTGCTGATCGCCTGCCTGCTGCTCGTTCCCGCCCTCGAACGGGCGAGCACGACCCGTGACGTGCTCGCCGGCGCCGCCGAGGACGGCGTCGTCGTCGAGCTCGCCCTCACGCTCCGCACGGACCCCGAGACCCCGGCCACCGGCCCCGCCTGGGCGCGCACCGGGGTCCGGGCGAGCGCCCGCAGCATCCGCGGACCGGTCCGGATCGGCGCGCAGGAGATGACGCTGCCGGGTTCGGTGCCGATCCTCCTCAGCGCCGACGGGGACGCCGCCGCGGCGCTGTCCGCGGCCAGTGACGGTGCGGACGTGCTCGTGCGCGGACGGCTCCGCGCCGACGGCGACCTCCTCATCCTGCAGGCGACCCGCGCGACCGTGATCCCGCGCAGCGGCATCACCGGCGCCCTCGACCGGGCCCGCGAGGGACTCCGCGTCCGGGCGCGCGCCGCCACCGCGCATCTCCCGTCGGACGAGGGAGCCCTCGTGCGGGGCATGACCACGGGAGACACCCACGGGCTCTCCGAGGATGCCGAGGAGATGATGCGCCGGGCCGGGATCTCGCATCTCGTCGCGGTCTCCGGGGCGAACATCGCCCTGGTGATCGCGGCGGTGACGATCCCGCTGCTGCTCGCGGGCGTCCGCCGTCGTCCCCGGATCGCCGCCGCGGCCGTCGCGATGGCCGCCTATGTCTGGCTCGTCGGCGACGAGCCCTCGGTGCAGCGGGCGGCGACGATGGCGGCGCCGCTGCTGGCCGCCCGCTTCCTCGGCGTGCGGGCCTCGCCCGTCGCCTGCCTCGCCCTCGCCGTCGCCTTCTGGTCCGTCCTCGACCCCATCACCGCTGCGAGCATCGGCTTCCTGCTGTCGGCTCTCGCCACCGCGGCGATCCTGCTGGCGGCCCCGCCGCTCGCCCGGGCGATCCGTGAGCTCAGCAGGGACCGGCTCGGGGACGCCGCATGCCTCGTGCTCGCGGTGCCGCTGGTCGCCCAGCTCGCCTGCACGCCGGTGCTGATCCTGCTCGCCCCCGAGATCTCGCTGTGGTCGGTCGCCGTGAACATGCTCGTGGATCCGATCGTCGGCCCGGTGACCGTGATCGGCCTGATCTCGCTGCCCGTCGGCCTGCTCTGGCCCGACGGCGCGGCCGGGCTGATGAGCCTCGGCGGCGGGGGAGCGCACCTGGTGCTGATCATCGCCCGCACCGCGGACGCGCTGCCGCTGTCGAGGATCCCCGTCGCCGAGGGCGCGATCGGCGTGCTGGCGTGCCTGGGGATCCTCGCTGCCCTCGCGCTCGCCGTCGCGACCCGTCGCCGCCGGCTCACCCGCTGGGCGTGCGCGGCGGTCGCGGTGGCGGTGCTCGCCTGGGGCGTCGGACGCAGCGCGCCCCTGCGCGACCAGGACCCCTGGATCGTCGCCGCCTGCGCCGTCGGCCAGGGCGATGCGATGCTGCTGCGCACCGGGACCGCGGGCGACGAGCGCACCGTGCTCGTGGACACCGGCCCGGATCCTGCGGCGCTGACCGCATGCCTCGACCTGCTGGGCGTGGACCGGATCGATCTGCTGGTCCTCACCCATCCCCACGCCGATCACACCGGGGGCCGTGCCGCCCTCCGCGGGGACCGCCTCCCGCTGCGGCAGTGGATCTGCCCGATCGACGCCGCCGCCTCCTCGGTCGCCGCGGGCGTCCCCGCGGAGGTCGCGACGACGGGGACGGGCACGCTGCTGGGGTCGCTCGAGATCGAGGTGCTGTGGCCGCCGTCGGCGGAGGCCTCCCGGGCCGCCTCGCTGCGCGAGCAGTCGTCCTCCGAGACCGACGGGGCCAACGACTGCTCGATCGCGGTGTCCGCCCGCTGGTCCGACGGCACGCGCCTGGTCGCCCTCGGCGATCTCGAGCCCGCCGCCCAGTCCGAGCTGCTCGCCCTGGACCCGGGCGGGGCGATCACCGCGGGCACCGACCTCGTCAAGGTCGCCCATCACGGGTCCCGCCACCAGGACGCGGATCTCTACACCGCCCTCGCGCCGCGGATCGCCCTGGTGACCGTGGGCAGGGAGAACACCTTCGGGCACCCCACCGAGCAGACCCTCACGATGCTCGGCCGCCTCGGGGCGGGGATCGCCCGCACCGACGTCCACGGCACCGTGATCGTCCCCGCGGCGGATCCCGGCGCGCCCCGGTCCGTCGGCCCGGGCCGATAGGATCGACCAGCCCCCACCGAGAAGGAGAACCCGTGAGCGATGTCGAGTGGCACAGCGTCGCCCTCGCCCCGGTCGTCCTGGTGCACGGCACCGAGGCGCTCATCGCGGATCGCGCGGTCCAGCGCCTGCGGGGGCTCGCCCGCGAGGCCGACCCGCAGGTCGCCGTCCACGAGCTCGCCGGGGAGGCGCTCACCGCGGGCGCGCTCTCGCAGGTCGCCAGCCCGTCGCTGTTCGGTGAAGGACGCTTCGTGATCGTCCCCGAGCTGCAGTCGGCGCCCGAGTCGCTGATCGCCGAGATCCTCGCCTACCTGCCGGCCCCGGAGCCGGACGTGACCCTCGTGCTGGTCCACCGCGGCGGAAACCGCGGGAAGAAGCTGCTGGACGCCCTGAAGAAGGCCGGGGTCCCGCGCGTCGACGCGAGCCCCGTCAAGCGGGCCGCCGACAAGCAGGCCTTCGTCGCCGCCGAGTTCGCCCGCGCCGATCGCCGCGTCCAGCCGGATGCCGTGACCGCCCTCGTGGACGCCTTCGGCACCGACCTCGCCGAGCTCGCCGCGATCAGCCGCCAGCTGATCGAGGACACCACCCCGGACCCGGGGGAGCCGGCCGCACCCATCGGCGTCCGCGACGTGCATGCCCTGACCGCGGGACGCGTGGAGTCCACGGCCTTCGCGGTCGCCGACGCCGCGATCGCGGGCCGCGAGACCGAGGCGCTCCAGCTGCTCCAGCAGGCGCAGCTCGCCGGGGCCGATCCCGTGCCGATCGTCGCTGCGATCGCCTCCAAGGTCCGCTCCCTCGCCAAGAGCACCGCGCCGGGGGCGAGCGCCCGCACCCTCGGGATGCCCGACTGGATGCTGCGCAACCTCTCCCGCGAGGCGCGTGCCTGGAACGACCGCTCCCTCGCGCGCGCCATCGAGGCCGTCGCCGTCGCCGACCACGAGGTCAAGGGCGCCGGTCGCGATCCCCGCTGGTCGGTGCAGCGGATGGTGATGGAGATCTGCCGCGCCCGCCGCGCGCGCTGAGGCCCCCGCCCCGCCGACGCCGCAGCCCCCGCCGGTGACGCGGGGGACGGCATGGTGAAGGGCCCCGCGCACCGGAGTGCGCGGGGCCCTTCACGAGGTAGAGCGGGGCTCAGGCCTCGACGGAGGCGACCAGCTTGGCCAGACCCGACTTGCGGTTGGCGGCCTGGTTCTTGTGGATGACGCCCTTGGAGACGGCCTTGTCCAGCTTGCGGGACGCGGCCTGCAGGGCCTCGCCGGCCGCCGCGGCGTCGCCGGAGGCGACAGCGGTGCGGACCTTGCGGACGTACGTCTTGAGCTCGGACTTCGCCGCGCGGTTGCGCAGGCGAGCCTTCTCGTTCGTCTTGTTCCGCTTGATCTGGGACTTGATGTTTGCCACGAAGACTCTTCTCTGATGCTGTGGAGGAACTCCCGCGGCTGCTGAGGACCGGCTCCGACGGGGACGGGCGGTGGGGATCGCCTGGAGACGTCGGTGCCGGGACGCTGCCACGGCTACTCGCTCGGGTCGCACTGGCCGCCAGACCCGGACACGGTAGGTCGGACGGGGCGCGCACACCTCGCGGTATGTCACACATACGTCGAAGGACTCTACCAGAGCGACATCGGTCGGTCAGCAGACGGCGGGCGTGTCCTGCATCCCATCGGGCACGGGCGCCGAGCGTCCGACGGCGGCGGGGATCAGGCCCAGCCGTGGGTCCGTCGGACCTCCGCGGCGACCCGGGCGAAGCGGTCGGCGTCCAGCCGTGCACCCTCGCGGCGCACACCGCCCGGCGACAGCCGCAGGAGCCGGTCCGCGCGGACCTCCGACTCCCGCCCCTGGCGATCCCAGTCTCCCGAGCCGATGTCCACCCAGGTGGCGCCGTGCTCATCGGTCGCGGTCCCGCCCGAGGGCGTCCGGTCCCGGGAGGTCAGCATGAGGGCCACCAGCACGGCGCCCGTGCCGTCGGCTCCTCCGGCCGCGGCCGGCTCCTCCGCGATGATCAGCACCGGACGGTCCTTGCCCTGCAACATGTCCTCCTCGTAGTGGACCCATGCCCACACGATCTCGCCGGGATCGGCGACATCGTCCGCATGGGGCGCATAGGTGATCGCCAGCGGGGCCGAGCCGGAGCGGTCCGCGAGCACGGTCGCATCCGCCGATGCCGATGCCTGCTCCGAGCGCGTGGAGGACGCGGGCGTGGGCGCGGGCTTCGCCGGCGCAGGGGCCGTCGCGCTCGACGTCCTGCTCGGTGCCTTCTTCGCGTTCTTCCTCCCGGTCGTCGAGGCGGTCCTGCCGGGTGCCGTCCCGGTGCCGGAGGAGGCGTCGGCGTGGTCCTCGGTCGCCGCCTTCAGGGCGGCCTCGCCGAGATCGCGGGCGGCCCGTCGGACGGCGGGGGAGCGGGTCGCCGAGCGCAGCAGCGCGGCGAGGCGGGAGGTGAAGGACATGGGTGCTCGATCCTCGGAGACGGGACGGGAAGGGCGGCGGAGGAGGCGCGGACACGACGCCGCAGGCCGGGACGGCATCCGCCGGGACGGTGTTAGATGGTAGCCATGTCCTCCAGCTCGCTCCTGTGGGGCGCCGGTGCCGGGGCCAACGGCGACGAGATGATCGCCCCCGACGGAACCGCCCGCCCCGTCTACGGCTTCCTCCACGAAGCGATCGCCGCCCTCGGCGAGGACGAGTTCCGCCAGCGCACCGAGTCGCTCGCGCGCAGCTATCTCGACCGGGGCATCACCTTCGACCACGCCGGCGAGGAGCGCCCCTTCCCGATCGACGCGATCCCGCGCGTGATCGCCGGCGAGGAATGGGCGGAGGTGTCCGCGGGCATCGCCCAGCGGGTCAGCGCCCTCGAGGCCTTCCTCGACGACGTCCACACCGACCGTCGCGCGGTCGCCGACGGCGTGATCCCGGCGTCCCTGCTCGAGCGGCCCGCCTCGGTGTCGGCGCGGACGTCGGCGGCGATGCGCGGCTACCGCCCGCCCAACGGAGTGCGCATCCACGTCTCCGGCATCGACCTCGTGCGCGACGGCACCGGCGGCTTCCGCGTCCTCGAGGACAACGTCCGCACCCCCAGCGGCGTCAGCTACGTCCTGTCCAACCGTCGCGCCATGGTCCACACCTTCCCCGAGCTGTTCGCGGGGCGCCGGGTCCGCAGCGTCGGCGAGTATCCCGGACGCCTTCTGGCGGCGCTGCGCGCGGCCGCCCCGGACACCGCCGGCGAGGAGCCCGCCGTCGTCGTCCTCACCCCGGGCCGGTACAACAGCGCCTACTTCGAGCATTCGCTGCTCGCCCGCACCATGGGCGTGGAGCTCGTCGAGGCCGGGGACCTGGTCGTCCGCTCTGACCGCGTCTACATGCGCACCACTGCCGGGCTCCGCCGCGTCGACGTCATCCACAAGCGCACCGACGACGACTTCCTGGACCCCGAGGTCTTTCGTCCCGACTCCGTGCTCGGCGTGCCCGGTCTCGTCCGCGCCGTCCTCGCCGGGAACGTCGTGCTCGCCAACGCGATCGGCAACGGCATCGCCGACGACAAGCTCACCACCACCTACGTCCCCGACCTCATCCGCTACTACCTGCAGGAGGAGCCGATCCTCCCGGGCGTGGACACCTGGCGGCTCGAGGAGCCCGCCGCGCGGGCCGAGGTCCTCGACCGGCTCGACGAGCTCGTCCTCAAGCCCGTCGACGGCTCCGGCGGCAAGGGCATCGTCATCGGGCCCGTCGCCACCCGGGTCGAGCTCGCCGCCCTGCGCGCCCGCATCATCGCCGATCCTCGCGGCTGGATCGCGCAGCCGCTCGTGCAGCTCTCCACCATCCCCACCCTCGTCGAGGACGGGCTGGAGCCGCGGCATGTGGACCTGCGGCCCTTCGCCCTGAACGACGGCGAGGCGGTGCACGTGCTGCCCGGCGGCCTCACCCGGGTCGCGCTGCCGCGCGGGGAGCTGATCGTGAACTCCTCCCGCGGCGGCGGCTCGAAGGACACCTGGGTCCTCGGCGCCGAGCGGCCCGTCCGGATCGAGGTCCCCACCAGCACCGGCCAGCTGCGCGTCCTCGAGCACGACGACGGGGACGCGCCCGTGGAGACCGGCCGCGGGGATGCGGCGGACGGCCGGTCCGGCGCGGCCGAGCCGCCGCCCATCACCAGCGCGATCGCGATGATCGAGATCGAGGAGGGGGACGAGGATGCTCAGCCGGATCGCTGACGCCATGCTGTGGATCGGACGCTATGTCGAGCGCGCCGACCAGACGGCCCGCATCCTCGATGTGCGACTGCAGGCGATCACGGAGGACGTCGGCCGCGGCGCCGCCGGCGACCTCGCCGAGGTGCTCGCGCTGTTCGGCGCCCGGCCGACGGCGGACGCCGGCCGCGCGCCCGACGTGCAGGGCGTCCTGGACCGCATGGTCGCCGACCGCGAGAACCCCTCCGCCGTCGCCGGCTCCCTCCGGATCGCCCGCGAGAACGCCCGCGGCGCCCGCGAGGTGCTGCCCACGGAGGTCTGGGAGGCGCTGAACACGACGGCCATGAACATGCCCCGCAGCATCAGCCCCTCGCGGATGCACGACGTGTTCCGGGTCGCCAAGGACCGCTGCGCCGTCATCGGCGGGCTCGTCGACTCCACGATGACCCGCGACGAGGCGTGGCTGTTCCTCGTCATCGGCCGGATGGTCGAACGGATCGACATGACCGCGCGCCTGCTCGCCGCCCACGACCGGGAGGACACCTCCGAGCAGGCCTGCGTGCAGCTGCTGCGCTGCGCCGGCGGCTGGGAGGCCTACATCCGCACCTACCGGGGGCTGATCGCCTCCGACGACGTGCTCGCCTTCCTGCTCCTGGACTCCGCCTCCCCGCGCTCGGTCGCGCACTGCCTGCATGAGCTGGACCGGGCGCTCGCCGTGCTCAGCCGCCTGCACGGGCGTGCTCTGGACCGGCTCGGCACCGAGGACCCGACGCGGAGGATCGTGGGGCGCGCCCTGGCGAGCCTGCGCCACCGCTCCTACGAGGAGATCGCCGCGGACTTCGCCGCCGAGATGGAGCGCCTGCAGCTGGTCACCGCCGCGGCGACGCGCTCCCTGGCGAGCACCTATCTCCATGCCGAGGCCTGAGGCGGGCGGACGGGGCGGCTGTGACGTCGGACCTCCCGGCGGCGGCCGGGGCGCGGAGCGCGAGGTCCCCGTGAGACGATGGTCGGCGTTCAGCGCGCCGACGGGCGCGCGCCCCGAGTGAGAGGAAGCCGCCGGTGACCCCCAGGATCGCTGCCGATGAGGCCCGGGACATCCAGCCCGCGTCGACGCCCCAGGAGCGCATCCGCAACTTCTGCATCATCGCGCACATCGACCACGGCAAGTCCACCCTGGCCGATCGGATGCTGCAGATCACCGGGATCGTCGAGGACCGCGCCATGCGCGCCCAGTACCTCGACCGCATGGACATCGAGCGAGAGCGCGGCATCACCGTGAAGTCGCAGGCCGTGCGCATGCCCTGGCAGGTCGACGGCACCAACTACTCGCTGAACATGATCGACACCCCCGGCCACGTCGACTTCACCTACGAGGTGTCCCGCTCGCTCGCCGCCTGCGAGGGCGCGATCCTGCTGGTCGACGCCGCCCAGGGCATCGAGGCGCAGACGCTGGCGAACCTGTACCTGGCGATGGAGAACGACCTCACCATCATCCCGGTCCTGAACAAGATCGACCTGCCCGGCGCGGACCCGGAGAAGTACGCGGCCGAGATCGGCCAGCTCGTCGGCGTCGACCCCGACGACGTGCTGCGGGTCTCCGGGAAGACCGGCCAGGGCGTCCCCGAGCTGCTCGACCACGTGGTGCGCACCCTGCCCGCGCCCGAGGGCGATCCCGACGCCGCCTGCCGCGCGATGATCTTCGACTCCGTGTACGACACCTACCGGGGCGTGGTCACCTACATCCGCGTCGTCGACGGCTACCTGCGCTCCCGCGACCGGATCGACATGATGTCCACCGGCGCGCACCACGAGCTGCTGGAGATCGGCGTGAGCTCCCCGGAGCCGCATCCGACCTCGGGCATCGGCCCCGGCGAGGTCGGCTACCTCATCACCGGCGTGAAGGACGTGCGCCAGTCGAAGGTCGGCGACACGATCACGACCTCGGTGCGCGGAGCGACGGAGCCGCTCGCCGGCTACGCGGACCCCAAGCCGATGGTCTACTCGGGCCTGTTCCCGATCGACGGCTCCGACTATCCGGTCCTCCGCGACGCCCTGGACAAGCTCAAGCTCAACGACGCCGCGCTCGTCTACGAGCCGGAGACCTCCACCGCCCTCGGCTTCGGCTTCCGCGTCGGCTTCCTGGGCCTGCTCCACCTGGAGATCGTGCGGGAGCGGCTCGAGCGCGAGTTCGACCTCGACCTCATCTCCACCGCCCCCAGCGTCGTCTACCACGTGGTCATGGAGGACGGCACGGAGGTCGAGGTCATGAACCCCTCGGACTTCCCCGAGGGCAAGGTCCACGAGATCAGCGAGCCGATCACCAAGGCCACGATCCTGGTGCCCGCCGAGTTCATCGGCGCGGTCATGGAGCTGTGCCAGTCCAAGCGCGGCACCCTCGGCGGCATGGACTACCTCTCGGAGGACCGCGTGGAGCTGCGCTACACGCTGCCGCTGGCGGAGATCGTCTTCGACTTCTTCGACCAGCTGAAGTCCCGCACCAAGGGCTACGCGTCGCTCGACTACGACGTCTCCGGCTCCCAGACCGCGGACCTGGTCAAGGTCGACATGCTCCTGCAGGGCGAGCCCGTGGACGCCTTCAGCGCGATCATCCACCGCGACAAGGCCTACCACTACGGCGTCGAGATGGCCGGGAAGCTGAAGAACCTCATCCCGCGCCAGCAGTTCGAGGTGCCGATCCAGGCCGCGATCGGCTCGCGCATCATCGCCCGCGAGAACATCCGCGCGATGCGCAAGGACGTGCTGTCGAAGTGCTACGGCGGCGACATCTCCCGCAAGCGCAAGCTCCTGGAGAAGCAGAAGGAGGGCAAGAAGCGCATGAAGAACATCGGATCCGTCGAGGTCCCGCAGGAGGCCTTCATCGCCGCCCTCTCGTCCGACGCGGCCGAGCCCAGCAAGGACGGGAAGAAGAAGTGAGCCCCGTCGGGCCGCGGCTCGACGTCGCGATCGACGCCTCCCATGGGGGGACGATCGCCGCGGTGTGCACGGTCGCGCAGCTGTTCCCGGTGCCGGAGCGCTCGCTCATGAGCGGCATCGACAAGCGGCCGTCGTCGGCCCCCGTGCGGCTGCTGACCCATGGGGTCCTCGGCGACGTGCAGGGCGACCGCGAGCACCACGGCGGGATCTTCAAGGCCGTCTACGCCTTCTCCCGCGAGGTCCGCGCGGCCTACGCCGCCGAGCGCGGCGAGGATCTGCCCGACGGGTTCTTCGGGGAGAACCTGGTCTCGACCGGCCAGGACACCGACGAGACCGTCGTCGGGGAGCGCTGGCGGATCGGCACGGCGATCGTCGAGGGCACCTGCGCGCGCCAGCCCTGCGGCACCTTCAGCGCCCGCATGGGCGATCCCCGGTGGGGCCGGTGGTTCACCGAGGAGGGGCGCTGCGGCGCCTACTTCGCGGTCGTCGAGGAGGGTGCCGTGAGCGCCGGCGACGCGATCGAGGTGATCGCCCGCCCCGACCACGGGGTCACCATCGGCGACACCTTCCGGGGCCTCGCCCCGCAGCAGGCCCGCTTGCTGCTGGACTGGGCGCAGGACACGGGCGCGGTGCTGTACGACGGCACCGCCCGGCAGATCGATCGCGCCCTGAGCCCCCACGGCCTCGAGGTCCCCGCCGCGCTGCGCTCCACCGGACGCGGCACGCCCGTCGGAGCCGCCCGATGAGCGCCGCCCTGCGGCCGACGGACGACCTGTCGGTCTACATCCATGTGCCCTTCTGCGCGGTGCGCTGCGGGTACTGCGACTTCAACACGTACACCGCGACCGAGCTCGGCGGCGGAGGCTCCCAGCGGGAGTACCCCGCCAACGCCATGCGCGAGATGGATCTCCAGCGGGCCGACGACGCGGCCGCCGGCTACGACTACCAGCGCGTGGGCACGGTCTTCTTCGGGGGCGGCACGCCCACCCTGCTGCCCGCCGAGGACCTGGTCGCGATGCTCGACCACCTCCGCACGCTGATCCCGCTGGCCCCGGGCGCCGAGGTCACCACCGAGGCCAATCCCGACTCCGTCACCCGCGATTCCCTCCAGCGCCTCGCCGACGGCGGCATCACCCGCGTCTCCTTCGGCATGCAGTCCGCCGTCCGCTCCGTGCTCGCGACGTTGGATCGCACCCACGACCCCGAGCGGGTCCCGCAGGTCGTCGCCTGGGCCCGCGAGGCCGGTCTCGACGTGAGCCTCGACCTCATCTTCGGCACGCCGGGGGAGACCCTCGCCGATGTCGAGACCTCCGTCCGCGCGGCGCTCGCCTGCGGGATCGACCACCTCTCCGCGTACTCGCTGATCATCGAGGGCAACACCGCCATGGCGCGCAAGCTGCGTCGCGGGGAGGTCGCCGAGCCCGACGGGGACGACATGGCCGACAAGTACGAGCTCGTCGACGACCTCGCCGCAGCGGACGGCCTCGGCTGGTACGAGGTCTCGAACTGGGCGCGCACCCCCGAGCACCGCTCTCGCCACAACCTCGCGTACTGGCACGGGACCGACTGGTGGGGGATCGGCCCGGGGGCGCATCGCCACCGCGACGGGCAGCGCTCCTGGAACGTCAAGCACCCCAGCCGCTACGCCGCGCGCCTCGCCGAGGGCGCCCTGCCCGTGCAGGAGAGCGAGCGGCTCTCCGCCGAGGACCGCGCCCTCGAGCGGGTCATGCTCGAGCTGCGGATCGTCGACGGCCTGGAGATCGAGGCGGTGCCGGCGAGCCGGCGGCACATGGTGGACGTCCACCGCGAGCGCGGGCATCTGGACCCCGGGGCGCTCGCCGACGGTCGCGCCGTGCTCACCCGCCGCGGACGGCTGATGGCCGATGCGGTGATCCGGGACCTCGTGGAATGAGCTGTGCGCTCCGGAGCGCACGCCGGTGGGCGAACCACGTTCGGGAGGCGGGCAGGAAGGCGAGCAGGACGCTCGTCCCGGACACCAGCAGGAAGAGGGCTCCTAGCAGGGGCTCGACCGGCAGCGCGGTGAATGAGCCGCAGACCACGGCGGCGAGCGCCACCCAGCGTGCTCGTCCTGTCCCCCGCAGGACCCGCCACGCGTAGATCCCGAAGACGGCGGCGATGGCGAGCCCGAGGAGCGTGCCGACGAGCATGATCAGACCGGCGATGCCCGAACTGATCGTGTGCACCCATTCCAGGGCGCGGATGCCGGTGTCGTCCGTCAGCCAGGCGATCACGCGCAGCGTCCTCCCCGCCCCGAAGGCGCTGAGCAGGACCGTGAGCGCCATGAGGAACGCTGCCAGCATCGCGGCGACCGCGGAGAAGATCAGTGCGCGGGGCATGTGAGGGCGCCCATCGGGGCCGATCCGCAGCTCTCCGGCGCGCCGTCCGGCGTCGGCGGCGCTGCGCACTGCTCCACCGGCCCGGGTGCGGACGGCACCGACGGCCTGCGCCCCCGTCGGGGCGGCGGCGCTCCAGGCGCTGGATGCCGCAGAGCGTCCGCTCTGCGCGATCTCCCGGCTGCGTCCGGCGAGCTCCTGACCGCCCTGGGCGATGCGTGAACGGGTCTCGGCGCGGCGGTCCCAGAGCGCGCGGGTCCCTCGGGAGATCCGCACGGCGTCGTCGCCCAGCATGTCGCGCCAGCCGCCCCCGTTCGAGGGCGCGGCCGAGGGCAGTGCGGCCGAGGGCGGCGGGGGAGATGCCGGCTGGACCGGCTGATCGTGGACCGATCCCGGCGAGCGCTGCGGATCCCAGGGGGCGCCGGGGGATCGGGGATCGCCGAGATCGGCGGGGGCAGGGCGCTGGCGCGGATCGGGGGCCGGAGAGTCCGTCATCGGTGCCTCACTGTGCGACGGCTGGACACAGAGCACGATATCGGCTCACTGCGCTCCTCACGACGGCGCCCGCCTCGTCCAGGACGAGGCGGGCGCCGTGAGGGGGTGTCTGCGAAGGGGCGGTCACTTCACCAGACGGATGTTGATCGGGTAGTTCCACCAGGTGCCCTGATTGGTCTTCACCGCACCGATGATCGCGAACACGCCGTGCAGGATCGCCGGCACCCAGATCAGCGGGAACGCGAATCCGCCGATCCCGAAGGTGATCAGCGTGAAGATCGTCAGGACGATCGCGAGCACGATCTCGATGATGACCGTCGCGATCGCCGCGTTGAGCGCCTCGGCCGCGTTGTAGCGGACGAAGCGGTCGCGGTCCTTGTACATGAGGAAGATGACCAGCGGGCCGACCCAGCCGAGGAATCCGGCGCCGACGATGTAGCCGAGCACCACGGACAGATGGGCGAACATCGACCACATGCGCGAGTCCGAGGGCGTCGTGCCCTGGCCGGACAGCGTGCCCTCGTAGAGGCCCGCGAAGCCGGCCGGCAGAGGCGACTCGGCCGGGTGCTGGCCGGCGGGGGCGCCGGCAGCGGGCTGTGCGTAGCCGCCCGCCTGCGGGGCCTGCTGCTGGTAGCCGCCGGACGGGGGAGCGGCCTGTGCGAACCCGTCCTGCTGCGGGGCCGGCTGCGCGAAGGGATCCGCCGAGGACGCGGTGCCGTACGGGGACTGCGGGGCCGCGGGGGCGGGGGTCGCCTGCGGGGCATCGGCGGCGGAGGCGGAGACGGCCGGGTCGGCGGACGTGCCCGCGAAGGGGTCGTACGGATGCTGGCCGTCGGGGGTCGGGGCGGGGTTCTGCGTCATGGTGGCGCTCCTCGGTACGGGCCGGGCCGTGCATCCGGCGGTGGTCGATGAGCCCAGAGTAGAGGGTTCCTGCGTCCGGCGTCTCCGCGGGCTCCCTCCGAGATGACCGGGGGATTTCCCCCAGGCGGCCGGCCGCTCGAGCGCCGGCCGTCGTCAGCCGCCGGCGCCGTCGACCGTCACGAAGTCGATGAGCTCCTCGATGCGCCCGGAGAGCGTGGGCTCGACGTCGGCGTAGGAGCGGACGGTCGAGAGGATCCGCTGCCAGCCGCGGGCGATGTCGGCCTGGTCGGCGTGCGGCCAGCCCAGCGCCCGCAGCGAGCCGACCTTGATGTCGATGCCGCGCGGGACGTGCGGCCAGGCCTCGAGGCCCACGCGGGCCGGGCGGACCGCCTGCCACACGTCGACATAGGGGTGGCCGAGGACGAGCACGTTCCCGCGCGCGCCCGGCAGGCGCATGACCTGCTCCGCCAGCCGGGTCTCCTTCGATCCGGCGACGAGGTGGTCGACCAGGACGCCGATGCGGCGCTCGGGGGAGGGGGCGAACTCCTGCACGCGCTCGACGAGGTTGTCGGCGCCGTCGAGCATCTCGACGACCACGCCCTCGATGCGCAGATCATGGCCCCACACCTTCTGGACGAGCTCGGCGTCGTGCTTGCCCTCCACCCAGATCCGCGAGGCGCGGGCCGTGCGGGCGCGAGCGCCCTCGACATAGACCGAGCCGCTGGCCGAGATCTTCGGCGCCGCGTCCTTCCGGGCGACGGGACGGGTGAGGACGACGGGCTTCCCGTCGATCATGAAGCCCGGTCCCAGCGGGAAGGAGCGGCGGCGGCCGTGGCCGTCCTCGAGCTCGACGACGATGTCCCCGGCGATCTTCTCGAGCCGGGTGATCGCACCGGTGAAGCCCGTGGCGGCGTCCTCGACGACGAGGTCGCGGCGGACCGGGATCTCCTGCGGGACGGGGCGGCGACGATGGTGCGACGGAGGACCGGAGGACAGCACGTCGCGGCCGTACCGGTCGGGGAAGCGATCGGGTGCGGAAGGCATCCTCGCACCGTACACCCGTGGCGAACACCTCCTGGAACGCGTCCTCGCGGGGCGTAGGATTGGCACTCGACGGCCCCGAGTGCCACGTCCGCCAGGGGCCGCAGGGGACCGTCGGACGACCATGCGAGACGCGCCCGATGCGCGCGCCAGACCAGGAGGTGAGGGGGACGGACACCCGCAAGCTGCAGATCCTCGGAGCCATCGTCGAGGACTACGTGTCCACTCGCGAGCCCGTCGGCTCGAAGTCGCTGCTGGAGCGGCACGAGCTGGGAGTCTCCGCGGCCACCGTCCGCAACGACATGTCGGTGCTGGAGGAGGAGGGGCTGATCCACCAGCCCCACACGTCCGCCGGCCGCGTGCCCACCGACAAGGGCTACCGGGCCTTCGTCGACCACGTCGCGACCATCAAGCCGCTGTCCGCGCCCGAGCGCCGTGCCATCCAGGCGCTGCTCGAGGACGCCGGGGACGTCGAGGAGATGCTCGGCCGCACCGTGCGCCTGCTCGCCCAGCTCACCCAGCAGGTCGCGATGGTGCAGTACCCGGCGCGCCGGCAGGCCCGCATCCGCCACGTCGAGCTCGTGAAGGTCGCCGACTCCCTGCTGCTGATCGTCCTGATCACCGAATCCGGGCGCGTCGACCAGCGCACCGTGCCGATCCTCGCGCCCCGCGGCGCCGAGTTCTACGCCGACCTGCGCGACCAGCTCCTGCGGGCCGTCGCCGGCCGCGAGGTCACCGACCTCGCCGTCCCCCTGCAGGACATGCTCGAGAGCGTCCCGCACGTCGACCGGCCCGCCGCCGTCGAGGTCGCCGAGGCGATCGTCGCGCTCGCGGCGACCCGCGCCGAGGACCGCATCATGCTCGCGGGCACCGCGAACATCGCCCGTTCCGCCGAGGACTTCGCCCGCGACGTCGAGCCGCTGCTGGACGTCCTCGAGGAGCAGCTGGTGCTGCTGCGCCTGTTCACCGACATGCACGTCTCGCCCGGGGCCGTCGAGGTCCGCATCGGCTCCGAGCTGCGCGACCGCGCCCTGAACCAGGCCGCGGTCGTCGGCGCCGGCTACGGAGCCGGATCCCATCTGGCGATCCTCGGTCCCACCCGCATGGACTATGCGGCCGGCATCTCGACCGTGCAGGCCATCGCCCGCTACGTCTCCCGCTATCTCGAGTGACCGGGCGGGCCGGCACCCCGTCGGTCCCGCCCGCCCGCTCCGCCTGCCGCGCCCCCGCGCAGGCGCCCGCCCGCCCACGAACCACCGGCAAGGACACCCTTCACCGTGAACGACGACTACTACGAGCTGCTCGGAGTCTCCCGGGACGCCTCCACCGACGAGATCAAGAAGGCCTACCGCAAGCTCGCCCGCACCCTCCACCCGGACGTGAACCCGGACCCGGAGGCGGCCGAGCGCTACAAGCGGGTCTCGCAGGCGTACCAGACCCTCTCCAACGAGGACAAGCGCCGCCAGTACGACATGGGCGGATCCGGCGGCGCCGGCGGCTTCCCCGGCTTCGGCGGTGCCGGCGGCTTCGACGTCAACGACATCTTCGACATGTTCGCCGGCGCCGCCGGCATGCGCGGCCGGAACCAGGGGCCGATCCCGCGCCAGCGCCGCGGCGGCGACGTCCTGCGCCGCACCCGCATCACGCTGCGCGACGTCGTCTTCGGCACCGAGGAGAAGGTCACCTTCCGCACCGCCGAGCTGTGCGAGCGCTGCCAGGGCTCCTGCTGCGAGCCCGGCACCTCTCCCACCCGCTGCACCGCCTGCAGCGGCTCCGGCCACGTCCAGCGCGTCGCCCAGTCGCTCCTCGGCCAGATGGTCACCACCGCCCCCTGCCCCACCTGCGAGGGCCACGGCGACGTCATCGAGTCGCCCTGCACGGCCTGCTCCGGCCACGGCCGCACCCCGGCCGAGCGCACCGTCACCGTGCGCATCCCCTCCGGCGTCGAGAACGGCACCCGCATCCAGCTGCGCGGCGAGGGCGAGGTCGGCGAGGCCGGGGGACCCTCCGGCGATCTCTTCGTCGAGCTCGCCGTCAAGGAGCACGACGTCTTCTCCCGCGAGGCCGACGACCTCGTGACCACCCTCGAGGTGCCCATGACCTCCGCCGCGCTCGGCGCGACGATCCCGCTGGAGACCTTCGACGGCGTCCAGGACATCGAGGTGCGCCCCGGAGCCCAGGCCGGCGACGAGGTCACCCTCAAGGGCCTCGGCGTGACCCCGCTGCGCCGCGAGAAGCGCGGCGACGTGCGCGTCGTCCTCAGCGTCGTCACCCCGCAGGGGCTCACCGACGAGGAGCGGGAGCTGCTCGAGCAGTTCGCGGCGCTCCGCGGCGACGAGAGCACCCGCCGCCACAAGGGCTCCCGCCCGTTCGCCAAGCTGCGCGAGCGCCTGCGCGACCTGTGATCCGCCGACGGGGCGGGGCCGCGGCCCCGCCCCGTCCGTCCTCGAGGAGCACGTCATGCCCACCACCCCGCCCGGATTCCTCGTCCTCGACGGAGCGCTCGAGACCGCGCGCGCCGGCGACGCCCTCGTCCTCGCCGGCGAGGAGGGCCGCCATGCCGCGAAGGTCGCCCGCATCGGCGCCGGCGAACGAGTCCTGCTGACCGACGCCCCCGGCCGGCAGGTCCTGGCCGAGGTCTCCGCCGCCCGCAAGGAGGAGCTCGACCTCGTCCTCCTCGCCGACCCCTCCGCCCCGGCGGCGCGCAGCCCGCGGCTCACGCTCGTCCAGGCCCTCGCCACGGGCGGCCGCGACGAGCAGGCGATCGAATCCGCGACCGAGCTCGGCGTCGACCGGATCGTCCCCTGGATCGCCGAGCGCTCCGTCTCCGTGTGGCGCGGGGAGAAGCTCCGCAAGGGACGCGCCCGCTGGGAGGGGACCGTCCGCGCGGCCGTCAAGCAGTGCCGCCGCCCCGGCATCCCCGTCGTCGAGGAGCCCGTCGCCGGCACCGCCGTCATCGGCACCGTCCGCGAGGCCGCCGCGCGCGGCGCCCTCGTGCTCGCCCTCCACGAGCAGGAGTCGGTGGGGCTCATGAGCCTCGCCGCGGACCTGCGGGCCCTCGCCCCCGGTGCCGCCTCCGGTGCCGCCCCGGGGTCCGCCGCGGCGATCGAGGAGATCGTCCTCGTCGTCGGCCCCGAGGGCGGCATCTCCGAGCGGGAGCTCGACGCCCTGCGCGAGGCCGGCGCCCGCAGCGTGCTGCTCGGCCCCGAGGTGCTGCGCACCTCCACCGCCGGGCCCGCGGCGATCGCCGTGATCAGCACGCTCGTCGGCCGCTGGGGCTGAGGCCCCGCGCCGGCCCGCGCCCGGCGCTCGAGCCGTTCCCCGCCGGACGCGCGAAGGACCGCTCCCCTCGAGGGGGAGCGGCCCTTCGCGATCGGGGCGCCCGGCGGGCGCCGATGACGAGGATCAGGCGACGGAGGAGCCCACGAGCGACTCGACGCGATCGAGGGCGGAGACCAGCTGCGCGGCCTTCTCATCGGCCACGGACAGCACGCCCTCGGGGGACACGTCCTGACCGAAGGCGAGGCCCACGGTGCCGATGACGTCCGCGTCGACGGCCTTCATGAGCTCCTCGAGCTTCTCGAGGACGCGCGCGCCCCCGCCCCAGGAGGTGCCCACGAGGACCGTGGGCAGCTCGGTCCACTCGGTGATCAGGTAGTCCACGGCGTTCTTGAGGATGCCGGGGTAGGAGTAGTTGTACTCCGGGGTGACGATCACCACGGCGTCGAGGGCCTCGACGCGCTCCGACCAGGCGATGCCGTGCTCGGTGGTCTTGGCGTTCCCGCTGCGCGGGGGGAAGGCCTCGTCGTAGGCCGGGAGGGCGACCTGCGCGAGATCGATGCGGTCGACCTCGAAGCGCTCGCCGACAGCCGAGGCGACCCAGTCAGCGACATGCGTCGAGACGGCGTTCGGGCGGGCGGAGGCGGTGATGATTCCGATCTTCGTCATGGTCACAGGAACGTACTGGCCGGTAGCGGTGTTCCCCGTACGAATGTGTCCTGCGTCGCTCCACTAGACTCGCTCCCATGAGCAGCACCGCCCCCGAGCTCCGCGACCCGGACTGCATCTTCTGCAGGATCGTCGCCGGAGAGATCCCCTCCGACCGCGTCCACGAGGACGAGTCGGTCATCGCCTTCCGCGACCTGCACCCGCAGGCGCCCGTGCACGTCCTCGTGGTCCCGCGCGAGCACCGCCGCGACGTGCGGGCGCTCGCCGAGGACCCCGCGGGCCTCGCGCACGTGGTCGACGTCGCCGGGAAGGTCGCCGACGAGCTCGCCGACGGGGAGTTCCGCCTCGTGCTCAACACCGGCGCCTCCGCCGGCCAGTCCGTCTTCCACGTGCACGCGCACGTCCTCGCGGGCGGGACGCTCGCAGAAGGGAACCTGTGACGCCCGGTGCCTGACGCGCTCACCCCTGCTCCCGGCCGCGCTCCCGAGACGGTCGAGCGCCGTCTGGCGATCCCCGACCACCTCAGCCCCTTCCAGGTGCTGGGGGAGAACGACCAGGCCCTCGCGGCCCTCGAGGACGCCGTCCCCGACACCGATGTGCATGTGCGCGGCCACCAGGTCACCCTCCGCGGGACCGAGGACGCGCTGCGCCGCTCCGAGCACATCGTGCGCTCGCTGATCGAGCTCGCCTCCACCGGGCACGCGGTCACCGCGGAGGCCGTCCAGCGGGCCGCGAGCCTCTACGGCGACGACCGCGCCGAGGGCCAGAAGATCGATCAGGTCCTCTCCCGCACGATCCTGTCCTCGCGCGGGCGCACCATCCGCCCTAAGACCCTCGGGCAGAAGAAGTACATCGAGGCGATCGAGTCCTCGACCATCACCTTCGGCATCGGCCCGGCCGGCACCGGCAAGACGTACCTCGCCGTCGCGATGGCCGTCCAGCAGCTGCTGAGCAAGCAGATCAACCGGATCATCCTCACGCGCCCCGCCGTCGAGGCGGGCGAGCGCCTGGGCTTCCTCCCCGGCACGCTGAACGAGAAGATCGATCCGTACCTGCGGCCGCTGTACGACGCGCTCCACGACATGCTCGACCCCGAGTCGATCCCGCGGCTCATGGGCGCCGGGACGATCGAGGTCGCCCCGCTCGCCTACATGCGCGGGCGCACCCTCAACGACGCCTTCATCATCCTCGACGAGGCGCAGAACACGACGCCCGAGCAGATGAAGATGTTCCTCACCCGCCTGGGCTTCAACTCCACCATGGTCGTCACCGGCGACGTCACGCAGGTCGACCTCCCCGGCGCTCAGCGCTCCGGGCTGCGCGTCGTCGAGCAGGTGCTCTCCGGCGTCGACGACATCTCCTTCTGCCGCCTGTCCTCCCGCGACGTCGTCCGCCACCGTCTGGTCAGCGACATCGTCGAGGCCTACGGCCGCTGGGAGGTCGGGCCGGGCGGGACCCGCGACTCCCGCCATCGCTCGACCAAGGGAGCCTGATCATGACCATCGAGATCCGCAACGAGACCACCTACGAGGTCGACGAGCTGGAGTTCGTGGACCTCTCGCGCTTCGTCTTCGAGGCGATGCACCTGAACCCTGCGACCGAGATGTCGATCCTCTTCGTCGACGAGCCGGCGATGGAGAAGCTCCACATCGAGTGGCTCGACCTCCCCGGCCCGACCGACGTCATGAGCTTCCCGATGGACGAGCTCACCCCGGGCACCGCCGAGCATCCCGCCCCCGAGGGGCTGCTGGGGGACGTCGTGCTCTGCCCGAGCGTCGCCGCGAAGCAGGCCGCCGAGGCCGGCCACAGCGCCGTCGAGGAGATGCTGCTGCTGACCTGCCACTCCATCCTCCACCTGCTGGGCTACGACCACATGGAGGAGGACGAGCGCACGGTGATGTTCGACCTCCAGCGCAAGCTCCTGCTCACCTTCCTCGCCTCCCGGCGCGAGGCATGACCGCGGCCGACGCCCCCCGTCCCGGGTGGTGACCGCCCCCGTGCTCCTCGCCGTCCTCGGCCTCGCCGCCCTGGTGCTCGTCGGCCTCGCGGCCTCGGCGACCATGGCGATGGCCGACACGGCTCACCGTGCCGCCTCCCGGAGCGCCCTCGAACGGGCCCTCGAGGACCATCCGCGGGAGCGCCGACGGGCGGTGCTGGCGCAGCACGAGGACGCCGAGCGGACCCTCGCGGCCATCGAAGCGGGCGCCGTGCTCGCCGCGGCCCTCGTCGTGGTCTCCCTCGGCGCGATCGTGCAGCTGCTGCTCGCCGGCGCCCCCGCCCTGCGCT
The DNA here is from genome assembly GCF_054114245.1 of Brachybacterium netajii (SeqCode). NCBI lineage: Bacteria > Bacillati > Actinomycetota > Actinomycetes > Micrococcales > Dermabacteraceae > Brachybacterium > Brachybacterium netajii (SeqCode). The sequence goes on along the minus strand of NZ_JBSYXB010000002.1, from coordinate 405,662 downwards.
CCATCGGCCTCGGCGCGCTCGTCGGCGTCGTCGGCGGCGCCCTGCTGGTGTTCCTCGCCCGGACGGTCGCCGCGCGCCTGGTCGCCCGGCGCGGCACCGAGGTCGCCGTGATCTCCGTGCACCGGGCGACGACCGCGGCACGGACCGTGCTGGGCCCGCTCGCGGGCGGCGCCCTGCGGATCGGCGCGGCCCTCACCCCGGGCACCGGCGCCGGCCCTTACGAGTCCGCCGCCCGGGCCCGCCGCGAGATCGACCGGGCGCTCGAGAACGAGCACCTGGAGGCCGACGAGCGCTCGATGATCCACGGCGTCGTCGAGCTCAGCACCACCATGGTCCGCGAGCTCATGGTGCCGCGCACCGACATGGTCTCGCTGCCCGCCGGGACGAGTGCGAGCACGGCCCTGCGGACCTTCGTCCGCTCGGGCTTCTCGCGCATGCCCGTGGTGGGGGAGAGCCTCGACGACCTCCGCGGGATGCTCTACGTCAAGGACGTCATCCGCGAGGTCCATTCGCCCTGGGATCCGCGCCCCGACCTCGAGGTCGAGCAGATCATGCGCCCGGCCCGCTTCGTGCCCGAGTTCGTCCCAGCCGACGAGGTGCTGCGGCAGATGCAGGCCTCCCACGTGCACATCGCCGTCGTCGTCGACGAGTACGGCGGCGTCTCCGGGATCGTCACCATCGAGGACGTCGTCGAGGAGATCGTCGGCGAGATCGCCGATGAGCATGATCCCCAGGAACCGGGGATCATGGACCTCGGCGACGGCCGCTTCCGGGTCCCCGCCCGCGAGGGCCTGTCCGAGGTCGGCGACCTGTTCGGCCTGACGATCGAGGACCCCGACGTCGACAGCATCGGCGGCCTCCTCGGCAAGGCCATCGGCCGCGTCCCGATCGTCGGCTCCCGCGGCGACATCGCCGGCCTCCGCCTGGAGGCCGAGAAGACCTCGGGCAGGCGCCGCCGCCTGTCCACCCTGATCGTGTCGCGGTCGCTCCGCACCGACGACGACCCCGACGAGCGCCCCCTGGAGGACGACGATGACCGCTGACGCACCCGACCCGACCCCGGATCCGACGGACGATCCGACGAAAGAGCCGACGAACGGTCCGACGAGCGGGCCGGCAGCGGATGCCCTGCACCGCTCAGGCTTCGTGGCGCTCGTCGGCCGCCCCAACGTCGGCAAGTCCACGCTGACCAACGCGCTGGTGGGGGAGAAGGTCGCGATCACCTCTTCGAAGCCGCAGACCACGCGCCGCGCGATCCGCGGCATCGTCACCCGCCCCGACGCGCAGATCATCCTCGTGGACACCCCCGGCGTGCACCGCCCCCGCACCCTGCTCGGCGAGCGGCTGAACGACCTCGTGCGCGAGACCCTCGGCGAGGTCGACGTCGTCGGCTTCTGCCTCCCCGCCGACCAGAAGATCGGCCCCGGGGACCGCTTCATCGCCGAGGACCTCGCCGAGATGCGCCGCGGCCGCCGCGGCCCCCGCGTCATCGCCATCGTCACGAAGACGGACCTGGTCTCCCGCGACGCGCTCGCCGAGCATCTCCTGAGCGTCCAGGAGCTCCTCGACGTCGACGAGATCGTGCCGATCTCCGCGGTGCAGGGCCATCAGGTCGACGTGCTCCTCGAGGTGATCGCCGCGCAGCTGCCCGAGGGGCCGCAGCTGTACCCCGACGACCAGCTCACCGAGGAGTCCCGCGACGACCGCATCGCCGAGCTCATCCGCGAGGCCGCCCTGGAGGGCGTCCGCGATGAGCTGCCCCATTCGATCGCCGTGGTGATCGAGGAGGTCGTCGAGACCGATCCCGACGGCGATCCCTTCGCCGAGATCGCGCCCGGCGAGGGCCGGCTGGTGGTGCGCGCGAGCCTGTTCGTCGAGCGCGACAGCCAGAAGGGCATCATCATCGGCCGCGGCGGCTCCCGTCTGAAGGAGGTCGGCTCCCGCGCCCGCTCCGAGATCAACGCGCTGCTGGGCCGCAAGGTCCACCTCGACCTGCGGATCAAGGTCGCCAAGGACTGGCAGCGGGACCCCAAGCAGCTGGGCCGGCTGGGCTTCTGAGGCCATGGCCGTCCCGAATCCGCCCGGCGGGGGCGCGGAGGCGTCGCGCTCCCCGTCGGGCCTCGTGGTGAGGATCCTCGGTGCGGTCCTCGCCGGCGGGGCGGCGCTCCTCTGGCTGCTGCTCGCGGCGATGGTCGCGAGCTCGATCCTGGGATCCGGGGCATCGGACCCCCACGGCTTCGCCGCGATCGGCGCCACCCTCCTCTCGCTCCCCGTCGGCGTCGCCGGCGCGGTCGCGCTCGCGCTCGCCGCGCCGCCCGGCCGGCGCGGGGCGGTGCTCGCGCTCGCCCTGATCCTCGTGCTGATCGGCGGCGGCGCGCTGCTCGCGCTGCTGTCCCTGGGCTGAGGCGGGCCCGTGCGCTCCTTCCGCAGGTCCTCGGTCCGTCTCGGATCGCGTCGGGACACGGGCAGGGGCGAGGTCGGTGCTACCGTGGCGGACGTGAGTGGATCGAACCTCCTGCTTATCCGCCGCGACGGGACCTGATCGCCGGGACCCCGCCGCGGCTGACGCTCTGCCCGGCATCCGGCACATCCCTCGCGAAGGACCCCTGATGAACGACTCCACCACCATCCCTGCGGTCGCGGATCCCTCGATCCCCGTCGTCGGCCCCCTGGGCGACGCCCCGCAGCAGCCCTCCGGCATGCCGATCCACCGCTATCGCCCGTTCCACGAGCAGATCGCCGTGGAGCTGCCGGACCGCACCTGGCCCACCCGCCGTGCGACCCGTGCGCCGCGCTGGTGCGCGGTCGACCTGCGCGACGGCAACCAGGCCCTGATCGACCCCATGAACTCCGAGCGCAAGCTGCGCATGTTCGAGCTGCTCGTGCAGATGGGATACAAGGAGATCGAGGTCGGGTTCCCCTCGGCCTCCACGACGGACTTCGACTTCGTGCGCACCCTCATCGAGGAGGATCGCATCCCCGAGGACGTCACGATCCAGGTGCTCACGCAGTCTCGCGAGCATCTGATCGAGCGCACCTACGAGGCGATCTCGGGCGCCGCCCGCGCCGTCGTGCACCTGTACAACTCGACCTCGATCGTGCAGCGCGACGTCGTCTTCCGCGCCGACGAGGATGCGGTGCTGGACATCGCCGTGCAGGGCGCCCTGCTGTGCAAGAAGTACGAGGAGACCGTCCCGGGCACCGCGATCACCTACGAGTACTCCCCGGAGTCCTTCACCGGCACCGAGCTCGAGTACGCGCTGCGCGTGTGCAACGCCGTCATCGACGTCATGAAGCCGACGCCCGAGGCGAAGATGATCATCAACCTGCCGGCGACGGTGGAGATGGCGACCCCGAACGTCTACGCGGACGCCGTGGAGTGGATGCACCGGAACCTCGATCGCCGCGAGGCGATCGTGCTGTCGCTGCACCCGCACAACGATCGCGGCACCGGTGTCGCCGCCGCCGAGCTGGGCTACCTGGCCGGTGCCGACCGCATCGAGGGATGCCTCTTCGGCAACGGGGAGCGCACCGGCAACGTCGACCTGGTGACGCTGGGGCTGAACCTGTTCAGCCAGGGCATCGATCCGCAGATCGACTTCAGCGACCTCGACGAGGTCCGTCGCACCGTCGAGCACTGCAACCAGATGCCGGTGCCCGAGCGCAGCCCCTATGGCGGCGACCTCGTGTTCACGGCCTTCTCGGGCTCCCACCAGGACGCCATCAAGAAGGGCCTGGAGCGCATGGAGGCGGATGCCGAGAAGTCCGGCATCGCCCTCGCGGATGCCGAGTGGCGGGTGCCGTACCTGCCGGTCGACCCCAAGGACCTGGGCCGCTCCTACGAGGCCGTGATCCGCGTGAACTCGCAGTCCGGCAAGGGCGGCATGGCCTACCTGCTGCGCACCGAGCACGGGCTGGATCTGCCGCGTCGCCTGCAGATCGAGTTCTCGGGGATCGTGCAGCAGCGCACGGACTCCGAGGGCGGCGAGGTCTCGCCCGAGCAGCTGTGGGACGCCTTCGTCGACGAGTACCTGCCGGCCCCCGACGTGGAGCGCCGCTGGGGCCGGTTCGGGTTCAACGGTCTGCACCAGGAGTCCACGGGGGAGGGCGACGACCGCATCACCGTCGCGCTCGTGGTCGACGGCACCGAGCGCGAGGTCACGGGCATCGGCAACGGCCCCCTCGACGGCTTCGTGAAGGCGCTGGGGGAGCATCAGATCCCCGTGCGCATCCTCGACTATGCCGAGCATGCGCTGACCGAGGGCGACGACTCCCTCGCCGCGGCCTATGTCGAGTGCGAGATCGGCGACCGCATCTTCTGGGGCGTCGGCATCGACGGCTCGATCATCCGGGCCTCCCTCGAGGCGATCGTCTCGGCGCTGAACCGGGAGTTCCGCGCGCGCGTCTGAGGCACGAGGCCGACCGGCGCTCCGCGCCCTGCGCCGCCGTCCGGGAGCTGCTCCCGGGCGGCGGCGCCGTCATGCGCGGCCGGGGTCCTCGGTCGCGCTCTCGGCGCGGGCGGCCGCGGCAGGTGCGGCCGCGGCCGGGGCACCAGCGGTCCGGGCGCTGCGAGCGGCGTCATCCGTCGAGTCGGCGGAGTCGGCGGAGGCGGCGGAGTCAGCGGCGAGCATCATCTCGGTGATCACCGGCATCTCGCCGGTGAGCGCGGCGTGCGCCGGGGCGGGCAGCTCCCATCCGGGCTCCTCGTCCGCCGGCTGCGGGGCATCCGGGGCGGCGGCACGGGCGGTGAGGGTGACGCCGACGCTGGCGCCGACGACGAGCACGGCGGCGATGACGCGGAGCAGGGAGGCGCCCTGCGACAGCAGGAGGATCCCCGCCAGGAGCGCGATGACGGGCTCGAGGCTCAGCAGGATCCCGAAGACGTTCCGCGGCAGGCGGCGCAGCGCCGCCATCTCCAGGCTGTACGGGAGCACGGAGGCGAGGACCGCGGTGCCGACGGCGAGGGCCAGCAGCCGCGGATCGGTGAGGCCGACGACGGCGCCGCCGGCGCCGAGCGGCAGCACCGTCAGGGCGCCGATGGCCATGCCGAGCGCGAGGCCGTCCTGTCCGGGGACGAGGCGGCCGACGCGGGCGCTGGCGAGGATGTACAGGCCCCAGAAGAGCGCGGCGACGAGCGCGAAGAGGACGCCGAGGGGGTCGAGGCGGGCGGAGCCGAGGAGCGACTCCAGGCCGAACAGGCTGACGCCGGCGAGGGCCAGGAGCACCCACAGCATGTCGCTGCGCCGGGTCGAGAGCACGGCGGAGACCGTCAGCGGTCCGAGGAACTCGAGGGCGACGGCCGTTCCGATCGGGATCCGTTCGATCGCCGCGTAGAAGCTGCCGTTCATCCCGCCGATGACGACGCCGAAGGCGAGGATCGCGAGCCACTGCTCGCGGCGGAGACGCTGCGGGCGGGGACGCACGATGATCAGCAGGACGACCGCGGCGAGGCCGAGGCGCAGCGCCGTCGTCCCCCAGGAGCCGAGCTCGGGGAACAGGCGGGTCGCGAGCGCGGCGCCGACCTGCAGCGAGACGCAGGAGCCGAGGATGAGCAGGACCGGCCCGGCGGGGGAGCCCGAGCGGGTGAGGGAGGGGCGGAGGGAACGGGGAGCTGTCACAGGACCACTGTGCACCGCCGTCGACCATCCGGTCCATCGAGGGTGCGAGCAGGATTCCGTGAAGCTCAGCTTCATGATCGGTAGGATGGGACGTATGCGGCGGTCCGGCGTGGGAATCGCCCGGCGCCCTGCCGCGTCCCTCTCTTCGGAGGGAGGCTCCGACCTGCGCAGATGCCGGAATCCTGGGACGGCCGAGGAGGCCGTCGGGAAGGAGGGGTCGTGCTCAGCGTCCATCGTCTGCATCTGCTGCGCGAGCTGCATCGCCTCGGGACCGTGTCCGAGGTCGCAGCGGTGCACCGCTACTCGGCCTCGGCCGTCTCCCAGCAGCTCGCCCGTCTCGAGCAGGAGGCCGGCACGCAGCTGGTCGAGAAGGTCGGCCGGCGCCTCCATCTGACCGATGCCGCCCTCGTCCTCGTCGAGCATGCCGAACGGGTGCTCGAGGCGCTGGAGGCCGCCGAGTCCGACCTCGCCCAGTCCCGCGGTCCGACGCAGGGGACCCTGCGCGTCGCGTCGTTCTCCTCGGTGCTCGCGACGATCATGCCCGAGGCGCTCACCCTGCTCGCCGTCTCGAGCCCGCAGCTTCGCGTGGACCTCGCGCAGCGGGAGGTGGGTCCGGCGTTCGAGACCCTGCTCGCGCGCGAGACCGATGTGATCCTCGGCGAGGACTATCCCGGCGTGCCCGAGCCGCGCCGCGAGGGCGCCGACCACGAGGATCTGATCACCGACCCGCTGCTGCTGGCGGTCCCGCTCGTCGGTCCCCTCGCCGATCCCCGCCGCCTGGAGGATCTCGCCGAGGCGGACTGGGCGCTCGACCCCGAGGACACCCCGACGGGCCTCTGGGCCCGAGCGACGCTGCGGGCGGCGGGCTTCGAGCCGCGGGTGCGCTTCGAGACCGCGGACCCGCTCCTCCAGGGGCACCTCGTGCGCTCGGGGCACGCGGCCGCGCTCATCCCCGAGCTGCTCGCCGGCCAGCACCTCGCCGGGACCCATCTGCTGCGCCTGCCCGGGGACCCGCGCCGCGGCATCTTCACGGCCGCGCGCTCGGGCCGCTCCTCGCATCCGGCGATCCGCGCCTTCCGCGCGGCTCTGCAGGAGGCCGCGCGCCGCGAGCGCCCGGCGGTGAGGATCGACGCGCTCTCGCCGTGAGCTCCCGCGCCCCGCGGACCCCGCCCGCCTGAGATATCTTGAAGTCAAGATAAATGCGCGCATCGATGCCGTCCCGAGGAGCCCGACCATGACCACGCCCGCCGACTCCGCTAACACCCCCGACTCCGCACCGTCGGCCCCGTCGGCCCCGTCCTGGGATCCCGGCCAGTACCTCCGCTTCGCCGACGAGCGCTCGCGCCCCTTCGACGAGCTGCTCGCCCGCATCGAGCGCGTCGCCCCCGAGGAGCCCCGCCTCATCGTCGACCTCGGCGCCGGGCCCGGCACCCTCACCGCCCGCCTGGCCGAGCGCTGGCCCGGGGCGCGGACCGTCGCCGTCGACTCGAGCCCCGCGATGATCGAGCGCGCCCGCACCGTGGACGGCATCGAGACGGAGCTCGCAGACCTGCGCGACTGGGAGTCCCCGCAGAGCGTCGACCTGCTCCTCGCCCATGCGAGCCTGCAGTGGGTCCCCGGACATCTCGCCCTCCTCGAGCGCCTCGTCGCGATGCTCGCCCCCGGTGGCACCATCGCCCTCCAGGTCCCGGGGAACTTCACCGAGCCGAGCCACACGCTGCTGCGGGAGATCGCCGCCCGAGCGCCCTATGCGGAGGCGACCGCCGAGGTCGCCCGCCCCGCCTCGCACGACCCCGTGACCTACCTCCGCGCCCTGCAGGACCTCGGCTGCACCGCCGACGCCTGGGAGACGACCTACCTGCACGTCCTCTCCGGGCCCGACCCCGTCTTCGCATGGATCAGCGGGACCGGAGCCCGCCCGGTGCTGCAGGCCCTCGAGCCGGCCCTGCGCGAGAGGTTCGTCGCCGACTACAAGGCCGCGCTGCGCGAGGCCTACCCGGAGGACCCACGAGGCGTGGTCCTGCCCTTCCGCCGCGTCTTCGCCGTCGGCCGTCGGCCGTAGACTCCGAGGACCATGCAGCAGAAGCTCTACCGGGACGACGCGATCGTCCTGCGCACCCATCCCCTCGGCGAGGCGGACCGCATCATCACGCTGCTCACCCGCCGCCACGGCAAGGTCCGCGCGGTCGCCAAGGGGGTGCGGCGCACCGGCAGCCGCTTCGGCGCCCGCCTGGAGCCCTTCACCCTCGTCGACGTCCAGCTGCATGCCGGCCGCTCCCTCCACACCGTCACCCAGGTGATGACCATCGAGGCGTTCGCCGGCCCGATCTGCGAGGACTACGGCCGGTTCACGGCCGCCAGCGCGATGCTCGAGACCGCGGACCGGCTCACCGACGAGGTCGTCGACCCGTCCCCGCGCGGCTTCCTCATGCTCGTCGGCGCGCTCCGCGCCATGGCCGCACGCACGGTCCCCGCCCCGCTCGTCCTGGACTCGTACCTCCTGCGCACCCTCGCCCTCTCCGGCTGGGCGCCCGAGCTGCGCGTCTGCGCCTCCTGCGGCGCCCCCGGCCCCCACCATGCCCTCGACATCCGTGCCGGCGGGCTCGTCTGCACCCCCTGCCGGCGCCCCGGCGCGATCGCCGTGCGGCAGAGTGCGATCGAGCACATGATCTTCCTGCTCGCCGGGGACTGGGACAATGTCCTGACCGCCGACGACACGACTGCGCAGGAGGCGGCCCGGATCATCGCCGACACCGTGACCTGGCACCTCGAGCGCTCCGTGCGCTCTCTCGGCTACGTCGAACGCTGAGGGCGCTCGCGCCCGACGCCCGTCGGATCCGATCCGTCCCACCTGCCCGACCGCCCTGCCGCCGCGCCCCGAGCGCCCGACCCCGGAGGACCCCATGCCCGGCACTCCCGCCCCCGGCTTCCTCGAGCCCTACGACCATCCCAGCGGCCAGCAGGCGCCCGCGCTGCCCGCCGCCCTCATCCCCGGGCACGTCGCGGTCGTCATGGACGGCAACGGCCGCTGGGCGAACCAGCGCGGGCTGCCCCGCACCGCCGGTCACGAGGCCGGGGAGGCGGCGCTGCTGGACGTCGTCGCCGGAGCGCTGCAGGTCGGCGTGACGCACCTGTCCGCGTACGCCTTCTCCACGGAGAACTGGAAGCGCTCGCCGGAGGAGGTGCGCTTCCTCATGGGATTCTCGCGCTCGGTGCTGCGGCGCCAGCGCGACACCCTGAACTCCTGGGGGGTGCGGATCGTGTGGATCGGGCGCGAGCAGCGTCTGTGGGGGTCCGTGATCCGGGAGCTCAAGGAGGCGGAGGAGCTCACCCAGGGCAATACGCGCATGACGCTGTACATGTGCGTGAACCATGGCGGGCGGGCGGAGATCGTCGACGCGGTCCGCGAGATCGCCGAGCTCGCGCGCGCCGGTCGGATCCGCGGGCGCGGCATCACCGAGGCATCCTTCGCGACGCATCTGACGGACCCGGACATGCCGGATGTGGACCTGTTCATCCGCACCAGCGGCGAGCAGCGCACGTCGAACTTCCTGCTGTGGCAGGCGGCGTACGCGGAGCTCGTGTTCGTCCCCGAGCTGTGGCCCGACGTCGACCGCGTGGTGCTGTGGCGCGCGATCGTCGAGTACGCGCGCCGGGACCGACGCTACGGGGGTGCTGTCGACGCCCCGTCCCAGAGCGTCTGAGCGGGAGCGCTCAGGAGGCGGCGGGCTCGCTCTGCCGAGAGGTCTCCGGGGCGGGCCGCGCCGGGCTCGCCACGCTCGCCGGGCTCGCCGCGTCGGGGCGGCCTCGGGTGCGGCGTCGGAGGATGAGCAGCACGATCGCGAGGATCGCGAGGACCGTGACGGCTCCGGCGACCCACGGGTCGAACAGGAACAGCTTCACCCAGGCCAGCGCGACCGCGAGGCCGACGGTCGCGTGGATCAGCGCCCAGGCGAGTCCGCCGACGGCGAGGGCCGGGAGGTAGCGGCGCAGCGGCATGGCGTTGAGCCCGGCGGCCGCGTTGACGGCGGTCTGGAAGCCGACGGTCAGGAAGCTCAGCGCGACCACGGGCGCGCCCCAGCGGTTGACGGTGTCGGTCGCGCGGGAGATCCGGTCGGAGGACAGGAAGGCGGCGATCCGCGTCCGCAGGCCCCGATCCTCCGTCGCGTCCGTCGCGTCGGCTGTGCCTGGCGAGGCGTCCGTCGTGCCGTCGTCGGCGCGCTCGGCGGCCTGTCCGCCGGTGGCGAGGCGGCGGAAGCCGCGGCCGAGGGCGTAGGTCCCGCCGGCGCGCATCAGGATGACGCCGTAGAAGAACAGCACGGCGGGGACGATGGGCAGCGACTGGATCCAGGCGATCATCGCGCGGCGTGCTCCGTGCACAGGCCGAAGACCTCGAGGGTGTGGTCGAGGTCGGTGAAGCCGTGCTGCCGGGCGATCGCGGTCATCGCGGCCTCGAGCTCGGGGGCGAGGAACTCGACGGTCCGCCCGCATTCGCGGCAGACGAGATGGTGGTGGTGGCCGCTGGCCTCGCACTGGCGGTACAGGGCCTCGCCCTCGTCGGAGACCAGCACGTCGAGGCGGTCGTCCTTCGCGAGGGACTGGAGGTTGCGGTACACGGTCGCCAGGCCCACGGTCTCGCCGTCGGCGCGCAGCTGCTCATGGATCTGCTGGGCGCTGCGGAACTCGTCCTGCTGCGCGAGAGTCTCGAGGATCGCTGAGCGCTGACGCGTGTTCCGTTGCATGGGCCGATTGTCTCCCGTGCCTGCTGTTTCCGCCATGACCTCGGTCTCCTCCGCTCCGGTGGCCTCCGCCCCACCCTACGTGCCCGGGTCCGGGAGCGTCCCGGGCGCCTGCTGGACGGATCCGCTCAGGAGGTGGCGCCGACGCCGGCGCCGACTGTCCGGGCCGGGGCGGCGGGCGCCTCCCCGGGGGCGGGGCGGCTGCTGCGGACGGCCTTGACGATGATCCCCAGCACGTAGACGGCGATCGTGAGCAGGACGATGACGCCGCCGGGCGGGAGGTCCACGTACACGGTGACGAGGAGGCCCGCGAGCGCGCACACGACGGCGATCGCCATGGCGGTGCGCATGGTGCGGGCGAAGCCGACGACCATCTGCTGGGCCGCCGCGACGGGGACGATCATCAGCGCGGACACCATGAGGGCGCCGACGATGCGCATCGACAGGGTCACGGTGAGGGCCGCGATGATCGCGACCAGCACGTTCGCGGCGCGCACGGGCAGCCCGGAGGCGAGGGCGAACTCCTCGTCGCCGGTGACGGCGGAGAGGAGGCCTCCGAGCCCGAGGCCGACGGCGAGGACGATCACGGCGAGCACGACGGTGATCAGCAGGTCGGAGCGGGTCACGGTGGACAGGGAGCCGAAGAGGTAGCCCATGAGGTTCTGGGAGGTGCCGCCGGCGAGCTTGATGATGACGACGCCGCCGGCGATGCCGCCGTAGAACAGGATCGCGAGCGCGACGTCGCGGCTGGTGTGGCCGATCTCCCGCACGTACTCGATGGCGAGCGCGCCGATCACGGAGGCGGCGAGGGCGCCGGGGATGGCCAGCAGGTCCGACGGGGTCGCGGAGGTCCAGGCGCCGACGAGCCAGCCGACGGCGACGCCGGTGAGGGCGACATGGCCGAGGCCGTCGCCCAGCAGCGACAGCCGCTTCTGCACGAGGAAGGTGCCGACGACGGGTGCGGTCAGGCCGATCAGCACGGCGATGATCAGCGGGTAGCGCAGGATGTCGGAGGTGAGGATGTCCAGGGGGGTCATGCGGGGTCGATCTCCTGTCCGAGGCACTCGTCGATCTCGTCGACGGGCCCGACATGGTCGTGACCGGGGTCCAGGGCCGGGCGGGCGGAGGGGGAGCCGTCGTGGGCGACGGTGCCGTGGTCGAGCACGACCGCGCGGGTGATGTCGCCGGCCAGCGCACCGGTCTCGTGGAGGACCACGAGGATCGTCGTCCCGCGGGCGCTGAGCTCGCGGAAGAGGGCGGCGATCAGCTCCTGGGTCTCGAGGTCGATGCCGGCGAAGGGCTCGTCGAGGACCAGCAGCTCGGGATCGCGGACGAGGGCGCGGGCGATCATGACGCGGCGCCGCTGCCCGCCGGACATGCGGGTGATGGGACGGTCGGCGTAGTCGCTCATGCCGACCGCTGCGAGCGCCCGGGCGATCCGCGGGTCCCGCTTGCGCAGGAACCAGGAGCGCGATCCCAGCAGGCCGGTCGCGACGGTCTCGCGGGCGGTGGTGGGGATGGACCCGGGGGCGGGGTTGTCCTGCGGGACGTAGCCGAGGCGGTCGTGCGCGGTCAGGCGCCGCGAGGGCGTGGAGAACAGCAGGGAGGTCCCCGAGGCGAGCGGCAGGATGCCGAGGACCGTGCGCAGCAGGGTGGACTTGCCGGAGCCGTTGGCGCCCATCAGCGCGACCAGCTCGCCCCGGTGGACGGAGAGGTCGACGCCGTGGAGGATCTCGGTCCCGCCGATCTGGACGCGGGCGTCCTCGACGACGATCAGCGGGGGACCGTCGGCAGAGGCCGGTGAGGCGGACCGGGCGGACTGGGAGGGTCGGGCGGTCCGCTGCGGCGTGGTCTCGGGATGCGCGAGGTCCTCGGCCGCGGCGGGGCGCCGCACGGTGGAGCTCATGACCAGCTCGCGACGAGCTTGGCGGCGTTCTCGCGCATGACCTGGAGGTAGTCGGCGTCCTCGCTGAGCTGGGTCTCGAGGTTGTCGAGCTCCTCGGAGGCGACGCCGATGGAATCGGCGAGCGTCTGGGCGACCTTGGGGGAGGCGGTGGTCTCGAAGAAGATCGTCGTCACGCCCTCCTCCTCGACGATGGCCTCGAGCTGGAGGAGGCGCTGCGGGGACGGCTCGGTCTCGGGATCCACACCGGTGATGCCGACCTGGTGGAGGTCGAAGCGGTCGGCGAGGTAGGCGAAGGCGGTGTGGCTGGTGATGAAGGTGCGGTCGCCGTCGACGGCGCCGAAGGACTCCTCGAGCTCCGCGGAGAGGGCCTCGAGGTCCGTGCGCAGCGATGCGGCGCCCGCGGCGTAGTCGTCGGCGCCGTCGGGGTCGAGGGCCGTGAGCCGCTCGGCGATCGCGTCGCCGATCTGCGCCATGCGGTCCGGGTCGTGCCAGATGTGGGGGTCGGTGCCGGCGAGGTCGTGGTCGTGATCGTCCTCGGAGCCGCCGTCGTCCGAGGAGCCCGCGTCGGCGTCGGCGTCCTCGTCGGCGTGATCGTGCTCGTCGTCCCCGGAGGAGGCGAGCATCTCGATGGCGTCGGAGACATCGAGCACATTGTCGTCCCCGTGGGAGGAGATGGCGTCGTCGACCGCGGTCTGGAGGCCGGGGATCTGGAGGACGAGGTCGGCCTCCTGCATCTCGAGGGTCTGCTTGACCGACAGCTCGAGGCCGTGGGCGTCGGCGCCCGGGGTGGAGTAGTCCGTGACGGCGACGCGATCGCCGCCGACCCGGGAGGCGAGGAAGTCGAGGGGATAGCACGTGGTCACGACGGTGATCCCGTCGGATCCGGAGGTGTCCGAGGCGTCGCAGGCGGCCAGCAGCCCGGCACCGGCGCCGAGGCCGATGAGGGACAGGAGGGTGCGGCGGCGGGGGGAGAACTGAAGCGACATGACAATCATTCTCACCAGTGGGAGGGGGCGGTGCAAGCGAACGGGCGCTGAGCAGGCCGCTTCGTGGGCACCGTCACAAGGGGGTCGTCGGTATGCTGGTGCAGTTCCGTACCACCCGTCACCAGGAGAATCCCCGTGGCCAAGGCCCCCGCCAGCACTCTGGACAACGTCATCGCCCTCGCGAAGAAGCGCGGCTTCGTGTTCCCTGCCGGTGAGATCTACGGAGGCACCCGGTCCGCGTGGGACTACGGGCCCCTCGGCGTGGAGATCAAGGAGAACATCAAGAAGCAGTGGTGGCGCACCTTCGTGCAGTCGCGCGCGGACATGGTGGGCCTGGACTCCTCGATCATCCTCCCCAAGCGCGTGTGGGAGGCCTCCGGCCACGTCGCGACGTTCACCGACCCCCTGGTCGAGTGCCGCCAGTGCCACAACCGCTACCGCGAGGACCACCTCATCGAGGCCTTCACGGAGAAGAAGGGCCGCGCGCCCGAGGGCGGTATGGCGGAGATCGTGTGCCCGCACTGCGGCACCCGCGGCGAGTTCACCGAGCCCCAGCAGTTCTCGGGCCTCATGAAGACCTACCTCGGCGCCGTCGACAACGAGGCCGGGCTGCACTACCTCCGCCCGGAGACCGCCCAGGGCATCTTCGTCAACTTCAACAACGTGGTCACCGCCTCGCGCATGAAGCCCCCGTTCGGCATCGGCCAGGTCGGCAAGGCGTTCCGCAACGAGATCACCCCCGGCAACTTCATCTTCCGGACCCGCGAGTTCGAGCAGATGGAGATCGAGTTCTTCACCCCGCCGGCGGAGGCCGACGAGCAGTTCCGCACCTGGGTCGAGGCCTGCTGGAACTGGTTCGTGGACCTCGGCATCGACCCCGACAACCTCCGTCGCTTCGACGTCCCCGAGGACGAGCGCGCCCACTACAGCGCCGGCACCATCGACCTGGAGTACCGCTTCGGCTTCCAGGGCTCGGAGTGGGGCGAGCTCATGGGCATCGCCAACCGCACCGACTTCGACCTCGGCAGCCACACCGAGGCATCCGGCACGAAGCTGCAGTACTTCGACCAGGCCGCGAACGAGCGCTACACGCCGTACGTCATCGAGCCGAGCTTCGGCCTGACCCGGTCGATGATGGCCTTCCTCGTCGACGCCTACACGGAGGACGAGGCCCCCAACACCAAGGGCGGCGTCGACGTCCGCACGGTCCTCAAGCTCGACCCGCGCCTGGCGCCCGTCAAGGCCGCCGTGCTGCCGCTGTCCAAGAGCGAGGACCTGGTCCCGCGCGCCGAGGCGCTCGCCGCCGACCTGCGCAAGCACTGGAACGTCGACATGGACGTCTCGCAGGCGATCGGCCGCCGCTACCGCCGCCAGGACGAGATCGGCACCCCGTTCTGCATCACCGTCGACTTCGACACGCAGGAGGACCAGGCGGTGACGATCCGCGAGCGCGACACCATGGCGCAGGAGCGCGTCGCCCTGGACCAGGTCGAGTCCTACCTCGCCGCGCGCCTGATCGGCGCCTGATCCCGCCGGCGGCGCCTCTCGCAGGCGCCGCCCGTCCGGACGGCCGACGGCCCGGTCCCCGTTGAGGGGACCGGGCCGTCGGCCGTCGCGCTCCGCCCCGCGCTGCCGGCGGACGTCGGCTCAGGTCAGCTGGGTTCAGCTCTGCTCGAGGACGAGCGAGAACTCGATCTGCCCCGCGTCCTCGACCGTCACGAACCCGAGGCTCGGCGCCTCGACACCGTAGTCCGCCCAGGTCACGTCGCTGGATCCGACGACCTCGAGGGTGCCCTCGGCGGTGCGCGTCAGCGTCAGCTCGATCTGCACGCCCTGCGTCTGCCCGTTGATCTCCAGGGTCCCGGCGACGGTCGCGGTCTGCGTGCCGTCGGCCGCGAGGGCGGCGAGGTCGACGTCCCCGTCCAGGGCGAAGGTCGCCTCCGGGTAGGTGCCGGTGTCGACCGCGGTGCTGCGGAAGTACTCGTCGCGCGCGTTCTCGTCGGTCGCGACGGTCGTGAGGTCGACGGTGATCTCGCCCTGGGTCAGCGTCGTGCCGTCGATCGTGATGCTGCCGCTGGTGTCCTCGGTGCGGCCGACGACGGTGACGTCCTGCCCGTTGAGGACCTCCTCCACCCGGTACCCGGCCTCCGAGCCGTCGGCGATGCTCCAGCTCCCGGCGATGTCGCCGGCGCTCGCCTCGGCCGCGGACGTCGTGGACGCCGTGTACGCCTCCGCGGCCGACGCGTTCTGCTGGGCCGCGTAGATCCGGGTGCCGATGAAGAAGGCCCCCAGCGCGAGGACGATCACGGCGACGCCGGCGACCACCCAGGTGAGAGGTCGGCGGAGGAGGGAGGCACGGGATGCGTTCATGCGCTGATCGTAGAAGAGTCAACCTGTTCATGCGCCGGTGGGAGCCTGTGCATCCGCTGAGCGCTCGCCGAGGATGCCGCGGCCCGTCGCGCGCACCAGCAGCATGCCCTGCTGGACCAGCAGGATCACGCCCAGGTAGACGAGGAGGGATGCGGTGCCCAGTCCCGCGTCCTGCTGGAGGGCATCGATGCCCAGATGCGAGGCGATCGACACGATCCACAGTACGACCGTGGCCCAGGTCCCCTGACGCATGGCCGTCCCGTCGGCGGCGATCCACAGCCGGGTCAGCGCCGCGCGGCAGAGCGCGAGGGCCGCGCCCACGGCGAGGCTCGCCAGCAGGAGCAGCAGATCCATCGCCGGGACGGTGCCGGCGTCGAGATGGTGCGAGGTCTGCGCCAGACCGATGATGATCAGCACGATCGGGGCGGTGGGTCGCTGCCGCAGCCGGCGCGGCTGCAGCTGACGGAACAGGATCCAGAGGATCGCGAGGATGCCGAGGAGGGCGGTGAGGACGGTGCTGGTTTCCATGACCCGACTCTCGCCCGGACGCCCTCGGAGCGGCACCGCCCGCGGGTGGAGATCCGGGTGGAGGCGGGCGGGGGAGCCTCCACCTGACCCACCCGACCCTTCCCGCCTCGACCTCAGCTGAGCACGAGCGCGATCGCCTGTGCCCGCGTGCGCACGCCGAGCTTCGCGAAGATCGCGTTGATGTGGCTCTTCACGGTGGACACCCCCAGGAACAGCCGTGCCGCGATCTCCCGGTTCCCGAGCCCCTCGGCCACGAGCGCGAGCACCTCCGCCTCCCGTGCGGTCAGCTGCGGGAACCTCGCGCCGACCGACCCGCCCGGCGGCCTGCCGGACGGTGCGTCCGTCGACGCGGACGGGGGCTCCGGAGCCGGCGGGGGAGCCTGCCGCGCCGACAGCCCTCGCACCAGCCGCGACGCCACCTCCGCCGCATAGACCGCCTGCCCCGAGGCGATGGAACGCACCGCATCGGCCAGCTGCCGACGATCCGCATCCTTCGTGAGGTACCCCCGTGCCCCGGCCCGCAGCGCTCCGGCGACATCCGCATCGTCGGCGAAGGTCGTCAGCACCAGCACACCGGCCCGTGCCCCGGAGGCGGCGAGGGCCGCGGTCGCCTCGGCCCCGCCCATGCCGGGCATGCGCAGATCCATCAGGACCACGTCGGGATCCAGCCGGCCGACGAGCTCCACCGCCTCCGTCCCGTCGCGCGCCTCGCCCACCACCTCGATGCCCTCCTGCAGCGACAGGACGGTCACGAGCCCGTCGCGCACGATGTCCTGATCATCGACGACCACCACCCGGACGATCTCCTGCATCACGATCCCTCCTCCTCGAGCCTCGGCGCGGGCACCGCCGGCAGCATCGCCTCCAGTACGAACTCGTCCCCGCGCCGCCCCGCCCGCACGCGCCCGCCCAGCCGTGCGAACCTCTCCCGCAGCCCCGGCAGCCCGTTCCCGCGCGGGCCGATGCGCTCATCGGCCGGCGGGTCCGCGGGAAGGGCCGTGGCGAGCCGCGCCGTCAGGGTCCCTCCCCGTCGGCCGATGCGCAGAGCGATCGGTGCACCGGGGGCATGCTGGCGCGCGTTCGCGCAGCCTTCCTGCACGAGACGCACCAGCGCGAGCGCCGCCTCATCGGACACCGGCTCCTCGGCATCCAGCAGGATCTCCGCATCGACCTGCGCACCTTGAGCGCGCACCTGCGCGAGGACCGTCGCGAGCCGCTCGGGAAGAGGCGCGACCTCCCGCAGCGCGGCGACCGCGGCCCGGGCCTCGCCGAGCCCCTGCACGGCCAGCCGACGGGTCAGGGCGACCCGGCGCCCCGCCTCCTCGACGCGCCCGGCCTCGAGGAGCGCCTCGATCGCATCGAGCTGGACCACCGTCCCGCCCAGACCATGCGCGAGGACGTCATGGAGGTCCCTGGCCATCGCCACGCGCGCCTCCTGCTCGGCGAGCTGCTGGGACCGCGCCCGCGCGATATCCCGCTGAGCCCGAGCGACACCGCCGGTCGCGCCGAGCGCGAGCCCGCCGAGCATCGCCGCCGTGTCCTGCCAGGTCGCCTCCGACAGGGCGAGCGAGGCGATCGCCGCACCCGCCCCCAGCAGCAGGACCGCTGCCTTCCGCGGCATCGGAGCGGAGGCGTTCCCGGGCAGCGCCACCAGGGCGACGATCGCGGCCGGCAGCGACGCCCCCGCGGTCGGCCCCAGCGCGGCAGTGCCCAGGAGGATTGCGCCGCCGGCGGCGACCTCCGCGGGGAGGCCCCTGCGACCCCGCGCCCGAAGGACCTGGACCACGGCCCAGCACAGGAGCGCACCCGTCCCCAGGACGAGTCCCGGGACCGAGGCATCCACGCGGGAGAGCCACACCGCGCACAGAGCGATCGCGACGAGGTGCACGGGCAGCGAGATCACCGCGTCAGGATAGGCGCACGCCGCCCCGACCCCGGACACGCCCCGGACCCGTCTCGGCCTCGCCGAGCATGGCGGTGCGCAGCAGTTCCCCGTAGGCGGCGGCGAGGGGCGGTGCGTCCGGACGCATCGAGGCGTCAGCGGCGCGATGGGGCGGAGGTCGAGTCCATGGCCGGTGCGATGTCGGGCCCGGTCACCGCATTCCGTGCCCCGTGGACCCGGCAGTGCGCCGGGCCCACGGGGCCGGAAGAGGACGGGTTAGGCCTCGGCGATCTCGGCGCCGGCGCCGGGGGCTACGCGCAGGACGGCGACGCCGCCCGGTTCGAGGCGCAGGCCGAGGTCGGCCTCGCTCCCCGTGACCAGGTCGGTTCCGGCCGCGGTGACCGCGACCGGGCGCTCGCCGTGATGCAGCAGGAAGAGGTGGTCGGCGTCGGCGGAGCGTCGGCGCACGGCCTCGACCCCGCGCTCGGCGGCCCCGGGGACGACGGGGGCGATGCCGGTCGCTTCCGCGAGGGAGGCCAGCAGCCGGTCCCGGGACTCCTGCTCCAGACGGGCCGAGAGGTAGAGCGCGCTGCCGGAGCCCGCCCGGGCCTCCGTCACGGCCGGGAGCCCGGCGACCGGTCCGTCGGCGTAGGTCGCCAGCACGTCGGCGTCGCGCGCCTGCACGCGCTCGACCCAGTCGGTCGCACTCGAGCCGTCGGACAGGGCGACGGCCTCGCCCTCGGCGAGCGGCAGGTGCTGGGTGACGCGGATGCCGAGCAGATCCCGCAGCGCGGCCGGGTAGCCGCCGAGGCCGACCCGCTGGTGCTCGTCGACGAGGCCCGAGAGATAGGTGACCACGAGGCGGCCGCCGGCCTCGACATAGGTGCGCAGCCAGGCCGCGACCTCGTCGGTGACGACGATCAGGGCGGGCACCACCAGCAGCGAGTACCGCGAGACGTCGGCGAGGGGACGCACGAAGTCGGTGGCGAGGCCGGCCCGCCAGAAGGCGCGGTGCGCCGAGCGGACCTCGTCGCGGTAGGTGATGCCGTCGTGCGGCATGGTCGGGGTCTCCATGGTCCACCAGGAGTCGGCATGCCAGAGGATGCCGATCTCGGCGGGGTTGAGGATCCCGTCGGCCGGGGGAGCGGTGACCTCGGAGACGGCCTCGAGGATGCGTCCGAGCTCGACGACGCTCTCGAACTGCTCGTCGTCGCCGCCCGCGTGGGGGACGAGCGCGCCATGCCACTGCTCGGCGCCGCCGGCGGAGGCGCGCCACTGGAAGAACAGCGCCGACTGCGCACCGCGCGCGATGTATCCGAGGGCGTTGCGGATCATCCGGTCGGGGGACTTCGCGTAGGTGCGGTCGGCGGTGATGATGCCGCGGGCGTTCTGCTCCATGAGCACCCAGGGGCCGCCTGCCCAGGAGCGGGTGAGGTCCGAGCCGTAGGCGACGTGGGTCTCGCCGTCGGGGCCGGGGGTGTCGAGGTAGTGGTCGATCGAGACCACGTCGAGCTCGTCGGCCCAGGACCACTGCTCGAGGTGGTTCCAGGTGGGCAGCATGAAGTTGGTGGTGATGGGCGCCCGGGAGCCGTTGGCGCGGATCTCGTCGCGCTGCTCGGCCATCGCCGCGAGCATCTCGTCGGAGCAGAAGCGGCGGAAGTCGACCGCATGGGCCGGGTTGTGGAGGTACTGGGTGTCCCGCGGCGGGAGGACCTCCTCGAAGCCGTTGTACCGCTGGGACCAGAAGGCGGTGGTCCAGGCGGCGTTGAGGGCGTCGATGTCGCCGTAGCGGGCCTGGAGCCAGGTGCGGAAGGCCGCGGCGGCATGGGGGCCGTAGTCGAGGGTCCCGTACTCGTTGTGCACATGCCAGCCGCGCAGGCCCGGGTGCTCGCCGTAGTGCTCGGCGAGGGCGCGCGCGATCCGACGGGAGGCCTCGCGGTACGCGGGGGCGGAGATCGCGTAGGTGTCGCGGGAGCCGTGGGCGAGGACCGAGCCGTCGGGGCGCACCGGCATCGCCTCGGGGTGGGCGAGGGTGAACCACGGCGGCGGAGAGGCCGTCGGCGTCGACAGCAGGAAGCCGACGCCCGCCTCGGTCAGCAGGGCGATCGCCTCGTCGAGCCAGGAGAAGTCGTAGACGCCCTCGGTCGGCTCGAGCTTCGACCAGGAGAACACGCCGAGCGTGACGGTGTTGACGCGGGCGCGGCGCATGAGCTCCACGTCCTCGGCCCACACCTCGCGGGGCCACTGCTCGGGGTTGTAGTCGCCGCCGAACAGCAGCTGCGGCGGGGCGAAGGGCTGAGGGGTCATCGGTGCTCCTCGGAGGGTGGTGGGCGGTCGTGCGGCAGGGGAGGGCCGGTGGGGAGATGCTCGGTCGCAGGAGGACGGTGCGGGGTCGTCGTCGAGCCGGTCCGCGGGTCCGTCTCCTGCGTCTGCGTCGTCGGACCGCCAGCCCGAAAGCGTTCTCGAGCCCGACCGGCGACCCGACCATTTTGTGTCCGACGGAAACAAAGTGTCAACTCCTGCGTCTGCTCCCGCGCCTGCGCCTCCAGCCCGATCAGACCAGAGCATGCAGCGCCGTGACCGCCGCCCCCCGCGCATAGTCCGTGAACGCGAAGTCCGGGCACACGATCTCCGGAGCGACCGACGACGGATCCAGACGCTCCCGGACCGCCCCCTCCAGCACGTCCGGATGCAGTCGCGCGACCGCGAGGGCCTCCCCGGTGACCACCACCCGCTCCGGATCGACCAGGTTCGTGATCGTCGCGACCACCGCCCCGAGCGCCACCGCCGCCCGCCGCAGCGCCGCGACCGCCTCCGGATCCTGCTCCGCATGCGCCGCCAGCACCGCCTCGAAGTCCTCCGCCCCCAGCCGCCGCAGGATCGCCGGGATCGTCACATACGCCGACACGCATCCCGCATGCCCGTGATCGCAGCGCGCATCGTCCAGGCCCACCGGCAGATGCCCCACCTTGCCCGGATGCCCGTTCGCCCCGTCCACCCGACCGCCCTCGAGCACGAGACCGCAGCCGATCCCGGCGCCCAGCCCCAGCACCGCCAGGGACGAGGTCCCGCGCCCCGCCCCGAACCAGTGATGACCCATCGTCAGCGCCTGCACATCGTTGCTGATCGCCACCGGCAGACCCGTCGCCTCCGCCAGCGGACGCTGCAGCGGCGTCTCATCCCAGCCCAGGAACGCCGAATCCGTCACCACCGCGCCCAGCGACGGATCATGACGGACATCGCCCGCCAGGCACACGCCGACCGCCGAGAGCCGCGGATGCCGCCCCCGCAGCGCCGCCGTCGCCCGCGCGATCTGCTCGATCACCGCCTCGGGGGAGGTGTCGGACAGCTCCCCCGACGCCACCCGCACCACCTCGCCCGCCAGATCGATCACCGCCGCGTACAGCGCATCGCCCGTCAGCTTGAACCCCAGGAACGACGCCCCGCCCGGCACGATCTCGATCATCTCCGAGGGACGACCCCGCGCCCCGTCCGGGACCGCACCGATCTCCCGCACGAACCCCAGCTCCGTCAGCTCCCGCGCCAGACGGCTCAGACTCGCCCGCGACAGCCCCGAGCGCCGCCCCAGATCCGCCCGCGACCGACGCCCGTGCACCAGCAGATCCAGCAGGATCGTCCGCTGCGCGTCGCGCAGCACCGGCCAGCTCCACGCCGAGCCGGCCGCCTCCGCCGCGCTCACAGGGCGACGGCCAGATGCGGGACGACATCCTGCGCGAACACCTCGAGCACCCCGCACTGCTCCTCGACGCCCGCCCCGAACGGCAGCACCAGCACCAGCTCATCGGCCTCCCGCACCACCGGATCCGCCAGCAGCGCCCGCGCCACCGTCCCCGGATCATCGATCACCGCCTGACCGAACACCGCCCCGCGCCCGCCGATCTCCTGCCCGCGGAACTCGCCGGTCGTCCCCGGCGCCGCCGACCGCTCCCGCGGGATCAGCGACACGTACCGCTCCAGATCCTCCTCGCTCCGCACCGGGATCGCCTGCCGCGACACCATCACATGCCCCTCCCCATGGCCGGCCGCGCGGCTTGCCTCCCGATACGCCTCCAGCACCTCCCGCTGCAGCAGCTCGAACGACCGCCCCGACCCGTCATCGGGCACCATCGTCGCCAGCTGCAGCCCCAGCCCCAGCGACCCCGACAGCGCCGCCCGCTCCGCCCCCGCCGCCCCGTACGACAGACGCGAGCGCAGCCCCGGGGACTGCGGCCGCACCCGCAGCGGCGTCCCCGCATCCACCCCCTCGATGCGCCCATCCGCCCGCGCCACGATCTCCCCGTCCAGCAGACGGCACAGCTCATGCAGCACCCGCTCGCTGTGCACCCCCGCATCCCCCGCGAGCGCACCGAACGCCCCCGCATAGATCGCGTCCTTCGCCGAATACCCCGGCGCCACCCCCGGCCGCAGCCGACCGCCCAGCAGCAGATCCGCCGTCGCCAGATCCTCCGCCAGCCGCGCCGCATTCTCGAACCGCAGCGGGATCACCGCCGTCCCCAGCTCGATCCGCCGCAGATGCTGACCCAGGGCCGCCAGGAACATCAGCGGCGAGGACAGCGCATCCTGCAGATGCCGCGAGCGCACATACGCCACGTCGTACCCCAGCTCCTCCGCCCGCGCCAGCACCTCCCGACCGGCCACCAGGCCCGCGCTGCGCACCCCACCGCCCGCCACGGCCTCCACCCCCGTGTGATCGACCTGCGCGACCGCCCCGATCCGCGGCAGCGCCCGCGACGAGGACCCGGCAGCCGCAGGAGACGCGGCAGAGGAGGGGGACGCCGCGGGGGAGGAAGCCGCGGACGACGCGGACGACGCGGACGGGACGACGGGCGACGAGGCCATGACCATGCTCCTGAGACTGAGGACGACGCAGCGAGCGCGGGAGCAGCTCGCCGTCGGGGCTTCCCTGGATCATCCCAGTCTGCCAGCGCCGACACCCCCGCGGCGACCACCATCGTCCCGACCCCGACCCGCACCCCGACCACTCCTCCCCACCCCGTCCCCACCCCGCTGGACCCACATCACGGCCCTCCGGCCTCGTCCGACGCCCGCCGGGATGGGATGATCGAGAGACGATGACCCTCCTCCACAGCGACCAGCAGCACCCCGCCCCGGCCGGCCCGCACCCCCGCACCGACGCCGACCGCCCCGCCGCGCCCATCCGGCGACCCCTCACCATCGGGCCCCACACCGTCGACACCCCCGTCGTCCTCGCCCCCATGGCAGGCATCACCAACATGGCCTTCCGCCTGCTCTGCCGAGAGTTCGGCGCCCTCCACAGCGACGACGACGGCGGCCTCTACGTCTCCGAGATGGTCACCACCCGCGCCCTCGTCGAGGACCACCGCGAGTCCTGGCGCCTGGTCACCATGGGAGAGCGCGAGACCCCCCGCTCCGTCCAGCTCTACGGCGTCGACCCCGCCACCGTCCGCCGCGCCGTCGAGATGCTCGTCCAGCGCGACCGCGCCGACCACATCGACCTCAACTTCGGCTGCCCCGTCCCCAAGGTCACCCGGCGCGGAGGCGGCGGCATCCTCCCCTGGAAGACCGAGCTCTTCACCCGCATCGTCTCCGCCGCCGTCGAGGCCGCCGACGGCCGCCCCGTCACCGTCAAGACCCGCATCGGCATCGACGACGACCACCAGACCTTCCGCGACGCCGGGCTCATCGCCCAGGAGGTCGGCGCCGCCGCCATCGCCCTCCACGGCCGCACCGTCCAGCAGCACTACTCCGGCCAGGCCCGCTGGGACGCCATCGCCGAGCTCAAGCAGCTCGTCACCGACATCCCCGTCCTCGGCAACGGCGACATCTGGTCCGCCGAGGACGCCCTGCGCATGATGGACGAGACCGGCTGCGACGGCGTCGTCGTCGGCCGCGGCTGCCAAGGCCGCCCCTGGCTCTTCGCCGACCTCGCCGCCGGCTTCGCCGGCAGGCCCGCCCGCGTCCAGCCCTCCCTCGGCGACGTCGCCCGCATCCTCCGCCGCCACGCCGAACTCCTCATCGAGTTCTACGACGACGAAGGACGAGCCCTCCGCGACCTCCGCAAGCACGTCGCCTGGTACTTCAAGGGATACCCCGTCGGCGGCGAGCTGCGCCACCGCCTCGCCACCATGGAATCCCTCGCCGACCTCGACGCCAAGCTCTCCGACCTCGACCCCGACATCCCCTACCCCGGCGCCGCCGTCGAAGGCCCCCGCGGCCGCTCCGGCACCCCCAAGAACGCCGTCTGCCCCGAAGGCTGGATGGACTCCCGCGAGCTCTCCGACGAGCACCGCGCCCGACTCCACGAGGCCGAGCTCGACACCTCCGGAGGCTGAGCGACCCCATGACCGACACCTTCCCCCTCGCCCCGACCGACCGCGCCGCCGCGCTCGCCGGGGAGGACGGCACGCTGCCTCCGACCGGCTATCGGCCGGAGGATCTAGAGCGCTGGGCCCCCGAGCCCCCGAAGTCGCAGTCCCGCACGCCCTTCCAGCGCGACCGGGCGCGCGTCCTGCACTCCTCGGCGCTGCGCCGCCTCGGCGCCAAGACCCAGGTGCTGGGCGCCGGGGCGAACGACTTCGTCCGCACCCGCCTCACGCATTCCCTCGAGGTCGCGCAGGTGGGCCGCGACATCGGCCTCGAGCTGGGCTGCGATCCCGATGTCGTCGACGCGGCCTGCCTCTCGCATGACCTCGGCCATCCGCCCTTCGGCCACAACGGCGAGAAGGTGCTCGACGACATCGCCTCCTCCTTCGGCGGCTTCGAGGGCAATGCGCAGACCCTGCGCCTGCTCACCCGGCTCGAGCCCAAGGTGATCGGCGGGGACCGTCCGTACGGCCTGAACCTGACCCGGGCCGCTGTCGACGCCGCGATCAAGTACCCGTGGGCCCGCGGCGAGGGCCCTGATCCCGACTCGCCGAAGTTCGGCGCCTACGCCGACGACCTCGACGTGTACCGCTGGGCCCGCGAGGGCTCCATCCCGGGTCGCAAGTGCTTCGAGGCCCAGGTCATGGACCTCTCCGACGACATCGCCTATTCGGTGCACGACGTCGAGGACGCCATCATGGGCGGCACCCTGGACCTGGGACGGCTCGCGGACCCGATGGAGCGGGACGCGGCGCTGTTCGTCGTCCAGGACTGGTACATGCCGGGGGAGAGCATCGAGGCGCTCGACGAAGCCCTGCGCCGGCTCGAGGCCGAGACGTACTGGCTGCGCGAGTTCACCGGCACGATGCGCTCGGCGGCGGCGCTGAAGGACCTCACCAGCCAGCTCATCGGCCGCTTCACCCGCTCCGTCGTGTGGGCCACGCGGAGCGCCCACGGCGAGGCGCCGCTCTCGCGCTACAGCGGCGACGCGGTGGTCCCCGAGGGGACGCGGCTGGAGATCGCCGTGCTCAAGGGCCTCGCCGCCGCATACGTCATGTCCTCCGCCTCCCAGCAGCCCGTCTACGAGCAGCAGGAGGAGATCATCCGCGATCTCTACGCGCAGCTGTGGAACACGGGCACCACGCATCTGAGCCCGCTGTTCGCCGAGCTGTGGGAGGACGCCGCGGACGACGACGCGCGGCGCCGCGTCGTCGTCGACCAGATCGCCTCGTTCACCGACGTCACCGCCCGACGCCTGCACGAGATGCTCTTCCAGGGCGGCACCGCCCACGTCACCGCGGCGGACACCCCGCTGCCCGGCCTCGGATCGGAGCTGTGACATGGCGGCGGGACTGATCCGGCGCAGCGACGTCGACCTGGTGCGCGAGCGCGCCCGCCTGGACGAGGTGGTGGGGGAGCACGTCACGCTGCGCACCGCGGGGATCGGGTCCATGAAGGGCCTGTGCCCGTTCCACGACGAGAAGACGCCGTCCTTCCACATCCGCCCGCAGCTCGGCCACTGGCACTGCTTCGGCTGCGGCGAGGGCGGGGACGTGATCTCCTTCGTCCAGAAGATCGACCATCTCAGCTTCGTCGAGGCCGTGGAGATGCTCGCCGGACGCTACGGCGTCCAGCTGCACTACGAGGAGGGCGGCCGCGACGCGGACCGGCCCGACTTCGGGACCCGCCGACGTCTCCTGGACGCCCATGCCATCGCCGAGGAGTTCTACCGCGAGCAGCTGGGCGGGGCGGAGGCCGAGGTGGGCCGACGCTTCCTCATGGAGCGCGGCTTCGACCAGGAGGCCGCCGCGCGCTTCGGCGTCGGCTATGCGCCGCAGGGCTGGGACGCGATCACCTCGGTGCTGCGCAGGCGCGGCTTCACCGACGAGGAGCTGATCGCCTCCGGGCTCGTCTCCGAGGGCCAGCGCGGCGTGTACGACCGCTTCCGCGGACGCCTGGTCTGGCCGATCCGGGACATCACCGGCAGCACCATCGGCTTCGGCGCCCGGAAGCTGCTGGAGAGCGATCAGGGACCGAAGTACCTCAACACCCCCGAGACGGCGATCTACCGCAAGTCGCACGTCCTCTACGGCCTGGACCTGGCGCGCAAGTCGATCTCCTCGCAGCACCGCGTCGTCGTCGTCGAGGGCTACACGGACGTCATGGCGGCGCATCTCGCGGGCGTGACCACCGCGGTCGCCTCCTGCGGCACCGCCTTCGGCACCGAGCACGTGCGCATCGTGCGCCGCGTCATGGGGGACACCAACCCCTCGGCCGGTCTCCGGCTGAACACCGACGGGCACGGTCTCGCCGGGGAGGTCGTCTTCACCTTCGACGGCGACGCCGCCGGGCAGAAGGCCGCGCTGCGCGCCTTCGAGGAGGATCAGCGCTTCGTCGCCCAGACCTATGTCGCGGTCGAGCCCAGCGGGATGGACCCCTGCGAGCTGCGCATCGCCCGCGGCGACCAGGCGATCGTCGACCTCATCGACTCCCGGCGGCCCCTGTTCGAGTTCGCCATCCGCTCGGCGATCGCGCAGGTCGATCTCGACACCGTCGAGGGCCAGGTGACGGCGCTGCGGATGGCCGCTCCCGTCGTCGCCCGGATCCGCGACCGGGCGATGCGTCCCGAGTACGCGCGGCGCCTCGCCGGCTGGCTCGGCATGGAGGAGCGCACCGTCCTGCGGGCCGTGCACGATGCGGCCCGCGGCGACGGTCGGGGTGCGCACGGAGCGCCGGGGGAGGGGAGGCGGACGTCTGCCGACGAGGCCCGTGAGCAGGGCCGGGGAGCGGGCTCTCCCGCGTCCGCAGAGGACGGCGCCGAGGCTCCCGCGCCGACGGTCCGGATCGCCGATGTCGTCAACCCCCGCGATCCCGTGGGCCAGGTCGAGGTCCAGTCCCTGGCCGTCATGATGCAGGCCCCCCAGCTGCTGGACACCACGAAGGTGGGGGCGCTGCCGGACGACGCCTTCCACGTGCCGGCGCTGCAGGGCGTCTGGGACGTCATGCTCGCCGCCGGCACCCTCCTCGACGCGACCGACGGGACCCTCCACCCGGCGCGGTATCTCGACCAGGTGCTCGAGATCGCGGGGGAGACCGTCAGACCGCTGATCGTCGAGATCGCGAACCTCTCGCTCCCCGCGCGCGACGAGAAGGGCCTCGAACGCCTCGGGGACTCCCTCCTGGACCGCCTCACCGAGCTCTCGATCACCCGCGAGTACTCGGTCCTCAAGCAGCGGCTGCAGCGCACGGACCCCTCGGACCCGGAGCGCTACCAGGAGATCCTCGGACGCCTCGCCCAGGTGCAGGAGAGGCGTCGGGCGCTGCGCGCCCTCGACGACTGACCGGCGGGCGCGCCGCGCCGCTGGGGGAGGGGAGCAGCGCACGCGGTGCGCGCAGGCCGTGCCGAGGAGCGGAGCCGCACGGCGAAGGACGGCCCGCGGCGGAGGAAGCGACACCGTCGCATCAGGTCCCCGACCGAGCTGTCTGACCGGATCCCAGCTCGCCGTCCGCTCGCATCCCCGAGGAGTGCGTCTCGTCGACCTCCTTCAGGACAAGTGTTTTGAGGGAGGAGAAACGCGCAAACGGAAGAAACAGTCGGGGGGCGTTCGCTCCGCTCACGCCGCACGACCCTCGACCCAGCGCAGGGGAGCAAGGACGCAGAGGGGTCCTCGCCGACTGTCCGCGATGCTCATCGCCGGTCGTCGTTCCAGGTCACAGGGGCGCCCCGTGATAGATTCGCTCGCGCCCTCCGCAGAGGGCCCAGGGCCAGTAGCTCAGCCGGTCAGAGCAGCGGACTCATAATCCGTCGGTCGAGGGTTCAAGCCCCTCCTGGCCTACGAGACCATCAGCGCGCCGCCGCGCCGCGGGACGAGCGGTGCATCCTGTCCTCCCGTCGGACAGGGGTGGGGAGCGGTGCCGACGTGCGGGATGCTGGGATGCGCACCGTGGAGCGATCGCCGATGATCGTCGGCCGCTCCGTGCGCAGCCAGTCGCAGTGCAGGGGAGCGCGCCCCTGTCTGCGGGACCGTCGACGGAGAGGCCCTCGTATCCATGGACAGCACATCGGAGTCCGGCGCCACAGCGCCTGTTCGCGGGACCGGCCGCGGGAAGCGCGTCACGATCGCGGACATCGCCCGCCGAGCCGGCGTGACCGCGGCAGCGGTGTCCCTCGCGGTGAACGGTCGGCCCGGAGTGTCGGACGCGACGCGAGCCCGGATCATCAAGATCGCCGAGGAGCTGGAGTGGGAGCCGTCCCATGCGGCGCGCGCTCTCGCCGGCGCCCCGGTGCGCACCGCAGGCATGATCCTGGCGCGTCCGGCCGACGTGCTCGGCGCGGAAGCCTTCTTCGGAGCCTTCGTCGCCGGCCTCCAGGAGGTGCTCAGTGCCGCCGACTACTCCCTGCAGATGAAGATCGTCGACTCGACCGCTGCGGAGATCGACACCTATCGGCGCTGGTTCGCTCAGCGTCGGGTCGACGGGGTCGTCCTCGTCGACCTCCTGGTGGACGACCCGCGCGTCCCGGCCCTCGAGCAGCTCGGCGAGCCAGCCCTCGTCGTCGGCGGTCCCGGCCACCACGGAGCGCTCCCCGCCGTCTACGTCGATGAGGCGCTGGCCGCCCGGCTGCTCGTCGAGCATCTCGTCGCGCAGGGGCACCGTCGGATCGCGCGCATCGCCGGCAACACCGAGTACCTCCACACGACGCTGCGCGACAAGGCCTTCCGCGACCTCTGCGCCGAGCACGGCGCCGAGGGCCGGATCGAACGGGCGGGCTTCGGCGCCGAGGGTGCCGCCCATGCCACCCGGGCGCTGCTCGAGAAGGCGGACCGACCCACCGCGATCATCTACGACAGCGACGAGATGGCCCTCGCCGGCGCCGGCGTCCTCCACGATCAGAGCGTCGAGATCCCCGAGGACATGGCGATCGCCAGCTTCGAGGACTCGCCGCTCGCGGCGGCGCACCGTCCGTCGATCACGGCGATCGGGCGCTCCGCGGTCGTCTACGGCCGGGTGACCGCGGCCCGCCTGCTGGAGATCATCGGAGCCACGGGGAGCGTCGCTGCCTCGGAGGACCGCGTCATCGAACCGCATCTGGTCGTCCGCGACTCGACGGCGCTCGCGCGCCTCGGCGGGATCCCCGCGGCGGAGGCGGAGCCGCCGGCCTCGGCGCTGGGCCCGTCGCAGGGCCCGACGGCCGCCCGCAGCGTCCCCGCCTGAGCCTCCGCCTCTCCGCGACGGCGCCCGGCCGGTGGCGTTATCTAGGTCATATTCGCCGGTCGGAGGCTGTTTCGGTGTGCGGGGCGGTCCAGACCTCTGATAGAGTTCTTCTCGTTGATCCCGCGTAGCTCAATCGGCAGAGCATTCGACTGTTAATCGAACGGTTACTGGTTCAAGTCCAGTCGCGGGAGCCCAGCAGGAGACATCAGCCCCGGGGGAGATCCCCGGGGCTGATGCGTTTCCCGGGACCACCACCGGCCCCGTCCCGTCCACCGCGCCCGAGGAGCCGGCTCATGCCCGTCACGCCCGACGACCGCTTCGAGACGCCTGAGGCCTTCGGCCCCGGCAGCGTCTGGGCGGACCGCACCGGATCGCGCCGCCTCATCGGCCGGAACCAGCGCGGCGTCGAGATCCCGATCGGCCTGGGCGAGGGCGAGATCGATCCCGGGGAGCTGCTCAAGCTCGCCCTCATCGGCTGCGCCGGCATGTCCGCCGACGTCAACCTCTCCCGTCGGCTCGGCGAGGACTTCCCCATGCGCCTGTGGGCGCACGGGCAGTCCGATCCCGAGACCAACCGGTACGACCGCATCGCCGAGCAGGTCCAGCTCGACCTCGACGGCCTCAGCGGCCCCGAGATCGAGCGGATCGCGAAGGTCCTCGGCCGCGCCATCGCCGTCGGCTGCACCGTCGAGCGGACCGTCGTGCCCGGCGTGGAGGTCGACCACGAGCTGCTCGGGGCGCCTGAGACCGCCCCCGAGACCGAAGGAGAGCGCGCATGAGCATCCGTCCCATCCGCATCGTCGGCGATCCGGTGCTCCGCACCCCCTGCGATCCCGTCGGCGAGATCACCGACAGCGTCCGCACCCTCGTCCAGGATCTCGTCGACACCGTCGACGACGAGGGCAGGGCCGGTGTCGCGGCGAACCAGATCGGGATCACCCGGCGCGCGTTCTCCTGGAACCTCGAGGACCTCGGCATCGGCTGCATCCTCGATCCGGTCATCGTCGAGCTCTCCGACGACCTCCAGGAGGGCGATGAGGGCTGCCTGTCGGTGCCGAACCTCTGGTACCCCCGCACCCGTGCCGCATTCGCCCGCTGCGTGGGCCGCGACGTCGAGGGGAACGAGATCGAGCTCGCGGGGGAGGGCATCACCGCGCGCCTCATCCAGCACGAGGTCGGGCACCTCGACGGCCACCTCTACATCGACGGCCTGGAGCGGTCGGTGCGGAAGCAGGCGTTGCGCCGCATCCGGGAGACCCTCTAGTCTCTGAGGCACCCGGTCGATCATCTCGCGACCGGGACGGACGCCGAACGTTGGGGAAGACGCATCGGTGACCGGAAGGAACGAGATGACTCAGGGTGTTCTGCATATCCACTCTGCTCCGCGTGCTCTGACCCCGCACATCGAGTGGGCGGCGAGCGGCGTGCTCGGCATGCCGCTGCGCCTCCGCTGGGAGGAGCAGCCCGTCGGTCGCGCGCTCCTGCGCGCCGAGACGGGGTGGCAGGGCCGGGAGGGCACGGGCGCGCATCTCGCCAGTGCCCTGCGAGGCCTGCGCGAGGTCCGCTTCGAGATCGTCCAGCACGCCACGGCGACCGTCGACGGCTCCCGCTGGTGCTGCACCCCGGAGCTCGGGATCCATCATGCGGTCATCGACCATGCCGGGAACACCATGCTCACCGAGGATCATGTGCGCGCCTGCATGGAGCGCTGCGACGGAGACCCTCGGGACCTCCCGCGCCAGCTCGGCATCGCCCTCGGCGAGCCGTGGGACGAGGAGCTGGAGATCTATCGCCATGCGGCGGAGGGTGCGCCGATGCGCTGGCTCCACCGCGTCGGCTGACGCCGACGGGCCGCCCTCCGGAAGGAGGACGGCCCGCTCAGGAGCGTGCGCGCTCAGGCGCTCGTGAACACCACGGCGACGTCGTGGCCGCCGAAGCCGAACGCGTTGTTCAGCACGGCGATGTCGCCACCGGGGAGCTCCGCCGGAGCGTTCTGCGCGATCCGCATCGGGGTCTCGGGGTCGAGGTTCTCGATGTTGATCGTCGGCGGCGCGACGCGGTGGTGGGCCGCGAGCACGGAGAAGACCGACTCGAGGGCGCCGGCACCGCCGAGCAGGTGTCCCGTCATCGACTTCGTCGAGGTCACGACCACCTGGTCCGTGACGCCGTCGAGCGCCGCCTGGACCGCCTGCAGCTCGCCGATGTCGCCGAGCGGGGTGGAGGTGCCGTGCGCGTTGACGTGGACCACGTCGACCGGCTCAATGCCGGCGTCGGCGACGGCCTCCCGGATCGCCCGGGTCTGACCGTCCTGCGAGGGCGCGGAGATGTGGTACGCATCCGACGCCATGCCGCGACCGGAGACGTAGCCGTAGATCCGCGCCCCGCGGGCCTTCGCGTGCTCCTCGGTCTCGAGGACGAGGATCGCCGCGCCCTCGCCGAGGACGAAGCCGTCGCGGTCGACGTCATAGGGACGCGAGGCGTGCTCGGGATCGTCCGTGCGCGTGGACAGCGCGCGGAGGTTCGCGAAGCTCGCCAGCGGCAGCGGGTGCACGCAGGACTCGGTGCCGCCGACGACGACGACATCGGCCCGACCGGACCGGATCATGTCGAAGCCCTGGGCGACGGCCTCCGCGCCCGAGGCGCAGGCGGAGACGGGGGTGTGCGCGCCGGCCTTCGCACCGAGCTCGATCTCGATGTGCGCGCTCGAGGAGTTCGCCATCAGCATCGGCACGGTGAAGGGGTTCACGCGGCGCGCGCCCCGCTCGCGGACCACGTCCCACTGGTCGAGGATGGTCCAGACACCGCCGATGCCGGTGCCGACGACCACGCCCAGGCGTTCGCCGTCGACCTCCGGGGTGCCGGCGTCCTTCCAGGCCTCGCGGGCGGCGATGAGGGCGAGCCGGCCCGAGGGGTCGAGCTTCTTCGCCTCGTGGCGGGGGAGGACCTCGAACGGGTCGATGCCGACTTCGCAGGCGAAGTCGACCGAGAGGCCGTAGCGGTCCTTCCAGTCGTTGTCGAGCGTGCGCGCCGTCGAGGTGCCGGCGAGGGCGGCCTCCCAGGTGCTGGAGACGTCACCGCCGAGAGGGTTGACGGTGCCGAGGCCGGTCACGGCCACACGGGGACGGGGAGCGGTCATGGCGGACCTCCGGGACGAGCGGTCGGGGGCAGAGGGAATGCATGACGCCCGGGACACAGGGTCCCGGGCGCCTGGCGGGGTTCAGGACTGGGCGCCCGCGATGAACCGGACGGCGTCGCCGACGGTGGCCAGGTTCTTGACCTCCTCGTCGGGGATCCGCACGTCGAACTTCTCCTCCGCGTTGACGACGATCGTCATCATCGAGATGGAGTCGATGTCCAGGTCATCCGTGAAGGACTTGTCGAGCTTGACGTCCTCCGTGGCGACACCGGTCTCCTCGTTGACGATCTCGGCGAGGCCCTCGAGGATCTCGTTCTCGGTGTGTGCCATGGGTTCTCCTTGGTGGAAGCGGTGGTGTGGCGGTCACAGACTACCCGTGCCGCGGGGTGCGGCAGGAGCGCTGGCTCGGAATGTCCGAGCGGGGTGACAAGGGGTACATGGCCCCTCGTCGTGATCGAGCCTCAGGGGAGGACGATCACCTGGCCGGCGTAGGCGAGGCCCGCGCCGAAGCCGAACTGGACGAGGACGTCGCCGCTCTTCGCCGCGCCCTCCTCGATCAGTCGATGGGTGGCCAGGGGGATCGAGGCGGCCGACGTGTTGCCGGTCTCGGCGATGTCGCGCGCGATCACCACGTCCTCGCCCAGCTTGAGCTGCTTGACCAGCTCGTCGACGATGCGCATGTTGGCCTGGTGGGGGACGAAGACGTCGATGTCGTCGACCGTCAGGCCGGACTGCTCGAGCATCTCGCGGATCTTCTTCGCGGTGTGCCACACGGCCCAGCGGAAGACGGTGCGGCCGTCCTGCTCGAGGGTCGGCCAGGGGCCCTTGCCGTCGCGGAAGTCCGTGAGCGATCCGGTCATCCGGATCGTGCTCCAGCTGTCGCCGTCGCTTCCCCAGACCGTGGGGCCGACCAGCGGCTCCTCGCTCGCACCGACGACGGCCGCGCCGGCGCCGTCGCCCAGCAGGAACGAGATCGAGCGGTCGGTGGGGGAGACGAAGTCGGAGAGCTTCTCCGCGCCGATGACCAGGACGTTGCGGGCGCTCCCGGAGCGGATCAGGGAATCCGCCTGGCCGATGCCGTAGCAGAAGCCCGCGCAGGCGGCCGAGATGTCGTAGGCGATGACGTCGGGACGGCCCAGCTCGCCCGCCAGCAGCGTCGCGAGCGACGGCGTCGGGTAGGGGAACGTGATCGTCGAGACGATGATCGCGTCGAGGGTCTCGATGTCGATCCCCGAGCGCTCGACCGCCTCGCGACCCGCCTGCAGAGCGAGGTCCTTGACGCCCACGTCCTCGCTCGCGCGCTTGCGGGTGACGATGCCCGTGCGCTGCCGGATCCACTCGTCGGAGGAGTCGATCGGCCCGACGAGGTCGTCGTTGGGGACGGTCAGATCGCCGCGGGCGGCGCCGTAGGCGAGGACCTTGGAGCCGGCGACGGTCGGGTGGGGGCGCAGGGAGACGGCCATGATCAGTTCTCCTCGGTGGCGGCGGTGCCGGCGTGCTCGGCGACCAGCGCACGCGCCGTCTCGAGATCGTCGGGGGTGTTGAGCGCGAGGGTCGCGACGCCCTTGAGCTCGCGCTTGGCGAGACCCGTCAGGGTCCCGCCGGGGGCGACCTCGATCAGGGCCGTCAGGCTCCGGTCGCGCAGGACGCCCGAGCAGGCCTCCCAGTCCACCGGCGAGGCGACCTGGCTGACGATCAGCTCGAGATAGCGGGCGCCCGATTCCACGACCTCGCCGCCGGCGTTGGACACCAGCGGCACGATCGGATCGGCGGGGGAGAGCGACGGCGCGAAGGCGGCGAGCTCCTCCCGGGCGGCGGCCATGAACGGCGTGTGGAAGGCCCCGGCGACCTTCAGCGGGATCACGCGGGCGCGGGTCGGGGCGTCCTCGCCGAGAGCGGCGATCGCCTCGAGGGAGCCGGCCGCGACGACCTGCGCGGCGGAGTTGATGTTCGCGGGGTGGAGCCCGTGGCGCTCGATCGCCGCGACGACCTCGTCGCGCACTCCGCCGACGACGGCGGCCATGCCCGTGGGGGTCTGCGCGGCGGCCGTGGCCATCGCCTGCGAGCGGACGGCGACGAGGCGCAGGGCGTCCTCGGCGGACAGCACACCGGCCAGCGCGGCCGCCGTGACCTCGCCGACGCTGTGTCCCGCGAGGACATCCGCCCGCAGGGGCTCGTCCCCGCGCAGCGCACCCTCGGCGATGATGCCGGCGGCGACCAGCAGCGGCTGGGCCACGGCGGTGTCGCGGATCGTGTCCTCGTCGGACTCGGTGCCGTGGCGGATCAGATCGATGCCGGCGGCCTCGGAGAGCGCACCGAGCGTGTCGGGCACGCCGGGGAGCTCGAGCCACGGGGACAGGAATCCGGGCTTCTGCGAACCCTGTCCGGGACAGACGATGGCGAGCACGGGGAACCTCCAGGGAGAAGGGAAGGACGGACGGTCGGCGCTCGAGCGCTCGGACCGTCGCACGGACACGGCGCGGACGGAGCCGACGGGACAGGAGGCGCCCGGGCACCCCACAGGGTGCCGGCGCGCCGACAGGCGCGCGAAGGGCCGTCCGTCCCGCAGGACGGACGGCCCTTCGCGGATCAGTCGATCAGGAGTCGCCTCCGAAGGAGCCGGACTCCCCGGCGTTGACGTTGCCCAGATCGTACTTGTCGATCGCCTGGCGCACGAGCGACGGATCGACCTTGCCCTCGCGGGCCAGCAGCTGGAGGGCCTTGACGACCATCGAGTGCGCATCGATCTTGAGGTGACGACGGGCCGCCGGACGCGTGTCCGAGAAGCCCCAGCCGTCGGCGCCGAGCACGCCGTAGGCGCCCGGGATCCACTCGCGGATCATGTCCGGGACCATGAAGTCGTAGTCCGAGGTGGCGACGAACGGACCCTGCACGCCCTCGAGTCGCTGGGAGATCCACGGGGTGCGCGGATCCTCCGGGTGCAGGAGGTTGTGCTTCTCCGCCTCCAGGGCGTCCTTGCGCATCTCGGTCCACGAGGTCACCGACCAGACCGCGGAGCGCACGCCCCAGTCCTCGGCCAGGAGCTCGCGCGCGTGGCGCGCCCACGGGACGCCGACGCCGGAGGCGAGCAGCTGAGCCACGGGACCGTCGCCCTCGGGCGCGCTCTCGAGCTCGTACATGCCCTTGAGCAGGCCCTCGACATCGAGCCCCTCGGGCTCGGCCGGGTGCACGATCGGCTCGTTGTAGACGGTGATGTAGTAGAAGACCTCCTGGAGGCGGTCGTCCTCGCCGTACATGCGCTGCAGGCCGTCACGGATGATGTGCCCGATCTCGTACCCGTAGGCCGGGTCGTAGATGACCGTGCCGGGGTTCGTGTAGGCGATGATCGGCGAATGGCCGTCCATGTGCTGCAGGCCCTCGCCGGCGAGGGTCGTCTTGCCGGCGGTCGCGCCGATCACGAAGCCCTTGGCCATCTGGTCGCCCGCGGCCCAGAAGAAGTCGCCGGTGCGCTGGAACCCGAACATCGAATAGAAGATGTAGAACGGGATCATCGGGAAGTCATGGGTCGCGTACGAGGTGCCCGCGGCGGTGAACGCCGAGGTCGAGCTGATCTCGTTGATGCCCATGTGCTTGATCTGGCCGGAGGTGGACTCCTTGTAGGCCAGCAGCAGGTCGCGGTCCACCGAGAGGTAGTTCTGACCGTCCGGGTTGTAGATCTTCGCCGAGGGGAACAGCGAGTCCATGCCGAAGGTGCGGGCCTCGTCGGGGATGATCGGCACCCAGCGGTTGCCGGTCGTCTTGTCGCGCATGAGGTCCTTGACGAGCCGGACGAGCGCCATCGTGGTGGCGATCTCCTGCTTGCCGGAACCGCGGCGGGCGACCTCGTAGGCCTTGTCGCCGGGCAGCTCGAGCGGGGCGTGGGTCGTCCGGCGGGAGGGGACGCCTCCGCCGAGCTCGCTCCGGCGGCGCTTGAGGTACTGCATGACCGGCGCATCGTCGGCCGGCTTGTACAGCGGCGCGTCGTACACGCTGCCGGACTCGAGCTGCTCGTCGCTCACCGGGATCTGCAGGGTGTCGCGGAGCGCCTTGAGGTCCTCGAGGGTGAACTTCTTCATCTGGTGGGTCGCGTTGCGCCCCGCGAAGCTCTTGCCGAGGCGGTAGCCCTTGATCGTGT
Source organism: Brachybacterium netajii (SeqCode) (assembly GCF_054114245.1). Lineage (NCBI taxonomy): Bacteria > Bacillati > Actinomycetota > Actinomycetes > Micrococcales > Dermabacteraceae > Brachybacterium > Brachybacterium netajii (SeqCode). Next base: position 368,782 of record NZ_JBSYXB010000002.1, on the reverse strand, counting down.
GCGCCAGGATGACCGTGGGCTGGCCCTTGTGCTCCATGGCGGCCTTGAAGGCCGAGTAGATCTTGCGGGTGTCGTGGCCGCCGCGGTTGAGCTTCCACCAGATGTCGTCATCCGACATGTCCTCGACCATCGCCTTGGTGCGCGGGTCGCGGCCGAAGAAGTTGTCGCGGATGAAGCCGCCGGACTCGGCGCGGTAGGTCTGGAAGTCGCCGTCGGGCGTCATGTTCATGAGGTCCGTGAGGGCGCCGTCGGAGTCGGCGTCGAACAGCGGGTCCCAGCCCGAGCCCCAGATCACCTTGATGACGTTCCAGCCGGCTCCGCGGAACTGCGCCTCGAGCTCCTGGATGATCTTGCCGTTGCCGCGGACCGGGCCGTCGAGGCGCTGCAGGTTGCAGTTGACGACGAAGGTCAGGTTGTCCAGGTGCTCCTTGGCGGCGATGTGCAGCGCGCCGCGGGACTCGACCTCGTCCATCTCGCCGTCGCCGAGGAACGCCCAGGTGTGCTGCTGGGAGGTGTCCTTCAGACCGCGGTTCTGGAGGTACTTGTCGAAGGAGGCCTGCTCGATCGCGTTGACCGGGCCGATGCCCATCGAGACCGTGGGGAACTCCCAGAAGTCCTGCATCGCCCGCGGGTGCGGGTAGGAGGGCATGCCGCCCTCGTGCGAGAACTCCTGGCGGAAGCCGTCGAGGCGGTTCTCGTCCAGACGGCCCATCAGATACGCGCGGGCGTAGATGCCGGGGGAGGCGTGGCCCTGGAAGAAGACGTGGTCGCCGCCTCCCTCATGGTCGCGGCCGCGGAAGAAGTGGTTGAAGCCCACCTCGTACATGTTCGCGATCGAGGCGTAGCTGGAGAGGTGCCCGCCGACGGACACGCCGGGGCGCTGGGCGCGGTGGACGACCATCGCGGCGTTCCAGCGCAGCAGATCGCGCAGCTCGCGCTCCATGGCGAGATCGCCCGGGTACTCGGGCTGCTCGTCCGCGCCGATGGTGTTCACGTAGTCCGTGGTGAGGGACTCCGGGAGCTCCAGCTCCTGCTGGCGGGCGTGCTGGATCAGATTCTGGACGATCGTCGCGGCGCGCTCTTCGCCGCGGTGCTCGACGAGCCCGTCGAACGAATCGAGCCACTCGCGCGTCTCCTCGGGATCAGGGTCCTGCGCATGGCTGGGCAGGTTGATGCCGATGGGACGAGGGGTCTCCTGCGAACTCACACTGTCCTTCTCTCTATGGGAGGCGACGGACCGGCCCCGGGGGGAGCAGGTGCACATCGCTGGACGCGCTCCGGGTGCCGTGGTCCTTTCAGAGTACAAGCACGGGACGGTGACCAGCGGGTAGGGAAGGCGAGTTGTGAGTGTTACCCCAGACACGGGCCGCTCGAGGTCGGAACGGCTTCCGACGTCGTGATGAACGGACCGTGCGCCGCGCGGAACCGGACCGTGCGGTCCCGTGCTCGGAGCCCCCGCACGGCCGTCGGAGGAGACGGCCGACGCTCTTCCCCGGGTGCCGATGCACGACCAGCGGACGTGGCATAGAATCGGGCGCGCGCCGAACCGCTCGGACCCGGGGATCCGCGGTCCGAGGGGGATCTGCGCCATTCGCACGTCATCATCTGTTCCCTTCTGAAGGAGTCCTTTCTTGTCACCGTCGGCCGACGCCCATCCGTCCAGCTCCATCGCGGAGGTGCTGGCCCTCTCCTCGGGCCAGATCGTCCAGGAGCTCGGCTACGACGACGACGTCGACCTCGATCTGCGCGACGCGATCGAGGACGCCCTCGGCGAGGATCTCGAGGACGAGGACTGCCAGGAGATCGTCGACGCCGTGGTCATGTGGTGGCGGGAAGGGGACGGGGACCTCACCGACGCCCTCGTCGACGCCCCCACCGCCCTCGCCGCCGGCGGCCCGATCTGGCTGCTGCTGCCCAAGGCGGGCCGCGACGGCCATGTGCGCCCGAACGAGGTGCAGGAGGCCGCGAACATCGCCGGCCTGCGGGTCATGAGCACCGTCAGCCTCGCCGCGGACTGGACGGGCACGCGCCTGGCCACCCGCAGCTGAGGCCGCAGGGACCGTTCCGGCGGTCCCGCCGGGGACGTTAGCTCAGCTGGTCAGAGCACCTGGTTTACACCCAGGGGGTCGGGGGTTCGAGCCCCTCACGTCCCACCCGAGAACCTTAGGTCGTGCACGCATCAGGCGTCGGAGGACCGCACGGACGCGGTTCCCGCGAGATCCGTCTTCTCCGCGTGCTCCGCGGACGATCGTCCTGTACGCGGTGGGTTCACCGCTCCTAGGCTGAGGAGGTCCCGGCACGCATGCCGGGGCGTCCCGTCCGAGGAGGCTTCCCGCCCGTGATGTCCGACGACTTGTCCCGCCCCCGCCCCGCTCCGCATGCGAGCACGCCGGACGATCTGCTCGCGCAGCTCGGAAGCTCCTCCGAGGGCCTGACCTCCGTCGAGGCCGCGGAGCGCCTGCGCCGTCACGGCCCCAACGCCCTGCCGGCGGCGGAGAAGCGTCCGCTGTGGAAGCGGTACCTGGCCCACTTCCAGGACATCCTGATCTACATCCTCCTCGCCGCGGCCGTCCTCAAGGCCATCACCGGCGACTGGGTCGACTTCGCCGTGATCGCTGTGGCCGCGGTCGCGATCGCGACCGTCGGATTCATCCAGGAGGGGCGCGCCGAGGAGGCCCTCGACTCGATCCGCTCGATGATGTCGCTGGACGCCCAGGCGCGCCGCGACGGCGCATGGACGGTCGTGGACGCGGAGGCGCTGGTCCCGGGGGACGTCGTCCGTCTGCGATCGGGCGACCGGGTCCCGGCGGATCTGCGGGTGCTGCGGGCGACGGGCCTGCAGGCCGACGAGGCGGCGCTGACCGGGGAGTCGGAGCCGACGGCGAAGAGCGTCCAGGAGGTGGGGGAGGACGCCGGCATCGGCGATCGCTCCTCGATGCTCCATTCGGGCACGATCATCACGGCCGGCACGGGCATCGGCGTGGTCGCCGAGACCGGTGCCGGCACCGAGCTCGGCCGCATCACCGCGATGGTCAGCGGGGTCGAGAAGCTCGTGACGCCGCTCGCCGCGCAGCTCGAGCAGCTCGCCAAGCGGCTGTCGATCGCGATCGGCGTCCTCGCCTTCGCGATCATCGTCGTGGGTCGCCTGATCCATGACTTCCCGGTGGACGAGCTGCTCTCGGCAGCCATCGGATTCGCGGTCGCCGCGGTCCCCGAGGGGCTCCCGGCGCTGGTCACGATCACCTTGGCGCTGGGCGTGCAGCAGATGGCGCGGCGCCGCGCGATCACCCGTCGGATGAGCGCGGTGGAGACCCTCGGCGCGGTCACCGTCATCTGCTCCGACAAGACGGGGACGCTCACGCAGAACGAGATGACGGCGTCCGTCGTGGTCACGCGCGATCGACGGGCCGACATCGAGGGGACCGGGTACGCCCCCGAGGGCCGTGTCTCCGTCGACGGGACCGCCGCCGATCTGGAGACGATGCCGGATCTGCGCGAGCTCGTCATCGCCTCCGCCCTGTGCAACGATGCTCGCCTCGAGCAGGGGGAGCACGGCTGGGGCATCGTCGGCCAGCCCACCGAGGGCGCCCTGACGGTCCTCGCCGCGAAGGCCGGGATGGACAGGCCCGGCCGGCGCGTCGCCCAGGTCCCCTTCGAGTCCGCGCACAAGTTCGCCGCGACCCTCGACACGACCGACGACGGCGAGCGCGCGGTGCACGTCGTCGGGGCTCCCGACCGGCTGCTGGACCGTTCGATCGCCGAGCGCACGGGCGACGGCGGCCGGGCACCGCTCGACCGGGACGGCTGGGAGCGTCGGATCGAGGAGCTCTCCGGGCGGGGCCTGCGGGTGCTGGCTGCGGCGGCGCGTCCGAGCCGCGGTCCGCAGGACGGGTCGCTGGTGCTCGAGGATGCGGAGGACCTGGTGATGCTGGGGCTCATCGGCATCATCGATCCGCCTCGGCCGGAGGTCCGCGATGCCATCGCCGACGCCCATGCCGCGGGCATCCGGGTCGCGATGATCACGGGCGACCATGTCGGCACCGCGGTCGCGATCGCCCGCGATCTGGGCATCGCTCCTGCCGAGGGGGAGGTGCGCGCGCTGACCGGGCCCGAGCTCGAGGAGATGTCCCAGGAGGAGCTGCGGGTCGCGGCGCCGGATGTCGACGTGTATGCGCGCACGAGCCCCGAGCACAAGATCCGCATCGTCCGGGCGCTGCAGTCGCATCGGGAGGTCGTGGCGATGACGGGCGACGGCGTGAACGATGCGCCGTCGATCACGCGGGCCGATGTCGGCATCGCGATGGGCATCAAGGGGACGGAGGCCACCAAGGAGGCCGCCGACATCGTGCTGGCGGACGACGACTTCGCGACCATCGAGAAGGCGGTGGAGGAGGGGCGTCGGATCTACGACAACATCCGCAAGTCCGTGGTCTTCCTGCTGCCGACGAACGGTGCCCAGTCGCTGGTGATCCTGGTGGCGGTGCTGGGCGGTCTGGCGCTCCCGCTCTCTCCGGTCCAGATCCTGTGGATCAATCTGGTGACGGCGGTGACGCTGTCTCTGCCGCTCGCGACCGAGCCCGTCGAGCCCGGCACCATGAGCCGTCCGCCCCGGAACCGGGACGAGCCCGTCCTGGTGGGTCGCTCCTGGGCGCTGATCGGCTTCGCCTCGCTGCTGATCGGCGGGATGACGCTCCTGCTGTTCCTGCTCGAGCGGGACGGCGGCGCCGCCTATGCCGAGGCGCAGACGACGGCGGTCGCGATGCTCGCCCTCGGTCAGCTGGCGTTCCTCTTCTCGTGCCGGATCCTCGGCGGGTCGTCGTTGCGGCTGCGGGCCCTGCAGGGCAACCGGATGGTGTGGATCGCTGCGGGCGCGCTGCTGGTGCTGCAGCTGGTCTTCACCTATGCGCCGTTCATGCACACGTGGTTCGGCTCCGCGCCGATCGGCGCGGCGGCGTGGGGGAAGGTCGTCGTCGGCGCCGTGATCGTCTTCCTCCTCGCGGAGGCCGCGAAGGCGGTCCTGCGGGTGGTCGCGCCCGAGCGCGGGACCGGCGAGGGCCCGGCCGACGTCCCTCCGGCCGACGTCCCTCCGGCCGGCGCCGGACGGGTCAGGACGAGCGCGTGAGCAGGTAGGCCAGAGCCAGCAGGCAGGGGAGCGCGAGGGCGGCGACCGCCCAGATCAGCGTCGTCCGGGCGTCCTTCGTCCGTTCGAGGGAGGTGCGCGGGCGGCGCTGCTGCGTCGCCTCCTGCTCCCGTCGGCGGGCTGCGATCATCTGCGTCACGGCCACCAGCAGGACGGCGGCGATCGTGAGCGCGAACAGCAGCAGGATCAGGGTGTCGATGTCTCTCACTCCCCAGCGTCTCGGACACCCCGGGCATTCCGTGCGGGGCCAGGACAGGGTCTCACGGCCCCGCCGCCGAGCCTGGATGCTTCCTATACTGGATGGGCCGTGCGCGACCCTCCCGGTCGTGCCGTCGTAGGAGGAGACCCGCCCGTGAGCGCACCGATCCGCACGTTCGATGTGGAGGCCGTCCGCGCGGACTTCCCCATCCTCTCCCGTCGGCTCGATGAGGAGACGCCGCTGATCTATCTCGATTCCGGCGCCACCTCGCAGCGCCCGCAGCAGGTCATCGATGCCGAGGTCGCGTTCCTCACGCATGACAACGCCGCGGTCAAGCGCGGCGCGCACCGGATGGCGGAGGCGGCGACCGATGCCTACGAGGGCGCTCGGGAGACCATCGCCCGCTTCATCGGCGCGCCGCGGCCCGAGGAGGTCGTGCTCACCCGCAACGCGACCGAGGCGCTGAACATCGTCGCCGGCTCCCTGGGCAACGGGGACGCGTCCACGCCGGAGCATCTGCGGGTCGGCGAGGGCGACGAGATCCTCGTGACCGAGATGGAGCACCACGCGAACCTCGTCCCCTGGCAGGAGCTCGCCCGGCGGACGGGGGCGACCCTGCGCTGGATCCCCCTGGCCGACGACTTCACCCTGGATCTGACGGATCTCGAGAGCCTGCTCACCGAGCGCACCAAGGTGCTCGCCCTCACCCATCAGTCCAATGTGCTCGGCACGGTGAACCCGGTGGCGGAGCTGGTCGCGGCCGCTCGCGCCGTCGGTGCGCTGACCGTCCTGGACATGGCCCAGTCCGCTCCCCATATGCCGGTGGACCTGGCCGATCTCGGGGTCGACTTCGCGGCGCTGTCCGGGCACAAGATGCTCGGGCCGACGGGCATCGGCGTCCTCTGGGGCCGCTACGAGCATCTCGCGGCGATGCCCCCGTTCCTCACCGGCGGCTCGATGATCGAGCTGGTCACGATGGAGCGCACGACCTTCGCCGAGCCGCCGGCGCGGTTCGAGGCGGGCACCCCGCCGATCTCGCAGGCCGTCGGGCTGGCCGCGGCCTGCGACTACCTCTCCGCCCTGGGCATGGAGGCCGTCGCCGAGCACGAGCGGGCGCTCGTGGATCGGGCGCTGCGCGGACTCGCCGGCGTGGAGGGCCTGCGGATCATCGGGCCCGGGCCCGCCGCCGATCGCGCGGGCGCGATCTCCTTCTCCCTCGACGGACGCCATCCCCACGACATCGGCCAGGTGCTCGACACCTTCGGCATCGAGGTGCGCGTGGGCCACCACTGCGCCTGGCCGCTGCATCGCCGCTACGGCCTGCACGGGACGACGCGCGCCTCCGTCTCCGTCCACACCACCCCTGCGGAGATCGACGCCCTCGTCGAGGGCGTCGCCCGCACCGTCGACTTCTTCCGAGGACTCTCGTGACCCCACCGCCCGGCAACCCGCTCAGCTCGCTCTACACCGAGCTGGTGATGGACCACGACCGCCATCCGCTCCATGCGGGTCTGCGCGAGCCCTTCGACACCGAGGTCCATCACGTCAACCCCACCTGCGGGGACGAGATCACCCTGCGCCTCGCTCTGGCGGGCGAGGGCGAGGAGCTCCGCGTCGCCGACGTGTCCTACGAGGCGATCGGCTGCGCGATGAGCCGGGCCTCCGCCTCGATCATGGCGGATCTCCTGATCGGCCGCACCGTCGCCGAGGTCGAGCCCGTGCGCGAGCACTTCGAGGCGGTCATGAGCTCCCGCGGCCGTCTCGACGGTGACGAGGACCTGATCGGCGACGGCGTCGCGCTGATGGGCGCCGCGAAGTTCCCGGCGCGGGTGAAGTGCGTGCTGATGCCCTGGAAGGCCTACCGGGCGGCGCTCATCGAGGCCGAGACCCTGGGCCGCCGATGAGCACCCTCGCCGAGGTCCTCGCCGTCCTCGAGGGCGCATATCCGCTGGAGTGGGCCGAGTCCTGGGACCGGGTGGGTCTCGTGCTGGGGGAGCGCGAGGCCGAGGTCCGGCGCGTCCTCCTCGCCGTCGACCCGTCCGTCGAGGTCGCTCGCGACGCTGTCGAGGACGGTGCGGACCTGCTCGTGACCCACCATCCGCTGCTGCTGCGCGGCGCCAGCTTCCTCCCCGCCGATCAGGGGAAGGGGCGCGTGGTCACCGATCTGCTGCGTGCCGGCACGGCCCTGTGGTGCGGCCACACGAACGTCGACCGGTCCACCCGCGGGACCGTCGGCGCCTGGGTGCGGGCGCTCGGCCTGCACGAGGCGCGGCCCCTCGCGGCGCCGACGCGGCCGGAGACCGCCGCCCACGGATCGGCTCTGCACGGCATGGGCGCGATCGGTGAGCTGGCGGAGGCCACGACCGTCGGCGAGCTCGCCGAGCGGGTGTCAGCGCTCGTCCCGGAGACAGCCCGCGGGATCCTCCATACCGGTGATGCGGGGCGGGAGGTCCGCACCGTCGCGGTCTGCCCCGGGGCCGGCGACTCGCTCCTGCCGACGGTCCAGGCGACCGATGCCGACGTGTACATCACCTCGGACCTGCGTCATCACCCCGTGCTCGAGCATCTGGAGTCCGCCGCCGCTCCGGCCGTGGTGGCCGCCCTCATCGATGTGCCGCATGCCGCGAGCGAGGCCCTGTGGCTCCCCGAGGCCGCGGCGCTGCTGCGCGAGACGCTCCCGCATCTCGAGGTCTCCGTCACCGCGCGCACCTCGGACCCCTGGGGCGGCCGCATCTGACCTCCGCGGCAGGGTGCGCCGGTCCGAGGTCGGGCGAAGACGAGAACGGGGCGAGACGAGACGAGACGAGACGAGGATCGACCGACGCGGCCCTGCTCAGCCGACGCGATCGATGACGATCAGGCGGTCGCCGTCGAGCTCGACACCGAAGCCGGCGCCGGCCCCGGTGCCGCGCCCGGTCTGCCGGGCGAAGCCCTCACGGAGCAGGTCGACGGTCTCGTCGGCATCCGCCGGGGCCGAGGCCGCGGCGAGCAGCAGATCCGTGACGATCCCGCGATACCGCTTGGCGTCGTGGGAGATCACCGTGCGCCGCCCGCCCTTCTCCTGGACGGGAGCGACCTCGAGGACGCGCACGGCATCGTTCCCGCGCAGACGCATCATCGAGCGGTAGGAGCCCGAGCGGCAGTCGATGACGACGGGGGAGGAGGAGTCGGCCTGCTCGGCGAGGAGCCGGGCGGCATGCGTCGTCAGCCGCGGACCCCACCAGGAGCCGGCCGCCCCCAGGCGGGACACCCGCGAAGCGGCGGAGAGGCGGTAGGCGGGGATGCGGTCGACGGCCGCATCGACGACGCCCAGCAGGGCGCTCTGCACGAGGACCCGCCGATCCGCCGGGATCGGCCGGTGCGCGTCCAGCTGGTCGTAGAGGACACCCGAGTACACCGACAGCGCAGCACCCGCGGGCTCCTCCTCCAGGGCGGCCATGCGACCGACGAGCTCGGGGGAGGAGGCGGGGACGCCCAGCTGCTCGGCGGCTCCTGCGGAGCGGGCGGTGCGGATCGCCGCGCGCAGCATCGTCGCGCGATCCGCGCGCAGCGCGGGTTCGGCGAGGGACTCGATGGCGAAGCGCTCGGCGGCGTCGGGGCGGGTCTTGGTCTCCGAGGGCGGCAGCAGGATCAGCACCCGTCCATTGTCGAGGAGCGCGCGTCGCGTCCCGGACCCGCCGCGACGAGAGGTCGCGCACGTCACCTCGGAGCACGCCGTGGGCGCACGGCGACGGGGCGCGGGGCCGGTCGGGCGTAGGATGGTCGGCGGACCAGTCGGCCGAGCAGTCGCGTCCTCGGGGTGACCCGAGGCCGAGGAAAGTCCGGGCTCCGTCCGGCACGGTGGTGGGCAACACCCACCCGGAGCGATCCGCGGGACAGTGCCACAGAGAGCAGACCGCCTCACCGCCCTCGGGCGGGGAGGCAAGGGTGAAAGGGTGGTGTAAGAGACCACCGCGGCCCCGGTGACGGGGTCGGCATGGCAAACCCCACCGGGAGCAAGGCCAGACAGGGGACGTCCGAGGGTGCCGGCCCGAGTCCCCGGGTAGGCCGCTGGAGGTCGTCGGCGACGGCGATCCGAGATGGATGACTGCTGATCACAGAACCCGGCTTACAGGCCGGCTGGTCCCCTGATCGAGACGACGGGCCCGCCGCGAGCACATGCTCGCGGCGGGCCCGTCGTCATGGGGTCCCAGGGCCGGATGCTCCCTACTTCGCGGCCTTGGCCGCGCGCTTGACCTCGTGCCGCGCGAGGGCCGCGGCACCGATGATGCCGGCCTCGTTGCGCAGCTGCGCGGGGACGATCGGGGCCCGCAGGTCCAGCAGCGGCAGGAACTTCTCATGCTTCTTCGAGACGCCGCCGCCGACGATCTGCAGGTCGGGGCTGAACAGGAACTCCAGCAGCGCGTAGTACTCCTGGAGGCGCTCGGCCCAGGCCTCCCAGTCGAGGTCGTCGCGCTCGCGCGCGGAGTCGGCGACATGCTTCTCGTAGTCGGAGTCGCCGAAGGGGATGTGCCCGAGCTCGGTGTTGGGCACGAGCTCGCCGTCGACGAACAGCGCGCTGCCGACGCCGGTCCCGAGCGTCGTCACCAGGACCACGCCCTTCTGGCCGCGGCCGGCGCCGAACTCCATCTCGGCGATGCCCGCGGCATCGGCGTCGTTGACGACGAACACGTCGTGGCCGGTGCGCTCGGTGAAGAGCGCGTCGGCGTCCGTGCCGATCCAGGCGTCGTCGACGTTCGCGGCGGTCTGGGCGACGCCGCCCTGGATCACGGCCGGGAAGGTCACCCCGACCGGGATGCCCTCGTCGATCTCGAAGCTGCCGATGAGATCCCGCACCGTGTCGGCGACCGCGTCGGGGGTGGAGGGCTGGGGCGTCGGGATCCGCAGGCGATCGGCGTCCAGCCGGCCCTTCCTGAGATCGACCGGGGCGCCCTTGATGCCGCTGCCGCCGATGTCGATGCCGAACGCCAGCTTCTGCTTCGCCTTGCTCATCGCATGTCCTCGTCCCGGTGCGCCGGGTCCGGGGCCGCCCGTCGGACGGACCTGCGCACAGTGTGCCAAAGATCCGGGCCGACGACGGCACCGTCCGCCTCTCGCGCCGTGCTCGGCGGACGGCGGACGGCTCACACGACGGTGAGCAGCTCCGGACCGTCGGCCGTGATCACCATCGTGTGCTCGAACTGCGCGGAGAACCCGCGGTCCGCGGTCACGACGGTCCAGCCGTCGTCCCACTGCTCCCAGTCCTGCGATCCGATCGTGACCATGGGCTCGATCGTCAGGGTCATGTTCTCGGCGATGACGTCGTCGAACATCGGTGCGGAGTCGTAATGGGGGATGACCAGGCCGTTGTGGAAGCCCTCGGCGACCCCGTGGCCCGTGTAGTCGCGCACCGACTCGTAGCCGTGGCGGGCGAGGAACTTCTCGATGACCCGGCCGATCACGTTGACCTCGCGGCCGGGCTTCGCCGCGCGGATGCCGCGATGCATGGCCTCCTCCGCCTTCTCGACGAGCGCCTGCGCCCGGGGATCCACGTCGCCGACGAGGAAGGTCGCGTTGCAGTCGCCGTGGACGCCGTGGATGAAGGCGGTGACGTCGACGTTGAGGATGTCGCCGTCCTGCATCACGGTGGAGTCGGGGATGCCGTGGCAGATGACCTCGTTGAGGCTCGTGCAGCACGACTTCTCGAAGCCGAGATAGCCGAGGGTCGAGGGATAGGCGCCGTTGTCGACGAGCACCTCGTGCACCACCGCGTCGATGCGATCGGTGGTCACGCCCGGGACCGCGGCCTCACCGGCGGCCTGCAGCGCGAGCGCCGCGATGCGGGAGGCCTCGCGCACCCGCTCGACGATCTCCGGGGTCTGCACGCGGGGACCGGAGTCGGAGACCGCCTCGTCCTTGCCGACGTACTCGGGACGCTCGATCCGCTCGGGCACCGGGCGCCGCGGGGAGAGGGTGCCGGGCACCAGGAGCTCACGGCCTTCAGGACGGATCCACACCTGCTTTACAGTCATGGGCACCAGTGTCTCATCGCCGAGGGAAGGGGTCCGCCATGAGCGAGCCGACGCAGTACTACTACAACCTCGAGACCCGCAGCGTCGAGGAGGGCGCGCAGTCGCCGGCCAAGGACCTGATGGGTCCCTACGCCACACGCGCAGAGGCCGAGCATGCTCTCCAGAGGGCCGCCGCCCGCAACAGCTCCTGGGACGAGGAGGACGCCGCCTGGGACGACTGATCGGAGACCGCTCGGCCCGCCGGATCCGTTCCCGGCGGGCCGAGCGGGATCACTCGGATGGGCTCGATCGGATGGGCTCGATCGGTCGGCCTCACTCGAAGGTGTGCTCGGTGCCCGGATAGGCGCGCGCGATGACCTCCTCGCGGTATGCCTCCGCCGCCTGCTGCAGATCGCGCCCCAGGTGCGCGAACGCCTTGACGAACTTCCCCTCGAAGCCCGACAGGCCCGCCATGTCCTGCCAGACCAGCACCTGGCCGTCGCACTGCGCGCCCGCGCCGATGCCGATCGTGGGGATCGAGAGCACCTCGGTGACCCGGGCGGCGACGGGCGCAGACACCAGCTCGAGCACGATCGCGGAGGCGCCCGCCTCCTGCACGGCGAGCGCGTCCTCGGCCAGGCGGTCGGCGTCGGCCGCGTCGCGGCCCTGGACCCGATGCCCGGACAGGGCGTTGACCGACTGCGGGGTGAAGCCGAGGTGGCCCATGACGGGGATCCCGGCATCGACGAGCGCGCGGATCTGCGGGGCGATGACGCGTCCGCCTTCGAGCTTGACCATCTCGGCGCCGGCGCGGATGAGCTCGACGCCGTGGCGGACGGCGTCGAGGGGGCCGGTCTCGTAGGTGCCGAAGGCGAGGTCGGCGACGATCAGCGGGCGGGTCACGCTGCGGGCGACCGCCCCGGTGAAGGTGAGCATGTCCTGGTGGGTGGTCGCCGTGGTGCTGGCGTGGCCGAGGACGGTGGTGCCGACGCTGTCGCCGATGAGGAGGGCGTCGATGCCGGCCGCCTCGAAGGCACGGGCCGAGTACTGGTCGTACGCGGTGAGCATCGTGAAGGGGCGGTGGTGCTCCTTGGCCTCCTGGAGATGGCGCAGGCGCACCTTCCGGGGGCCGACGGAGCCGCTGCCGGGGGCTGAGGTCACGATGTCCTCCTGGGACGGGGTAGACGAGCGGTCGAGGTGCTGACCGCTGGTCCATTGTGGTGCATCGGGGGCGTGCATGCGGGGCGGTGCCGCGCGGGCGGAGGGCGTGCGCGCCCGGTGATGAGGCGAGGCGGGGAGGGAGCGTCCAGGGGCGCCTGCGATGATCGGAGTATGAGCATCCTCCTCCGTCGCAGCACCCGTTCCCTGGCCGTCGGTCTCGGCGCTCTCGCCCTCGCGGCGGGAGCGGCCGCCTGCAGCTCCGCCGGGACCGGCGGGGACGCCGAGGCCAGCAGCTCGGCGAGCGCGACGGCATCCTCCTCGTCCTCGTCGGCGTCGGATGCCGGCGGGTCGTCGGTCTCCGCGGCGTCGGATGCGGGCGGGGACGAGAGCACGGATCCGGATCTGCTCGCGGCCGAGGAGCGGGTCGTGGCGTACTTCCAGGCGCTCGCGGCGCAGGATGCGCAGGGGGCCTGCGGCATGCTGCTGGATGCGTCGACAGGCGCGCCGCTGGCGGGTGAGGCCCTGGATTCCTGCGCGGCGTATCTGGAGGAGGACGGGGTGATGGAGTCCTTCACCGAGGATGTCGTCGCGCAGATCACCGTGGGGACGCTGGAGTCGTCGAGGCAGGAGGACGGCACGGTGGCGGTCACCGTGGAGGGGTCCTCGACGCTGGTCCTGACGGAGGTCTCGGACGGCGAGTGGGCGATCGTCCCCGACGAGACGGACTGACGGCCGTCTGACGGGCTGGCCTGCTGAGGGGCGGCGCGGAGCGGGTCTGCTCGGTGCTCCCGGCGTCCGCTCCTCGTTCCAGGTCCTGCGCGGTCGATGCGCGGCGGGCGGTTGTGTGGCAGGGTCTTGCCCCTAGGGGGAACGCACAGTGCTTTGCCCATGAGAGAAGGAATCGCTCATGACCACGTATATCCGCAGGTCCACGCGCGCTCTCGCCGTCGGGATCGGGGCCGTGGCCCTGTCCGTCGGCGCCGCCGCCTGCAGCTCCGGGGGCGACGAGGGGACCGCCACCACCGACGCCGAGGTCACCGCGGAGGAGACTACGGCGGAGGAGACGACCGCCGAGGAGACCACCGAGGACCAGGTCGAGGAGACCACCGAGGAGACCTCCGAGGAGACCGATGAGACCGATGAGACCGATGAGACCGGGTCGGATGACGCGGCCTCCGGGGACGTGACCGACGAGGACCTCTCGGCGGCGAAGTCCCAGGTGCTGGGCTTCCTCGGCGCTCTCGGCGACCAGGATGCGGAGGCTGCGTGCAGCTTCGCGATCAATGCGGCGACGGGTGAGCCCTACGCCGATGATGAGCTGGCCGCGTGCGGCGAGCAGATCGAGTCCACGGGGATGATGGACGTCTTCACGCCGGAGCTCGTCGCTCTGGTCACCGAGGACACGCTGACGGCGGAGGCCAACGAGGACGGCACGATCACCGTGGGCGCGTCCGGTTCGAGCCAGATGGTGCTCACGAAGGCGTCCGACGGGAACTGGTACGTCTCCGGTTCGGTGGGCTGATGCTTCCGAGCTGACGCTCCGGAGCTGACGCTCCCGGGCCGAGGCTCGACGGCCGGGGCGCATCGTCGGCGGCTGTGGTCGTCCGGCGCCCCGCGCCCGGCTCCGTCCGACGGGCGGTCCTGCATCCTGCGGGGCCGCCCGTCGGCGCGTCCGGCGGCCGTCGGGCCGGGTGCGGCATCCGGGCCATGGCGGACAGGGGGGGGCGGCCGTCGGGCCGTGACCGCGCTGTGACCTCGTGGGCGGGGGAGGCGCGGGTGTTGCAGACTGTGCGCATGGAACAACTCCACGACGATGTCATCCGCCGCGTTGCCGACCACGACGTGCGCTTCATCCGGCTGTGGTTCTGCGATATCGCGGGGACGCTGAAGTCCATCGCGATCTCGCCGTCGGACCTGGAGATCGCGTTCACCGAGGGGATCGGGATCGACGGGTCCACGATCGAGGGCCTGACCCGCAGCTACGAGTCGGACATGCTGCTGCGTCCGAACCCGTCGACCTTCGAGATGCTGGGCTGGCGGGGGACGTCGAATGCGACCGCGCGGATGATGTGCGACGTCCTCACCCCGGATGGGGAGCCCGCGGCCTCGGATCCGCGGCGGGTGCTGCGCGATGCGCTCGCGAAGGCGGAGGCCAAGGGGCTGGAGCTGTTCGTGCATCCGGAGATCGAGTTCTACCTGTTCCATGAGCAGTTCCAGGCGGGGGAGCCGCTGCGGCCCATCGACCAGGCCGGCTACTTCGACCATGTGCATCGGGGCAACGGGCAGGACTTCCGGCGCTCGGCGATCCAGCATCTCGAGGCGATGAACATCCAGGTGGAGTATTCGCATCACGAGAACGGCCCGGGGCAGAACGAGATCGATCTGCGCTATGCGGATGCGCTGACCACGGCGGACAACATCATCACGCTGCGCACGGTGGTCAAGGAGGTGGCGCTGACGATGGATCAGGTCGCGAGCTTCATGCCCAAGCCGATGATCGAGCATCCGGGATCGGGCATGCACACCCATCTGTCGCTCTTCCAGGGCGGGCGCAACGCCTTCCATGAGCCCGGCGCGGAGTTCGGCCTGTCGCGGATGGGCCGGCAGTTCATCGCGGGCCTGCTGCGTCATGCGCCGGAGTACTGCGCGGTGACGAACCAGTGGGTGAACTCGTACAAGCGGCTGTGGGGCGCGCAGGAGGCGCCGAGCTACGTCTGCTGGGGGCACAACAACCGGTCCGCGCTCGTGCGGGTGCCGTTCCACAAGCCGACGAAGGGCACGAGCTCCCGGATCGAGTTCCGCGGGGCCGACTCGGCGGCCAACCCGTATCTCGCCTTCGCGGTGCTGCTGGCGGCGGGGATGAAGGGCATCGAGGAGGAGTACGAGCTGCCCGAGGGCGCCGAGGACGCGGTGTGGGAGCTGACCGACCGCGAGCGCCAGGCGATGGGCATCGAGCCGCTCCCGACGGATCTGTTCCGGGCGCTCGAGCGCTTCGAGACCAGCGAGCTGATGGCCGAGACCCTCGGCGAGCAGGTCTTCGAGTTCTTCTTGCGCGACAAGCGGGCCGAGTGGGCCCGCTATCGGGAGCAGGTCACGCTCCAGGAGCTCGAGTCCACCTTCGGTCGTGTCTGAGCGCGCCGGATCGTCTGCGAGAGGGGTCGCCGCATGAGGGAGCCGCCCACGACGACGGGGTCGCTCGCCCGTCTGGGGTTCAGCCGCACCGACCGCGTCCAGCGGTTCCTGGCGGAGCCGGCGCTGGCGGCTCTGGGGCCGCGTGCCGCGCGCGCGATCGGGGCGACGCCCGACGGCGATGACGCGGTGCTGGGGCTGCTGCGTCTGGCGGAGGCCGCGCAGGCCGCTGGGGACGGCGCCCTGGTCGACGAGTTCCTCGCGAGCGTCGGGGAACCCGGCAGCCCCGGCGAGCGCCTGGTGCGCCTGGTGGGGACCTCGGTCGCGCTCGGCGACTTCCTCACCCGGCATCCGGATCGGTTGGCCGCGCTGCGCACGGGCGATGATGCTCTGGCGATCCCGCGCGATCAGGTGCGTGCGGACCTGCTGCGGGCGGTGGGTGCGGATCCGGAGGCCGACGCCGCGGTCGCGGAGCTCTCGGGGCGGGAGGGCCGTGATGCGCTGCGGGTGGCGTATCACGAACGGCTCCTGCAGATCGCGGCCGCCGATGTGGCCGCCGTCGATCCGGCATCCCTGCTGCCGCAGGTCTCGGCGGCGATCAGCGATCTCGCCGATGCGGCGCTCGAGGCGGCCGGGGCGATCGCCCGGGCCGTCGTGGACGGGCAGGCGGCGGTGCGCTGGTCGGTGATCGCGATGGGGAAGACGGGGGCGCGCGAGCTCAACTACATCTCCGATGTGGACGTGATGCATGTGGTCGCGCCCGCCTCGACGGACGAGCCCTGCGAGGAGACCGATCTCGTGCAGATCGGGTCGGCGCTCGCACGGGAGCTCGCCCGCGTCTGCTCGGACCGGACGTCGGAGGGCTCGCTGTGGCAGGTCGACGCGAATCTGCGGCCGGAGGGGAAGGACGGTCCGCTGGTGCGGACCCTCGACTCCTATCGGCGCTATTACGGGACGTGGGCGCATTCGTGGGAGTTCCAGGCGCTGCTGAAGGCGCGGGCGGCGGCGGGGGACCGGGACCTCGGTGCGCGCTTCGAGGACATGGTCCGGCCCTGGATCTGGCAGGCGTCCACCCGGGAGGGGTTCGTCGAGGATTCCCGGGCGATGCGTCGGCGGGTGGTCGCGCACATCCCGCGGGGCGAGGTCGACCGCAACATCAAGCTGGGTCCGGGAGGTCTGCGGGACGTCGAGTTCACGGTCCAGCTGCTGCAGCTGGTCCATGGGCGCGCCGACGAGCGGCTCCATGTCCGCACGACCCTGGATGCGCTCGCGCGGCTGGGGGAGGGCGGGTACATCTCGCGCCGGCACCGGGAGGAGATGGATGCGGCCTACCGGTTCCTGCGGAGCGTGGAGCATCGGATGCAGCTGCATCGTCTGCGTCGCACGCAGGTGCTGCCGACCGCGGAGGCGGATCTGCGGCGTCTGGCCCGCACGATGCGTCTGGGCGAGGAGGAGTTCGAGAGGACGTACCAGCGCACGCGACGTCGGGTGCGCCAGCTCCATGAGGAGATCTTCTACCGGCCGCTGCTGGTGACGTCCTCGACTCTGAGCGACGACGAGATCCGTCTGAGCCCGGAGGCCGCCGCCGAGCGCCTCGCCGCGATCGGCTACCGGGATGGTGCCCGGGCGCTCTCCCATATCCGGGCGCTCACCGAGGGGATCTCCCGGAGGGCCGCGATCCAGCGCCAGCTGCTGCCGGCGATGCTGCAGTGGTTCGCCGACGGCACCGATCCCGATCTCGGCCTGCTCATGTTCCGCCGGCTCTCGGACACGATCGGCTCGGCCCACTGGTATCTGGGGATGCTGCGGGACTCGGGCACGGCCGCCAAGCGTCTGACGCGGGTGCTCTCGGGCAGCCGTTTCGCGGGCGAGCAGCTCGAGCAGATCCCCGAGGCGGTCCGCTGGCTCTCGCGCGACGAGGAGCTGCGGCCGCTGACCCGGGAGGTGCTCGGGCGCGAGTTCCTCGCGGTGATCCGCCGGGTCGAGACCGTCGAGGCGGCGCGGGACGTGCTGCGGCGCACGCGCGAGCGGGAGCTCCTCCGCGTCGCGCTCGCGCAGCTCACCGAGACGATCACGCCTCGCGAGTGCGCTCGCGCGCTCACGGACATCGCCGAGGCGGTCCTCGAGGCGGGGCTCCTGGTCGCGTACCACGCGGTCGCGCGGGAGCGGGGGGCGATCGATCCCGGCACGGGGGCCCTCGAGGGCGTCGGCGTCGTCGATCTCGGCACCGCGCACCGACTGCGGGAGCGGCGCTCGGATCCGGCGCGCGCGCTCGGCGTGGAGGTGGGGATCATCGCGATGGGCAGCTTCGGCGCCGCGGAGATGGGCTATGCCTCCGATGCCGATGTGCAGTTCCTCGTCGTCGACCGCGGAGCCGGGGAGGAGGCGGGGCCGATCGGGGTCGCCGTCGCCGCGCAGGTGCAGCGGCTGCTGAACGCGCCCGCCGCGGGCACCGATATGCGCGTCAGCGCGGATCTGCGGCCCGAGGGACGCAATGGCCTGCTGGCCCGCAGCGTCAACGCGTGGCGGGACTACTACCGGCGGGATGCGCTGACCTGGGAGCGGCAGGCGCTGCTGAGGGCACGCCCGGTGGTCGCCTCGGAGGAGCTCGCCGCGGAGATCGTCGCCGAGATGGACCGTCACCGGTATCCCGCCGGCGGGCTCGCCGACGCGCAGCGACGGGAGATCGCGCGCATGAAGGCACGGGTGGAGTCGGAGCGGCTGCCGCGGGGCGCGGATCCCTCGCGGCATCTCAAGCTCGGCCGGGGCGGGATGACGGATGTCGAATGGTGCGCGCAGCTGATCGCCCTCGAGCACGGGCACGAGGTCGAGGCGCTGCGCACGACGAGCACGCTGGACGTGCTGGAGGCGGCAGCGGCGGCGGGGCTGCTCCCGGACCACGAGGCGCGCGAGCTGTCCGACGCCTGGGGCCTGGCCTGGCTGATCCGTCGTGCGACCCTGCTGTGGAAGGGGCGGGAGACCGACGTCCTGCCCACCGATCGCAACGATCTGCGCGCGGTCGCCCTGCTGATCGACGGGGAGGACGCGTCCGCCGCGGATCTCGAGGAGAGGTACCTGCGGGTGACGCGGCGGGCCCGCAACGTCGCGGAGGAGATCATCTTCGGCGACGGCACCGCGGAGACGGAGGGACCCTGACCGGCCGGCCCGACCGCGTACCCTGGACGCCGTGACGACCCCGAGACTGAGCGCGGACACCCCGCGCGGCCGCATGTACCGCCTCGAGCCCGACGGCCCGCTGATGTATCCCTCGATCACCACCGTGGCGGGGATGCGGGCGAAGGACCATCTCCAGGGCTGGTACGCGACCATGGCCTCGAAGCGCGCCCTGGACATGTACGCGTGGCTCGACCGCAACCCCGATCGGGCGCAGGCGGAGATCTCCCGGGTCGCGCGGGACCGGTGGGGGACGCAGAAGCGGATCGCCGCCGCCGCCGCGGAGCACACCCGTTCCGCCGCGGACTTCGGCACGCTCGTCCATGCCGCCTGCGAGCGCTGGGCCCTGGACGGCGCCCGGCCCTCCCGCGGCGACGTCGGCGCCGTCGCCGAGAGCATGCGCGAGGAGCAGGGCGCCTTCGCGACCGAGAAGAGCATGGACGCGCTCCTGGACCGGGCCGACGTGCGCCTCGACGGCTACGACGCCTTCCTGCGGGACTACCAGCCGGAGTTCGTCGAGGTCGAGCAGACCGTCGTCAACCACTCCGTCGGGTATGCGGGGACGACCGACGCCATCGTCCGCATCGGCGGCACGCTCCTCAGCGGCGACATCAAGACCTCGAAGAAGGTCCGCGGGGACTACGCCCTCCAGGGCGTCGCCGTCACCCGCGCCGAGCAGCTCCTCGACGACGACGGCACGATCCGCGAGATGCCCGAGCTGACGGGCGCCTTCGTCATCCACCTCCCCGAGGCCGGCGGCTACTCCGTCGTGCCGCTGCGCACCGGGGACGCCGAGTTCGAGGTGTTCCGGTCCCTCCGCTCCGCCTGGAGCTTCCAGCCCGAGGAGTGCGCCCTGGCGGCGACCAGCGGACCCAAGGACCTGCTGGTCTCCCTGCTGCGCGCCAAGGGCGGCCTCGACGGCCTCGGCTGACCCCGGCTCATCGCTCCGGCTCATCGCTCCGCGGTCCGTCATACCGGGAGCATGGACGGCGCCGCCTCACGGGCCTAGCGTAGGAGCCGAGCCGTCGGATCCCGAGCTATCGGTTCCCGTGCCGGGCATCACCGTCCCGCGGACCGCCGGCGAGCAGTCCGGAAGACGAGCGCGAAGAGGTGAGCGTCCATGGCCGACGACGACGACGTCGTGCAGGTGCACGAGCTGACGAAGACCTTCGGTCCGGTCAGAGCGCTGGACGGGTTCTCCCTCCGCGTCCCCGCAGGGCAGGTCACCGGCTTCCTGGGCCCGAACGGCGCCGGGAAGTCCACGGCGCTGAGGATCCTGCTGGGGATGCTCCGCCGCACCTCGGGCAGCGCGAGCGTGCTGGGCATGGACCCCTGGACCGACGCGGTCGCGATCCATCGCCGCCTCGCCTACGTCCCCGGCGACACCGTGCTCTGGCCCGGCCTCACCGGCGGCGAGGCCATCGACGTCCTCACCCGCTCCGAGGCCCGGAGCGGGGCGGCGGCGCTGCGCCGACGACGGGACCGCCTCCTCGAGCGCTTCGACCTCGACCCCACGAAGCGGTGCCGGACCTACTCGAAGGGCAACCGCCAGAAGGTCGCCCTCGTCGCAGCGCTCTCGCGCAATGTCGAGCTGCTGCTGCTGGACGAGCCGACCTCGGGCCTGGACCCGTTGATGGAGGCGGTCTTCACCGAGGAGATCCGGGCGCTGCGCGAGGAGGGCCGCACCGTCCTCCTGTCCAGCCACATCCTCGGGGAGGTGGAGAAGCTCTGCGACCGGGTGACGATCATCCGCGCCGGCCGCGATGTCGAGAGCGGCACGCTCCCGCAGCTGCGTCATCTCACCCGGTCCTCCGTCGCAGCATCGCTGCCGCATCGGGACCCGGCGCCGCGGGAGGGGGAGGACCGGCAGGAGGAGGATCCGCTCGCGGCGCTCCGCGCCCTGCCGGGGGTCCACGGGCTCGTCGTCGACGGGACCCGCCTGCGCTTCGACATCGACGACGACGCGGTCCCGCAGGTCCTGCCGGTCCTGCTCGGCATCGGGGCGACCGGCCTGTCGATCGCCCCGCCCTCCCTCGAAGAGCTCTTCCTGCGCCACTACGGGACGGGGGAGACGACGACCTCGACCTCGACCTCAGGGTCGGACCCGTCGGTCCCCGATCCCTCGACCTCAGCTCGAGGGTCGCACCGGGCGGATCGGCCATGACCAGCGCATCGACGGGCTTCGGCGGCATCCTGCGTCTGCACCTGCGGCTCGTCCGACGCTCGATCGCGAGCTGGACCGCGAGCTATCTCGTGCTCATCCCGGCGTCGGTCGCCGCGGTCCGGCAGGCGTACCCCGACCAGGCGGCGCTCGACGCCAGAGCCGAGCTCCTGGACAATCCCGCCGCGGTCATGATGACCGGCCCGGCCTTCGCACTGGAGCACTACACGTTCTGGGCGATGGTCGCCAACGAGCTGTTCCTCTACCTCCTCCTGCCGGCCGCGATCATGAGCGTGCTCCTGGTCGTCCGCCTGACCCGTGCGGAGGAGGAGTCGGGACGCGCGGAGCTCCTGGTCTCGCTGCCGACGGGACGGCTCGCGCCGCCCCTCGCCGCCGCCTGCACCCTGCTCCTCGCCGACCTCGCCCTCGGGGCGGCCACGACCGCCGGCCTGCTCATCGAGAGCGCTCCGCCGGCCGACGCACTGGTCGTCGGCACCGCCACCGGTCTGACCGGGCTCGTCTTCGGCGCGGTCGCGGCGGTCTGCGCGCAGATCTCCGAGCATGCGGGCTCGGCATCGGGCATGGCCCTCGGCACCATCGCCCTCGCCTTCGTCCTGCGCGGATTCGGGGACGCCATTGATCGGCAGGGGAGCTGGCTCTCCTGGACCTCGCCCTTCGCCTGGGCGCAGCAGACCCGCGTCCTCGTCGACCTCCGCCTCTGGCCGCTGCTTCCGAGCATCGTCGCCGCCGGGCTCCTGCTCGCGGCCGCGGGAGCGCTCCACCGACGACGGGATCTGGGTGCCGGGCTCCGCAGCGCGCGCCCCGGCCGCCCTCGGGCCCGACGAGGACTGCTGTCGCCCCAGGGACTGGCGGTGCGCCTGCTCGCCCCCTCGACGATCGCCTGGACCGTCGGCCTCGCACTCTTCGGCGTCGGCTTCGGAACGCTCGCCACCTCGATCCAGGACATGATCGATGCGATCCCGAGCATCGGCGACTGGGTACCGCTGGATCACGACGCCCTCGTCGCCTCCTTCGCCGGCTACGCGCTCGCACTGGTCGCCCTCGGTCCGACCGGGCTTCTGATCTCCGGACTGCTGCGGCTCCGCACCGAGGAGCTCTCCGGGCGCCTCGCCGCGGTGCTGCTCGGCGGGGGCTCCCGCATCGGCCTCGTGCTGCGCTGGGCAGGAGCGGTCCTCCTCGGTGTCATCGCGTCCCAGGCCCTGCTGGGCCTGTCCGTCGGCCTCGGCGTCGTCGCCGCGACCGGCGAGGGCCGCTGGGCGGGCGAGCTGCTGCTCCTCGCACTGCTCCAGCTGCCCGCGATCGCCGTCCACGGCGGCCTCGCGATCGCGCTGCACGGATGGTTCCCCCGCGCGGCGCCGCTGACCTGGATCCTGCTGATCTGGAGCGCGACGGTGATGATGCTGGGCGATCTGCTCGGTCTGCCGGACGCGCTGCTCGACCTCTCGCCGTTCCAGCACGCACCGATGCAGCCCGGGGCCACGACCGATCTCGCTCCGGCGGCACTGCTGCTCGCCCTCGCCGCGGTCCTCACCGGGATCGGTCTGATCGGGATCCGTCGGCGCGATCTGGTCACCGGGTGACGTCCCGGGCGGCGCCGATCCTCGCCCCTCAGCCGCTCGTCGTATCCTGGAGCGTGTGAGAGGACTGCGATGATCTCGATGCGCGAGGTGGCCGAGAAGGCCGGAGTGTCGGTATCGACCGTCTCCAAGGTGATGAACGACTATCCCGACGTCAGCCGCGAGACCCGCGAGCGGGTCACCCGGACGATCCAGGAGCTCGACTACCGGCCCAACGTCGTCGCCCGCAGCCTCGTCAAGCGCCGCTCCTGGACCATGGGCCTGTTCCTGATCGACGCCCTCACCACGCCGTTCATCGCGCACCTCGTCGAAGGCCTGCGCCGCTCCCTCGACGGCACCGGCTACGACCTGCTGTTCCTCTCACCCAACACCGAGGACGAGAACTACTCCTTCGCACGCCACTGCATGAGCCGCAGCGTGGACGGGGTCGCGGTGTTCGGCATCGACCCCGACGAGCCGGCGCTGCGCGAACTGGTCAGCACGAACATCCCCCTCGTGCTCATCGACAGCGCCGTCCTCGGCCCCCGCACCGGCTACGTCACCTCGGACAACCGCCAGGGCACGCACATCGCCGTCGACCATCTGGTCGCGCTCGGCCACCGTCGGATCGCCTTCCTCTCCGGCGATCAGCGCTTCCTCGTGGGCCGTGAACGCGCCGAGGGCTATCGCACGGCCCTCGCCGAGCACGGCATCGCGCATGACCCCGATCTCGAGGAGACCGAGACCTACGACGACGCCGGCGGCTACCGGGCCATGCGCAGCATCCTCCACTGCGGGGTCGCGTTCACCGCCGTGGTCTGCTCGGGGGACCTCATGGCCGCCGGCGCCCTCAGCGCGCTGCACGAGGCCGGTCTGCGCACGCCCGAGGACGTCTCCGTCGTCGGGTACGACGACACCTTCGTCGCGGAGATGACGCTCCCGCACCTCACCACCGTCGACCAGCACGTCTCGGCGATCGGCGCCAAGGTGGGGGAGAGCCTGATCCGCATGATCGAGGACCCCCAGGCGGATCCCCCGCAGGAGACCATCGGCGTCGAGCTGGTCGTCCGCGACAGCACGGCCGCCGCTCCGCAATGCGACTGACGGCCACTGAGGCGCCGTTCCGCCCTGCCGTCGGGCAACCGGGCTGACCGGCGACCGGGCCGCAAAGCCGACAATCCGGCTGACCTGCAGTGCGATGCTTGACACCCGCTGCGCCGCTCGGCTTTAGTGAGACGGACCACGCGCGCCGGCATCGTCGCGACGCGCGTGGACGAGGAGGGGAACCGCCCCTCCTTTTCCGCACCCAGGGCGATAGCGCTTTCGGAGATCAGCGAACTTTCGGGGAGGCGTGGACGGGGCGCGATGCCGCGCATCCGCCGCACTGCACCCGGAGCCTCGACCGCTCCCTCCGAACGCGCCGTCGACCCGCGAAAGGACACCGGTGACTGCATCGGCGCTCTTCTCCCGACGCCTCATGCTCGGCCTGACCGCCGCCCTCGCCGCGGCCCCCGCCGTCGCGACCCTGTCCCCGGCGGCTCCGGCCCGGGCCGCGGGCTGCTCCGATCCCGTCAGCCACTACGGGAAGATGGTCGTCTCGGGCAACCGCATCAACGGCTCCCGCACCGGGAAGCCTGTGATGGTGAAGGGCTCCAGCATGTTCTGGAGCAACTGGTCCGCGAAGTGGTGGACCGCCGGGACGATCGACACCCTCGTCGACTCCTACAAGGCCGAGGTCGTCCGCGCGGCCTACGGCATCCAGACCTCCGGCCAGCCCTACAGCACCTCCGACGAGGCCCTCATCCGGACCGTCGTGAATGCGGCGATCGCCCGCGGCATCTACGTGATCATCGACTGGCACGCCCATGAGGCCTTCAACGACCCCTCGGCCGCGATCGACTTCTTCTCCCGCATGGCCCAGGAGTTCGGCGGCTACGACAACGTCGTCTTCGAGATCTTCAACGAGCCCGAGCAGGTCTCCTGGAGCACCGTGAAGGCGTACGCCGAGCAGGTCATCCCCGCCATCCGCGCCCACTCGGACAACCTGATCGTCGTCGGCACCCCGACCTGGTCGCAGGACGTGGACCACGCCGCCGCCGACCGCATCACCTCCCACAGCAACATCGCCTACACGCTGCACTTCTACGCGGGCAGCCACGGCAGCGCGCTGCGAGCGAAGGCCGACGCCGCCCTCGCCTCCGGCATCGCGCTGTTCGTCACCGAGATGGGCTTCGTGGACGCCTCCGGCGACGGCGCCATCGACTACGAATCCACCAACGAGTGGCTCGACTGGATGAACGTCAACCTCATCTCCTGGGCGAACTGGGCCGTCAACGACAAGGAGGAGGGCGCGAGCATCTTCACCGGCTCCGGCGGGAACACCGCCGCCGGCACCTTCCTCCAGGACATCCTGGTCGCCTCCGCCCCCTACGCCGAGTGGCGCCAGGACGGCGCATGCGACGGCGGGGACACCGGCTCCGGCGGCGACAGCGGCACCGGCGAGACCGGCGGGACCGATGGCGGCACCGGCGGCTCGGGCGCCGCCACGATCGCCGACTTCGAGGACGGCATCGGATCCTGGAGCGGAGACAGCCTCCTGGGCGGCCCCTGGCAGTCCGACGAATGGTCGGCCGACGGCGCCTCCTCGCTCAAGGCGGACATCATGATGTCCTCCGGCTCCCAGCACTACGTGCACCTGACCGGCGACAGGAGTCTCAGCTCGGCCTCCTCGCTCACCGCGACAGTCCGCCGCGCAGCCTGGGGCGACGTGGGCTCGGGCCTGCACGCGAAGCTCTACGTGAAGACCGGCAGCGCCTGGGCCTGGACGGACAGCGGATCGGCCACCGTGTCGACCTCCGGCACGACGCTCACCCTCCCGCTCTCCTCCGTGGCCGATCGCGGGTCCGTGCGGGAGATCGGGATCCAGTTCGTCTCCTCCTTGAACAGCTCCGGCCAGACCGCGGTCTACCTGGACGGCGTCCGCACCTCCTGAGCGTGCATTCCCCGTGCACTCCCCGTGCGACATGAGCGCTCGGAGAGCCCCGGGAACGGGGGAAGGCCCCCGATCCGCGCTGTGCGGACCGGGGGCCTTCCTGCGGACTCTCCGAGGCTCGGATGAGGCTCAGATGTCGTAGTAGAGCTCGAACTCGTGGGGGTGCGGGCGGAAGCGGAACGGATCGATCTCCGTGGTGCGCTTGAGCTCGATCCAGGTCGAGATGAGGTCCTCGGGGAAGACGTCGCCCTCGGTGAGGTAGTCGTGGTCCGCCTCGAGGGCGTCGAGCGCGGCACCGAGGGACTCGGGCAGCTGCTTGATCTGCGCGTGCTCCTCCGGGGGCAGCTCGTACAGGTCCTTGTCGATCGGCTCCGGCGGCTCGATCCGGTTGCGGATGCCGTCGATGCCGGCCATGAGCTGCGCGGCGAAGGAGAGGTACGGGTTCGCCGACGGGTCGGGCGCGCGGAACTCGATGCGCTTGGCCTTCGGGGAGGAGCCGGTGACCGGGATACGGATGGCCGCGGAGCGGTTGCGGGCCGAGTAGACCATGTTCACGGGGGCCTCGAAGCCGGGCACGAGGCGCTTGAACGAGTTCACGGTCGGGTTCGTGAACGCGGTCAGCGAGGGGGCATGCTCGATCAGGCCGCCGATGTACCAGCGGGCGATGTCCGAGAGGCCGCCGTAGCCGCGCTCGTCGAAGAACAGCGGCTCGCCGTCCTTCCACAGCGACTGGTGGGTGTGCATGCCCGACCCGTTGTCGCCGAAGAGGGGCTTGGGCATGAAGGTCGCGGTCTTGCCGACGTTCCACACGGTGTTCTTGACGACGTACTTGAACTTCATGACGTCGTCGGCCGCGTTCAGCAGCGTGTTGAAGCGGTAGTTGATCTCCTGCTGGCCCGCGGTGCCGACCTCGTGGTGGGCGCGCTCGACCTCGAGGCCGGTGGCGCTGAGCACGGTGCAGATCTCGTCGCGCAGGTCCGCCATCTGATCGTTCGGCGGGACGGGGAAGTAGCCGCCCTTGACGCGCGTCTTGTAGCCCTGGTTGCCGCCGAACTCGGACTCGTCGCGGTCGGTGTTCCAGGACGCCTCGTCGGAGTCGATCGCGTAGAAGCCGGAGTTGATGCCGGTCTTGAAGCGGACGTCGTCGAAGATGTAGAACTCGGCCTCGGCCGCGAACAGCGCCGTGTCGGCGATGCCGGTCGAGGTCAGGTACTCCTGAGCCTTCGCGGCGACCGTGCGCGGGTCGCGCGAGTAGGGCTCGTCCGTGAACGGGTCCACGATCGAGAAGTTGATGATGAGGGTCTTCCGCTCGCGGAAGGGATCGATGTAGGCGGTCTCGAGGTCCGGCACGAGCTTCATATCGGACTCGTGGATCGCCTGGAAGCCGCGGATGGACGAGCCGTCGAAGAGCTGGCCGGTCGCGATCGCCTCCTCGTCGAACGAGCTGGCAGGCACATTGAAGTGCTGCATGACGCCGGGCAGGTCGCAGAAGCGGATGTCGATGAACTCGACGCCCTCCTCCTCGATGTACTTGACGACCTCGCTGGGATTGCTGAACACATCTCCTCCATCCGCACCGTGCGGTGCGCTTCGTGCTGTCGTACCCCGCAGGGCCATCGGTGCCCCCGCATCGTCCGGGGGCCGGGCACGGAGTGCCGGTGCGCACAAGCTTAGGGGGATCGCGGAGCGGTACTCCGGGAGCCGCTCCGCCCCGCATCGTCCCGATGGGAGTCCCGGAACGGCCCCCGGGGATCGCCCGGACGGTGAGGTCCGGCACCGGGCGGGGGAGCGGCGGCTCGACGCCCGAGAGCGACGGATAGGCTTCGGGGGTGATCGATCGCAAGGACCTCGGCTCGTGGATGGAGGGCGCCCCCGGCGACCCCGAGTACGTCAGGGGAGCAGCCCTCGGCCTCCCCGCCGACGGCCCCGGCTCCGTCGCCGGCTTCGGCCGACGGCTCCTCGGCCTCGTGATCGACTGGAGCCTCGCAGTGGCCGCCTCGATGCTCCTCTTCTCGTACGACTCGGTGGCCACGCTGTCGATCTTCGCCGCACTGAATCTGCTGTTCCAGACGCTTTTCGGGGCGACTCCCGGGCAGTTCGTCCTCGGCCTGCGGGTCCTGCCCGTCCGGGGCCGATCGCCGATGATCGTGCGGTCCCTCATCCGCACCGCGCTGATGCTGCTGGTGATCCCCGCGGTCGTGTGGAACCGCGACCGCCAGCCCCTCCACGACGTCGCGGCCGGGACCGCGGTCGTGCGCGCCTGAGTCCCGCGGCGGCTCCCGCCGCCCCTCCGGATCGACCCGGTGACGCCCCTCAGCCGGACCTCCGTCGAGCGCGCCGGGGGGGGCTCCTCCTCTGCCGTGATGCGCTGCCCTCCGGTCGCCCTGAGCGGTCCTCCGCAACCGTCCCGGCGCTCTGCAGCGCCGGAGGCCCCTCGCAGGGACTTTCCACTGAAGACTCTCTGACCTGCACATATACAAAGTGTAACGGTTAGATAACGCATGTAACAGCCAGGTAACGGCCAGGGGGCGGACGGAACCCGAGATCCCGCGGGCCGTGCCCGTCGGCCATGCCCGCCACGACCGGGTCCGCGATGACGTGCGCACGAGCGCGAAGCATGCGAGAAGACGACGGACCCCCGGTCGGCGGTGCCGACCGGGGGTCCGGGGGAATGCTGCGGGCGTGCGGCTCAGCGGCCTCGCATCGCCCGACGGTTCGGGCGCGCGCGCATCGGATCGATGCCCTTGGGCACTGACTGCCGGATCGAGCGCTGCAGGGCGGCGAGGCGCTTGGCCACCTGGGAGGCCTCGGCCTGGGTGAGCACCTTCTTCATCCGCATCATGTGCGAGGGGAGCTTGTGCAGCGGGATCTCCCCGTCGCCCTCGCCGACGACAATCTGATGGACGGGGACGCCCTCCTGCTGCAGGACGCGGCGGATCGAGCGGCGCTCCTTCTCCAGGAGCTTCATCGAGATGTTCGAGGCGTCCTCGGCGACGACGACGATGCCGGCGCGGCCCGAGGCCCGGAAGAGCATCTTCTGGCTGCGCGGGTCGACCTGGACCGGCTCCTCGGAGACGTTCCATCCGCGGCGGATCGACTGCATCGCCGCGAGCGGCGCGCCGGGCTGGCCCTCGATCCGGCTGAACGCGGCGCGCTCCGCCTTGCGGGCGAGGATCAGCATCGCCGCGAGGATGCCCACGAGGACGCCCATGAAGATGCCGTACCAGGGGCTGTTGAAGACCAGCCAGCTCAGCAGGATGCAGACGACGATCGAGGCGGCGACCGCACCGAGCATCCACGGTGCCGTGGTGCGGTCGATCTCCTGCGTGTACTTGAAGACATCGATCATCTGCCGGATGCGGCCGGTCTTCTTCGGCGTCGCCTCCTCGGAGGCGCTCTTGTCGCGGTTGCGGGCCATGGGGTGGAAGGTTCCTCTCGGGGGTACGGTCAGCGGCTCGAGGACGCGCTGAGGCGGGCGACGACCGAGGCCGCCTCCTGACGCGCCGGCTGGTCCTGATCGAGGTGCCGCAGGTTCTCGGGGATCTCGCGTCCGAGCTTCCGCATCGACTGCGCCCAGAGCTTGCCGGCGCGGTACGAGGAGCGGACCATCGGCCCGGCCATGACGGCCAGGAAGCCCATCTCGTCAGCGGCCTCGGAGAGCTCGACGAACTCCTGGGGCTTGACCCACCGGTCGATGGGATGGTGGAGCTTGGAGGGACGCAGGTACTGCGTGATGGTGATGATGTCGCAGCCGGCGGCGCGCAGGCGCTCGAGGGAGTCGAGGATCTCGTCGGTCGTCTCGCCCATCCCCAGGATGAGGTTGGACTTGGTGATCATCCCCTGCGACTTCGCGAGGGAGATGACGTCGAGCGAGCGCTCGTAGCGGAAGGCCGGGCGGATCTGCTTGAAGATCCGCGGGACCGTCTCGAGGTTGTGCGCGAAGACCTCGGGCTTGGCGTCGAACACCTGCTGGAGCGCCTCGCCGTCGCCCTTGATGTCGTCGATCAGGAGCTCGACGCCGGTCCCGGGGTTCATCGCGTGGATCTGCTCGCAGGTCCGCGCGAACAGGCCGGCCGCGCCGTCGGGCAGGTCATCGCGGGCGACGCCGGTGATGGTGGAGTAGCGCAGTCCCATCTCCTTGACGGACTGGGCGACCTTGAACGGCTCCATCGGGTCGACGGGGAGCGGCTTGCCCGTGGCGATGTCGCAGAAGTCGCAGCGCCGGGTGCAGCGATCACCGCCGATGAGGAAGGTGGCCTCGCGGTCCTCCCAGCATTCGAAGATGTTCGGACAGCCCGCCTCCTCGCAGACCGTGTGCAGACCGCGACCGTGCACGCGCTGCTTCATCTCGGAGTATTCGGGGCCCATCACCGCGCGGGTCTTGATCCATTCGGGCTTGCGCTCGATCGGGACCTCGGCATTGCGCGCTTCCACGCGCAGCATGCGCCGACCTTCGGGAGCGATCGTCACGCTCGTTCCTCCTCGCCATCGGACTGTCCCGGCAGTCTATCGAGCGCGGGACAGGGCGGGGGAGCTCAGCGCGCCCGCACGGTGGTGCGGTGCGCCACCAGCTCGGTGAGCGCGTCCTCGACGACGTCGAGGACCTCTGCGACCGGGACGCGGCGTCCGAGCTCGCGGCTGAAGCTCGTCACTCCCGCGTCGTCGATCCCGCAGGGGATCACGTTCTCGGCCCAGGAGAGGTCGTTCGCGCAGTTCAGGGCGAAGCCATGCATCGTCGTGCGCTTCGAGACCCGCAGTCCGATGGCGCAGATCTTCCGCTCCTGGTCATGCTCGCCGCTCGCGCCCGGCCCACTCGTCGCGGCCAGCGCGTCCTCGCCTGTCGCCCCGGCGCCCGACGGCACGACCCAGACGCCGCTGCGCCCGTCGACGGGGACGGTCGGGACGCCGATCTCGGCGCAGACGTCGATGATCGACCGCTCGAGGGCCCGCACGAAGCCGACGACGTCGATCGGCGCCGGCAGGGTGACGATGGGATAGCCGACGAGCTGCTGCGGTCCGTGCCAGGTGATCTTCCCGCCCCGGTCGATGTCGACGACGGGGGCGCCGTCGCGCGGCCGCTCATGGTCGGCCGTGAGCTTCCCCGCCGTGTACACCGGCTGATGCTCGAGCAGGAGGAGCGTGGGGGGACGCGTGCCCGCGACCACCTCCGCATGCACGGAGCGCTGGATGTCCCAGGCGGCGCGGAACTCGACCGGGCCGGGCGGGAGGCCGAACTCCTCATGGCGATCGCCGCCGGGGAGGGGGTCGCTGAAACCGAGGCGGATCACGTCGAGCACTCCTCCACACTACTGCGTGTCCATAGGGCGGACGCCTGACCTTCACGTTGTGGATAGTTATGGCGCAGTGCGCCGGAGTGGTGTTAAGTGCCCCCTATGGACGGGATGAACCGGGAGCACTTCGAGCTGAGCATGCCGCTTCGGGGCACCCCGGTCCGGGGACGGCGCTCGGGGGCCACGCGAGAGCGCATCGTGCGCCATGACGGATTCCGCGAGGAGCGGGAGATCGTCATCGGCACCGAGCGCCTCCTCCGCGTGCGCGCGCTCTCGGACCAGGGACTGGAGGAGATCCGCGAGGAGCTGCAGCTCCTCGCGGCACTCGAGCTGGACGGCATCGTCGCCGTCCCCGCCGTGCTCTCGGTCGAGCACGACGGATACGACCGGGAGTCGGCCACGCCCTTCGGCGTGTCCGGGACCGTCGGCGCCGGCGGTCGTCGGCGCGCCCTGGGCACGGCGCCCAGCGCGCACGAGCGCGAGGCCCTCGCGGATGCCCGCTTCCAGGTCGAAGAGCTGCTGGATGCCCTGCACGAGCGCGGATGGGTGCTCGGGGCGCCGCACGGATCGGGCCTCGGGCTGCGGCACGACGGCACGGTCGTCGTCCTGGACCTCTCAGGCCTGACGCCGTCGACCTCCTCGGCGGAGGCGCATGCCGACCATCGCTGGACGGACTCCGTCCTGCACGACCCCGATCGGACGCTGCGCCGTCCGGCCATCCCGCCCACGGGATCGCTGCCCGCCGTCTCCTCCACCGGCTCCCTGCCGACCGTCCGGCGGACGGGCTCCCTGCCCGCCGTCCGGGAGACGGGTTCGCAGCCCGCCGTCTCGAGGACCGGCTCCGTTCCGGTCGTCCCGCAGTCGACCCGGCGCCCCGTCGCCGCCCCGACGGCGCAGTCCCATCCGCCTCTGCCGTCCGCGGCGGCTCCTGCCGCCGCGCCAAGCGCGACCCCTCCGACCCTGCCGTCGGCCGCTCCCGCGCCCGTCACCACCCCCCAGAACCCTGTGATTCCGGTCTCAGAGCCGCGTGCGACCGCAGCACCTGCGACGGCCTCCGAGCCGCCGACGGCTTCCGGGCTCCCCGCGCTGATCGACGATCATCTCGGGCAGGCGGCCGACGATCCGGGCTCCCGTCTCGATCCCTGGCTCTCTCCCGCCGACTCAATCGACCCGATCCCGCCCGCGGCACCGCCCGCGGCGTCGCCTGCACCGACCGCGGCGCCCGTGACCCCAGCACCGTCGGCACCGCCGGTCCGGACGGTCCCCGCCGCACCATCCGCAGCGCCCCGGACCCCTCCGCCGAGCACGGGCACCCCTCTGTCGACCTCGCGCACCGGCTCTCGACCCTCGACCTCGTCCTCATCGTCGTCCTCGTCGACCCGGCCCGGGACCACGTCCTCGTCGACCTCCTCTCCGTCCGCACGCGTCCCGACCTTCCGATCGATCGCCGGGGAGGGCGAGGAGATGATGAAGCGGGCAGCAGCCCTCGATCGTCTCGGCGCCCGCGAGGGCCTCGTCCGCAACAAGCAGCGGCGCCGCGCACGCTTCTTCGGGCTCTGGGCCGCCGCGGTCCTCTTCACCGGCGGCGCCTTCGGTGCCGGCTCGTGGTACGCGACCAGCTCGACGCGCGCCGTGGCGGAAGGACCCATTCCGGTGCGCACCGCGACGTCGACTCCCGCCGCGACCGACGCCGACGGGACCCCCGCGGCCGAGGCGGAGGACGATTCCGCCGACGGCACCGGAGCGATCGAGGACCCGACCGCCCTGGCGATCGACCTGGTCGAGGCCCGGTACGCCTACATCACCGGGGCCTCGGACGAGCCGGTCAGCAAGGCCGGGACCGCCGCACGGGACGCCGACGACGATGCGCGGGATGCCTATGCCGGGGTCGAGGTCTCCGGCGGAGTACCCGTCGTCCACGAGGCCGCGGTCCTCGAGGGCCCGAGCGACGGAACCCTGGTCCTGCACGTGGTCATGTCCACGCCCGCGCACGACCTCACCCGCGAGGACGGCACCGTCGAGCATGTGGAGGACGCCGGCGCCGTCGGCGTCGACCTCCGCCTCGTCGAGGACGGCGACGCCTGGATCATCACCCAGACCGAGCCGTCGGCCGCCGACGCGTGAGCATCCGCTGCTCCCGCCGGCGCCGGGACCGCTGAGCGACGACCGCTGAGCGACGAGCGGGCGGCAGCGGCGGAGCAGTTCCTCGCCCCGGACGCGCAGGAGCCCGGCACCGTCATGGTGCCGGGCTCCTGCGCGTCGCCCGGGCCGAGGCCCGGACGATCGTGCGATGCGATCAGAGGCCGAGCTCGGCCTCGAACGCACCCTCCTCGAGACGCTTCTTCATGAAGGTGAGGAAGCGGGCGGCGTCGCCGCCGTCGACCAGGCGATGGTCGTAGGAGAGGAAGAGATACATCATCGAGCGGATCGCGATCACGTCATCGCCCTCGGCGTTCTGGATGACCGCCGGACGCTTGACGATGGTGCCGCAGCCGAGGATGCCGACCTGCGGGCTCGGCACGATCGGCGTGTCCCAGAGGGCACCGCCCGAACCGGTGTTGGTGATCGTGAAGGTGGCGCCCTGGAGGTCGTCCGGGGTGAGCTTGTTGCCCTTCGCCCGACCGCCGAGGTCGCCGATCTGGCGCGCCAGGCCCGCCAGGTTCAGGTCGCCGGCGTTCTTGATCACGGGCACGACCAGGCCGCGCTCGGTGTCCGCCGCCATGCCGATGTTCTCGCTGGCCGCGTACTTGATCATGTCGCCGTCGATGGAGGCGTTGATCTTCGGGTAGGTCTTCAGGCCCTCGACCGCCGCCTGCATGATGAACGGAAGGAACGTCAGCTTCGCACCCTCGCGCTGGGCGAAGGAGTCCTTCGCCTTGCCGCGCAGCTTGGCGATGCGGGTCATGTCCACCTCGACCGCGGTCGTGAGCTGGGCCTGCGAGTGCAGGGACTCCATCATCCGCTGCGCGGTGACCTTGCGGATCCGCGTCATCTTCTCCTCGGTGCCGCGCAGCGGGGAGACCTGGACCGCGGCCGGTGCCTTGGCGGCGACCGGAGCGGCAGCAGCGGCGGGAGCCGGAGCGGCGGCAGCGGCCTTCTTGGCCTCAATGGCCTGCTGGACATCCTGCTTGCGGATGCGGCCGCCGAGACCGGTGCCCTTCACCGAGGACAGGTCCACGCCGGACTCCGCCGCGAGCTTGCGCACCAGCGGGGTCACATAGCCGGAGGACTCGGCGCCCGAGACGGACTCGTCGGCCTTGGGAGCCGGAGCGGCGGCCGGGGCGGCCGCAGGAGCCGGAGCAGCGGGGGCCGGAGCCGGAGCGGGGGCCGGAGTTGCAGCCGCCGGAGCCGGGGCCGGGGCGGCGGGGGCGGCCGGAGCCGCGGCGCCGGAGCCGATCACCGCGAGGACCGAACCGACCTCGGCGTCCTCGTCCTCCTGGACGCGGATCTCGAGGAGCGTGCCGGCGGCGGGGGAGGGGATCTCGGTGTCGACCTTGTCCGTCGAGACCTCGAGCAGCGGCTCATCGACCTCGACCGTGTCGCCCACGGCCTTGAGCCACCGGGTGATGGTGCCCTCGGTCACGGACTCGCCCAGTGCCGGCATGGTGATCTCCTCGCCGGCAGCGGAGCCGGCGGCAGGAGCCTCGGGGGCCGGAGCCGCCTCGGCGGCGGGTGCAGGAGCCGCCTCGGGCGCAGGCGCCGGGGCCTCCTCCGCGGCAGGAGCAGCCGCGCCGGAGTCGTCGGACCCGGCATCGGCGGAGCCGTCGCCGATGACGACGAGATCGGCGCCGACCTCGGCGTCCTCGTCCTCCTCGACCAGGATGCGCTCGATGACGCCCGCGACCGGGGAGGGGATCTCGGTGTCGACCTTGTCCGTCGAGACCTCGAGCAGCGGCTCGTCGACCGCCACGGTGTCGCCCACGGCCTTGAGCCACCGGGTGACGGTGCCCTCGGTCACGGACTCGCCCAGAGCGGGCATCTTCACAGTTTCAGACATAGGGGTTTCTCCTCCTGGGTCAGGCGTGGGCGTGCAGCGGCTTGCCGGCGAGCGCGAGCGCGGCCTCGCCCATGGCCTCGTGCTGCGAGGGGTGGCCGTGGATCAGCGAGGCGACGTCCTCGGGGTACGCCTCCCAGTTGACGATGAGCTGGGCCTCGCCCATGAGCTCGGACATGCGGGAGCCGATCATGTGGACGCCGACGATCGGGCCGTCCTTCTCGCGGACGAGCTTGATGAAGCCCGTCGTGCCGAGGATCTGGGACTTGCCGTTGCCGCCGAGGTTGTACTCGTAGGACTCCACGCCCTCGGCGCCGAACTGCTCCTCGGCCTGCTTCTGGGTGAGGCCGACGGAGCCGAGCTGCGGCTCGCAGTAGGTGATGCGCGGGATGCCGGACTCGATGATCGGGGCCGGGTTCTGGCCGGCGATGCGCTCGGCGACGAAGATGCCCTGCTGGAAGCCGCGGTGCGCGAGCTGGAGGCCGGGGACGATGTCGCCGACGGCGTAGATGCCGGGCACGTTGGTCTCGAGGGTCTCCTTGTCCGCGAGCACGAAGCCGCGATCCATGGCGATGCCCTGCTCCTCGTAGCCGAGGCCCTGGGTGACGGGGCCACGGCCGACGGCGACCAGCAGGTAGTCGCCCTCGTAGACGGTGCCGTCGGCGAGGGTGACGGTGACGCCGTTGTCGTGCTGGACGGCCTTGTCGAAGAAGATGCCGAGGGAGAAGGCGATGCCGCGCTTCTTGTAGGCGCGCTCGAGGGCCTTGGAGAGGGCTTCGTCCTCGTTGGCGGCGAGGTGGGGGAGGCCCTCGATGATCGTCACGGACTCCGCGCCGAGGGACTTCCACACCGAGGCGAACTCGACGCCGATGACGCCGCCGCCGAGGATGATCGGGTTCTTCGGGATCTCGGGCAGCTGGAGGGCGGCCTCGGAGTCGAGGATGCGGCCGCCGAGGTCGAGGCCCGGGAGGGTCTTCGAGTAGGAGCCGGTGGCGAGGATGATGCTCTTGCCCTGCAGCTGGCGGATGCCGTCGGCGGTCTCCACGGTGACGGTGCTGGGGCCGGTGAGGCGTCCGAAGCCCTCGATGTAGTCGACCTTGCGCGACTTCACCAGGCCCTGGAGGCCCTTGTGGAGGCGGGAGATGATCCGGTCCTTGAACGAGAGGACCTTGGTGACGTCCACGGAGTTCAGGGAGATGTCGAGGCCGAGCTCGGAGCCCTCGGAGGGGGCGTCGGCGACCTCTCCGACGTGGAGGAGGGCCTTGGTGGGGACGCAGCCGCGGTGGAGGCAGGTGCCTCCGAGCTTGTCCTTCTCCACGAGAGCGATCTTCTGGCCGAGCTGGGCTCCTCGCAGCGCGGCCGCGTAGCCGCCGCTGCCACCGCCCAGGATCACGACGTCGTACTGGTCAGTGGTTGTATCCGCCACCTGTGTGCTCCTCGGTGAGTGCGATTTGTCGTGCAGCGCGCGCGGCCGTCGGCCCCGGGCGCCGCCTGCGGGTCCCATGCTAGGCCACGGACAGGCCGCGAGGA
Organism: Brachybacterium netajii (SeqCode); assembly: GCF_054114245.1. Classification (NCBI taxonomy): domain Bacteria; kingdom Bacillati; phylum Actinomycetota; class Actinomycetes; order Micrococcales; family Dermabacteraceae; genus Brachybacterium; species Brachybacterium netajii (SeqCode). The sequence continues at coordinate 332,444 of NZ_JBSYXB010000002.1, read as the reverse complement.
CGCCCGGACGGCAGATTCCGGGGCGCGAAGGCCGCGCACCTCACGCCTGCGCCCCGGGGCGCCGAGTCCGCTGGTCGGCGAACCCGGCGCCTCCGGGGCGCAGTGGGCGGCGCGCGGAGCGCGGCCGGAGTGCGGTGAGCGTCAGGAGGCGCGGTCCTCCAGCACCTGCAGCACGGTGCGCACGCTCATCCCGGTGGCGCCCTTGCCCATGTAGCCGAGCGGGGCGTCGGCGAAGGAGGGGCCGGCGATGTCCAGATGGGCCCACTCGGCGTCTCCGACGAACTCGCGCAGGAAGAGGCCGGCGGTGAGGGCCCCGCCCCAGCGGCCGGCGCCGATGTTGCGGAGGTCGGCGATGCGGCCGGTGATGTCGGGTCGGAGCTCGGCGGGCAGCGGCAGCGGCCAGAAGAGCTCGCCGGTCCGTCCGGCGGCGTCGAGCACGATCTCGCGCGCGGAGTCCGTGCCCAGGACTGCGGCGGTCCGCTTGCCGAGGGCGACCATGGCCGCGCCGGTGAGCGTCGCGACGTCGAGGACGAGGTCGGGGCCCTCGGCGACGGCGTCCACGAGGGCGTCGGCCATGACCATGCGACCTTCGGCGTCCGTGTTGAGGACCTCGACGGTGGTGCCGTTGCGCATGGTCACGACGTCGCCGGGGCGCTGGGCGCCTCCGCCGGGCATGTTCTCGGCGATCGCGAGGTGCGCGGTGACCTTGATGTCGAGCCCGAGGCGGGCGGCGCCGAGCACGGCGGAGAGGACGGTGGCGGCTCCGGTCATGTCGGAGGTCATGTCCTCCATCCCGGCGCCGGGCTTGAGGGAGATGCCGCCGGTGTCGAAGGTGATGCCCTTGCCGACGAGGCCGACGGACGCGGTCGCGCCCTCGGGGGCGTAGGCGACGCGGACGAGGCGGGGCGGGCGGGCCGAGCCCTGGCCGACGCCGACGATGCCGCCGTAGCCGCCGTCCGCGAGCTCCTTCTCGTCGAGCACGGTGACCTCGACGGGGAGATCCGCGGCGGCCTCCTGGGCGCGGCGCGCGAACTCGGCCGGGTAGAGCAGGTTCGGCGGGGTGTTCACGAGGTCACGGGTGAGGTCGACGACGTCGGAGAGGATCTGCGCGCGCTCGACGACGGGCGCGAGGGCGGCGTCGCCGAGGACGACGACCGAGTCGACGACGGTCGCGGGCTCGGACTTCAGCGCCGTGTACGCGTAGGCGCCCAGGGCGGCGCCCTCGACGGCGGCGGCGTCCTGCTCGGGGGTTCCTCCGGGCAGGACGATCGCGGCCGTGGCGGAGCGGATCGAGCGGGTGGCGGCGCCGTAGGCCAGGCGGACGTCCTCGGCGGAGATCGCGGAGAGGTCCGGGCCGCCGAGGCCGACCAGCAGGATGGTGCCGGCGGAGGTCAGTCCGGCGGAGGGCAGGCGCTGGAGGTCTCCGCGGCCGCCCGGGAGCTCGAGGGCGGCGATGGAGTCGGACAGGGCGGCGCTGAGCTGCTCCTGCCCGGGGACGACGGCGGGGGCGTCGTCGGCTCCGGCGAGGAGGGGGAGGACGAGGACATCGGCGGAGACATCGCTCACGGATGCTTCGGAAACGGTGATCAGGGGCATGGCCCTATCGTAGGCATCGGCCCGGAGCACTCCGACGGCCGCGCCCGCCCCAGCCGTCGGGGACGTGGGGCGTCAGGGATCGACGGCTGTGGAGGTCGGGTCCGACGATGCTGGTGCTGAGCATCCTGGTGTATGCGGTGAGCGCTCTCGCCGCCGTCCTCGCGATCTACTACACGGCCAAGGACCTGAGCGCGGATCTCGTGCTCCTCGGTGCCGCCGCCGCCGTGTTCCTGGTCTGGCTGGTCCAGGCTGTCGCGCTGGGCGTGCGGGATCTCGCGGGCGGGGTCGTCGACGATCCGATCACCCTGTACGGATATCTGCTGACCGCGGTCGCGCTGCCGCTGGCGGCCGGTTGGATCTCCGTGTGGGAGCGATCCCGGTGGGGGAGCCTGACGATCGCGGTGGCGAGCCTCACCTCGCTGGTCCTCGAGATGCGCGTGCATCAGATCTGGGCCGGAGGCTTCGCATGACCGGCGCCGGCGCCCATCAGGGCGGCCCCGATGCGCTGATGAGCACGACGAAGGAGACAGCACCCATGGCCGACACCGGGATCGGGAGCACCGGCGAGGGAGCCGCCGCGCAGGGCGGGCGGGCCCGGCGGGACGGAGCGGAGCGGTCCGGCCGTGCCCCCCGCGGCTCGCGCGGGTTCACGACGGTCCTGCTGCTGGTCTACGGGCTCTTCGCCCTGGCCGCCACCGCACGGAGCCTGGTGCAGATCGGCACCCGCTTCGAGGTCGCCCCCGTGGCGTACCTGCTGTCGCTGGTGGCGGCGGTGACCTATATCGCCGTGACCGCAGTGCTCGCGCGGGGCGGTCGCGAGAGCCCGCTCGCGCTCGCGCTCGTGCTCGTCGAGCTCCTCGGGGTGCTCGTCGTCGGGACGCTGACGATCGCGGATCCGGAGCTGTTCCCGGACGCGACCGTCTGGTCGGGCTTCGGGAGCGGCTACGGGTACGTGCCGCTCGCGCTTCCGGTCATCGCGCTCGTCTACATCCTGCGCAGCAGGCATCGGGCCGCGGCGCGCGGCTGACCTCCGACGCCGTCCCGCCTCCGATCCCACGAGCAGGCGGTCCCGTCCCGCAGGCGGTCCCGACGGGAGCGTCCGGGGAACGCGTACGGTTAGGCGCGTGAGCACGAACCCGACCCCCACGAGCCGTCTGTACTCGGTGCTGTTCCGGCATGTCCTGCGCCGCACCGACCCCGAGACCGCGCATCATCTGACGGTCCTCGCGCTGAGGACGGCGCACCGCCTCCCGGGCGGTCCCGCGCTGCTGCGCGCCGTGTTCCGGGTCGCGCATCCGATGCGTCCGACGCCGGCGCCCTTCACGGCGCTCGGGCACGAGCACCGCAGCCCGCTGGGCATGGCCGCAGGCTTCGACAAGGACGGCGAGGTCCCGCTCGCGCTCCTCGACCTCGGCTTCGGCCATGTGGAGGTGGGGACCGTCACCGCGCGCCCGCAGTCGGGGAACCCGCGTCCGCGGAGCTTCCGCCTGCTCGAGGATCGGGCACTCATCAACCGCATGGGGTTCAACAACCATGGGGCGGAGGCGCTCGCGAAGTCGCTCGCGGCCGCCCGGCGCACCGAGCGCGGCCAGCGCGCCGTGATCGGCGTGAACATCGGCAAGACGAAGGCCACCGCCCTCGAGGACGCGGCCGACGACTACCGCTTCTCCGCGCAGCTGCTCGCCCCGTACGCGAGCTATCTCGCGATCAACGTCTCCAGCCCCAACACGCCCGGCCTGCGGGACCTGCAGTCCACCGAGTCCCTGCGACCGGTCCTCGAGGCGGTCCTCGAGGAGGCCGCGAAGGCGGAGCGGCGGCTGCGACGCGATGTCCCCGTGCTCGTGAAGATCGCGCCGGACCTCCATGACGAGGACGTCATCGCGATCGCGCGCCTCGCCGCCGAGGTCGGCCTCGCCGGCGTCATCGCGACCAACACCACGATCGCGCGCCCCGATTCCCTGGCCACGGACCGCGCTCGCATCGAGGCGATCGGCGCCGGAGGCCTCTCGGGTCCGATCCTCGCCGACCGCTCTCTCGAGGTGCTGCGCCTCCTGCGCGCCGAGCTGCCCGAGGGCGCGACGATCATCAGCTGCGGCGGCGTCGTCACGGCCGAGGACGTCCGCGAGCGCCTCGCCGCCGGCGCCGATCTGGTCCAGGGCTACACCGCCCTCATCTACGAGGGACCGTCCTGGCCCGGTCGCCTCGCCCGGGAGCTCGCGCACAGCTGAAGCATCCGGCTCCGCCTACCCTGGGACCATGGACGAGGACCTCTTCTCCCTGGGGGGCGATGCTCCGGCGCCGCGCACCCTGAGCGATGGCAACCGGGATCACCGGGCGCCGCTGGCGGTGCGCATGCGCCCGCGCGGGCTCGAGGAGGTGGTCGGGCAGCATGCCGCCCTCGAGCAGGGAAGCCCCCTACGGCGGCTGGTCGCGGCCGACGACTCCCGGACGGCCCCCGCCTCGGTCATCATGTGGGGACCGCCGGGCACCGGCAAGACGACCCTCGCGTACGTCGTCGCGCAGTCCGGCGACCGCGAGTTCGTCGAGGTGTCCGCCGTCCTCGCAGGGGTGAAGGACATCCGCGAGGTCGTCGACCGGGCGCGCTCGCGCCTGCGGACCACCGGTCGGGAGACCGTGCTGTTCGTGGACGAGGTCCACCGGTTCTCGAAGTCCCAGCAGGACGCCCTGCTGCCGAGCGTCGAGAACCGCTGGGTCACGCTCATCGCCGCCACCACGGAGAATCCGCACTTCTCGGTGATCTCGCCGCTGCTCTCGCGCTCGATCGTGCTGACGCTCGAGCCCCTGTCGAGGGCGGATCTCGACGAGCTCGTGGACCGGGCCCTCGCCTCCGAGCACGGGCTCGGCGGCGCCGTCGCCCTCGCCGACGACGCCCGCGAGGCGCTCCTGCGGCTGGGCGGCGGCGATGCCCGCAAGATCCTCACCTCCCTCGAGGCCGCGGCGGCCGCCGCCCTCATGAAGGGCTCGGCGGAGATCGACGCGGAGACGCTCGCGCAGGCCGTCAACCGGGCGGCGATCCGCTACGACCGCGCCGGCGACCAGCACTACGACGTCACGAGCGCCTTCATCAAGTCGATGCGCGGCAGCGACGTCGACGCGGCCCTGCACTATCTGGCACGGATGATCGAGGCGGGGGAGGACCCGCGGTTCATCGCCCGCCGGGTGGTGATCGCGGCGAGCGAGGAGGTCGCCATGGCCGACCCCACCGCGCTGCAGGTCGCCGTCGCGGCCATGCAGGCGGTCCAGATGCTCGGCATGCCCGAGGGCAGGATCCCGCTCGCGCAGGCCGTCGTGCACATCGCGACCGCCCCGAAGTCCAACGCCTCCTACCGGGCTCTGGACGCGGCGATCGCCGATGTGCGGGCGGGTCGCGGCCAGGGGGTCCCGGCGCACCTGCGCGATGCGCACTATGCCGGGGCCGAGTCGCTGGGCCACGGGGACGGCTACCTCTATGCGCACGATGCTCCGCACGGCGTCGCCGCGCAGCAGTACCCGCCCGACGACCTCGTCGGGGTGGACTACTACCGCCCCGGCCAGCACGGAGCGGAGGCCGCCACCGCCCGCCGGGTGGAGGCGCTGCGTCGGATCGTGCGCTCCCGCAGCACCGGGAGCGGCGGGTCGTGAGCGACCCCACAGGAGATCCGCGCCGACCTGCGGCATCGGGCGTTGAGCCCAGCCGATGCCTGCGGTAGAGTCGGACGCTGAATCCGCGGCTGCTTCATTGGATTCACACCCCCGTCGAAACACAGAGGTAGACCTCGTGACCAACGTCACCCGCGCGCGCCGCCAGGCGCGACTCTCCCGAGCTCTCGGGCTCCCGCTGACCCCGAAGTCGGTCAAGTACTTCGAGAAGCGTCCGTACCCCCCGGGCGAGCACGGCCGCGCCCGCCGCCGGACCGAGTCCGACTACGCCGTCCGCCTGCGCGAGAAGCAGCGCCTGCGCGCCCAGTACGCCCTCCGCGAGAAGCAGATGCACCGCGCGTACCTGGACGCCAAGAAGGAAGCCGGTCTGACCGGCGAGAGCATGGTCGAGCTGCTGGAGATGCGTCTCGACGCGCTCGTCCTGCGCTCCGGCTTCGCCCGCACCACCCTCCAGGCCCGTCAGGCCGTCGTGCACCGTCACGTCCTGGTCGACGGCAAGCTGGTGGACCGTCCCTCCTTCCGCGTGAAGCCGGGCCAGACCATCCAGATCAAGCCCAAGTCCCAGGCCATGGAGCCCTTCCAGATCGCAGCCGAGGGCGGCAACGCCGATGTCCTCGCCGCCACCCCGAGCTACCTCTCGGTCGATCTGCCGGAGCTCAAGGCCAAGCTGGTCGCGCGCCCCAAGCGCGCTGAGGTCCCCGTGACCTGCGACGTCCAGATGGTCGTCGAGTACTACGCGCGCTGAGCCTCCCGCTCTCGACGCTCGAAGGCCCCGGCAGGAGTACTCCGGTACCCTGACCGGGGCCTTCGCGTCCCCATATCCCCGCTCGCGGCACGTCTGAGCCGGCCGCGCCCCAGGAAGGACCTTCCCGACCATGCGCACCTCCGAGATCCATCGCCGCTGGCTCGACTACTTCGGCTCGAAGGAGCACGAGATCGTGCCCAGCGCATCGCTGGTCTCCTCCGATCCGTCGATCCTCTTCACGGTCGCCGGCATGGTCCCCTTCATCCCGTACATCGTGGGCACGGAGAAGGCTCCGTACGCCCGCGCTGCGAGCGTGCAGAAGTGCATCCGCACCAATGACATCGAGAACGTCGGCCGCACCACGCGCCACGGCACGTTCTTCCAGATGGCCGGGAACTTCTCCTTCGGGGACTACTTCAAGGAGGGGGCGATCGACCTCGCCTGGGAGCTCATCACCACGCCCCAGGAGCAGGGCGGCTTCGGGCTCGAGGGCGATCGCCTGTGGGTCACCCTGTGGGAGCAGGATGCCGAGTCCTACGACGTCCTGACCCGCAAGATCGGTCTGGATCCGAAGCACATCGTGCGTCTCCCCAAGGAGGAGAACTTCTGGTCCACCGGGCAGCCCGGTCCCGCCGGCCCCTGCGCCGAGTGGCACTACGACCGCGGCCCCGAGTACGGTCCCGAGGCGGTCGGCGGGAACGTCGACCCGGGCGGCGACCGCTACCTGGAGTTCTGGAACCTCGTCTTCGACCAGTACCTGCGCGGCGAGAGCGCGAACGGCGACTATCCGCTGCTCGGCGAGCTCGAGCAGAAGTCGATCGACACCGGCCTCGGCGTCGAGCGCGTCGCCTACCTGCTGCAGGGCAAGCAGAACATGTATGAGACCGACCAGGTCTTCCCCGTGATCGAGAAGGCGCAGGAGCTCACCGGTCGCACCTACGGCGCGAACCCGGAGGACGACGTCCGCCTCCGCGTGATCGCCGACCACGTCCGCAGCGCGATGATGCTCGTCGGCGACGGCGTGCGCCCGGGCAACGAGGGCCGTGGCTACGTGCTGCGCCGCCTCATCCGCCGCGCGGTCCGCTCCGTGCGCCTGCTGGGCTACGACAAGCCCGCGATGCCCGAGCTGCTGCCGGTCTCGCAGTCCGTCATGACGGAGTCCTACGCGACCCTCGCCACGGACTTCGAGCGCATCAGCGACGTCGTCTACGGCGAGGAGGACGCGTTCCGTCGCACCCTCGTCGCCGGCACCGCGATCTTCGACCAGGTCGTCCGCGAGGTGAAGGCGCAGGGCAGCGCGAAGGTCGCCGGCGAGGACGCCTTCCGCCTGCACGACACCTACGGCTTCCCGATCGACCTGACCCTCGAGATGGCGCAGGAGGTGGGCCTGTCCGTCGACGAGGAGGCCTTCCGCACCGCCATGGGGGAGCAGCGCGAGCGCGCCCGCGCCGACGCCGCGTCCAAGAAGACCGGGCACACCGACACCGCGCTCTACAACCGTCTGCTGGGCGAGCGCGGCGAGGCCGTCCCGTTCCTCGGCTACACCGAGTCCACCGTCGCCACGACCGTCGAGTCCGTGCTCGTGGACGGGCAGCTGGTCGACGCCGTCCAGGCTCCGGCCGACGTCGAGATCGTGCTCGCCACCACCCCGTTCTACGCCGAGATGGGAGGCCAGCTCGCGGACCAGGGCCGCATCGCCCTCGCCAGCGGCGGCATCGTCGAGATCGACGACGTCCAGGCACCCGTGAAGGGCCTCCCGGTCCATCGCGGCCGGCTCGTCGAGGGCGAGGTGCGTCCGGGCGCCGCGGCCGTCGCGACGATCGACGTCGAGCGCCGCGGCGCGATCGCCCGCGCCCATACCGCGACCCATATGGTCCACCAGGCGCTGCACGAGGAGCTCGGCGAGAACGCCACCCAGGCGGGGTCGGAGAACTCGCCCGGCCGCATGCGCTTCGACTTCCGGTACGGCCAGTCCGTGCCGCGCTCCGCGCTCGAGCAGATCGAGGGCCGCGTCAACACGATGCTGCAGCAGGAGCTCGAGGTGACCGACCGTCAGATGCCGATCGACGAGGCGCGCGCATTGGGCGCGATGGCCCTGTTCGGCGAGAAGTACGGCGACATCGTGCGCGTGGTCTCCATCGGCGGCGATTGGTCGCGCGAGCTGTGCGCGGGCACCCACGTGGCCTCCACGGGCGCCATCGGCACCGTGCAGCTGATGGGGGAGTCCTCGATCGGATCCGGCGTCCGCCGCGTCGACGCCCTCGTGGGCCTGTCCGCCTACCGCCACGGCGCCAAGGAGCGCGCGCTGGTCTCGCAGCTGACCGATCTGCTCAAGGTCGGCTCGACCGAGGAGATCCCCGAGCGCGTGAAGGCCATGACCCAGCGCCTGAAGGACATGGAGAAGCAGCTCTCCGCGCTGCGCGGCCAGCAGCTGCAGGCCGAGGCTGGTCGCCTCGTCGAGCAGACCGTCGACGTCGCCGGCGTGCGCCTGCTCGCGCACGACGCGGGCGAAGGCGTCCCCGCGGGCGATCTGCGCACTCTCGCCCAGGATCTCCGCGCACGCCTCGGAGAGGACGCGCCGACGGTCGTCGCCGTGACCGGCCATGAGAACGGCCGCGCCGCCCTGGTGGTCGCGACCAGCGCCTCCGCCCGCGAGGCGGGGCTGAAGGCCGGGGCTCTCCTGCGCACCGGCGCCGAGGCCATGGGCGGCCGCGGCGGCGGCAAGGACGACATGGCGCAGGGCGGTGGCGGTGAGCCGGCGCGGTCCGGCGAGGCGCTCTCCGCCATCCGCGGCGCGATCGAGGCGATCGTCCCGGCATGAGCGAGGACGAGAAGGGCCTTCCCCGCGCGGTCCGGCTCGGCGTGGACGTCGGCGACGTCCGCGTCGGCCTCGCACGCAGCGATGCGGACGGGCTGATCGCCACGCCCGTCGAGACCGTCCCGCGCGATGAGGCGGTCTCCCGCATCGTCGCCGAGGCCCGCGACAGCGGAGCCCGCGCCATCATGGTCGGTCTGCCGCGATCGCTCAGCGGCGCCGAGGGCGCGGCCGCGGCGAAGGCGCGCGACGTCGCCGAGCAGCTCGCCGCTTCGCTCGCCGACGAGACGGAACCCGTCGAGATCCGTATGATCGACGAGCGGCTGACCACCGTGTCCGCCCACCAGGCGCTGCACAGCTCCGGTCGCAAGGGCCGCAAGCACCGCCAGGTCGTCGACCAGGTCGCCGCCGTCCTGATCCTCCAGCAGGCGCTGGACATCGAACGCAGCACCGGACGGCGGGCGGGCGAGCTCGTGGAGCCCGCCGAGACCCCGGAGGCCTCGGAGATCCAGGAGACCCAGGAGACCCAGGAGACCGTCGATCGCGACCCGACGCGATCCGACGCCCCCGATCAGCAGGAGAACAGGTGAGCGACGAGGACGTCAGCTTCGAGGAGATCGTGTCCGGTCAGTCGGACCGGAAGCAGGAGAAGCAGGGCCCGCATTCCGTGGGCGATCGCCGTCACGGACGACGGCGCGCCACGGCGACGGCGCCCCGCCGCTCGCCCTTCCGAGCCCTGCTGCCCGTGCTGCTCGTCCTCGTCGTCGTCGGCGGCCTCGGCATCGGCGGAGTCTTCGGCTATCGATGGCTGACCTCCAACATCAGCATGGAGGCGCAGGAGAAGGACTATCCCGGCCCCGGCAGCGGCGAGGTGGTCATCGAGGTCGCCTCCGGGGACACCGGGACCGACATCGCCTCCACGCTGGTCGACGAGGGCGTCATCCTCACCGCCGGTCCCTTCATCACCGCCTTCTCGAACTCGCCGGACGCCTCCGGGATCGAGCCCGGCCTCTACCGCCTCAAGCTCGAGATGAAGTCCTCCGATGCGCTCGCGCTGCTGCTGGACCCCTCGAGCCTCGCGGCGCACCGCGTGATCATCCCCGAAGGCCGTCGCGCCTCGCAGATCTGGCCGATCCTCTCCGAGGCCACCGGCGTCCCCGTCGAGGACTTCGAGGCCGCGGCCGCGGACTACACGGCGCTCGGCATCCCCGAGAACGCCGCCGGCAGCCTCGAGGGCTATCTCTGGCCCGGTCGCTACGACTTCGCCGAGGACGCCACCGCGGCCGAGATGATCACCCAGATGTGGGAGCGGATGGAGGAGCAGCTCGAGGGCCTCGGCGTCGAGCCCGCCGACTACCACAAGGTGCTCACCATCGCGTCGATCGCCGAGAAGGAGGCCGCCGACACGGACGACTACGGCAAGGTCGTGCGGACCATCGAGAACCGGCTCGCGGGCGTCGGCGAGGCCGGCGGCACGCCGATGAAGCTGCAGCTCGACTCGACGGTCGCCTACTTCACGGGCAGCGAGGTCGTCTCCACCACGCCCGAGGAGCGTGCGACGGACAACCCGTACAACACGTACTACCACGAGGGGCTCCCCATCGGGCCCATCTCCAACCCGGGGCTGGCCACGCTGCAGGCGACGCTCGATCCGCCGGCGGGGGACTGGCTGTACTGGGTCACCGTCAACACGGAGACCGGCGAGACGAAGTTCGCGGAGACCGGCGCGGAGCACGACCAGAACGTGGCGGAGTGGCGCGAGTGGGCCGCCAGCCGCGACGAGGAGGGCTGATCACGTGAGCGTCCCCGACCCCGCCGTCGAGACCGTCCCCGGAACCGCGACCGGGACCGAGCCCCGGACCCGGCCCGGGAGCGGGAGGCCTCGACGATTCGCCGTCGTCGGCTCCCCGATCTCGCACTCGCTCTCGCCGCTCCTGCACAGCACGGCGTATCGCGATCTCGGCGTCGACGACGCCGAGTACGTCCGTCACGAGGTGGGGGAGGGCGAGCTCGCCGCCTTCCTGGCGAGCGGCCCGGGCGCCGCGCTCGACGGACTGAGCGTCACGATGCCCGACAAGCGGGAGGCCTTCGAGCTCGCGACCGAGCGCGACGCGACCTCCCGGCGCCTCGGCATCTCCAACACGCTGCTGCGCCGCGAGGACGGAACCTGGCGGGCCGAGAATCACGACGTCCACGGGATCGTCGCCGCTCTGCGCGACCACGGCGCCGACGGGGTGCGCCGTGCGGGCGTGCTCGGCTCCGGGGCGACCGCCCTCAGCGCGGTCGCCGCCCTCGCCGAGCTCGGCGCCGAGGAGATCCTCCTCAGCGCCCGCAGCCCCGAGAAGCTGGTACCGGTCGCCGACCTCGCACGCGAGAGCGGCGTCGCTCCGCGCCTCATCGCCTGGGAGAGCTCCTCTGAGCTGCTGACCTCCGACGTCGTCATCAGCGCGCTCGCGCTCCCCGGCGCCCAGGCCCTCGCCCGAACCTGGGCGGAGCACCCTGATCTGCCCGCTCCGCGCACCTTCCTCGACGTCCTCTACCATCCGTGGCCGGCCCCGCTGGCGGCCCTGGTGGGACGCGCCGGAGCCGACGTCGCCGACGGACTCGAGATGCTCGTCCATCAGGCGGATATGCAGGTCAGGTCCATGATCGGGGTGCCCGCCGCCCCGGTTCCCGCGATGCTCGCCGCGGCCCGCGCGGAGCTCGCGCGCCACAGCTGACAACCGTCTGGAAATCCTTGTCCTGCCGGGTAAAGGGGATGTAAAGTCGCGGGAGGCGCGGATGCCTCCGCCGCCGGCACCGACCACGAGGACGTGACCCATGGACCTGGATCGAGCGAGCGGATCGCGCAGCGTCGACATCGTCGGCCGACGACCGGACCGTCCGATCATCCCGTCCTCCGAGGGCCCGCAGCAGCCTCTCGCCCCCTTGCTCCCCGAGGTCACGACTCCGCTGCTGCGCCGCTGCACCGCCCTCGCGGCGAAGGCGCGCGTCGAGCTGCTCTCGCAGCGCCTCCATGCCGCCGCCGACGAGCTGGGGGAGGTGCTCGATCAGATCTCCCGCTGGACACCCAGCCTCCTGGTCTCCCCGGACCCGACGATGCTCGCGCTGTGCACCGCCTCGCTGCAGGATCTCGTCGAGCGGATGCCGGAGAGCGACCCCTCCGTGCTGACGGAGCGCATCGACCGCGTTCTGGACCTCCTGCACGGCGTGCTCGATCGGGAGTCCGCGCACGCCTCGGCGTGACGGTCCCCACTTCCGGACCCGGAGGGCCCATTTCGGTTAGGACCAGCGCCGATGGGGTGCTAATGTTCTTTCTGTCGCCGCGAGCGATCACCTGTCCGGGTGGCGGAATTGGTAGACGCGCTAGCTTGAGGTGCTAGTGACCGTATTAGGTCGTGGGGGTTCAAGTCCCCCCTCGGACACCACACGGCGAAGGGCCCCGACGAGAGTCGGGGCCCTTCGTGCATCCCGGGTCTCCTCCGGGCTCGGAGCCCGGAGCTCATGCGGAAGGCAGGCCCGGGACGCAGGCACGGGACGTGCCATGATCTCCGGTATGGTCCACGTCTTCTTCCATGAACCGGTGATCGCCGGCAACACCGGCAACGCGATCCGCCTCGCCGCGGTCAGCGGTGCCCGCCTCCATCTGATCGAGCCGCTCGGCTTCGACTTCGAGGACGCCAAGCTGCGCCGCGCCGGCCTGGACTACCACGATCTGGCGGATCTGAGCATCCATCCGGACATCGACGCCGCCTTCGCCGCCGTCCCGGAATCCCGGGTGTTCGCCTTCACCGCGCGGTCGGAGACGACCTTCGACCGGATCGCCTACCGCGAGGACGACGTGCTCCTCTTCGGGACCGAGCCCACCGGGCTCCCCGAGGCCGTCATGGCGCATCCGCGCATCACGCAGCGGGTGCGGATCCCGATGCTCCCTGCACGACGCTCGCTCAACCTCGCCAACGCCGCGTCGATCGCCGTCTACGAGGCCTGGCGGCAGCAGGGCTTCTCCGGGGCCGGAGAGGGGCCGCACGCATGAGCGGCCGCGCACCGAGCCGCTCCGGACGAGGGACCGGATCTGCGCAGCGCCCCCGGCGGGACGCCGCCCCGGCCCGGATCGAGCGGCGCAACGCCCGCTTCCAGCAGTGGGAGGCCCTGCTGCGCAGCCGGACCAAGCGGACGCGCAGCGGAGAGATGATCATCCAGGGCGTGCGCCCGATCACCCAGGCGTTCGCGCACGGCGTCGAGATCCGCACTCTCCTCGTCGACGGCCGCCCCCAGCGCTCCGCCTGGGCCGAGGAGCTCCTGGCGACGGCGACGGCGCCCGTCGTCGAGCTCGCCCCCGAGCTCCTGGCCGAGCTGGGGGAGCGGGAGGACGGCGCCCCGGAGGTCCTCGCCGTCGCGGCCGTCCCCTCCGACGACATCGCACGCCTGCCCACGGCCCCGGGCACCGTCGTCGTCGCCTTCGACCGCCCGTCGAGCCCCGGGAACATCGGCTCCCTCGCGCGGACGGCCGATGCCCTCGGCGCCGATGCCCTGATCACCACCGGGCACAGCGCCGATGCGTGGGATCCCGCGGCGATCCGCGCCAGCACCGGATCGATCTTCGCCCTCCCCGTCCTCCGCCTGGCCTCGCATCGCGACCTCCTCGATCGGATCGACGCGCTGCGGGCCGACGGGCAGGAGTGGACGGTGGTCGGCCTCGACGAGGCCGGCGGGCGTCTCGTCTCCGACCTCGACCTGAGCGGATCCGTGGTGATCGTCGTCGGGAACGAGACCGTCGGGATGAGCGCCGGCTGGCGCGAGGCCTGCGACGAGGTCGCCGAGATCCCCATGACCGGCAGCGCCAGCTCGCTGAACGCCGCGATCGCGGGATCGATCGCGCTGTATGAGCTGCGCCGCCAGCGAGGCGCCTGAGCGCATCGCCCGAGCACGATGCGGAGGCGTCAGGTCCCGAGCGCCGCGGAGACCGTCGGCGCCCCGAGCAGGCCCAGGAAGGGCGCCGCCAGCAGGACCGGCCCCAGGGCGAATCGCGTCCCCGGGCGGCGCGAGACCGCCAGCACGAGGGCGCCGAGGGCCCCGGCGAGCAGGATCGCACCGAGCATGGCCCCCACCAGAGCCTCGCCCCCGAGCGACGCCGAGGCGAGCACGACGACGGGCACGGTCTTGGCATCGCCCATGCCGAGGAGCGGCGGAGCGATCAGGGCGATCACGATCGCGCCGAGCCCGAGGAGCACGGCGAGGACCAGCGCCGCGCGCAGCCCCGGCCGGGCCGCGGGCTGCAGGAGTGCGAGCGCCCCGAGACCGGTGCCTGTCGACGCTGTCAGCAGCAGCACCCAGCGGTTGGGCAGACGATGCTCCATGGCATCGATGCGCGAGAGCACGACCGCAGGCGGGAGGTAGGCGATCGCGAGGACCGCCAGCAGCATCGGGTCGGTGTCGGGCATCGGCCCATCCCAGCAGAACCGCGCTCTGCGCGCCGCACCGTCGGGCCGATTGTGGATGACCGGCCGACGTCCGGCTCAGAACCGGTGGGGTTCGACCTCGCCGAGGGTCGAGCGGACGCGGATGATCCGTCGACGCATCCAGACCTTCTTCCCGCCGCCGTAGTACAGGCGGGTGCGGGCGAGCTCCCAGCGGCCGTACTCGGCCTCGTCGGCGAGCGTGGCGCGCACGGCGGAGAGCGGGGTCCGCGGAGGGACGGTGATGATCTGGAACTCGTAGTCCTCGGCGCGGCGGCCCTTCTCGAGCGGCAGATCGGGCATGCCCCGCGGGTCGCGCACGTGGACGATGCTGCCGATGGGAGGCCCGCTCCCGGGACGACGGACTGCTGGCACGGACGGCGCCTCCTCCTTGCGGCCCCGCCCCCGCGGGGACTCCGCGAGGACGATGGCATCGAACCTGGCTCCTGCGCTGTCCATTGTGCCCATCGAGGTAGTACGGTCCAAGCATGAACACGGATCCTCGCTCCGCTCTTGCTGCGCTGATCGCCGCCCTGGAACGTCACTACGAGGCCGCCTCCGCCTCGCGAGGCGACGACGATCCCGCCCTGGAGGCTGCCACCGAGCAGCTCGCCTCGGCCTTCGACACCTACGACGACGCCCTCTTCGACGCCTACGACGTCGCCACCCCGCTCATCGTCTTCGACGGCGATGACGAGGACGACGACGACTTCGACGATCTCGATGACCTCGACGACTATGACGACGAGGACGACGACGAAGAGGACGACGACTTCGACGACGACCTCGAGGAGGGCGAGGAGGAGTCCGGCCGCTGAGCCCGGCCTCCTCCGCGCGATCTCCTCACCGGATCTTCACCGCCATCACCCTTCGCGGCGTCGGGCCCACGGCCCGGCGCCGCGTACTCTGTCCGAGGCCGTTCCCGCGATCCGGGACGCCGCGTCTCGACCCCTGCCGAGCGAGCGGCATCCTCCGGAGCCGCGGCGCGCACCCCGCCCGCCCCTCTCATCCGCTCGACCTCGGTCCGCCGTCGGAGCCCTCTCCGACCGGCGCCCGCAAGGAGTGCCTGTGTCCTTCCTCGACGCGATCATCCTGGGCATCGTCCAGGGTCTGACCGAGTTCCTGCCGATCTCCTCGAGCGCCCACCTGCGCGTGATCGGCGAGCTCCTCGAGCCGGGCAGCGATCCCGGCGCCGCGTTCACCGCGATCGTCCAGCTCGGCACCGAGACCGCGGTGCTGATCTACTTCTGGAAGGACATCACGCGGATCATCGGGCGCTGGTGCCGGGCGATCGCGGGCAGGCTGCCGCATTCCGATCCCGACGTGCGGATGGGCTGGCTGGTGATCCTCGGCTCCATCCCGATCGGCGTGCTGGGCCTGCTGTTCGAGAACCAGATCGACTACTCGCTGCGGAACCTGTACATCACGGCGACGATGCTCATCCTGTTCGGCATCCTGCTGGGCTTCGCGGACCGCTTCGCGCCGCAGTACAAGGACCTCGACGAGCTCACCGTCAAGGACGGCATCACCTTCGGCATCGCGCAGGCGCTCGCGCTGATCCCGGGCGTCTCCCGCTCCGGCGGCACGATCACCGCGGGCCTCGTCATGGGCTACACGCGGCAGGCCGCCGCCCGCTACGCCTTCCTGCTGGCCGTGCCCGCGGTGTTCGCCTCCGGCCTCTACAAGGCCGCGAAGGAGGTGCCCGCGCTGTTCACCGCGGAGGGGAGCGCGGCGGCGGCCGCCGCCGGGTCGCCGGGCCTCGGCGCCATCATCGTGGCGACCCTCGTGGCCTTCGGCGTCGGCTACGCGGTCATCGTCTGGTTCATGCGGCTCATCGAGAACCGCTCCTACATGCCCTTCGTGATCTACCGCATCGTCGCCGGTGTCATCCTCCTCGGACTGCTGGTCAGCGGCGTGATCGACCCCCTGGGCGGAGCCTGAGAGGAACCGCTCCGGGGCGAGGGGGAGCCCGTATGATCGACGGGTGCGCTCCTGGACCTCTCCCGCCCTGACCCCGCTGCCCCCGTCGTCGCGACCGCTGCGACTGCACGACACGAGGACAGGCCGGATCGCTCCGGTGGTGCCCATCATGCCCGGCATCGCGCGCCTGTACGTCTGCGGCATCACCCCGTACGACGCCACCCACCTGGGCCACGCCGCCACGTACCACGCCGCCGATCTGATGCGACGGGTGCTCGTGGACACGGGTCTCGAGGTCGAGGCCGCCCAGAACGTCACCGACGTCGACGACCCGCTCCTGGAGCGCGCCGCGCGGGACGGCGTGGACTGGCGCGAGCTGGCCGCCGAGCAGTCGGCGCTCTTCGCCGAGGATATGGAGGCGCTGAGGATCCTCGCGCCCAGCACCTATCTCTCGGTCTCCGAGGCGATGGACCGCATCGTCGGGACCGTCGACGCGCTGCGCGAACGGGGACGCGCCTACCGGGTCCCGACCCCGGACGCGGACGGCGAGGACTGGTACCTGGACCTCTCCGTCGACGGCGCCCTCGGCGACGTGTCCGGCTGGACCGAGGAGCAGATGCTCGAGGTCTTCGCCGAGCGCGGGGGAGACCCGGACCGGCCCGGCAAGCGCAGCCCGTTCGACCCGCTCCTGTGGCGCGCCGAGCGTGCGGGGGAGCCCGCCTGGGAGGCGGGCGAGCTCGGTCGCGGTCGGCCCGGCTGGCACGTCGAGTGCGTGTGCATCGCCTCCGACGGGCTCGGCCTGCCCTTCGACATCCAGAGCGGCGGCCGGGACCTGATCTTCCCGCACCATGACCTGAGCGCCGCGCATGCGGTCGCCCTCGGCCGCGGATTCGCGAGCACGTACCCGCATGTCGGCATGGTCGCCCATGAGGGCGAGAAGATGAGCAAGTCGCTGGGCAACCTCGTCTTCGTGCACCGCCTGGTGCGCGAGGGCGTCGACCCGGCGGCGATCCGCCTCGTGCTCAGCGCCCACCACTACCGCTCGGACTGGGAATGGGCGGATGCGGAGCTCGAGCATGCGATCGAGCGCCTCGCCTCCTACCGCGAGGCGGCCGCTCGGCGCGACCTCAGCCCGGTCACCGTCGAGGCGGTCCGCGCCGCTCTCCGCGACGACCTCAACACCCCGACGGCCCTGAACGCGCTCGACGCCTGGGCCGAGGGCTGCGCGCCGGTCCTGTCCGACGCCGACGCCGACGTCCAGGGTCCCGGCGACGTCGCCGCCGCGGTGGACGCCCTGCTGGGGATCGATCTGCGCAGCTGAGTCCGCCCCACCGGGCCCGCTGCCGAAGCGGGCCCGGCTCCGGTCGACGAGCGGCCGACGAAGCGGAGCGACGTCGGCCGGAGGGCTCAGCCCTCCTCGCGGCGCCGCCGCAGAAACTTCTCGAACTCGCGGGCGATCGCGTCGCCGCTGGCCTCAGGGAGGTCCGCCGCATCCTGGGCGCGCTCGAGACGGGACACGTAGTCGGCGATGTCCTCGTCGGTGCGGGCGAGGTCGTCCACGCCCCGCTCCCATGCCTCGGCGTCCTCGGTGAGCTCCTCCAGCGGGATGTGCGCGCTCACGGAGTCCTGCAGCTCCCGCAGCAGCGCGAGCACCGCCTTCGGGGAGGCGTTCTGCGAGACGTAGTGGGGCACCTGCACCCAGATGCTGATGGTGCGCATTCCCGCGCTCGTCGTGCGACGGGCGAGGATCGTCGGCACCCCGACCGGTCCCTCGTACAGGGTGTCGTCCTGCACGCGCTCCGCCGCTCCGGGCTCGACCTGGGCGCTCACCGGGAGCGGACGGGTGTGGGGAGCATCCGCGAGGAGGGCTCCGAGGGAGACCACGGCGTGCACGTCGAGCAGCTGCAGCTGCTCGAGGATCTCGTCGCAGAAGCGCTTCCAGTGCAGGGAGGGCTCCGGCCCGGTGACGACGACCAGCTCGGGCCCGCGCGGCGGGGTGACGATGTACAGCAGCGTGTCGGGCCAGTCGACCACGCGGTG
Organism: Brachybacterium netajii (SeqCode); assembly: GCF_054114245.1. Lineage (NCBI taxonomy): Bacteria > Bacillati > Actinomycetota > Actinomycetes > Micrococcales > Dermabacteraceae > Brachybacterium > Brachybacterium netajii (SeqCode). Next base: position 314,209 of record NZ_JBSYXB010000002.1, on the reverse strand, counting down.
GCCCTCGTCAGTCGTGCGGATCTCGGGGCGGGAGACCTGGAAGTCGACGTAGTCCTCGGCATCGACCGCGCCGGCCGGACGGGACGGCCACACCTCCAGCAGGTGCTCGACGGCACCGGTCGCGGCCTCTCCCGCGTCGTTCCAGCCGCTGAAAGCGGTGATGGCGATACGGCTCATGGATCGATCATAGGTCCGCGGCCGGGGCGCGGGAGCGGCCCGGAGGGGCGGGAGCGGCCCGGAGGGGCGGGAGCGGCCCGGAGGGGCGCGGGAGGGTGCAGAGGAGTCAGGAGCGGTGCAGGCTCGGCGGATATCCTCGCCGGGCCCCTGCGCACGCCCGTCGGCGTGCGCCCACCCGAGCGCCGCAGGGCGTGCTGACGGGGCGTCTGTCGGACGACGCCCAGGAGGAGCCAGCGGATGAAGAGCCCCGAGCTCAGGCTGGGAGCGCTGCCCCCGGTGCGGGTCAGCCCCGGCACCGTGCTGACGGTCGCCGTCCTCGCGCTGATCGTGCACCCGGTGCTCTCTCGCGGGGCGTCGAGCCCCACCGTCGCGATCCTGCTCTCGCTGGGCATCGCGCTGTTCATGATCCTGTCCGTGCTCGTGCACGAGCTCGCGCACGCGCTCACCGCCCGTGCCTTCGGCGGCACCGTCGACCACATCGCCCTGACGCTGTGGGGAGGACATACGCAGTATCGCGGCGATCGCGTCGGCTCGCTGGGGTCGACGCTCATCTCCCTCGCCGGCCCCGGCGCGAACCTGCTGCTCGCCGGGGTCTGCGCCCTCGCGGCGGCCGTCGCCGGCACCGGGGCCGGCTCGGGCGCGGGTCTCGGCTCCGAGTCGGCCGGGGTCCTGTTCTGGACCTTCTGCGCCTACCTCAACATGGCGCTGGCGGTGTTCAACCTGCTGCCGGGACTCCCGATGGACGGCGGCCGAGCGGTCGAGTCGGCGCTCGGCGCCGTGCTGCGCAACCGGCCCCTCGGCACGCGGATCACCGCCTGGACGGGGCGCGTGATCGCCGCCGCGGTGATCGCCGTGCCGCTGTGGCGCGTCTCGGGCCTCGGAGCATCCGGGGACGGGACGAGGGGCGCCGACAGCACGAGCCTCATCACGATCGTCTGGGCCGCGGTGATCGCGATGATGCTGTGGCAGGGGGCGAGCCAGGCCCTGCGCGGCGCCGACGTCGCCCAGCGCATCGAGACGATGGACGCCCGCTCCCTCGCGCGCCGGCCTCCGCTGCTGGATCCTCGGCATCCCGTCTCGAGCATCATCGGGCTGCCCGACGCCGAGGAGACGCTGCTCCTGGTCCCGGCCGCGGCCGCCGGCGGAGAGCCCATCGCCCGCGGCATCGATCCGTCGGCCCTCGCGAGGGTCCCCGCCCTCGAGCGCGACCGCACGCCGCTCAGCGCGGTCTCGCGCCCGCTGGGGCCCGTCGGCACCCTGTCCGCGGACCTGCGCGGCGATGCTCTGATCAGCGCGATGCTCGACGCTCCGCGGGCCGCGTACCTGGTCCGCGAGGAGGGCGGGGCGCTGCTCGGTGTGATCCTGTCCGCGCAGGTGAACTCGCTGCTGCGCGGACGGTGAACCCGCCGTTCGCCTGCGCGTCGATCCGCATATGCTGGCGGCCATGAGCGATTCGCCCGAGCACACCGACGCCCCCGCCGCCGGGCAGGGTCCCGCCCCGCGCGCACCTCGCCGCGGCCTGGACCGCACCGGCCCCTTCGCGCTGGGCGACAAGGTGCAGCTGGCGGACTCCAAGAACCGCCTGCACACGATCACCCTCAAGGACGGCGGGGAGTTCCACACCCACCGCGGCGTGCTGCGCCACGACGACCTGATCGGCGCCGAGGACGGCAGCGTCGTCGAGGACACGGCGGGCAACCGCTACCAGGCGCTGCGCCCGCTCTACGCGGACTACATGCTCTCGATGCCGCGCGGCGCCGCCATCATCTACCCCAAGGACTCGGCGCAGATCCTCATGTGGGGGGACATCTTCCCCGGGGCCCGCGTCCTCGAGGCGGGCGTCGGCTCCGGCGGCCTCACCACGGCGCTCCTGCGCGCCGTCGGCCCGGAGGGCTCCGTCCACTCGATCGAGCGCCGCGAGGACTTCGCCGAGGTCGCCCGCGAGAACGTCGAGACCTTCTTCGGCGGCCCGCACCCGGCCTGGCAGCTCTCCCTCGGCGACTTCCAGGACGTGGCGCCGACCCTCGCCCCCGAGGGGCCGGCCGTCGACCGCGTGGTGCTGGACATGCTCGCCCCCTGGGAGTGCGTGGACGCGGCCGCCGAGGTCCTCGTCTCGGGCGGGGTCTTCCTCGCCTACGTCGCGACCGTCACGCAGCTCTCGCGCACCGCCGAGGCGCTGCGCGACCATGGCGAGTTCACCGAGCCCTATGCTTGGGAGTCCTTCGTCCGGCCCTGGCACCTCGAGGGCCTCGCCGTGCGGCCCGAGCACCGCATGAACGCCCACACCGGCTTCCTGCTCACGGCTCGTCGCACCGCCCACGGCACCGACGCGCTGCGCCGCGTCACCCGCCCCGCCCCGGGCTCCCGGGACGAGGCCGAGCTGAACCATCCGGACAACGAGGGCTTCGGCGGCGGCGTCGGCGAGTGGACCGCCGAGGACATCGGCGAGCGCGGCGTCGCCCCTCGGAAGATCAAGCGGGCCCTGCGCGACATCCGCCAGGGCCGCGACCGCTGAGGACGGCGTCCGAGGCCGCGGGGAGGTTCCCGTCGTCGGCCCGGCCGTCGCATCACGCACGAGGAGGAGAGGCGCGAGGATGAAGACCTACGCCGAGATGACCGCCGAGCTCGAGCGGTTCGCCGCGCAGAACGATCGGCTGACGGCGAGCCTGCGGGCCGCCCGCGCGCAGATCGTCGAGCTGAAGTCCGATCTGGAGCGGGTGGGGGATCCGCCGAACTCGTACGCGACCTTCCTGCGTCGCGCCGAGGGGACCACGGTGGATGTGCTGCACAACGGCCGTCGGCTGCGGGTGGCGACGTCGGCCTCCCTGGATCTCGAGGCGCTCGAGCCCGGGGCGGAGCTGCGGCTGAACGAGGCGCTCGCGGCGGTGGAGGCGGTCCCGCGGGCGGATGCCGGCAATGTGGTGCCGGTGCTGGAGGCGCTCGCGGATTCGCGGGTGCTGGTCGCGGTCGCACCCGATGATCATCGGGTGCTGCGCCGGTCGGGGGCGGTCGCCGATGCGGTGCTGCATCCGGGGGACCATGTCCTGGTCGATCTGAAGGCTCTGCTGGTGATCGAGCAGATCGATCGCGCGGAGATCACGGATCTGGTCCTGGAGCAGGTCCCGGATGTCTCCTTCGCGCAGATCGGCGGGCTCTCGGAGCAGATCGAGACGATCCGCGATGCGGTCGAGCTGCCGTTCCTGCAGCAGGATCTCTATCGCACCTACGGTCTGCGTCCTCCGCAGGGCGTGCTGCTGTACGGCCCTCCCGGCTGCGGCAAGACGATGATCGCGAAGGCCGTCGCGCATGAGCTGGTGCTGCGCAGCGCGGAGGTGCGCGGGGTGTCGGTCGAGGAGGCGCTGGCGAACTCGGCGTTCCTGAACGTCAAGGGGCCGGAGCTGCTGAACAAGTACGTCGGCGAGACGGAGCGCTCGATCCGGCTGGTCTTCGAGCGGGCTCGGGAGAAGGCGGCCGCGGATCATCCCGTGGTGGTGTTCTTCGACGAGATGGAGGCGCTGTTCCGCACGCGCGGCAGCGGGCTGTCCAGCGATGTGGAGACGACGATCGTCCCGCAGCTGCTCGCGGAGATCGACGGGGTCGAGGGTCTGGACAACGTGATCGTGATCGGCGCGTCGAACCGCGAGGACATGATCGATCCGGCGATCCTGCGGCCGGGGCGGCTGGATGTGAAGATCCGGGTGCGTCGGCCGGACGAGCGCTCGGGCCGGGAGATCCTGGGCCTGTACCTGGGCGAGGACGTCCCGCTGCGGGATGATCGCGAGGCGCTGCTGGATGCGGCGGTCGCGCGGATCTACGACGGGGGGCCGGCCTCGGCCTTCGTGCGGGTCGAGTACGCCGACGGCGGGGCCGAGACCCTGCACTTCCGGGATCTGGTCTCGGGGGCGACGCTGCGCAACATCGTCGACCGGGCGAAGAAGAACGCCGTGAAGCAGCAGATCGCGACCGGCGAGGTCGGGATCGCCCTGGAGCATCTGCACGAGGCGATCGCGGCGGAGTTCGCCGAGAACGAGGACATGCCCTCGGCGGAGAACCCGGAGCAGTGGTCCCGCGTGTCCGGGCGCCGCGGCCGCAAGGTCGAGGCGATCATCCCGCTGCGCCGTCACGAGGAGGAGCGCGCATGACCGGCATGACGAATGCGGCCGATCGAACCGGCGCGGCCGGCGCGACGGGCGCTGCTGGCGCCCCGGCGGCGCCGACGGGCGGTCTCACGACCGAGCGTCCGATGGGCATCGAGACGGAGTTCGGCGTCCTGCATGCCGATCTCGAGGAGCGGGCGACGGCGGGGGCGGCGGGCGCGATCCTGCTGTCGCATCTGGTCGTCGGCGCCTATGCGCTGCTGGCCGAGGAGGAGGGGGAGCGGGGTCGGCGCGTGCGCTGGGACTACGGCGACGAGTCGCCGCTGCGGGACGCCCGCGGCTTCGAGATCCAGCGCGCGGCCGCGCATCCGACGCAGCTGACCGACGAGGTCCGCGATGCGCATCTGCCCTCGGTCGAGCTCGACGGCCCGGTCGTCGGCTCCGATGTCGCCCCCGAGGGGGCCGACGACGAGGTGCTGGCCTGGGCCGTGCAGCGGTCGGTGGGGAACTCGGTGCTGGTCAACGGCGCCCGCTGGTACGTGGATCATGCGCATCCGGAGTACTCCGCTCCCGAGGTGATGCGGGCCCGCGAGGCCGTGGTCGCCGATCGGGCGGGGGAGCTCGTCGCGCGGCGCGCGATGGAGATCCTCGAGGGCGCCGACGGGATCCCCGACGTCGCGCTGTACAAGAACAACACCGATGGGAAGGGCGCCTCCTACGGCACCCACGAGAACTATCTGCTGGATCGCGCCGTCCCCTTCGAGGAGGTGTGCGCGGCGCTGCTGCCGTTCCTGGCGACCCGGCAGGTGCTCGTCGGCGCGGGCCGGGTGGGTCGCGGGACGCGCGGCACCGAGCCCGGTTTCCAGCTGTCCTCGCGCGCGGACTTCATGGAGGCCGAGATCGGGCTGGAGACGACGCTGAACCGGCCGATCGTGAACACGCGCGATGAGCCGCACGCGGATGCCGCCCGGTTCCGTCGGCTGCACGTGATCATCGGGGACGCGAACCTGCTGGAGGAGTCGACCTTCCTCAAGCTGGGCATCACCTCGCTGGTGCTCGCGGCGCTCGAGGCGGGCCATCGCGAGGGCGCCCCGCTGCTGCCGGATCTCGCCCTCGCGGATCCGGTGGCGGCGGTGCGGGCGATCAGCCATGATCCGAGCCTGCGCACGACGGTTCCGCTGCAGGACGGTCGCGAGCTGACCGCCCTGCAGATCCAGCGCGCGCATCTCGAGGCGGTGTCCGCGCGCGCGGACCTGACCGATCCGGAGACCGCGCAGGTCGTCGGCTCGTGGCGGGAGATCCTGGATCTGCTGGAGCACGATCCGATGTCGGCCGCCTCGCGCGTGGAGTGGGTCGCGAAGCTGCAGCTGCTGGAGCGCTATCGCGCCCGTCACGGGCTCGACTGGTCGGATCCGCGGCTGCTCGCGATCGACCTGCAGTACTCGGATCTGCGGCCGGGCCGCGGGCTGTTCGACCGGCTGCGCGCGGCGGGGGCGGTGCCCGCCCTGGTCGACGAGGCGGAGGTCCGCGCCGCCGTCACGACGCCTCCCGCCTCGACCCGCGCGCATCTGCGGGGGAGGCTGATCGCCGAGCATCGCGCGGCGGTCCCCTCCGCGGGCTGGGATGCGATCACCCTCGCCGGGGAGGAGGGCGGCCTCCGTCTCCGTCTGGCGGATCCGCGTCTGGGCTCCGCGCGCTGGTGCGAGGACAATGGCATCGACCCCTCGGCTCCGGTCGAGGAGATCGCCGCGGCGCTCCGCGCCGCCGTCGAGCGCGGCTGAGGCCGACGCCTGCGCATACCCGCACGCACACAGATACACACACGACCCTCCGCTCCCGGCCCCGCGCCGGGCGGTCCCGATGATCGGAGCATCATGTCCCAGCAGTCCCTGAACGCCCCCGGTGCCCGCGACGGCGACGAGAGCGCCGACGACGCCCTCGCCGGCGGGCAGACCTTCGCCTCGGCGCAGGCCGCCGACGACCTCCTCGACGAGATCGACGCGGTCCTCGAGTCCAACGCCGAGACCTTCGTGCGCTCCTTCGTGCAGAAGGGCGGCCAGTGACCGCCCGGCCGCTCGCGGGCGCTCTCGCGGGTCGGGCCGCGGCCCCGTCGACGGGACCGACGGTCCGTCGGGCGACGACCGGCGGGGTGCGCTGATGCGGCGCCGCGTCGGCGGTCTGGAGACCGAGTACGGGCTCGTGTGCGTCGCCTCCGACGGCACGCGGGCGCTCGAGCCGGAGGCGGCCGCCCGCGAGCTCTTCCGTCCGGTGGTCGCGATGGGCCGCTCCTCCAACGTCTTCCTGCGCAACGCCGCCCGGCTGTACCTCGACGTCGGCTCCCATCCGGAGTACGCGACGGCGGAGTGCGACGACTGGTGGGACCTGGTCGCGCAGGACCGCGCCGGGGAGCGCATCCTCGCGGATCTGGTCGCGGAGGCCAATGCGCGCCTCGCGGCCGACGGCCAGGACGCCGTGATCCACCTGCTGAAGAACAACGTCGACTCCGCGGGCAACGCCTTCGGCTCGCACGAGAACTATCTGGTGGACCGGCGCGGCGAGTTCACGCGCCTGCCCGCGTTCCTGCTGCCGTTCCTGGTGACCCGCCAGATCGTCACCGGTGCGGGGGGAGTGGTGCGCGAGGAGGACGGCACGGGCTCCTTCGTGTTCTCGCGGCGCAGCGACCACATGTGGGAGGCGGTGTCGTCGGCGACGACGCGCACCCGCCCCATCATCAACACGCGCGATGAGCCGCACGGGGATCCCACCCGGTTCCGGCGCCTGCACGTCATCGTCGGGGACTCGACGATGAGCGAGGTCTCCACGCGCCTGCGCTTCGCGACGACCGACCTCGTGCTGCGGCTGATCGAGTCGGGGCGCGCGCTGCCGGACTCGTCCCTGGCCGACGACATCGCGGCGATCCGCACGGTCGCCCGCGATCTCACGGGCTCGGCCCCGCTGCCGACCGCGGCCGGGGGGACGACCACCGCGCTCGAGGTCCAGCAGCGCTGGCTGGACCTCGCCGCGACCGTCGCCGACGAGGACGAGCAGGACGTGCTGGAGGACTGGCAGCGGGCGCTGGACGCCGTGCGCACGGGCGACCGCTCGTGGGCGCAGCGGAACCTCGACTGGGCGATCAAGGAGACGCTGATCGCACAGGTGCGGGAACGCCGGGGGATCGCCCTCGAGGACCCGGCCGTCGAGCGCCTGGACCTGGCATATCACGACATCGATCCCGCGCACAGCGTCTTCCAGGCGCTGCAGAGGCGGGGCCTGGCCCCGCACGTGCTGGACGAGGAGCGGATCGAGCGGGCCCGCGAGATCGCGCCCACGACCACCCGCGCGCACCTGCGCGGGCAGGTCGTGACGCTCGCCCAGGAGCTCGGCGTGGATCACGTCGTGGACTGGACCACGCTGCGGCTGACCCGTCCCGGCGCGATGCCGGTGCAGGTGCTGGACCCGTTCGCCACGAGCGCGCCCGAGGTCGATGCCCTGCTCGAGGAGATCCGCGCCGCCGGGACGGCGGCGGGCGAGCAGGCACCGCCCGCCTGACCGTCCCGCGCCCCCGGGCTCTTTCCCAGGAAGAGCCGAGACTCCTCCGGGGTCCAGACCGTACCCTGGACCCCGCGTCCCCGCCCGGGACCCCGCTGACCCGAAAGGCCCTCTGTGATCCGCCGCCGCACCCTGCTCACCACCGCCCTCGCCGCGACCGCCGCGATCGGCCTCGCCGCCTGCAGCGACGACACCGACGGCACCGGCTCCGACGCCTCCGACGGGGGCACCGGGCTCACGGGCAGCTCGCTCGACGGCGTCACCATCGGCGACGACCTCGGGGCCGAGCCGACGGTGGAGTTCACCCCGCCGCTGACGATCGACGCGGCCGACGCGACGCTGGTCGTCACGGGTGACGGCGACGCCCTCGCCGAGGGCGACGTGGCGATCCTGCGCAGCATGTACGTCGACGCCTCCACCGGGGAGACCCTGCAGTCGTGGTGGCAGGGCGCCTCGGCGAACACCCTGACGCTGAGCGCCGACGCCATCGGGGACTCCGCCCTCGCGTTCTTCCAGACGGTGACGGTGGGTTCGCGCTTCGCCATGGCCGGCTGGCAGACCGACACCTCCGGCACCACCTACTCGCTGGTCCAGGTGGCGGACGTCGACCGCGTCATCCCCTCGCTGCGCGCGGAGGGGGAGGCGCAGGAGGTCTCCGGCGACTTCCCGACCGTCACCCTCGCGGAGGACGGTGCACCGTCGCTGGACTCGACGCCCACCGGCGACGCCCCCACCGAGACCGTCCGCGAGGTCCTCATCCAGGGCACCGGCGACGTCACCCAGGCCGGCGACTACCTGACGATGGCGTACACCGGCTGGCAGTGGTCCGACGGCACCCAGTTCGACTCCTCCTGGGATGCCGGCACCACCTTCTCCTTCACGCAGGGCGCCAGCCAGGTCATCCCCGGCTGGGACGATCATCTGCTGGACCTCGCCGTCGGCAGCCAGGTCATGCTCGTGATCCCGCCGGCCGACGCCTACGGCACCACGGAGGAGGGCAGCACCAGCGCCCTCGCCGACCAGACCCTCATCTTCGTGATCGACGTCCTCGACGCCGCTCGCCCCTACAGCGCGTGACACGGGGCCGGCGCCTCCGGTGCCGCCCCCGCTGATCCGCTGATCCGCTGAACCGTCCGTACCCGTCCCGACCCCAGGAGGACCCATGACCCGCAGCAAGCCCGAGATCGACTTCCCCGAGGGCGAGGCGCCCACCGAGCTGATCATCACCGACGAGATCGTCGGCGAAGGCGACGAGGCCGGTCGCGGCGACGTCGTCGACGTGCACTACGTCGGCGTCTCCCACGCCAGCGGCGAGCAGTTCGACGCCTCCTGGGACCGCGGCCAGCCGCTGCGCTTCCAGCTCGGCGTCGGCCAGGTCATCAGCGGCTGGGACCAGGGCGTCCAGGGCATGAAGGTCGGCGGCCGCCGCCGGCTGGACATCCCCTCGCACCTGGCCTACGGCGAGCACGGCGCCCCGCCCGTCATCGCCCCCGGCGAGTCGCTGATCTTCGTGTGCGACCTGGTGGCGGTGCACAAGCGCTGATCACCCCGACCACCGGCGCGGCGGGGGAGCAGGAGGGCCTCTTCGAGGCTCCCGCCCCCGCCGTCGTCGTCCCCGACGGCCCCGGGCCGAGCCGCTCCGGCACGACCCGGGGCTCCGGCCTGCGCACGACCGCCGGCTTCGACGTCGTCGACGAGCTGCCGGTGGCGAGCGTGCGCCTGATCGGCGTGCTCCCGCACCTCGACCGCCCCTTCGAGTACGCGGTCACCCCGGCGACCGCGGAGGCCGGCCCGGGCATGCGCGTGCGGGTGCGCTTCTCCGGCCGCGACACCGAGGGGATCGTCCTCGAGCGCCGGGCGGAGCCCTCGACCGATCGGCCGCTCGCGGCGCTCACCCGGCTCGTGTCCGACGACGTCGTCATGCCGCCGCGGCTGCTGCGCGCCTGCGAGGAGATCGCCGAGCGCTGCGCCGGCACCGTCGGCGACGTGCTGCGCCTCGCGCTCCCGCCGCGCCACGCCCGCGCCGAGAAGGCCGACCGCGCCGCCGCCGAGGCCGAGGCCGCCGCCGAGGCCGCCCGGGCGGAGGCCGCAGCGAGCGCGGACGAGGGCAGCACGGCCGAGGACGTCACAGCAGAGGACGTCACAGCAGAGGACGTCACAGCAGAGGACAGCGGGGCGGAGGCCCCGGCCGCGCCCCGGCCGGGGGACCGCTACACGGGTCTGTCCGCGCTCGTCGCCCGGGCGGGGAGCGCCGAGGGACCTGTCCCGCGAGCATCGATCGTCCTGGACGCGGCCGATCCGTGGACCGTCGTCGTCGCCGACGCGATCGCCGATGCGGACCCGTCCGTCGGCGTCCTCGTCGTCGCTCCCGACCAGCGCGACATCGCACGGCTCTCGCGCGCCCTCGACGAGCGCGACCTCGCCCACGAGGTCCTCTCCGGCACCGAGGGCCCGGAGAAGCGCTATCGGACGTACCGGCGCATCCTGCGGGGCGCCTCGCGGATCGTGCTGGGCAGCCGCTCGGCCGCCTTCGCCCCGGTGCGGGACCTGGGGCTGATCATCTGCCTCGACGAGTCCGACGACCTGCTCGTCGAGCCCCGCTCCCCGTACCCGCACACGCGCACCGTCCTGCAGTGCCGCTCCCGGGAGGAGCGGGCCGCGCTGCTGCTGGTCTCCTCCACCGAGTCCGTCGCGGTGCGGACCCTGGTCGACGCCGGCCACCTCGTGGACCTGAGCCCCGTGCCGGCGCCGATGCCGCTCGTGCGACCGCGCATCATCGCCATGGACCGCTACCTGCGCGACCGCGAGGGCCCCGGCGGACGCACCCGCATCCCCGGCGAGGCGCTGCGCGTGATCCGCCAGGGGATGACCCGGGGCCCGGTGCTCGTCCAGGTCCCGCGATCGGGGTATGCGCCGGCGGTCGCCTGCACGTTCTGCGGCACGCGCGCCCGCTGCCCCGAATGCTCGGCGCCGCTCACGGTGCGGGGCCGGTCGGGGCCCCTGCAGTGCGGGGTCTGCGGCCGCCGCGAGGACGGCTACCGCTGCCCCGAATGCGATCGCACCGGGGTGCGGGCCATGGTCGTCGGCTCCGCCCGCACCGCCGAGGAGCTCGGGCGCACCTTCCCCGACGCGCACCTGCAGATCGCCGGCGGAGCCCACGGCCCTCTCGAGGACGTCGCCGTGGAGGACGGGGCGATCGTGGTGTCGACGCCGGGCGCGGAGCCGTGCCCGCGAGGCCGCTACGCCGCCGCCGTCCTCCTCGACGCCGATGCGATGCTGGGCCGCGCGGCCTATGACGCCGATGTCGAGGCGGTCCGCCGCTGGCGCGCGGCCATCGCCCTGGTGCGCCCCGCGGCCGAGGGCGGGGAGGTGCTCGTGGTGGGCACGGAGACCCTCCCGGCGATCCGCGATCTCGTCGCGCACCGCTCCGGGCTCTTCCTGGACCGTGTGCTCGAGGATCGCCGTGAGCTGGATCTGCCGCCGTTCTCGCGGGTCGCCGAGGTCGTCGGGGACCGCGAGGCCTGCCGCACCTTCCTCGAGACCGTCGACCTGCCCGACGGCGTCTCCGTGTTCGGGCCCGTCGACCTCGAGGCGGGGGAGGACCGCGGCCGCGCCCGGGCGGTGCTGCGCATCGAGCCGCGCCGCTCCCGGGAGCTCGCGGATGCGCTGCGAGCGGGCGTCGCCGGCCGGTCGGCCCGCAAGGAGCGCGGGTCCCTGCGCGTGCGCCTGGACCCGCCCGACGTCTTCTGACCTCGGGGCCGCCCCGACGGGCACCTAGACTGGGGGCATCATGCGTCTGCTCTTCGCCGGCACCCCCGAGGCCGCCCTCCCGTCCCTGCGCGCGCTGCTCGACTCCGACCACGAGGTGGTCGCAGTCCTCACGCGCGCCGATGCCCCCTCCGGTCGCGGCCGGAAGCTCCGCCCCAGCCCCGTGCGCGCCCTCGCCGACGCGGAGGGCATCGAGGTGATCACCCCGCGCAGCCTGCGCGATCCCGAGGTCCAGCAGCGTCTGCGCGACCTCGCGCCCGATGTCGCGCCCGTCGTCGCCTACGGCCAGCTGATCCCTGCTCCCGCGCTCGACATCCCCGCCCACGGCTGGATCAACCTGCACTTCTCCCTGCTGCCGCAGTGGCGTGGGGCCGCGCCCGCGCAGCGGGCCGTGCTGTCGGGCGCCTCCGCCAGCGGCATCAGCGTGTTCCGCATCGAGGAGGGCCTCGACACCGGGGACGTCCTGGCGAGCGCCCCGTCGCCGATCGGCCCCCTCACGACCTCCGGGGAGCTCCTCGAGGCGATGGCCGTGCAGGGCGCCGAGCTGCTCGTCGAGACCCTCGATGCGATCGCCGCCGGCACCGCCGTCGCCGCGCCGCAGGACCATGCGCTGGCCACCCATGCCGCGAAGCTCACACCCGCCGAGGCCCGCATCGACTGGTCCCTTCCCGCCGACCGCGTCAGCGCCCATATCCGCGGCATGAGCCCCGACCCGGGCGCCTGGACGCTGCTCGACGGCGACCGGTTCAAGGTCCTCGGCCTCGAGGAGCTCCCGGCGGATGCCCCGCGCCTCGCCCCCGGGACGCTGCGCGCGACGAAGCGGCACCTGCTCGTCGGCACGGGCACGACGCCGCTCGCGCTCGGGACCGTCGCCCCCGCGGGGAAGCGCGCCATGCGCGCCGCCGACTGGGCCCGCGGCGCCGCCCTGGGCGACGCCCCCGCCTTCGGCGCCCCCGACGACACCGACAGCACCACCTCCGAGGAGCGCGCATGACCCGCGACGACGACCGCCAGGACCACCGCCGTCAGGGCGGGCGATCAGACCGCGACGGCGGACGCCGCCGCGACGCCCGTGGCCGCGAACGGTCGGGCTCGCGCGGCGAGGGCGGGCCGCGCCGCGGCTGGTCCGAGCAGCGCCCCTCCGAGCGCAGGAGCCGCACCACGCCGGCCCGCCAGGTCGCCTATGAGGGCTTCCGCGCCGTCCGCGAGGACGATGCCTACGCGAACCTCGTCCTCCCGCGCCTGCTGCGCCGCCATCGCGTCTCCGGTCGCGACGCCGCGTTCACCACGGAGCTGTTCTACGGCGCCCTGCGCGCCCAGGGCCGCCTCGACGCGATCATCGCCGCCTGCACCGACCGTCCGCTCGAGGACATCGACCCCGCCCTGCTGGACGTGCTCCGCCTGGGCGCCTACCAGCTGCTGGACATGGCCGTCGCGCCGCATGCGGCCACCTCCGAGACCGTGGCCCTGGCCCGTCAGGAGGTCGGGGCGGGCGCCGCCGGCTTCGCCAACGCGATCCTGCGCCGGGTGGGGGAGAGGACCCTCGAGGAGTGGATCCCCGAGGTCGCCCCGGACCGCGAGACCGACCCCACCGGGCACCTCGCCGTCGTCCACTCGCATCCGCGCTGGGTGGTGCGGGCGCTCACCGAGGCGCTCGCGGCGCACGGCCGCGACCCGGGGGAGATCGACGAGCTACTGGCCGCGCAGAACGCCGCCCCCGCGGTGTCCCTCGTCATGCGTCCCGGGCTCACCGACCTCGACGAGCTCATCGACTCCGGGGCCTCGCAGGGGCGGCTGAGCATCTTCGCCGCCTCCTGGCCCTCGGGCGATCCCGGCGGCCTCGACGCCGTGCGGGAGGGACGCGCGGCCGTGCAGGACGAGGGCAGCCAGCTGATGGCCCTGGCCCTCGCCGCCGGCGCCGACGACGCGGTCCTCGCGGACGACGCCCACTGGCTCGACCTGTGCGCGGGCCCGGGCGGCAAGACCGCCCTGCTCGGCGGCCTGACGATCGAGCACGACGCCGACCTCCTGGCCGTCGAGCTGCAGGAGCATCGCACCGAGCTCGTCGACCGGGCCGTGGAGACCCTCCGCGAGGCGGGCTGCGAGATCGAGACCCGCACGGCCGACGGCACCTGCATCGGCGCCGAGCTCCCGGGCCGCTTCTCGCGCGTCCTCGCGGACGTGCCCTGCTCGGGCCTCGGCGCGCTCCGCCGTCGGCCCGAGTCGCGCTGGCGCCGCACGCCCGGCGACATCGGCCATCTCGGCGTCATCCAGCGGGATCTGCTGCGCTCCGCGCTCGACGCGACCGCGCCCGGCGGCGTCGTCGCCTACGTCACCTGCTCCCCGCATGCGGCGGAGACCCGGCTCGTGGTCGCCGACGTGCTGCGCCGACGGGACGACGTCGAGCAGCTCGACGCGCGCCCCGCCGTCCTCGAGGGGATCCTCCCCGGCGCCCGCGAGGACGCCGAGCTGGGGGAGGGCCCCTCCGTCCAGCTGTGGCCCCACGTCCACGGCACCGACGCCATGTTCATCGCCCTGCTGCGCCGCCTGCCCGCGGCCTCCTGACCCCGCCCCGCGCCCCGACGGAAGGACCCCCGATCCCGATGAGCCCCGCCTACGCCACCGACGGCCACTACATCCACCCCAGCATCCTCAACGCCGACTTCATGCGGATCGGCGAGGAGCTCGACCGGATCGCCGCCGCCGACAGCGTCCACGTCGACGTGATGGACAACCGCTTCGTCCCGAACCTCACCTTCGGCACCTCGATGGTCGAGCAGATCGTCGAGCGCAGCCCCATCCCCGTGGACGCGCACCTGATGATCGCGGACGCCGACCGCGAGGCCCCGGCCTTCGCGGAGGCCGGCGCCTCCTCGGTGACCTTCCACCTCGAGGCCGCGGCCGCGCCCATCCGGCTCGCACGGGAGCTGCGGCGCAAGAACGCGGCGGTCGGCGTCGCGCTGCGGCCCGCCTCCCCGGTGGAGCCGCTGCTCGACGTCATCGGCGAGTTCGACATGCTGCTGATCATGACCGTCGAGCCCGGCTTCGGCGGCCAGAGCTTCCTCGAGACGATGCTCCCGAAGATCCGTCGGGCCCGACGGGCGATCTCGGAGGCGAACCTCGAGGTCTCGGTCCAGGTCGACGGCGGCGTGAGCCGGGAGACCATCGAGCGCTGCGCCGAGGCGGGCGCCAACGTGTTCGTCGCCGGGTCCGCGATCTACCGGGCGCAGGACGCCGCCGAGGAGATCGCCGCGCTGCGGGAGCTGGCCTCCGCGCACGGCGCGCACTGACGCCGCCGGCTGTCGTCTCCATCACGGCGGCGGGGCTGCGACCAGGTATATCGTGGGTCGGTCACATCCTGTGACGTGCTCCGGGGTCGGTGTAAATCCGAGCCGGCGGTGATAGTCCGCGACCCGCGCCAGCGGTGGAGCCGGTGGAACTCCGGCACCGACAGTGAAAGCCTGGATGAGAGGCGCACGTCCTGCATGCCGTCGAGCGCGCCCGAGCGCGCCGCCGTCGGCGTGCCGGATCCCTTTTCCCCCGGAGCCACTGCATCCGACGGGAGAAAGGACCCTCATGGATCTCCTGCAGTGGCTCTTCGACGCGAAGATCGAGTTCGCGGGCGGACAGTTCATCCTCTGGCGCGAAGTGCTCGGCAACGTCTTCGGACTGCTCAGCGCGCTGGGCGGCATGCGCCGCAAGGTCTGGGCCTGGCCCATCGGCATCGTCGGCAACGTGCTGCTGCTGACCGTGTTCCTGGGGACCGTCTTCGGCAGCCCCGCCAGCATCGACCTCTACGGCCAGGCCGGCCGTCAGGTGATGTTCATCGCCACCGCCGTCTACGGCTGGATCCGCTGGAAGCAGGCGAAGGACTCCGGCGGCACCGCCGTCGAGCCGCGATGGGCCTCCTGGGGGACCCGCGCCCTGCTGGTGGTGGTGCTCGTGGGCGGCACCGCCCTGCTCACCCCGCTCTTCCGGGCGCTGGGCTCGTACGAGCCCGTCTGGGCGGACGCCTGGATCTTCATGGGCTCGCTGCTGGCGACCTTCGGCATGGCCAAGGGCTGGGTGGAGTTCTGGCTGATCTGGGTGGCCGTCGACATCGTCGGCGTGCCGCTGCTGGTCAGCGCCGGCTATTACGCGAGCGCCTTCATGTACATCTTCTACGGATGCTTCACCCTCACCGGCTTCTTCGTGTGGTGGCGGGTGCGCCGCAGCGAGGACCGGGCGCGGAGCGTCGAGGTCGAGACCGCGCATCTGGATCCGACGGTCCGCCGCCGCTGACGGCACCGTCCGCCGCTCGTCCGCCGCTCGTCCGACGTCCGTCCGACGTCCGTCCGACGGGCGGCGGCGCCGTCGGCGTGCGCGGACCAGTACCCTGGGCGCGTGAAGGATTTCGAAGCGCTGTTCGCCGAGCTGACCGAGAAGGCACGCACCCGTCCCGAGGGATCGGGCACCGTGCGGGAGCTGGACGGCGGCGTCCATCAGATCGGCAAGAAGATCGTCGAGGAGGCCGCCGAGGTCTGGATGGCCTGCGAGCACGAGACCCTCGACGACGCGGCCCTGGAGATCAGCCAGCTGCTCTACCACGTGCAGGTCATGATGGTCGCCAAGGGCCTCACCCTCGAGGACGTCTACCGCAAGCTCTGAGCCGGTCCGCCTGCTCCGGGACCGCTCCGAGGCGGTCCGCCCCGCCGTCCCCGGACGCTCGTCCGGCCTGAACCATCCGCTCGCGCGCGCCGCCGCGCGGCGAAGGAGGAACCGTGCTGCGCATCGCAGTCCCCAACAAGGGCGCCCTGTCCGAGCCCGCCGCCGACCTGCTGCAGGAGGCGGGCTACCGTCGTCGCGGCATGGCCAAGGAGCTCGTCGTCGTCGACCATGAGAACGACGTCGAGTTCTTCTACCTGCGCCCCCGCGATATCGCCGTGTACGTGGGCTCCGGGACCGTCGACGTCGGCATCACCGGCCAGGACATGCTGATCGACTCCCGCACCCCGGCCGAGGAGATCCTGTCGCTCGGCTTCGCCCGCTCCACCTTCCGCTTCGCCGCGCCCGTGGGCCAGCATGCGAGCGTGGGCGAGCTCGCCGGCGTCCGCATCGCCACCAGCTACGAGAACCTCGTCCAGGACCACCTGGGAGAGCACGGGATCACCGCGGAGGTCGTGCACCTCGACGGCGCGGTGGAGTCCTCCATCCGGCTCGGCGTCGCGGACGTGATCGCCGACGTCGTCGAGACCGGCACGACGCTCCGCCAGGCCGGCCTGGAGCCCTTCGGCGATCCGATCATGACCTCGGAGGCCGTGCTGTTCTCGCGCCCCGGCATGACCCTCGACGCCGACGCCCAGCACTCCCTCGAGGTGCTCGAGCGCCGTCTGCGCGGCGTGCTCGTCGCCCGCGAGTACGTGATGCTCGACTACGACATCCCCTCCGACCTCCTCGAGCGCGCCGTGGCGATCTCGCCCGGCTTCCAGTCGCCGACGGTCTCGCCCCTGCGGGACGGCGAATGGTCGGCCGTGCGCGTGATGGTCGAGCGCCGTCAGTCCCACCGCATGATGGACGACCTGTACGAGGTGGGCGCCCGCGCCATCCTCGTCACCGCGATCCAGGCCTGCCGCATCTGACCTGCCGCGGCGACCGATGTCCCGCCCGCACGGCCCCGACGGTCCGTCGTCCCCCTCGGGGCCGACGGACTCGGGTCCGGCGGGAGGAGGTCCGACGGGCTCCGGACCGGGAGGGGACGGTCCGTCCGGGTCCGAGCCGGATCGCCCGGGGGACACGATCGTGCTGCGCCCGCTCATGGTGCGCCTCGTCGGCTACCCGACCGGGCTCATCATGCTCGGCGGCACCTCCTGGTGGGCGCTGAAGATCCCCGGCTTCTCCCTCGGCGGCCGCACCGCCCTGATCCTGCTGGGCGTGCTGGGACTGCTGATCTGCCATCTCGAGGCGCGCGTTCGCCTCGTCGCGCGCGAGCACACCCTCGAGGTCCGCAACCATCTGTCCTCCCGCACCCTCGAATGGGCGGAGATCGTCGACGTCGGCTATCCGATGGGCGACCCCTGGGCGCACCTGGACCTCGCCGACGGCACGACGCTCGCGACGATGGCGATATCGACCGCCGACGGCCGACGCGCCGTGGCCGCCGCGCACCGTCTCCGCCGGCTCATCCGCCAGCGCGGGGAGGCGTCCCCGGAGGACTTCCCGGGCAGCGGCTGACCCGGACCGCGGGACGGCTCCTCAGCCGGCGTCGAGCAGCCGTCCCGCGGCGCGCCCGGCGAGCGCCGGGTAGAGGAAGGGCGCCGCATCCTCCTCCAGGCCCCGTCCCATGCTCGACAGCCGCACCGGGAGCGCGGCGAGCGCCGCGAGGAGCCCGTCGGCATCGATCTCCTCGACCGCGTGCAGGATGCCGCGCGCACGACCGAGCTCGACGATCTCTTCACGAACCTGTTCGGCGACAGACGCATGAAAAGCGCTGTTGAGAGGGTCGGCGGGGGAGAGCACGGGCAGACGCAGGGGAGCGAGGGCGGCTCGCCCCAGCACCGTCGACGCGTGATGCGAGAGCCCCCGGTGCCGGGGCCTCGGGTCCGCGCCGGAGACCCGCAACGCCGCGATCGGGACCCCGCCCAGCACGCTCGCGGCATGCAGCGCCTCGACGGCCTGCACGCCCGAGAAGCCCCAGGCGGTGCCGGTGCCGAGGTTGCCGGGCCCCTGGACGGCGATGACGACGTCGGCTCCGAGTGCGAGGCGGGCGGCCAGCAGCGCGGAGTGGACGGTGACGGCCTCGTGATCGCCGCCGAAGGCCTGTCCGACGCTGATCGTCGCCTCCATGAGCCCTTCCTCCCGCAGCACCGCCGCGGTGCGGGAGAAGGCGGCGGGCAGCGCCGCAGCATCGGTGTGCACGTGCACGATCCGCGCCGACGGCGCCTGCGCACGGATGCCGGCGACGACGGCGGGCAGCGCCGAGTGGAGGTCGGCGACGACGACGGGGAGGCCGGCGAGGTCGTCGGCGTCCTGGAGCAGGTCGTGGTGCTCGCCGGACGGGTCGTCGATGGCGTCGACCATCGTCTGCATGGGCGTGTAGCGGGCCTTGACCATGTGCCCGGCCGGTTCGTCGGCCTCCGGCAGAGCGTCCGGCCGGGCGACGACGAGGGCCTCGCCGCCGGTCCCCAGGCCGCGGCGGAGCGCGTTCGTGTTCAGCAGCACCTGCTCGCCGACCTGCGGGGCTCCCGTGAGCTCGGGGTAGGCGAGCGCCGCGACCGACTCCCCGGCGCCCGCGGCCCCAGCGGCGCTCGTGATCGCGACGCGCAGGCGCACGACCCCCGGCCAGGAGTCCCGCACCTCGACGACTGTTCCCCGTTCCCATCGCAGCATGTCCCCAGGGTACGGGCGAGGAGCCGGAATCCTCCGCCGCGCCGAACGCACGGCCGGTACTCTGACCGGGTGGCTGCCAAGAGCACGGAGAGACTCCTCAACGTCATCATGACGATCGGCTCGCGCCGGCGGATCGACCGGGCGAAGCTGTTCGCCGCGATCCCCGAGTACCGGGAGGCGGATGCCGCCGCCGAGCGCATGTTCGAGCGGGACAAGGCGCAGATCCTCGATCTCGGCCTCCCGCTGAGCACCGAGACCGATCTCTTCGACCAGAACACCGTGTACTACCGGATCGACACGGCGGCGGGGGATGCGGTCCTCGATCTCAGCCGCGAGGAGTACACGGTGCTGCTGGCGGCGAGCCGCGCCTGGGACGATGCGGCCGCCGGCGGGGCCGCCCGCCGGGTCCGCGCCAAGCTCCTCAGCCTCGGGCACGACGCCGATCCGGACCTGCTGCGCCGGACCCCGCGCGGCACGGTCGAGTCGCTGCCCGTGCTGACCCCGCTGCTGGAGGCGGTCACCGCCGGGCGCGCAGTGCGCTTCGACTACCGCGGCACCGACAACCGGCGCGCGAACCGGCATGTCGAGCCGTGGGCCGTCGGCGTCCACGACGGCCACTGGTACGTCCACGGCTGGGACCTCGACCGCGAGGCCCCGCGGATCTTCCGCGCCTCCCGCATCGAGAGCTATCCGGAGGTGAGGACGGTCGCCGCGCATCCGCGGCCGGCCGACGTCAGCCTCGCGACAGCGCTCTCCACTGCTCTCGAGTCCATGCACGCGAACCCGGAGGGCGAGCAGCGGATGATCGTCCGCGCCGCCCCGTACAAGGCCCTCGCCCTGCGTGATCTCGCGGGCGCGGCCCTCGATGACGGGACGCTCGAGCTGCCGGCGATGCCGCGCTCCGCGGCCCGGCGTCTGGCGCTCGCGGACATCCGCTGGATCGAGGTGGTCGAGCCGGTGCTCTGGCGCGAGGAGATCTCCGCGGTCCTCGGCGACATCGCCGACGCCCATGCCGCCTCGCCGGATCTCGCCGCGCTCGAGGCCGCCGTCCCGCGCGACGCCCGACGGATCCGCACGCCCACGGCCGCCGGCGATCACCTCTCGCGGCTGATCAGCGAGGCGTCCTACGTCATGAGCCGCGACGAGGTCGAGACGGCCGAGCTCGCCGGCGCCCTCGGCATCTCCGAGAAGCAGCTGATCAAGGATCTGCAGGTCCTGTTCCTGTGCGGGGACTTCGCCACCGGCTGGGAGCAGGACCTCATCGAGGCCGAATGGGAGCACGGCGTGGTGAGGGTCCGCAACGCCGAGCCCCTCCGTCGCGCACTGCGCCTGAGCCGAACGGAGATCACGGCGCTCCTGGCGGGCCTCTCCGCGCTCGAGCCGTCGGCGGGGGAGACCGCCGGTCTCGTCGCGAGCGCGACGGCGAAGCTGCGTGCGGAGCTGGGGGCCTCCGCCGACGGGGCGCCGGCGGCAGAGGCGGCCTCTCCCGCGGAGGAGACGGGAACCGGAACGGGGAGCGCGGCCGAGGATGCCGGCACCCGGACCGCATCCCGCGCCGACGCCGTGCTCGCGGCGGTCGGAGAGGCGCTCCGCACGGAGGGCGGGACACTCACGATCCGCTATTCCGCGCCGGATTCGGCGGGGACCAGCGTGCGCACCATCCGGCCGATCGCGATCGAGACCGACGGCACCCGCTCCTATCTGCGCGCCCACTGCGAGCTGCGGGGCGACGAGCGGCAGTTCCGGCTCGACCGGATCGTCGAGATCCTCCCCGCGGACGCGCCCGGCCGGCTGTCCGAGGAGGGGACCGGCCCCGACCTGCGCGGGACGGTCGACGGCGAGGTCTGGCTGCGGCTCGACGCCCCCGGGCGCTGGATCGCCGAGTCCTTCGCCGCGGCGGAGCTGCGCGACGGCGACGGCCCTCTCGTCTACGCCCGTCTGGAGCATCCGGTGAGAGCCGCTCTGGTCGACGCCGTCCTCGAATCCGCGGGCGCCGCGGAGGTGCTCCTCCCGCGTGACCTGAGAGACACGATCGTGATCGTGGCACGGGACTCGTCTCGTCCGGCACACAGGAACTAGGCGCTACGCTTATATGGCCCATCACACGGTGGGTCGACATCACACGGTGGGACGAGTCGCCGTCCCCACGGCACGGCGATGCACGGTCCACTGTGGGACCATGGACTGAGCCGTGCATGCGGACGGCGCTGTTGAAAGGTACTTCCATGAATCTGTTCCGCAACCCTGCGGCTCTCATCATCCTGCTCCTGGTCGTGGTCCTGCTCTTCGGCGCGGGGAAGCTCCCGGGCCTCGCCCGCAACCTCGGCAAGTCGATGCGCATCTTCAAGAGCGAGGTCGAGGAGCTGCGCGGCGACGAGGCCGGCAGGGACGACGAGGACGACGAGGACGAGGACGACCGGCGCGACCGCCGCTCCTCCTCGAGCTCCTCCCGTCAGAGCGATGCGCGCTCCTCGCGCGACCGCGAGTTCGATCCCCGCGATGAGGAGCAGGACCGCGAGGCCGTCCGCTCCCGCGACGACGACGACAACACCTACCGTCGCGACTGAGACGCATCCCGCCCGTCGGCGGGCATGACGGGTCCGGGCCGTCGGCGGTCCGGACCCATAACTCTGGAGGAGCACATTCGTGGCGAGCACAACGGGCGCGAAGGGTGAGGCCGGGAAGAAGCGGCAGAAGAAGGATCCCGAGGGGAGGATGTCCCTCGGATCGCACCTGGTCGAGCTGCGCAACCGACTGGTGATCTGCGCTGTCGCGGTCGTCCTGCTGTCGGTCGTCGGCTGGTTCCTCTTCCCGTGGGTGTACGACGCGATCCGCGCCCCCATCCTCGCCGCCGGCGAGGACTCCGACCTGCAGGCGATGATCAACTTCCAGGGCGTGGCCAAGGGCTTCAACGTGAAGCTCCAGATGGCCGCGTACATCGGCCTGATCCTGGCATCTCCGGTGATCATCCTGCAGGTCTGGCTGTTCATCATGCCGGGCCTGCACAAGAACGAGCGCCGCTATGCGCTGGGCTTCTTCGGCGCGGCGATCCCGCTGTTCTTCATCGGCTGCATCGCCGGCTACTGGGCGGTCTCCAACCTGGTCCCGGTCCTCATGAGCTTCACGCCGACCGAGGACGGCACCTCGCAGATCATCCCCTACGACGAGTACCTGTCGCTCGTCGTCAAGACCATGCTCGCCTTCGGCATCGCCTTCGTCATGCCGGTCGTCCTGGTCCTGCTGAACTTCATGGGCCTGATCCGCGGCACGTCGATGCTGAAGGCCTGGCGCTGGGTTATCTTCCTGTGCTTCGGCTTCACCGCGGTCATGGTCCCGACACCGGATCCGGTCACGCTGATCGGCATGTCCTCGGCGATCTCCTCGCTGTTCTTCGCCGCCGTCGTGATCTCGATCATCCATGACAAGCGGCATCCGCGACCGGGCGAGGACGACGACCTCGACGACGAGACCGCCAGCACGATCGATGACGAGGTCGAGTCGATCGACGCTCCCGAGCGACTGGACGATCCGGAGGACAGGTGAGCAGACTGCGCGTCGGGCTGCTGTCGAACCCGACAGCGGCTCAGGGGGCAGCGCACCGCGTCGGCCGTCAGGTGAGCCATCTGCTGCGCCTCGCCGGCATCTCCGTCGTGGATCTCTCGGCCCCGACGGCGAGCACGGCCCGGGCCCGCGCCCATGATGTGCGGGACACCCTCACCGCGCTGGTCGTCGTCGGCGGCGACGGCACCGTCGCCCTCGGCGCCGAGATCGTCGCCGGCACCCCGGTGCGGCTCGGCATCGTCCCCGCTGGCTCCGGCAACGACCTCGCCCGGGCGCTCGGCCTGCCGCTCGACGATCCCGAGGCCGCGACGCGCGTCCTCCTGCGCGCCCTGTCCCGGCCCGTGGTGACGATCGACGCGATCGAGATCGTCTCGGCCTCGGACGCCGGCCCCGTCCACCGCACGCTCGCCCTCGGCAACGTGAACCTCGGCTTCGACGCCCTCGTCAACGCCCGCGCGAACCGGGCCGGGCGAGGCCACGCGCTGCGCTACACCACCGCGATGATGCGCGAGCTGGTCTCCTTCCGGCCGCTGCCCTACTGGATCGAGGCCGACGGCGGAGAGCGCCGCGAGATCGACGCGACCCTGGTCTCGCTCTGCAGCTCGGGCACCTACGGAGGCGGGATGCGGGTCTCCCCGGACTCCCGCGTCGACGACGGGACGCTCGAGCTCGTGACGCTGTCCGGCCTGGGCCGCGCCGGGCTCATGCGCTTCTTCCCCCGCGTGTTCTCCGGTTCCCACCTGGGCATCGACGGCTTCGAGGTGACGGCTGTCCGCGAGGTCACGATCGGTCTGCGGGAAGGGCGCACGCTGCGCGCCTACGCCGACGGCGAGGCGACCTCGCTGCTCCCGCTGACCGCGCGGGTGCTCCCGGGAGCGGTGCGCCTGCTCGCCGACCTCGAGGGCGCCGCCACCGCCTCCGCCGAGCCCGCGACCCTGCCCGCCGGCATCGGGACCCGATGGAAGGGAGGACCGCGATGACCCCGCCGTCCCCGTCCGAGCAGTACGCCGCCTGGCGCGCCGAGCAGAAGCTGGCGGAGTCCGAGCTGGGCCGCTTCACCGCCCGCTACGCCTTCGCGCTCGATCCCTTCCAGCTGGACGGCTGCCGGGCGCTCGAGAGCGGCCGATCGGTGCTGGTCGCCGCGCCCACCGGCGCCGGCAAGACGGTGGTGGGGGAGTTCGCCGTCCACCTCGCCCTCGCCCAGGGCCGGAAGGTCTTCTACACCGCCCCCATCAAGGCGCTGTCGAACCAGAAGCACTCCGAGCTCGTCGAGTGGCTCGGCCACGACCGGGTGGGGCTGCTCACCGGCGACACCTCCGTGCGTCCCGATGCCGAGGTGGTGGTGATGACCACCGAGGTGCTGCGCAACATGCTCTACGCGGACTCCGAGCTCCTGAACGGCCTCGGCTTCGTGGTCATGGACGAGGTCCACTACCTCGCCGATCGTCTGCGCGGACCGGTGTGGGAGGAGGTCATCATCCATCTCGACCCCGGCGTGCAGCTGGTGGCGCTCTCGGCGACCGTCTCGAACGCCGAGGAGTTCGGCGCCTGGCTGCAGGAGGTCCGGGGCGAGACCGAGGTGATCCTCTCGGAGACCCGTCCGGTGCCGCTGTGGCAGCACGTGGTCGTCGGCGATCAGCTGTTGGACCTCTTCATCGGCGACGACGGCGAGGCCGTCGTCTCCCACGGTCCGGGCGCCCGCGCGGACCGCGAGGTCAACCCTGAGGTCGAGCGCCTCACCTCGCGCAGCATGATGCTCGACGACGGCGGCCCCGGGGGCCGAGGGCGCGGCCCGGGCCGCGACCGGCGCGGATACGGCGGAGGCCGTCGCGGCACCCAGGGCCGGCACCGTCCCCGCGGTTCCGGCCAGCGTCATGGTCGCGGCGGCCACGGCAGCCACGGCGATCGCCGGTACGACGACTTCCGCGGTCAGGACGGCCGTCGGCCCGAGGACCGTCACCAGCACGGCGACCGCGGCCGGGACGGGCGCGGCGACCGCGGGCGGACCCCGCGCGCCGCGCGGCGCACCGATGTCATCGAGATGCTTGACGACGCCGCGCTGCTCCCTGCGATCGTCTTCATCTTCTCGCGGGCGGGCTGCGAAGCCGCCGTGCGGCAGTGCGCCCAGGCCCGTCTGCGCCTGACGACCGACGAGGAGCGCCGGGCGATCCGCCGCATCCTCGACGAACGGCTCTCCGCGATCGGCCCGGAGGACGAGGAGGTGCTCGGCATCGCAGGGTTCCGCCGCGCCATGCTCGACGGCTACGCCGCCCATCACGCGGGCATCCTGCCGCTGCTGAAGACCATCGTCGAGGAGCTCTTCGCGGAGGGCCTCGTGAAGGTCGTGTTCGCGACCGAGACGCTCGCTCTCGGCATCAACATGCCCGCCCGCTCCGTGGTCCTCGAGAAGCTCGTGAAGTTCAACGGCGTCGAGCACGCCAACCTCACCCCCGGCGAGTACACGCAGCTCACGGGCCGGGCCGGGCGGCGCGGCATCGACGTCGAGGGGCATGCGGTCGTCGTCGCCGGTCGCGGCTTCGACGCGAACGCCGTCGCCTCGCTCGCCTCCCGCCGCACCTATCCGCTGCGCTCCGCCTTCCATCCCACCGCCAACATGGCTGTGAACCTCCTCGAGCGCTTCGACCTGGGCAGGGCGCGGGAGACCCTCGAGACCAGCTTCGCCCAGTTCCAGGCCGACCGCTCCGTCGTCGGCCTCGCACGCCGCGCCCGCGAGCTCGAGGACGCCGCCGCCTCCTACCGCGAGGCCCTGACCTGCGAGCGGGGAGACCTCCTCGCCTACGCGGCCATCGCCGAGCGGATCACCGAGCGCGAGCGGGTCCTGTCCCGGGAGCGCGCTGCGAAGGACCGCGACCGCACCCGCTCCACCCTCTCCTCGCTGCAGCGCGGGGACATCGTGGCGCTGCCCGGCGGCAAGCGCCGCGGCTACGCCGTCGTCCTGGACATCGATCGCCAGGTCCTCGGAGGGCCGCAGGTCGACCTGCTGGACGTCGAGGGCCGACGGCGCACGCTCCGTCCCGGCGACGTGCCCTCGCCGCCCGCCGTGGTCGACACCATGAAGCTGCCCCGCCAGGACCGTCTCGGCACGACGAAGGTGCGGCGCGACACCGCCGCCGCCCTGCGCCAGCGGCTCTCCGGGCGCGACGACGACGCCCGCGCCGAGGTCCGGCGCCGCGCGCAGCGGACCCCGTCCACCGCTGCGGAGGACGCCGAGCTCCAGCGCCTGCGCGAGCAGCTCGCCGCGCATCCCTGCGCGGACTGCCCCGACCTGGCCTCCCACCTGCGCTGGGTCGGCCGCTGGCGCGGGACGCGCAAGGAGCTCGCCGGAGTGCAGCGCCGCATCGAGGGACGCACCAGCTCGCTCGCCCGCGAGTTCGACCGCCTCGCCGACCTCCTCGTCGAGCTCGGCTACCTCCATCGGGAGGAGTCCGCCCGCCCCGGCCCCGGCATCGGCCCCGGCCCAGAGGGCGGAGACCCCGACGCCGACGATCCGGATACCCCCACGGCGCTCATCCCCACCGAGCGCGGACTGCGGCTGCGGCGGCTGTTCAGCGATCGCGATCTGATGATCGCCGAGTGCATCGAGCACGGGGCCTGGGCGGGGCTGGATCCCGCCGGTCTCGCCGCCGTGGTCTCGGCGGCGGTCCGCGAGTCCCGACGGGACGACGGGCGCGCGCCCGAGCTCGTCGACGATCCCGCGGCGGTCGCCGCGATCGATGCCTCCACCGCGGTCGCCCAGCGCCTGCAGGCGGCGCAGACCCGCCACGGCGTGGACCCCACACCGCCCCCGGACCCCTCGGTGGCGGCGATCGTCCATCGCTGGGCACGGGGCGCGCACCTCGCGGCCGCGCTCGGCGACGCCGATCTCGCCCCCGGCGACTTCGTGCGCCACTGCCGTCAGGTGATCGATCTGCTCGATCAGCTGACGGCCGACGAGCGCCTCGGCGGCACCGCGCGGGCCGCGATCGCCGGCGTGCGGCGCGGACTGGTCGCCCAGGAGATCGATCGATGAGCGCCGGCGCGCCGGCGACGACGAAGACGAAGACGAAGACGAAGACGACCCAGGAGATCGAGCGATGACGATGACGCCGCCCCCGGACCTGTCGGGAGCGCTGCCCTCGACGCTGTACACGGGGATGGTCCTCTACAGCACCGCGGATCCCGAGGCCGATGCCGTGCTCGTCGCCGACGGGCTGATCGCCTGGATCGGCCATGCGGACACCGCCGCCGTCCTCCACGCCGACGCGCTGCAGGTCGACGCCACCGGCTGCCTCATGACGCCCGGCTTCGTCGACGCCGCCGCGACCGCCGACGGCTCCGCCCCGGATCCCGACGCCGATGCCGACGCCGCGGCGCGCGGGGTCGTCCGCCGCCTGGCCGGTCCGACGGGGGAGCGCGACGGCGTCCGCGTGATCGCCCCCGTCACGGAGTCCGCCCCCTATCTCGATCTGCTCGGGGAGGGCACGCCCCTCGCCTTCGGATCCGCCGGCGCACCTGAGGCCGCCGATCCCTGGAGCTGGGTGCGCAGCGCCGCCCATCTCGGCGAGGAGTCCCAGCGCATCAGCGATCGGGCCGCGTTCCTCGCCGCGACCCGCGGCGGCCAGCGAGTCGCCGGCCATCGCCATCCCGGGGACCTGCGCACCGGCATCGAGGCCACCTTCGTGCTGTGGGAGCCCTGGGATCTCACCGTGCGCGGACACGGCGACCGCATCGAGACCTGGTCGACCGACCCCCGCTCACGGACCCCGCTGCTGCCCGATCTCGACCAGGGCTCCCCGCGGGCCCTGCGCACCGTCGTCGACGGCCGCATCGTGCACGACCTCGGCGCGCTCCACCGGCAGGCAGGAGCATGACCGCGACCGACGAGGACGAGTTCGATCCCACCCCCTGGCCGATGGCGCTGCTGTGCGCGGCGCTCGGCGGGCTCGCCTGCCTGGCGGCCTTCCCGCCCTACGACCTGTGGATGCTGCTGCCGGTCTCGCTCGCGCTGCTCAGCGCCGCGCTGCTGGTGCGCTCGTTCTGGATGTCGCTGCTGGTCTCCCTCGTCTGGGGCCTGGCCTTCTTCGTCCCGCTGACGATCTGGGCGAACACCTACGCGGGCACCCTCCCGTGGGTCGCGCTGGGCGTCTTCGAGGCGCTCTACATCGTCCTGTTCGGCATCCTCGCCCGCACCGTCATGGTGCGCCGGGGCCTGAGCTGGACGACAGCGATCGTGGTCTCGGCCCTGTGGGTCGGCGTCGAGGCGCTGCGCAGCTCCGTCCCCTGGGGCGGGCTCCCCTGGGGGGCGACCGCCTTCGCGCTCGCGGACTCGCCCCTGCTGAACCTCGGTCCGTGGATCGGCACCGCGGGCCTCGCATTCGTCGTCGCGATGATCGGCCAGCTGCTCCTGCACGGGATGATGGCGCTGCTCAGCCGGCGCCGGCGCGGGCTGATGGGCATCGCCGGCGTGTGGCCGCTGGCCCTCGCCGTCGGTCTCGTGCTGTCCACGGTGGTGGTCCCGCTCCCGGTCAACCGCGCTCCCGCGGACCGCAGCACCATGACCATCGCCGCCGTGCAGGGGAACATGGACCAGATCGACCCCGCGACGATGGTCATGCCCGAGGGCGTCTTCGACAACCACATGGAGGAGACCTGGAACGTCATCGACCGCGCCACGGAGGACGGGACCGACATCGACCTCGTGGTCTGGCCGGAGGACTCCACCGAGGTCGATCCGCGACAGGACCTCTACCGCGCCTCCGCCCTCGGGCAGGCCGCGAACGCCGCGGGCGCCCCGCTGCTGGTGGGCACCCAGTACGCCGTCGGCGAGGACCGGCGGATCAACGCCTCGATGCTCTTCGACTCCGAGGGCGAGGCCGTGTACGAGTACGCGAAGCGCCACCCCGTGCCCTTCGGCGAGTACGTGCCCTTCCGGGACTTCTTCCGGCAGTTCAGCGACAAGGTCGATCTCGTGGGCCGCGACATGATCGCGGGCGATGAGGTCGGCGTGATGGACCTCGGCGAGCTGGGCCTCGGCGAGGGCCGGGTCGGCGTGCTGATCTGCTTCGAGATCGCCTACGACTCGCTGGTGTTCGACACGGTCCGCGACGGTGCCGAGGTGGTCGTCGTGCAGTCCAACAACGCCCTGTTCGGAGAGTCCGACGAAGCCGCCCAGCAGCTCGCCGAGGCGAAGGTCCTCGCCGTCGTCTCCGGACGCAGCATCGTGCACATCTCCACCGTGGGGGAGTCGGCGATCTTCACGCCCGAGGGCCGTCAGCTCGCCTACGTCGGGCATTGGGAGCAGGGCTCCCTGCTCGCCGACGTCCCCCTGCGCACCGGGATCACGCCCGCCGTGGCCGCCGGCTCCTGGACCGCCATCGGGCTCGGCGTCCTCGGCGGGCTCGGCTGGCTCGGTGCGCTCGCCTCCCGCCGCCGCGGGCTCCGCTCCTCCTCCGCCGTCCGCGCGCAGCGCGCGGGCGGTCGTTCCTCTCAGAAGGGCCGCTGATGACCACTCCGATCTCCCGTCCGTCGACCGCTCCGCCGCCGGCGACCCTCGTCGTGATCCCCACCTACGACGAGCGCGAGGCCCTTCCCGGCACCCTGGCACGGCTGCGCGCCGCCGTGCCCTACGCGCACGTCCTCGTCGCCGACGACGCCTCCCCGGACGGCACGGGGCAGTGGGCCGACGAGCAGGCGGCCGCGGACGAGAACGTCCACGTGCTCCACCGCACCGCGAAGCAGGGCCTCGGCCCCGCCTATCTCGCCGGCTTCGCCTGGGGGCTGGAGCGCGGCTACGAGGTGCTCGTGGAGATGGACGCCGACGCCTCCCATCGTCCCGAGCAGCTCCCCGGGCTGCTCGAGGCCGTCCGGCGCGGCGCCGACCTCGCGATCGGATCGCGCTGGGTCCCCGGGGGACGGGTGCACGACTGGCCGCTGGACCGCCTGATCCTCTCGCGCGGAGCGAACCTGTATGTGCGGGGCATGCTCGGGCTGGGCGTCGCCGACGCCACCGCAGGCTTCCGCGCCTTCCGCGCCGACCTGCTGCGCGAGCTCATGGCCGGGGACGTCGCCTCCCAGGGCTACTGCTTCCAGGTGGACATGACCCGGCGCGCCCGCGCCGCCGGCGCCGTCATCGCCGAGGTGCCCATCGACTTCGACGAGCGCGCCGAGGGCGTGAGCAAGATGAGCTCCGGCATCGTGCGCGAGGCGCTCGTGAAGGTGACCCTCTGGGGGGCCGCCCATCGCACCCAGCAGGTGCTCGGACTGCTGGGCTACGCTGGAGGCCGCTGACGAAGGGGGATCTCCCATGAGCACTGCATCCAGGTCGACAGGAGGCGGCTCGGCCTCGTCCGGGCCCGCATCGTCGGGAGCCTCGTCATCAGGGGCCTCGTCCTCGGGTGCTGGGAGCCCCTCGTCGCGCGGTGCGAAGGGATCCCGTTGGGGATCCCTCGTCCCCGCGGCGATCGTCGTCCTCGGCGTGGTCGAGATCGCCCTCCTCGTGGTGATCGGCGTCCGCTGGAGCCTGTGGTGGTCGGTGCTGATCATCGTGCTGGGCTGGATCGTCGGCGTCGCCCTGCTCGTGGCCGCTGGACAGCAGTCCTTCGTCCGCCTGCGCTCCGTGATCCGAGCGATCGGCGGCCGCGGCGACGTCCAGGACCATCTCTCCCGGCCGGCCTTCACCATGCTCGCGGCCCTGTTCTTCTTCTTCCCGGGGATCCTCACCGACATCGTCGGGATCGTGCTGCTGATCGTCCCCGTCCAGCGGCGCACGGTGAAGGCGATGGGCGTCGGGGGCGGCGCGGAGCGCACCCGCAG
Source organism: Brachybacterium netajii (SeqCode) (assembly GCF_054114245.1). Lineage (NCBI taxonomy): Bacteria > Bacillati > Actinomycetota > Actinomycetes > Micrococcales > Dermabacteraceae > Brachybacterium > Brachybacterium netajii (SeqCode). The sequence continues at coordinate 283,880 of NZ_JBSYXB010000002.1, read as the reverse complement.
CGTCCTCTACCGCCGTGACGCCGGGGGAGTGATCGACGGCGAGATCATCATCGACTCGACGTCGACCGGACGGCCGTCCCCGCGCACCGGCGACGACGGTGCGAACGGAACTCCGCCCACCATCACCCCGCGCTGACCCCGGCGACCCCGGCGCGCACGAGAGAGCCCCCGCATCGTCCATGGACGATGCGGGGGCTCTGCCGATCCCGAGCGAGCCGCGCTCGACGGGTCCGGTCTCAGAAGTGGCGGCGCTGGTGGAGCTTCCCGGCACGCAGGAGCTCGAGGCGCTGGTCGAGGAGGACCTGCAGGTCCTCCTCGCTGCGACGCTCGAGGAGCATGTCCCAGTGGGTGCGCACGGGCTTGCCCGGCTTCTCCTCGGGACGCTCGCGGTCGCGCTGGACGGCGGTGGTGCCGCAGCGGCACTCCCAGATCGCCGGCACCTCGGCCTCGACGGAGAAGGGAAGCACGATGGTGTGGCCGTTGGGGCAGTCGTAGACGGCCTCCTGGCGCGGTGCGGCGAGGACGCCCTCGTCGGTCTCCATGGAGAGGGAGCCCAGACGGGTCCCTCGCAGGCTTCGGCTGCTCATGCGGTTCTCGCTTCCTGCCGGTGGTTCGAGTGGGGCGACGGCACGCCCGCAGAGGTCTGCCCTGGTTCAACGTCCCTCGAGCAGGGACTATTCCCCTCGGGGCAGGCGAGGGCGCGGCGACGACGGGCGCCGCGGGATCAGAGGGCGTCCAGCAGCTCGCAGAGCAGGTCGACGCGGTTGGTGATGATACCATCTGCGCCGCTGACCAGGAGCTCCAGCATGAGCGCAGGGTCGTCCACCGTCCACACGTGGACCTCGCATCCGGCGCGGTGAGCGGCGGCGATGTTCGCCGGCGTGACGACGGGCACTCCGCGATGGGTGACGGGGACCTGGAGCGCCCCGTAGGGCTTCAGGAGACGGTCGATCACCCGCTGCGGCGCCTCCACGGCGCGGGCGGCGACGAAGGCCGCCATCGCCCCGCTCGAGGGGCTCCGCATCGGCATCGTCCCGGTCACCCGTCGGACCTCCTCCGCAGCCCGGCGCGCGATCGCGCCGTCGAAGCTCGTGAGGCAGATGCGGCCCGCGCTCATCGTCCGCACGACCGCCGCGACGGCGGGACCGATGGCGTCGGCGCTCTTGACGTCGATGTTGATGGGCACGCCGGTGAAGGTGCCCAGCACGTCCTCGAGCAGGGCGAGGGGCTCGTCGCCGGGGAGGCGCACGGCGCCGGCCTCGCCGCCGGTGAGCTCGTCGATCCGGCGGGGGTCGCCGGCGATCCGGTCGAGGGTCTCGTCGTGGACCGCCAGCGCGAGGCCGTCGGCCGTCGCCCGGGTGTCGGTCTCGAGCATCGTCGCCCCGGCGGCGAGAGCGTCGGCGAAGGCGCGCAGGGTGTTCTCGGCGCCGTCGAGCGCGAGGCCCCGATGCGCGATCCGGCGCGGACGCTCCCCGGGGAGGAACCGCGAGGTGGTCCCTTCGGGGCGGTCAGCCCCGGTGCTGGTCGATGATCGCATCCTCTTCCTCTTCGTCGATGCCGCGGGCGCGCACGGAGACGCGGCGGCGGGGTCGGTCGGCACGGTCGGCCCGGCGGGGCGCCGGAGACCGGTCGGCGGCGGTCCTCGACGTGGCCGTGCCCGCGTCGTCTGCGCCGGCGCCGTCGGCAGCGGCAGCGTCGGCAGCGTCGGCCGCGGCTCCAGCGCCCGGCGAGGAGCCGAGGGGAGCGGCGGATGCGGCCGCGGCGCTGCTCTCCTGACGACGGAGCTCGTCGAGGGCGTCCTCCTCCTCGTCCCGGATCACGCGGCGCGTGCGGTAGATGAGCGCGCCCGGGAAGAAGAGCGCGAAGACCCACCACTGGAACGCGTAGGAGAGATGGTTGCCGAGCGAGGTGTCGGGCTTCTCGAGGGCCATGGGCCTCTCCCCGGCAGGATCCTCGGCGGCGAGCTCGCCGTACACGGTGAGCATGAGGCCGTCCCCGAGGCCGGGCACCATGCCCGCGACCTCCTCGGGCGTGATCGTCTGGACCTGCCCCTCGGGGTTGGATCGCTGCGAGAGGACCTGCTCGGCGGGGCGGAGTCGGACGTCCACGGTGATCTCCCCGTCGGGGACGGCGGGCGCATCCGCGGGTACGGCGCCCTCGTCATCGCCGGGGACCCAGCCGCGCACGACGAGCAGCTGCGTGCCGTCGTCGGCGATGAAGGGCACCAGCTGGTAGAAGCCGACGGTGCTGCTGTAGGTCCTGTTGCGCACGTAGAGGACGCAGTCGGGGGAGGAGCAGTAGCTGCCGTGGAGGCGGACGACCGTCCATTCCTCGCCGTCGGCGAGCTCCTCGTCGGGGCTCGAGAGGATGGTGTCGAGGGCGACGGGATCCGCGCTGTAGTTCTCCTCGACGATCGCGGCGCTCTCGCGCTTGTCCTCGAAGCGGCCGTACTGCCAGCGACCGAGGCCGACGCAGACCGCCGCGCACAGCAGCACGGCGATCACGGCGATGAGGGTGTCGCGGCTGAGGATCGCCCGTCGGCGGATCTCGCGGCGCTCCTCCTGGGGCAGGACCGATCGGGTGCTGTCCGAGGAGGCGGCGGGTGGGAGGGCGGTTCCGGATCGGCGCTGATCGTTCCCCGAGCTCATGACCGCCCCGCGACGCCATCGGCGCCTGCGAGATGGGATCCTGCTCCGGTGACCATGCCGGGCAGGTCCTCGATGGCGAAATCGGTCAGCTGCACGAAGCCGACGGCCACCGCGGCCGCGAGGGCGAAGCCGAGGGCCGTCGCCGTGATGGTCATGGCCAGGCGCAGGCGCGGCCGATCGCGTCGGGGGGTCGCCGGCCCGAAGCCGTAGTCCTCGTCCTCGAGGTGGTTCTGGGACCACATGCCGGGATTGATCACCGCGACAGGGTACGTCTCGATCCTCGGACGAGGCCGAGCGCCGCTGGCGGGGACATCCTCCGAGCGCTGCAGCGGGGCCTGCGGCACGTTCGCAGGGGAGCCTTTCGCGGCGTCGGCCTCGTCATCGATCCACAGCCGCCAGCCGGAGGGCACCGGGCCCCAGGTGTAGGGCGGCTGGAAGCCCTCCGGCGGGACCCACCCGTCATGGGGCGGCTCGGGCCAGTTCGGCGGCGGGTTGAAACGGGGGCTCACGACGCGGGGATGTCCCAGGTCTTCACGTCGGTGTAGTTGTCGTACTCGAGCGTCATTCCACCGGCTTTCGCGGGATCGAAGAGGATCTGGATCGTGTACTCCTCGCCGGCGGAGAACGTCGTCGGGGCGTCGTAGTCGAGCCCGGAGCCCTCGAGCTCGTAGGTCGCCAGCGCAGGGCTGAGGGTGCCGCCGTAGGGCGTGACGACCTCGAAGTTGTACGAGTTGAAGTCCATCGTGCCGTCCTCGACGATCATCCGGGCGGTGACCACGAGGTACTCGTCCCCGTTCTCCGAGGGCGTCACGGTGCCGCCGTACTCGCTCGGGATCTCCTCGTCGGCGACCCACTCCATGGAGACGGTCACCGTGCCGGTGCCGTCGGAGCTGACGACGTCGACCGGCTCGGCGTCCGCGGCGACGGTCGCGAGGTTGGTCGGGGTGACCACCTCCGTCGTCTCCTCCGTCGTCTCGTCCGCGGTGGTGGTATCCTCGCCGGTCTCCTCCTGCGTCGTCGTCGCGGTTCCCTGGCCCTGGGTCGAGCTGTCCCTGTTGAACAGGTAGATGCCGCCGCCGACGATCACGACGAGGAGGGCGAGGAGCAGGAGGATGACGCACCCCACCCACCAGAAGCGCGCCACGACGCCCTTCCGCGGCGGCTGCTCGCCAGTGCCGGTGCTCGCCGACCAGTTCGCGCTGTCAGCCGATGCCGACCCTGCGGAGAACGACTGCGCCGGGGACGCCTGACCGTAACCCTGAGCGGGGGAGGCCTGGCCGTAACCCTGTGCGGGGGAGGCCTGGCCATAGCCCTGCGCGGGCGAAGCCTGGCCATATCCCTGCGCGGGCGAGGCCTGGCCATAGCCATGGTCCTGATAGCCCGCGGGCTGCGCAGCCGCTTCGCCGTATCCCGGGGCAGGGGCTTCCTGGCCGACGGCCGATGCGTGGTCCTCCGCAGGCGCCTGCTCCGGTGCGGGATCGACATCGCCGTACCCGGGCTCACCGGGAGCAGACTCATACGGAGTCGGCTGCGCGAGGTCGGCCTCCAGATCGGGCCCCGCATACTCGGCCGTCTCCCCGGGCGCAGCCATCGGCTGCGTGGGCTCGAGCCCATCCGCGGCATCCGCTTCCTGCTCGATGGGAGCAGCATCGGCGGAGGGCTCCGTCACGGGGGCGGAGACCGCGGGAGCCTCGACCTCGGGCTCCGATGCCACGACGTCGGACTCCACGTCGCTGCTCGCGACGGGCTCGTCCAGCGACGCCGGCGCGTCGACAGCCGGCTCCGGCTCGACGGCCGGCGCGTCGACAGCCGGCTCCGGCTCGACGGCCGGCGCGTCGACAGTCGAATCCGGCTCGACGGCCGGCGCGGCGGCGAGGGGCTCCTCGACGAGCTCGGGCTCCGTCGACGACGCCTCGGCAGGCGCCTGCTCGGTCAGCGGCTGCTCGACGGGAGTCGCCACACGGGTGGCGTCGTCGTCCACGGCCGGCGGCTGCGCCTCCGGCTGGGCCTCCGCCGGCTGGGGAGCATCGCCCTGCGGCAGCGCGGAGTCGGGCCGCTCATCCACCGGCGCCTCGGGCTGCTGGGCGGTGGTCGCCACGCGGGTGGCGTCGTCGTCGACGCTCTCCTGCGCAGAAGCGCTCTCCGGATCGACTGCCTGCTCGGGCTCGACCGTGGGCTCCGGCTCGACGGCGGGCTCCTGCGCAGGCGCTTCGGTCGCGGGCGCCGCCGGAGCGGTCTCCGCGTCGACCCAGAAGTTCCACCCGTCCGGTGCCGGTCCCCAGGCCGGATCCGGCTGCCACCCCGGAGGCGGAGACCACTGCGGGTCGTCGATCTGCCAGTTCGGCGGCGGGTTGAAGCGGTAGGCCATGGGGATGCCCCTTCCGACGGGATGAAGCCTTGACTGCCGGGAATCCCCCCTAGGCTCCCGGCATGCTCTCGACCCGTATCGTAGAGCACCGAGCCCGACCCGCCCCGTACAGAGACGAGGAGTCCCGATGACCGAGACCACCACCGAACCCCGCAGCGTGCTCATCACCGGAGGCAACCGCGGCATCGGCCGCGCCATCGCCGAGGAGTTCCTGCGCCGCGGGGACCGGGTGGCCGTGACCAGCCGCTCGGGACAGGGCGGGCCGGAGGGTGCGCTGACCCTCGCCGCAGACGTCACCGACGGCGCGAGCCTCGACGAGGCGATCGCCGCCGCGGAGGCCGCGCACGGCCCCATCGAGGTGCTCGTCGCCAACGCCGGCATCACCGACGACCAGCTCCTGCTGCGGATGAGCGACGACTCCTTCGAGCAGGTCCTGGACACGAACCTCACCGGCTCGTTCCGCACGGTCAAGCGCGTGATCAAGAGCATGATGCGCAAGAAGAAGGGCCGCATCGTGCTGATCTCCTCCGTCGTCGGCCTCTACGGCTCGCCCGGCCAGGTGAACTACGCCGCCTCGAAGTCCGGTCTCATCGGCATCGCCCGTGCGCTCACGCGCGAGCTCGGGTCGCGGGGGATCACCGCGAACGTCGTCGCCCCCGGCTACATCGACACCGAGATGACGCAGGCCCTCAGCGAGGATGTCCAGGCCACGTACAAGAAGACGATCCCCGCGGGTCGCTTCGCCGCGCCCGAGGAGGTCGCCAAGGTCGTCGCGTTCCTCTCGAGCGATGAGGCGTCCTACATCTCCGGTGCCGTGATCCCGGTCGACGGCGGCCTGGGCATGGGACACTGAACCGACCTCCGGGGCCACGGGCCTCGTCCCTCCGTCGAACGAAGGTGTGATCGCACCCCCATGTCCTCCCAAGACCCCGACAGTCGCCTCCTCCTGCTGATGCGCCATGGCAAGGCGGAGTCCGGCGGCGGCCGCCCCGATCAGGAGCGTCAGCTCGCCGACCGCGGCGCGGCGCAGGCCCGCCTGGTGGGGGAGTACCTCGAGTCGCAGGGCGTGCGCCCCACGCGGGTGCTGGTGTCGGACTCGGCACGCACCCGCGGCACCTGGGAGGCGCTGCGGGAGGCGATGCCCGGGTTCGACGGGAAGGTCACCTTCCACGAGGACATCTACACCGGTGGTCCGGTGGAGGTCCTCGACCTCCTGCACGAGCTCAAGAGCTCCTGCACCGTGGCCATGGTGATCGGGCATGAGCCGACGATGGCGATGCTGGTCTCCCACCTCGCCGACGGCGACTCCGATCCGGGGTCGGCGGCGCAGGCGCGCATCGGCATGCCCACCGGTGCGATGGGCGTGCTCTCGGGCCCGCTGCACAAGTGGAAGAACCTGGGGGAGGACTCCCTGACGCTGCACACCATCGTGCGGCCCTGAGCGCTCGACGATGGGGCGGCCCGGTCCATGGACCGGGCCGCCCCATCGTCGTGCGGAGGCCGTCGGCGTCGTGCCGAGGCCGACGGCGAGGAGATCAGCCGCGCGCGGCGGCGGCCTCCAGATAGGGCCAGGCGTCCAGCTGGGAGGGACCCTCGAGGACGACGTCCGCGCGCTCGCGCAGCGCCGGCTTCGCCCTCCAGGCGATCCCCGTGCCCGCGGCCTCGACCATGGGCAGATCGTTGGCGCCGTCGCCCATCGCGACGATCCGGGAGACCGGCACCGCATGGCGCTCGGCGAGCTCGCGCAGCGTGGCCAGCTTCGCGGCGCCGTCGACGATCGGGCCCTCGACCTCGCCGGTGAAGCGTCCGTCGCGCAGTCCGAAGCGGTTGGCGACGACGAGATCGATGCCGACCTCGGCGGCGAGGTCGTCGATGATCTCGTGGAAGCCGCCGGAGACGAGGGCCGTCACCCAGCCGGCCGCCTTCGCGCGACGCATCAGCTCGACGGCGCCGTCCGTCGGCACCAGCACGGAGCGGACCTGGGTGATGACCGCCTCGTCGAGCCCTTCGAGGAGCGTCACGCGCGCTCGCAGCGACTGCGAGAAGTCCAGCTCCCCGCGCATCGCGGCGGTGGTGATCCGCTCGACCTCGTCGCGGACGCCGGCGTGCTCGGCGACGAGCTCGATGACCTCCTGGGTGAGGAACGTCGAGTCGACGTCGGAGATGAGGATCCCGGTGACGGTGCTCGGGGAGTCGCTGGAGGTGCTCATGCGGGGTTCGGTGCTCGCGTTCCTGGTCGGGGCGGCGCGCTCGACGCCGACGATCGTCCTGTCGGATCCGATCATGCCGGAGCGCGCGAGACCGTGTCGCCCCATCTCGTCCCGGCGCTCGGGATCCGGGCTCCGGCACGGCGAAGGGCGCCGGAGGCCGATGCCTCCGGCGCCCCCGCCAGCCCTCGTCCGGTCGGGCTCAGGGCTCGATGACGGTGCCCTTGCCGATCACGGTGATGCCCGACTCCGTGACGACCCAGCCGCGCGCACGGTCCTTCTCGGGGTCCAGCCCGATCTGGGTGCGCGGCGGGACCACCACGCCCTTGTCGATGATCGCCCGATGGATCTGGCAGTGCCGCCCCACGGTCACATCGTCCATGAGGACCGAGTCCGAGACGTTGGACCAGGAGTTGATGCGGACCCCGGGCGAGAGCACCGAGCTGGAGACCTGGGCGCCCGAGACCACGACGCCGGGGGAGATCACGGAGTCGACGGCGGAGCCGACGCGGCCGGGACCCGCATGGACGAACTTCGCCGGGGGCGCGTTGCGGTGCCCGGTGAAGGTCGGCCACTGGTCGTTGTACAGGTTGAAGACCGGGTGCACGGAGATGAGATCCATGTGCGCCTCGTAGAAGGCGTCCAGGGTGCCGACGTCCCGCCAGTAGTCGCGGTCGCGGTCCGAGGAGCCGGGGACGTCGTTGCGGATGAAGTCGTAGACGGCGGCATCGCCCCGGGCGACGAACGAGGGGACGATGTCGCCGCCCATGTCGTGCTGCGAGTCCTCGTCCTCGGCGTCGCGGGTGACGGCCTCGACGAGGGCGTCGGCGGTGAAGATGTAGTTGCCCATGGACGCCAGGATCGAGGCGGGATCGTCGGCGAGCCCCTCGGTCTCCTTCGGCTTCTCGACGAAGGCGGTGATGGTGGTGGGATCCGACGGGTCGGTCTCGATCACGCCGAACTGGTCGGACAGCTCGATCGGCTGCCGGATCGCCGCGACGGTGCAGGAGCGACCCGACTCGATGTGCGCGTCGAGCATCTGCGAGAAGTCCATGCGGTAGATGTTGTCGGCGCCGACGACGACCACGTAGTCGGGCTTCTCGTCATGGATGAGGTTGAGGGACTGGGCGATCGCATCCGCCGAGCCGCGGAACCAGTGCTTGCCCATGCGCTGCTGGGCGGGCACCGGCGCCACGTAGTTGCCCAGCAGCGAGCTCATCCGCCAGGTCTGGGCGATGTGGCGGTCCAGGGAGTGGGACTTGTACTGGGTCAGCACGACGATCCGCAGATAGCCGGAGTTGACGATGTTCGACAGGGCGAAGTCGATGAGGCGGTAGATGCCGCCGAACGGGACGGCGGGCTTGGCACGGTCGAGGGTCAGCGGCATCAGCCGCTTCCCCTCGCCTCCAGCGAGGACGATGGCGAGGACCTTCTTGGGCATGACATCGAGGATAATGCAGAAGTGGCCCTGATCACGCCGAAGCGGCGATGATCCCCCCAGACCGTAAGGAGACCGACGGATGCGCGTCGACCTGCTGACCAAGGAGTACCCCCCGGAGATCTACGGTGGAGCCGGCGTGCACGTCGCCGAGCTGACCCGGGTCCTGCGCCCGCACATCGACGTGCAGGTGCGCGCGTTCGGCGCCGACCGGGACGAGGAGGGCACCTTCTCGTACCGCACCCCCGCTGAGCTCGAGGGGGCCAACGCCGCCCTCGCCACCCTCGGCACCGACCTGCTCATCGCGCAGGACTGCGCCGGAGCGGACCTCATCCACTCCCACACGTGGTACGCGAACTTCGCCGGCCACATCGCCTCGCTGCTGCACGGGGTCCCGCACATCCTCTCGGCGCACTCCCTCGAGCCGCTGCGCCCCTGGAAGGCCGAGCAGCTCGGCGGCGGCTACCGCCTGAGCTCGTTCGCCGAGCGCTCCGCCTACGAGGGCGCGGCCGGGGTCATCGCCGTGTCCGCGGGCATGCGCGAGGACATCCTGCGCGCCTACCCGTCCGTCGACCCCCGGAAGGTCCATGTCGTCCACAACGGCATCGACATCGACGTGTGGCAACCCAATCCGGAGACCTCGGCGCTCACCTCCCGCGGCATCGACCCCGAGGCGCCGACGATCGTCTTCGTCGGCCGGATCACCCGCCAGAAGGGTCTGCCCTACTTCCTGCGCGCGGTCCGCGAGCTCCCCGAGGACGTGCAGGTCGTGCTGTGCGCGGGCGCTCCCGACACCCCGGAGATCGCCGCCGAGGTCGACGGCCTCGTCACCGAGCTGCAGCGCACCCGCCAGGGCGTTCACCTGATCACCGACATGCTGCCGCGCGGCGAGCTCACGCAGCTGCTCTCGCATGCGACGACCTTCGCCTGCCCGAGCATCTACGAACCGCTGGGGATCGTGAACCTCGAGGCCATGGCCTGCGGGATCCCCGTGGTGGCCTCGGCGACCGGTGGCATCCCCGAGGTCGTCGTCGACGGCGAGACCGGCTACCTGGTCGAGCTGGAGCAGGTCGCCGACGGCACCGGCACGCCGGTGGACCCCGACGCCTTCGTCGCGGATCTCGCCGCGGCCCTGACCCGGATGGTCTCCGATCCCGAGCGCGCGAAGCAGATGGGTGAGGCCTCCCGCCGTCGCGCCGCCGAGCACTTCTCCTGGACCTCGATCGCCGAGCGCACCCTCGACGTCTACCGCATGGTGATCGCGCAGCAGAGCGCCTGATCCTCCGGTCCGACGGGCCCGTCGGGATCCTCAGAGCAGCTCGGCGTGCACGATCCGCTCGACGACCTCGACGAGGGCCATGCGGGAGGCGTCCTGCAGCTCCGCCAGCAGCGCCCGCCGGGCGGTCCCCTCGCCGAGGGAGACCGTCCGGTCCTCGTCGGCGAGCTCGTCCTGGACGAGGAGCAGGGTGCGGGCGGCGAGCACCAGCAGATGCGAGTCCGCGCCCTCGAGATGGCGGGGCAGGCCCGTCGCCGCCCAGCGCTCGGGCACGCGGGCGAGCTCGACGGGCTCGTCGGGGACGAGGTCGAGGTCGACGGCGGAGTCCGCGGCCCGGCGCAGCGCGCGCAGCAGCTCCTCCCGGGCGGTGCCCGAGGACGCCGGGGGCGGCACATGCGCGCCGGCGGGCGCCGCGAAGCGCTGCCACGAGACCCGCTGCACGCGTCCGCGGACGGTCGGCGTCGGGACGATCTCCGGCACCAGCGTGTGATCGGCGATCCCCGCCGCGGTCACGACGATCGCCTGCTCGGCCTCGAGCGCCGCCGGCACGGCGGGCGGCGGGCCGACGAGCCCGGCGAGCCGTCCGGGGACCGGCAGCACGAGGCGCAGCTGCGCGAGCGGGAGCCGGCGCAGCGAGGTCAGCCAGTCGAAGAGGTCCACGCCCTCGCCGCCGTCCTCGGTGCGGTCCGCACCGCGGGAGAGGTCGGCGGCGTCGTCGGGGCCGATGTCCCCGCGCAGGTAGGCGGCGGCCCACAGCATCAGGACCGCGGCCCGGGGCAGCGCGACCAGGTCGCGTCCGGCATCGCGCGCCATCGTCATCCCTCCTGATCCGCGGGAGCGGGCTCGGCATCCGCGGGAGCGAGCTCTGCACGGCGCGCGACCGGGTCCACGGAGACCACGCGGATCCGCACCGTCTCCCCGAGCGCGGCGTCCATCGGGACCCACGCCGTGACCGGCGGGTCGATCATCTGCACCTCGACGCGCACGGGGGCGTTGAGCGAGCCGTCCTGCTTCCTCGAGGCCTCGCGGCGCTCGATGACGGTCCCGTCGATCTCCTCGCCGACCCATCCGGAGAGCGCGGCGATCTCCACGAGGTCGATCGCGCGGCGCTCGAGGTCGCCGCCGCGGCCGCCGGTGGTCCGCATGATCTCCGGGAGCGCCGCGAGCGCGTTCAGGAGCACGGGATCGGGGGCCTCGCCGCGGGCGTGGGCGTGGCAGACCAGGAGCACGAAGCGGTCCACGAGCCGGCGCAGGGGCGCCGTCGTGTGCGCGTAGGGTGCGGCGATCGCGGCCTGGACGGTGTCCTCGGGGAGCTCCTCGGCGCGGGTGAAGGCGGCGTAGGAGGCGCCGCGGAAGAGGGAGCCGGCGAAGTTCAGCAGCGCCAGATGGGAGGGCTCGTGCCAGTCCAGGGTGCGCAGGAACCGGCCGTAGGGGAGGCCGTCGGGCCAGTCGATCCCGAGGGCCTCGGCCTGCCGCCGGAAGCGGTCCATCGCGGCGTCATCGGCGGGCGGCATGGTGCGCAGGATCCCGGCGCCGTGCTCGATCATGAGCGCGGCTGCGGCCATGCCGGTCATCAGCGAGATCTGGGCGTTGGCGTCCTCGATGGGGGCGATGCTGCGCCAGGTCAGGCGGATCCGGTCGCCGTCGGCCTCGACCTCCTGCTCGGGGATGCTGAGGCTCGCTCCGCCGCGCTCGGCCTCGAGGAGCGCGCGCAGCGCGCCGATCTCCTGCAGCAGGAGCATCTGCGGGTGCCCGCGCCCCTCGTCGAGCGCGGTCTGGACGCCCTCGTAGTCGAGCTTCTCGCGGGAGCGGATGAGCGCGCGCTCGAGGTCGACGCCGACGACCTCGCCGCGCTCGTCGAGGTCGAGGCTCCAGACGAAGACCGGGGCGTCCTGATCGGGCAGGAGCGAGGCGACGCCCTCGGAGAGCACCTCGGGGTGCAGGGGGATCCGACGGTCGGGGAGGTAGACGGTCGCGCCGCGGCGACGGGCCTCCTGGTCGACGGGCCCGTCGAGGGCGACGAACCAGGGGACGTCGGCGATCGCGTAGCGCACCCGATAGCCGGTCCCGCTGCGCTCGAGGTGCATCGCCTGGTCGAGGTCGGTGGAGCTCGCGGGGTCGAGGGTGACGAAGGGGACGCCGGTGAGGTCGCGGCGGGCGTCGTCGGCGATGTCGGTGCCGGGTTTCCGTTGGGCGGCGTCCTCCGCGGCGGCGAGGACCTCGGCGGGGAAGTCCCGCGGGAGGTCGTCGGCGGCGGCGAGGAGCTCGTCGACGCCGCGGCGGATGATCTCGAGGGCGACGGCGCCGCGTTCGGCGTGCAGGGTCACGGGACGGTGCGGCACTGCGGCCTCCTCGGCGCTCGGTTCGCGGGATCCGCGATGCTCCACGGCGGTTCGCGGCCGCGCCAGTCTACGGCGGGCTCCGCCTCGGGGGCGCCCGGGCGATAGGCTTCGGGCCATGGCCTTCGCTGCAGCTTCCTTCTCCGACGTCGTGGTCCGACGCAACGGACGCAACATCCTCGATTCCGTGTCCCTGGAGATCGCCGAGGGCGAGCGCTGGGCGGTCCTCGGCCCCAACGGGGCCGGCAAGTCGACGCTCATCCGCCTGCTCTCCACGCGTCTGCACCCCACCTCGGGGACGGTCTCCGTGCTCGGCGAGCAGCTCGGCAAGGTCGATGTGTTCGAGCTGCGTCCGCTGATCGGCCTGGCCTCCCAGGAGCTCGCCGAGACGATCCCCGTGGAGGAGACGGCGCTCGACGTCGTCGTCACCGCCGGGTACAGCGTCGTGGGCCGCTGGCGGGAGACCTATGAGGATCTCGACCTCGATCGTGCGCGCACCCTGCTGCAGGCCTTCGGGATGGGCGCCCATCTCGACCGCATGTTCGGGACCCTCTCCACGGGCGAGCGCAAGCGCGTCCTGGCGGCCCGCGCCCTCATGACCGATCCGGAGCTGCTGCTGCTGGACGAGCCGGCCGCCGGTCTGGACCTCGGCGGCCGCGAGGCCCTCGTGCGCACCCTCGGCCGTCTCGCGAAGGATCCTGCGACCCCGGTGACGGTGCTGGTCACCCATCATGTCGAGGAGATCCCGCCGGGCTACACGCATGTCGCGCTGCTGCGTCGGGGCGCTCTCGTCGCGGCCGGCCCGATCGAGGAGACCCTCACCTCGCAGAACCTCACCGCGACCTTCGGCCTGCCGCTCGTCGCCGAGAAGCGCGGCCAGCGCTTCACCGCCCGCTCCCTCTCTCTGGACTGACCGGTGGGGGAGAGCACCGAGCAGCCTGTCCCGTCGCAGCTGCGCCGGATCGACGACGCCTCCGATCCTGCGCTCGACGACTATCTGCGGATGACCGACGTGCGCCTGCGTTCGCGCGTCGAGGTCGAGCGCGGCCTGTTCATGGCCGAGAGCTTCGAGGTCATCTCGCGCGCGATCGATGCGGGCATGGCGCCGCGCTCGTTCCTCATGTCCGAGAAGTGGCTGGAGAAGTTCGCTCCGCTCTATGCGCGATTCCCGGAGGCGCCCGTGCTCGTGGGCGATGAGGCGCTGCTCGAGCGGATCACCGGCTTCCATCTGCATCGCGGTGCTCTCGCGGCGATGCACCGTCCGGTCCTGCCGGATCCTGCGCAGCTGCTCGCGAGCATCCTCGGGGAGGCCGGGGTGGCCGGTGATGCGGGGGCCGACGGCGCGCCTGCGGCGACGGGGGCCGTCGGGGCCGCGCCGCGACGGGTCCGGGTCGCGGTGCTCGAAGGGCTCGTGGACCACACGAACGTCGGCGCCTGCTTCCGTTCTGCGGCCGCGATGGGCGTCGACGCGGTCCTGGTGACTCCGACCTGCGCCGACCCGCTGTACCGCCGCAGCGTCCGCGTCTCCATGGGCACCGTCTTCCAGGTGCCGTGGACGCGCATCGAGTCCTGGCCGGGGAGCATCGCGACGCTGCAGGATGCCGGCTTCACGGTCGCAGGGATGACCCTGGGCGAGGGTGCGATTCCCCTCGACGAGCTGGTCGCCGAGGACCATGACCGGCTCGCTCTCGTGTTCGGCAGCGAGGGGCCCGGGCTCGCGCCCGCGACCGATCGGCTGCTCGACCGTCGGGTGACGATCCCGATGATGCACGGCGTGGACTCGCTGAACGTCGCGGCGAGCTCAGCGGTCGCGTTCTACGCGACGCGGTAGGCGTCCCCCGGTCGGGCCTTCGCACCGCATCCGGCCGGGTCCCGGCGGTCAGTCCGTCGTGGTGAGGAGCGCCTCCAGGATCTCCCTCAGCTGGCGCTTCTGCTCGGCGTCGAGCTGCCGGGCGAACCTCGCCTGCTCGTCGACGGCCGCTGCGATGCGTCGACGCAGGGCCTCGCCGTCGTCGGTGAGCTGGAGCAGCTTCACCCGTCGGTCCTTCCCCGGGATGCGCACCGCCAGTCCCCGTCGTTCGAGGTCGTCGGCGATGCCGGTCACGTGGGAGGGGTCGAAGCCCAGTTCGGCGGCGACGTGGCGCATCGACTGCGGCTCCGTCAGCACCAGCAGGGCGCGCGCCGTCTGCAGCGGCACGCCGAAGGGCGCGACCGCTGTCGCGAAGTCGGCCCGGGCCCGCTCCGAGACGACGACCATCATCCGCGCGAGGTCACGGGCCTCCGCGAGCGCAGCTTCCGCAGTGCTCATGCCGCCACGGTACCGTCCTCGGCGGCGCCCGAGAGTCGGCGTCAGGACGTCGGCGTCAGCGCGTCAGCGCGCGCTCCAGGGGGATCGTGCCGTCCCGCCAGGGGAGCAGGAGCCAAGCCACGAGATAGGCGCCGACGCCCAGCACCGGCAGCAGGAAGGACGCCAGGACCAGGACGCGGGCCAGCCAGACGTTGATCCCGAACGTCTCGGCGAGGCCACCGCCGATACCGGCGAGGAGGCGTCGGGGCCCGCGGCGGAAGCGCAGGTCGCGGATGAGGTCGAAGAAGGCTGTCATGCCGTCGACGCTACGCGCGGGCGAGCCCCGGCGCGCTGGTGCTGGCCATCGGGGCGAGGTGGGGATCCCCCCCCGTGCGCCGGGAGGAGGGGAGTCCGACGGGCCGACGGGCCGACGGGCCGACGACCGGACTGTCGCTCCCCAGCGCCGGTTATCCACATTCCGCGCCGGCCCGTGGCGGCGATGCCGCCGCTCTGACTAGCGTGCCGGGAACCCCTCGTCCGAACGGAAGGCCGCCGATGACCCGCCGACTCCTCACCCGCACGGCCGCCGCGGCGGTCCTCGCCCTGGCTCTCGCCGCCTGCGGCGACGCGACCGACGGACCGATCACCGACCCGCCATCCACGATCGCGCTCGGTGACGGCGGCGGGGTGTCCGACGACGGTGGGGCGGAGGATGCCGAAGAGGAGCCAGACGCAGCCTCAGACATCCCCGCCCCTGACCCGGCGGACTTCGCAGGCATGGACGAGAACACGCCGGAAGGGGCGGAGCAGGCCTTCCGGTATTACGTGGCCCTCATATTTTGGGGACAGCAGACCGGCGAGAGCTCACTACTCACAGCCATGCAAAGCGAGAGCTGCAAAACCTGCATCCAGGTAGCAGAAGACATAGAATCCTACACCCAAAGAGGCGAATTTTGGTCAAGGGCCGAGATTATTGACATTGACGTATCTGCGGAGAGCCATGATGACTTTGACATGATCGTCGGGTACACCTTCAGAGTCTCCAGCCACACAGTCCCCGGGGAGCAGGCCGGGGAGATTGAACACGAAGGTGAACTCCTCTACTCCGCCGCCGGCGGACTAGACTGGATGGACGACAAATGGATCATCGATGATCTTTCGATACTAAACGAAAACAGTGCTACAGAATGAGAGCAGGAGCAGCTCGCGCCACATTCATCCTGACCCTGATCGCCTTAACTCAATTCAGCACACCCGCGAACGCAGGAGTGACCGCCCAGAACGGCGAATCCGCGGTGGATATACATGCGGAAGGGAGACTGGCGGATGCTATCGGAGGCTCCGGCTCGCATAGCGAAAACCCTTCCCACGTCACCCATTTCACATGCACTGACTACACGAAGAACCAGTCAGCATCCTCATGTACGGACAACTATGACGTGGGGCCCGATGGGGAGCGACCTGATGGCCCGCGGATTCTTGACTGCAGTGCTGAGGCGGGCACGTGCGCGCAGGGTGTGGATTACACGATCACCGAGGGTGCGGGCGGGGATGTGGTCGCGAATGCGCACACGGCGGCGAGTGCGGCGGACGTTCCGGACGATGGAGAGGATCGGAGTACGGTCTCGTACTCCTTCGTGGATACCATTGCGGGGACCGATGAGCTCACGGGATATGGGTGCATCGTCGATGGGGTGCCCGTCGATGCGGATGGTGCGCCGATCGTGATCTCGGTGTCGCAGGAGGATTTTGCGCGGTTGCCGGTGGAGGGGTTGGTGGCGCATGCGGGGCCGGAGGTGGGGTGGGTTCCGGTGAACATGGTGGTGGTGCTGTATGCGGAGACGCGGACGCAGGTGCTGGAGACGGAGCTGCTGGGGGTGCCGGTGCGGGTGCGAGCGATGCCGGTGGAGCTCCGGTGGGATCTGGGGGATGGGTCGTCGATCGTGACGTCGGATCCGGGGGAGCCGTTCCCGTCGGAGGCGGTGTCGTCGGAGTACCGGTATGAGGGGTGGTACGACATCGAGCTGACGACGACGTTCGCGGGGCAGTTCTCGGTCGATGGCGGGGAATGGCAGGACATCGTGGGGACGATCGAGGTGGCCTCGGATCCGGTGGCGATCTTCTCGAAGTCGTTCGAGTCGCGGCTTGTGGACGGGGACGTGCCGGTGGACGAGGAGGCGGACCCGTGGATCCCGGCACGGACGCCGGACACGGAAGGGCCCCTCGACCCCGAGGCGGAGCAGCGAACCATCTGACTCACCCGCACCCGCTCCACCCAGCCCCGTTATCTTCCTCGTAGCCCCACGCCGCCGAAGCCCGCCTCCGCCCGTCCCGCTCCGCCTGTCACACCCCTTCGACATCATTCGTACGGATGTTCGAAGTCACGACCTGCATCGCTTGAGAGGCTCAAGCGGGAGGCGTAGGGTTCGAACGCTCATTCGAACTGAGGTTCGAGTTCGATGTCGGATCCTGGCAGGACGGAGGCGGATCCATGGGTGTGCAGCTGCAGGTGCGTGCGAGCGGCGACGAGGAGCGCGCGGAGAAGCTCGCGCGCGCCCGCGCCGCGCTCGGAGCGGCCGAGCACCGCGCCGCGCGCTGGGGCGGAAGGATCGATCGCACCGCGCTGCGCAGCATCGGCGGTGTGCATCCCGCCTCCCGCCCGCCGTCGGCCGCGCCCTCTGCGCTCTCGCCGGCGGCTTCCGCCGCAGCCGCCGCCCTCTCCCCGGCGACGGCCCCTGATATCGCCCCGCCGGATGCCGGCACCCATCTGCCTGCCCCGGGCCCGCTCGCCCCGCTGTTCCCCCGAGGGGGCCTGCGCGCCGGCAGCTCGGTCGCGGTCGCCGGAGCGGCGAGCACCTCGCTGCTGCTGTCCCTCGCCGTCTCCGCGACGGGGGAGGACGGCTGGTGCGCGGTCGCCGGGATGCCCGATCTCGGCCTGCGCTCTGCGATCGACGCCGGGCTGGATCCGCATCGTCTGGCGGTCGCCCCCGTCCTCGGGGAGCAGGTGCCGAAGGTGCTCACCGCGCTCGTCGACGGCGTCGGCGTGCTCGTGCTGGGCCCCGGCCTCGAGCTCGCGCCCGCGCTCTGGCGCAGCCTCCTGGGTCGTGCCCGGACCGCCGACACCCTCGTCCTCGCCGCCGCGCCTCCCGGCCGCGCCGACATCGCCCTGTCCTCCGCATCGCTCGACTGGCAAGGCCTCGGCGCCGGGAGCGGGAGGATCCGTCGTCGGCGTCTGGAGGTCGTCTCCCGCGGGCGCGGCATCGCCGGAGAGAACAGCGTCGAGGTCCTCCTCCCGCAGGCCATGGGCATGATCGAGGCGATCGCCCCCGCCACCCCCACCGCAGCTGCGACGGCCGCCGCCGAGGCCACCGCCCCCGTCGCCGCCCACCCCGCGCTGCGCATGGTGAGCAGGGCCGCCGGATGAGCACGCCCCTCCCTGCCGTCCTTCCCGCGGCCCTTCCTGCCGCTCTCCCCGCCACGCGGACCGTCGCGGTGACCATCCCGGAATGGCCGCTGCTGGCCGCGCTGGACCGCCATCAGCGCCGCGCCGAGAAGGAGGCCTCCGCCCCGTCCGCGCCGCCCGCCCCGCCTGGCTCACCCGCCCCGCCTGGCTCACCCGCCCCGCCGGAGCGCCCCGTCCTGCTGATCGATCGCCACCGCGTCACGCATGCCGACGCCGCGGCCCGTGAGGCGGGGGCGATGCCGGGGATGCGGCGGCGCGCCGCCCGCGCCGCCTGCCCCGAGGCGCTCGTCCTGGAAGCGGACAGGGAGCACGAGTCGAGTCTGTTCGAGCTGGTCGCCGCCGCCGTGGACACCGTGGCCGCGGGCGTCGACGTGCTGCGCCCGGGCGTGCTGCTGATGACCGCGCGCGGGCCCGCCCGCCATCACGGCGGAGAGGAGGCGCTGGCCGAGCGGATCATCGACGCGGTCGCCGAGATCACCGGCTGGCACGCCGGCGTCGGCATCGCCGACGGCCCCTTCGCCGCCCTGATCGCCGCCGACCCCGGGCGCATCGTCCGACCCGGCCGCAGCGCGGACTACCTCGCCCCGCACGGGATCGACACCCTGCGTCGGGCCCCCGTCGGGCCCGGCTGGGGGCATCGCGGGCAGCCGTCGGCCGTGCGCGCCGAGCGCCCCCTGGACCTCGCTGAGACCATCGATCTGCTGCGACGACTGGGCATCGGCACCCTCGGCGACCTGGCGGCGCTTCCCGCGGTCGCCGTCGCCGACCGCTTCGGGCCGGACGTCGCCGGGCTGCACCTGCTCGCCCGCGGCGGGGAGCCCGCACCGCCGGCCGCGCACCATCCCGAGCAGCCGATGAGCGTGGAGAGCGTGCTGGAGACCCCGCTCGTGCGGACCGACCAGGCCGCCTTCGTCGCACGCCCGCTCGCGGAGCGCCTGCATCGGATGCTCGTCGAGCGGGGGCTGGTGTGCACGCGGCTGCGCATCCTCGCGCTCACCGAGAGCGGCGAGGAGATGGAGCGCACCTGGCGGCACGACGGCGCCCTGTCCGTCGCCGACGTCGTCGACCGCATCCGCTGGCAGTGCGACGGCTGGATCACCCGGGCGCGGCTGGGCGGGCCCGCGACCGGCGCGATCGTGCGGATCGCGCTCGAGCCCGCGCAGCTGGCCCCGGCGGGGGAGAGCGCGCCCGCGCTCTGGGGGAGCGCCGGGGAGGCGGCGCAGCGGGCGGAGCGCGCCTTCGCCCGTGCGCAGGGCCTCGCCGGGGAGGAGGCCGTGCAGGTGCCGGCGCTCGTCGGCGGCCGTCTGCTCGTCGACGAGGTGCGCCTGGTGCCCTGGCGCAGCGAGCGCCCTGCACGGAGGGAGGGGCCCTGGCCGGGCTCGCTGCCGCGTCCTGCGCCGGCGACGGTCTTCCGCGAGCGGCCGGGAGCGCAGCTGCTGGACGCGGACGGCGCGCCCGTCGTGGTCACCGCCCGCGGGCTGCTCAGCGCTCCGCCGTCGCTGCTGCGCCTCGAGGATCCCGCGGCGCCGGCGCTCGAGCGGGCGGGACTGCGTCGCGGCACGGAGCATCCCGTGCTCGCGCACGGGGCGCCCGCCGTCGTCGACGAGCGCTGGTGGACGACGGAGGGGCATCGCGGTGCCCGCCTGCAGCTCCTGGTGGGCGCAGCGAGCGGTGAGAGCGTCGGCCTGCTGGCGCTCTCGCGCGCCGGCGTCTGGACGATCGAAGGCCTCTATGACTGACATGACCGATAGAGCTGATGCGCCGAGCACGACCGACGCCACCGGCACAGCCGAGGCGATCGACAGGAGGTCTTTACACACAAATACACACACGGCGGGACTGACGCGCGCCATACAGCACTATTCATGTGTACTAGGGGTATTCGATGCAATGTGCGATGCGTGTCATCGTTCTCCCGATGAGGCCCCGGCCGACAGGGGCCCAATGAGCGGGGTCCCTGCCGACGAAGCCCCGGCCGGCAAGGGCCCGACCGGCGGAGGCCGCCCATGAGCCGCTGGTTCCTCGGGCCGCCCGCGTGGAAGGACATCGAGGCGATCCTCTCGGACCGTCCGGCGGAGCTCGTCTCCCCGCCGATCGTCGTCGAACGCACCGGCCGCGCGCCGGATCCCTACCGTCCCGCGCAGATGGTCGAGTACGCCGAGCTGCACGCCCACTCGCACTTCAGCTTCCTCGACGGCGCCTCCAGCCCTGAGGAGATGGTCGATCAGGCCGCCCGGCTGGGCCTGCGCGCCCTCGCCCTCGTGGACCACGACGGCCTGCCCGGGGCGGTGCGCTTCTTCCGCGCCGCCGCCGAGCAGCGGATCGCCACCGTCTTCGGCGCGGAGCTGACCCTGGGTCTCGAGCCCGGCGCGAGCACCGCCGGCACCGTCCCCGTGCTCTCCGCGCCCCGCACCGGCGTCCCCGATCCCGACGGCGAGCACCTGCTCGTGCTCGTGCGCGACGACGAGGGCTACCGGTCGCTGTCCGCGGCGATCGCGCGCGCCCACCTGGAGGGCCGCACGAAGGGCACCCCCCGCTACCGCCTGTCCGAGCTCTCGCGGCTCGCCCGCGAGGGCCGCTGGCAGATCCTCACGGGCTGCCGCAAGGGCGCCGTGCCCCGGGCCGCCGCCGCAGCGCTGGCGACCGGGGATCTCGAGGGCGCGGCGCTGGCCGCCGCCACGGAGATCGCCCGCCTGCTGGACCTGTTCGGGGAGGGCAATGTCGCCGTCGAGCTGATCGTCGGCGGGGGAGCGGAGGCCGATGAGCTCCACGACGCCCTGGTCCAGGGCGCCCGCCTGGTGCGCGAGGAGCGGGGCCTCGACGAGACGGTCCTCCCCGTCGTCGCGACGACGAACGCGCACGGCGCGCGACCGGCGGACAAGCGCCTGGCCGACGCCCATGCGGCGCTGCGGGCCGGCGTCCCGCTCGAGGAGGCCGACCCGCATCTCTCCTCGCGGCCCTGCCATCTGCGCAGCGGCGAGGAGATGCTGCAGCTGCTGCCGCGCTATCCCCGCGCCGTCGCGGAGGCCGCCCGGATCGGTGCGGAGTGCGCCCTGGACCTGCGCCTGCTGGCCCCCGATCTGCCTCCCTTCCCGGTGCCCGCGGGGCACGACGAGACCAGCTGGCTGCGGGAGCTGGTCGAGGTCGAGGGCCGCGAGCGCTACGGTCCGCGCCCCGATCCCCAGCATCCGGAACGTCCGGAGAATCCGGAGCGGGTCCCCGGTGCCTGGGCGCAGATCGACCACGAGCTGCAGGTCATCGGCGACCTGCACTTCCCGGGGTACTTCCTGATCGTCCACGAGATCATGGACTTCTGCCGCCGCGAGGGGATCCTCGCGCAGGGCCGCGGATCGGCCGCCAACAGCGCCGTCTGCTACGCGCTGGGGATCACCGCTGTGGAGCCCGTGGGCCATCACCTGCTGTTCGAGCGCTTCCTCGCCCCGGAGCGGGACGGCCCGCCGGACATCGACGTGGACATCGCCTCCGACCGCCGCGAGGAGGTCATCCAGCACGTCTACGACCGCTACGGGAGGGAGAACGCCGCCCAGGTCGCCAACGTCATCACCTATCGCGCGAAGCTGGCCGTGCGGGACGCCGCCCGCGCGCTCGGCTACGACACGGGCTCCCAGGACGCCTTCTCGAAGCGGATCGAGCGCTCCTTCTCCTCCCTCGACGAGGCCGACGTCCCCTCCGACGTCGTCGCCCTGGCCCGCCGCCTGCGGGACGCGCCCCGGCACCTGGGCATCCACTCCGGCGGGATGGTGCTGTGCGACCGCCCCGTGATCGAGGTGTGCCCCGTGCAATGGGCGGCGATGGCGGACCGCACCGTCCTGCAATGGGACAAGGACGACTGCGCCGACGCCGGGCTCGTCAAGTTCGACCTGCTGGGGCTGGGGATGCTGACGGCGCTGGACCATGCGCTGCGGATCGTCGCCGAGCACCACGGGCAGGAGTTCGAGCTGCGCACCCTCCCGCAGGAGGACCCCGCGGTCTACGACATGCTCTGCGAGGGGGACAGCGTGGGCGTGTTCCAGGTGGAGTCCCGCGCCCAGATCTCGACCCTCCCGCGGCTGCGGCCGCGCGAGTTCTACGACCTCGTGGTCGAGGTCGCGCTGATCCGCCCCGGCCCCATCCAGGGCGGCTCCGTGCACCCCTACATCCGGCGCCGCGCGGGCGAGGAGGAGGTCACCTTCCTGCATCCGCTGCTGGAGAGGTCCCTCGGACGGACGCTCGGGATCCCGCTGTTCCAGGAGCAGCTGATGCAGATGGTCGTCGACGTCGCCGACTTCACCCCCGCCCAGGCCGACCGCCTGCGCCGGGCCATGGGCTCCAAGCGCTCCACCGAGAAGATGCTCGAGCTCTCCGACGCCCTCTTCGCGGGGATGGCGAACCATGGCATCGTCGGGGAGGACGCCGAGGCGATCCACCGCAAGCTGCTGGCCTTCGCGAACTACGGCTTCCCCGAGTCCCACGCCTACTCCTTCGCGTATCTCGTGTACGCGAGCTCGTACCTGAAGTGCCACTACCCGGCCGCGTTCACCGCCGCGCTGCTGCGCTCCCAGCCCATGGGCTTCTACTCGCCGCAGTCCCTCGTCGCCGACGCCCGCCGCCACGGCGTGCTCACCCGCGGCCCCGACGTGCTCGCGAGCCGCGCCCGCACCGATCTGGAGACCGACGACGAGCATCGGCCCTACCGGATCGACGGCGACGCGCCGGGACCGCAGGTGCAGGGGGAGGCGGCCGCGCGCGGGCCCGCCATCCGCCTCGGCCTGGACCAGGTGCGGGGGATCGGCACCGCCCTCGCCGAGCGGATCGTCGCCGAGCGCGAGCGCGGGGGAGCCTTCGCCGACGTCCCCGACCTCGCCCGCCGGGTGTCGCTCAGCGCCCGCCAGCTGGAGGCGCTCGCGACCGCCGGGGCCCTGGATGCTCTCGCCTCCTCGCGGCGTCGCGCCCTGTGGGCCGCGGGAGCCGCCGCGCAGGAGTCCCCGGAGACGCTCCCGCACCTGAGCGTCGGAGCCCGCGCACCGATGCTCCCGGGCATGAGCGACGCCGAGCTCGCCTCCGCCGACGCCTGGGCCACGGGCATCACCCTGGCCGATCATCCGATGGCGCTGGTGCGGGAGCGCCTCGGAGCCGACGGCGTGCTCCCGATCCGCGCCCTGCGGGACGTCGAGGACTCCTCGCGGGTCCGGACCGCCGGCGTGATCACCCACCGTCAGCGGCCCATGACCGCCGGCAACGTCACCTTCCTCGGCATCGAGGACGAGACCGGGATCCTCAACGTGATCTGCTCCGAGGGCTTCTGGACCCGGCACCGGGCGCTGCTGCGCACCTCCCGCACGGTCGTGCTGCGGGGCATCGTCGAGAACGCCTCGGGAGCGGTGAGCCTCGTGGCCGACGACGTCGCCCCGCTCGACCTCGTCGCCGCCGGCTCCTCCCGCGACTTCCGCTGACCGCGCCGCCCCGCCGGCGGGACCGACGGGGCGGCGGGACCGGGGTGCGGTCAGGCGGCGACGGGCTCCTTGCGGGAGTCCACCGGGAGCTTCCCGTGCGAGGGCCGCAGCATCCGCGCGCCGCGGGAGGCGACGAGCGCCACCGCGAGCGCGCCCGCGAACCAGGCGATGATCGTCAGCAGGGTCGCGGAGGTGGAGGTGACCGTGCCGCCGAGGGAGGCGTGCACCAGCCCCTGGCTGACGATCGAGATCGGCATGAAGCCGCTGATCGCCTGCAGCGCCGCGGGGGCGGTCGCCGTGGGCAGGATCCCCGTGAGGATCACGACCTGGAGCACGAGCAGCAGGACGGACAGCACCCGGCCCGTCCGCTCCCCGAACACGGCCAGCAGCGCCTGGTGGACGGCCACGAACATGGCCGCGCCCGCCAGGGTGATCAGCCCCACCGCGAGAGGGGAGACCGGGTCGATGCCGATCGCGGTGAGGACCGCGAGGACGGCGATCGCCTGCGCGCCGACGATCGCGAGGCCCGGCAGCATCGAGCGCAGCACCACCTGCCACATCGGCACGGCGGAGGCGAGCAGCCGGCGGGAGAGCGCCGGCAGCAGCAGGAACACGGCGAAGGCGCCGAGCCACAGCGCGAGCGCGACCACGAAGGGGAAGGTCGCGGTGGCGGCCCCCGAGGCCTCGTTCGACCGGGTGGTGGACGAGCCGACGGGCGCGGCGCCCATGGCCGACATGCTCTCGCGCTCGGCCTCGGTGTAGGTGGGGATCTGGTCGGCGCCGTCGGCGAGCCCGTCGGCCATCTCCTGCGAGCCGTCGGCGAGCTGCCCGGCGCCGTCGTCGAGCTCCGCGGCCCCGTCGGCGAGCTCGGAGGTGCCGTCGGCGAGCTCCCGGGTGCCGTCGGCGAGGCCGGTCGCCCCGTCGGCGAGGGTCGCGGTCCCGTCGGCGAGCTCGGAGGTGCCGTCGGCGAGATCGCTCGCACCGTCCGCGCTCTGGCGCGTCCCGTCGGCGAGCTGCCCCGCTCCGTCGGAGAGCTGCGAGGCGCCGTCGGCGCTCTGCCGGGAGCCGTCGGCGAGCTGGCCCGCTCCCTCGGAGAGCTGCGAGGCGCCGTCGCCGAGCTGGCCGAGGCCGTCGCTCAGCTGCGCGACGCCGTCGACGACGGCCGGCAGGGAGTCGGCGAGGCCGCGGGCGCCGTCGGAGAGGTCGCCGGTGCCGGTGGACAGCTGCTCGGCCCCGTCGGCGAGGGAGTCCGCTCCGCCGACCAGGCCGGGGTTCTCGGCAGAGCCGTCGCCGAGAAAGGCCTGGTCCAGGCCGTCGGAGAGGGCGGTCGCGCCCTCGGAGAGCGAGGTCGCACCCGTCGCGAGCTGCTCGGCGCCCGCGACGATGCCCGGGTTCTCCGCCGTGCCGTCGCCGGCGATGCCGGTCGCGAGGCCCTGCGTCGCGGCGACGAGGCCCGGGTTCTCGGCGGTGCCGTCCCCGTGCAGGCCCTGGTCGACGGCGGCGGAATAGCCGGCGAGGACCTGTGCGGCCTGCATGCACAGCGCCGCATCGCCCTCGGCGGTGCACTGCTCGGTCACCGTGGCGGCGGCGTCCGTCATGGAGGAGAGCTCCGCGGGCTGCTCGGCGCTGAGGGGGCCGTCGAGGGCCCCGCTGAGCTGTGCGGCGCCGTCGGCGACCTGCTGGGAACCGGTGCCGAGCGCGGCGGCGCCGCTGGAGAGCGCGGTGGCGCCGTCGGCGAGTCCGCTCGCGCCCCCGGCGATGCCGGGGTTCTCGGCGGTGCCGTCGCCCGCGAGGCCCTGCGCGAGCCCGTCGTAGGCGGTCTGCACGCCGTCGGCGTAGGTGCTGGCGCCGTCGGAGAGATCGGAGGCCCCGGCGGCGAGCTCGTCGGTGCCGTCGGCGAGCGCGTCGGCGCCTGCGACGAGTCCCGGGTCCTCGGCGGTGCCGGAGCCGGCGAGGCCGTCGGCGAGCTGCTGCGCCCCGCCCACGATGCCGGGGTTCTCGGCGGAGCCGTCGCCGTTCAGGGCGGTGTCGATGCCGTCGACGCCGGTGGCGAGGTCCTCGGTGCCGTCGGCGAGGTCGTAGAGGCCCGAGGCCAGCCCCAGGGTGCCCGAGTCGAGCGCGTCGGCGCCGGTCGCGAGCTGGTCGAGGCCGTCCGCGAGAGCGCCCGTGCCGTCGGCCAGCTGGGCGCTCCCGTCGGCGAGCTCGCCGGTGCCCTCGGAGAGGTCGGAGGCGCCGTCGGCCAGCTGGTCGGCGCCGTCGGAGAGGTCGGCGGTCCCGTCGGCGAGCTCGCCGGTGCCGTCGGAGAGGTCGGAGGCGCCGTCGGCGAGGTCCTGTGCGCCGTCGGCGGCCTCGGAGAAGCTCTCCTGGAGGTCGTTGAAGCCGACGTAGATGCCGTCGAGGTACTGCTCGGTGAAGGTCGTGCCCATCGAGCTCGCGGCCGCGGAGCCGACGGCGCTGCCGATCGCGCCCTCGAGCGCGCCGGAGGCGTCGTTGGTGCGGACCTCGATGCGCGCCTGCACCGCGTCGGTCGAGCCGATCGAGGCGAGGTCCTCGGAGAAGTCCGCGGGGATGACCACGACGGCGGCGTAGGTGCCGTCCTTCAGCCCGGCCTCGGCGTCCTCCTCGGTGGTCAGCCGCCAGTCGAAGCCGGCGCCGTCGAGCATCGAGGAGACCTCGTCGTCGGAGACGTCGGAGTCGTCGGTCGCGGAGGCGGTGCCGGGCTGCGTGAGCGCCCCGGCGAGCGCGCGGCCCAGCGGGACCGTCTGCTCGACGCCGTCGACCTCCATGACGGTGCCCTCGTCGAGGTTGACGACGGCCGCGGGGACCTCGTCGAGCTTGTCGAGGCGTCCGGTCAGGGCCCACATCCCGACGCCGACCACGAGCAGCGGCAGCAGCAGGATGACGATGAGCGAGCGGGGATGCCGGAGGGACGGGCGGCCGGTGGCGGTCATGCCAGGGCTCCTTCGGAGGCGGTGTCGGAGTCGTGGTCGGAGGCAGCGCCGGGGACGGCGGCAGAGGCGGTGTCGACGGGATGGCTGCGCTCGACGCGCAGCGCGATGCAGCGGGCGGGGTCGTCGAGCCGGTCGATGATCGCGCGCTCGATCTCGGCGGTCGCGGCGTCGTCGTCGCCGGGGGAGCCGACGATGACGGCGGCGCCGTCGCGCAGGAGGCCCTCGAGGCGATCGACTGCGCCGGCGGCGAGGACGGCGGGGCGGGCGAGGTCCGCGGCGTCGTCGATGACGACGACGGCGTGCACGTCCCGACCGGTGCCGGCCCGTTCGACGCGTTCGATGCCGGTGATCCGGGCGATCATGTCCTCGCCCTCGCCGATGCGATGGACCTGCGCCTGCATGGCGCCGAGGTCATCGGGGGCGAGGCTGTCGTGGAGGGCGAGCAGCCCCGAGATCGGCTGGAGGCGCCCGGAGGCGAGCTCGAGGAAGGTGCGGCGGGCGGCGTCGTCGGGGCTGCGCACGAGCAGCAGCGTGCCGGGGGAGACGGCCCCCGTGAGCGGGCCGAGGGTGCCGTCCGCGCCGATCAGCGGCGCCACCGTG
Organism: Brachybacterium netajii (SeqCode); assembly: GCF_054114245.1. NCBI lineage: Bacteria > Bacillati > Actinomycetota > Actinomycetes > Micrococcales > Dermabacteraceae > Brachybacterium > Brachybacterium netajii (SeqCode). The sequence continues at coordinate 256,850 of NZ_JBSYXB010000002.1, read as the reverse complement.
TCCTCGAGGCGCAGCGCGGTCTCGCCGTGGATCTCGGTCCAGTGGCGGTGCTCGAGGACGGCGGCGAGGCCCTCGCCCTCGACGTCGACGGTGGGCAGCAGGCGGTCGAGCCAGCCCGGGAGCCACCAGGCGCGGTCGCCGAGCAGGGCGAGCACCGCGGGGACCAGAGTCATGCGCACGACGAAGGCGTCGACCAGCACGCCGACGGCGAGCGCGACCGCGATCGGCTGCAGCATGAACCAGCCGGAGGTGACGAAGCCCGCGAAGACGCTGGTCATGATGAGGGCGGCGGCGATGACGACGGGGGCGCTGCCGGTGAATCCGCGCTCGATGGCGCCGCGGGCGTCGCCGGTGCGGACGTACTCCTCGCGCATGCGGGAGACGAGGAAGACCTCGTAGTCCATGGCGAGGCCGAACAGGACGCCCATGACCATGATCGGCATGAAGGCGACGACGGGTCCGTTGACGGTGACGTTCAGGGGCGCGTTGAACCAGCCGTACTCGAAGACCATGGCGGTGACGCCGAAGGCGGCGCCGACGGAGAGCAGGTAGCCCAGCGATGCCTTGATCGGAACCCAGACGGAGCGGAAGACGAGGGCGAGCAGGATCAGGGAGAGGCCGACGACGAGGATGCCGAAGGGGAGCAGGGCGGCGGAGAGCTTGTCGGTGGTGTCGATGCCGACGGCGGCGGCGCCGGTGACGGTGATGTCGGAGATGCCGTGCTCCTCCTCCCATCCGTCGGCGGCGTCGCGGAGCGCCTGGACGAGGTCCTTGGTGGACTGCTCGGTGGGACCGCCCTCGGGGATGACGGAGATGACGGCGAGGTCGGCGCCCCGGTTGGGGGTCGCGATCTGGATCTCCCGGACGTCGTCCATCGCGGCGATCTCGGCCTCGAGGTCCTCGACGACCTGCAGCGGGTCGTCGGTGTTGATGATGTCGGCAGTGACCAGGAGGGGGCCGTTGTAGCCGGGGCCGAAGCGCTCGGCGATGAGGTCGTAGGTGTCGCGCGCGGGGGTGCCGACCTCCTCGGTGCCCTGGTCGGGGAGGGCGAGCTCGAGGTCCTTGAGGGGGATGGCGAGGGAGCCGAGCGCGAGGACGACCAGGAGGATCGTCACCGCCGGCACCTTGGTGACCAGGCGCACCCAGCGGGCGCCGAGGGAGGTCGCCGACTGCGTCGCGCGCTCTCCGGCCCCCTCGCCGTCGGCCTCGCCGCCCTCCTCGCTGCCTTCCACGCTGTCGGCGTGCTCCTCGGGGAGCGTCCCGCCGTGCTCCGCCATGAGGCGGCGGATGCGGCGGGGCCGCAGCCTCTCGCCGAGGATCCCCATGATCGCGGGGAGCAGGGTCAGGGCGACGACGACGGACAGCGCGACGGTGCCGGCGGCGGCGACGCCCATGACCGTCAGGAAGGGGATGCCGGTGACGAACAGGCCGACGAGCGCGACGATCACCGTCAGGCCCGCGAAGATGACGGCGCTGCCGGAGGTCGCGAGCGCCTCGCCGACGGACTCGCGCACGTCGGCCCCGCGCGCGAGCTGGTCGCGGTGGCGGGAGAGGATGAACAGGGCGTAGTCGATGCCGACGGCGAGGCCGAGCATCGCGCCGAGCGAGGTGGTGACCGAGGGGATCTCCAGGCCGGAGGCGAGGGCCATGAGCGCCATCATCGAGATGCCGACGCCGACGACGGCGGTGACGATCGGGATGGCGGCGGGGACGAAGGAGCGGAACACGACCGCGAGGATGATCAGCGCCAGCAGGATGCCGACGACCTCGCCGATGCCGAAGGGGATCTCCGCGCTCTGGAGGATGGTGCCTCCGAGGCGGGCCTCGAGGCCGGGATGCTCGGCGGCGACGTCGTCGACGATCCGCTGGATCTCCTCGACGGAGTCCATGGAGTAGTCGCCGATCTGCCCGTCCATCTGGACCTGGGCGATGATCGCGGTCCCCGCCTCGTCGCGGATGCCCGGGGAGGTCTCGTCGAAGGGCGAGGGGGCGACCTCGACGTCCGGGACGTCGGCGATCTGCTCCATGACGGCGTCGATCGCGTCCTGCTGGTCGTCGACGGCGCTGCCGTCCTCGGTGAGGAAGACGATCTGGCCGCTGGCGCCGGCCATCTCGGGGAAGCGGGTGTCGAGGCTGTCGATGCCGGCCTGGGCCTCGGTGCCGGGGATCTCGAAGGCGGTCGAGAAGCTGCCGCCGAGGCCGACGGCGAGGGCGCCGACGGCGACCATCAGCACGGTCCAGACGGCGACGACCTTCCAGCGCGCGGCGGCCATGGCGCGGCCGAGGCGGTACAGGGACGAGGACACACGGCCTCCAGGGGCGAGGGCGGGGAGCGATGGGCGGGCGCATCGTGGCGCTGGGCGGGGGAGCGGGAAGGCCGTGGCCGGCCGCGCTCCACCTCACCTCAAGACAGCGACGCACTGGATACACGAATGTATCGGTGCGATACTAGCGCTCCGATCCCATGCCGGTCTCCCAGGGAGGCATGCGGCGTGGATCACCTCCGCCACCGACCGGCACCGCCTGTCGGCTTCCGACCCCGCGAGGAGCCATGACCGATCTGTTCGACCCGATGCCCGAGGCCCCGGGCACGCGGCGCAAGGAGAACACCCGCACGCGGCTCGTGCGCGCCTCCCTGAACGTCTTCGTCGAGAAGGGCCTCGACGGGGCGACGGTGGACGACCTCACGAAGGCCGCCGGATTCACGCGCGGCGCGTTCTACTCGAACTTCTCCGACAAGGAGGAGGTCTTCATCGAGCTCTTCTCCGCGGTCACCGCCGAGCTGCGCGAGAAGGTGCGCGAGGCGGCGCAGCGCGCGATTCCGCTCGCGAACCCCTGCGCCCCGCTCGACGACTACGACGACGCGATCGTCCTGGTCGCCGTCTTCGAGGCGATCCGGCCCTACGGACGGCAGTGGTACCTGCTGTACTCCGAGGCGGTCACCCATTCGCTGCGCGACGAGACCTACCGGGCGGAGCTCATCGTCCAGCGCAGCCTCATGCGCGACGAGATCGGCCGCCTGATCGAGCTCGGCCTGGAGATCTCGCCCTACCGCCTCGCCGTACCGACGGAGGACCTGGCCCAGCTGATCGTCGGCATCTTCACGGACCTCCTGCTGCGCGAGCATCTCGACGGCCGCGACATCACGGAGCTCGCCTCGGTGATGATCCTGCGCACCGTGCACGCCTTCCTCACCCTCCCGAGCGAGCCCGGAGAGCCCGCCCGCGCCACCGACCTCGGCGCCCTCGAGGGCTGAGCGGCAGGGCTGGGCCGCGGAGACTGGGCCGCAGAGACTGGGCCGCGGGGCCCGACCTGCGACACGCCAGGGGATTGGAGAGTGCCGTCACCAAGGGGTCGGCCCGTACGGTGGGGGCTCGGATGTGACGGTCGTCCCATCCGGCGTCCCCTGCTTCCCCTTCCCCAGGAGCACCCGATGTCCTCGTACCGACCGCGCCATGCCGCCACGCCGCCCGTGATCGACGAGGGACGGCGCTCCGTCCTGCGCCGCGGGGTGATGGGAGCGGCCGGCGCCGCCGCCCTCACCGTCGCAGGCGCCGCGATCCCCGTCGCCGCCAGCGCCGCCGGAGGGATCCGCGGCCAGGACGTCTCCGGGTGGCAGGGGACCGTCGACTGGGCATCGCAGATCTCCCGCGGCTCCCGCTTCGCCTGGATCAAGGCGACCGAGGGCCGCAGCTACCGTGACGGCTCCTTCAACACCAACTACATCGGCGCGACGAACGCGGGCATCATCCGCGGCGGCTACCACTTCGCCCGCCCCGACTCCGGCGGCCCCGAGGAGCAGGTCGACTTCTTCCTCGCCCATGGCGGCTCCTGGACGGCCGACGGCATCACCCTGCCCGGCATGGTCGACTTCGAGGCGTACGGGAGCCTGCCCCGCGACTACGGCCTCTCCCGGCAGGAGATGCGGGAATGGATCTCCACGTTCCTCGTCCGCTACCGCGACCTCGTGGGCCGTCGCCCCGTCGTCTACACCAATGCGCACTGGTGGGACGACGTGGTGGGGGACTGGACCCCGACGAACACGCCCCTCGTCCTCGCCGCCTACCAGTCCACGGCCCCGACGAACCTGCCCGGCAACTGGTGGGCCTGGGACCTGTGGCAGTACTCGGACGCCGGCCCCTTCGCCGGCGACTCGATCCTCTGGCACGGCGACGAGGCGCAGTTCGAGAGCTTCGTCTCGAGCGCCGACTACGACGCGCACGGCATCTGATCGTCCCGGTCACGCGCGCTCGGCGAGGGGGCCGGGCGCTGTGTAGCCTGCCCCGGTGAACACTGCAGATCAGATCAGTCCCCGCACCCTCCCGCCCGTGTCTGGACGCCCGGCCGGCGCCGTCTACGCCGACCGGGGGAGCTCGCACTTCGACATCCTCCTCGCCGCCATGGTCGCGGTGGTGATCCTCTCGGGCATCGGAGCCGCCAAGGGCGTCAGCTTCGGGAACGTGCCCGGCACAGGGTTCGAGATCATCACCGACGGCGGCTTCTTCCTCTTCCCCCTGGCCTACGTCCTCGGCGACATCGTCACCGAGCTGTACGGGCCGCGCACCGCCCGCCGCGCCATCCTCACCACCTTCGCCGCCTCGATCCTCGCCTCCGTCGCCTACTGGGTGATCATCGCGCTGCCGCCCTTCCCGGACGAGTACGGCCTCGCGAAGCAGGCGGCTCTCGAGGTCGCCCTCGGCCCCGTCTGGATCGTGGTCCTCGCCGGACTCGTCGGCTTCCTCGCCGGCCAGTCGCTGAACTCCTTCGTCGTCGGCCGCATGAAGCGTCGCAGCGGGGAGCCGGGCCTGATCGGCCGGCTGTTCGCCTCGAGCGGCCTCGGCGAGCTCGTCGACACCATCCTCTTCTGCACGATCGCCTCCGCGGCGATCGGCATCACCTCGATCGAGCAGTGGGCCGAGTACACCGTCCTCGGCTTCGTCTACAAGGTCCTGGTGCAGTACGCGATGATCCCGGTGACCTCGCGCGTCATCCGCTGGCTCAAGCGCACCGACCCCACCTACCAGCAGCGCCTGCGCGAGGCGGCCGCCGTCGAGAGCGCCTGAGCCCTCGCTTCCGGCCCCGCAGAGACGGGAGCGCCCCGCCGTCCGTGACGGCGGGGCGCTCCTGCATCGCGAGGACGGTCAGAGCTTGGGCTCGACCTCCTTGGTGTAGATGCCCTCGAGGGTCTCCTGGAGCGCGTTGAGCGACTCGGCGACATCGCCCTGGGAGGTGGCGAAGCCGGCGACGGCGTTCGCCATCTCCTGGTCGGCGCCGGGGAGGAACACGCGCGCGTAGTCCTGGGTGCGGGTGACCTCGAGCTGGTCGATCGCGGTCTGGATCTGCGGCGTGGTCGCGAGCAGCTCGGAGATGTCCGCGCTCTTGCGCAGCGGCATGTAGCCGGTCGCGCCGGAGAAGGCGACCGTGGACTCGGGGCGGCCCATGTACTCGATCAGCATGGCGCCGGCGAGCTGCTCCTCGGGGGTGATGGCCGAGGGGATGCCGAGGCCGGCGCCGCCCGTCGGGCAGACCGGGCCGTCGACCGGACCGGCCGGGAGGAAGCCGACGCCGACCTCGAAGTCAGCGGCCTCGAGCACGCCGACGAGGGAGCCGGTGGAGGCGATCGTCGTCGAGCACACGCCGGCGGCGAAGGTGTCCGCGGAGTCGGAGGAGGCGACCTCGCCCCAGGCGGAGTCGTAGATCGAGTCCTGGACCCACTGCATGGCGTCGATGGTCTCCTGCGCGTTGACCGTGAGCGTCCACTCGTCGGACCAGGCGGTGCCGCGGCCCCAGAGGACGTTCTGCAGCGTCCACCCGGCGTAGCCGGCGAGGTCGGGGTACATGTAGGCGGTCTGCCCCTGCGTGAGCTGCGGAGCCCACTCCTCGAACTCCTCCCAGCTCTCGGGAGCGCGATCCTCGAGGCCGGCGTCGGCGAAGTGCTGCTTGTTGTAGTAGAACAGCGGCGTCGAGCGGCCGTAGGGGAGCGCCCACTGCTTGCCGTCGTACTGGTAGTCCGCCACGAGGGCGTCGCGGTAGTCGTCGACCTCGATGCCGATCTGGTCGATCAGCGGGTCGAGGGCGACGATGTTGCCGTTGATGAAGTAGCGGAACCACCACACGTCGCTCAGGACGACGGCGGCGGGCAGGCCCGAGTTCGCCGCCTGCGCGGTCTGGAAGCGCTGCGCGATCTCCTCGTAGTTCGAGCCCGCGGTCACATGGTTGACCGTGATGCCGGTCTCCTCGGTGAACTTGGCGATGAGCTCGGCCTCGACGTCCTTCGAACCGCCCGGGTGGTTGGTCCAGAAGTCGATCTCGGTGGCGGGCTCGATGCTCGAGTAGTCGATCTCCTCGGCGGCCGAGCTGCCGGAGTCGGAGCTGTCGGATCCGCCGACGGAGGGGCCGCCGCAGGCGGCGAGGGCGCCGAGGCCGGCTCCGAGGGCGCCGAGGCCGAGGACGTTGCGGCGCGAGGGGAGGTGCAGGCCGGAACGGCGGGAGGGGAGCTGGATGGTCATGGGGGATCCTTTCGAGGGTGGGTCAGGCTGAGGATGAGGGTGAGGGTTTCTGGGCATGGTCGGGGGCATGGTCAGGGTCGAGGAGAGGTCGAGGGTCGGAGCCGGAGGCAGGGCGTCGCCGACGGACGGGGGAGACGGAGGGTCTCAGCCGGTGACGCTTCCCTGGGTCAGGCCGGAGACGATGTACCGCTGCAGGAGCGCGAAGACGACGAGCACGGGGACGATCACGACGACGGTGCCGGCCATGAGGATGCCCCAGCCGGAGCCGGTGTTCCCCTCGGAGTTCTGGAGGGTCGTCAGGCCCACGGGGAGCGTCATCATCGAGGACTCGGTGGTGATGATCAGCGGCCAGATGTAGTCGTTCCACTCGGACACGATCGTCACCAGCGCGACGGTCGCGATCGAAGGCAGCGAGATCGGGGCGACGATGCGCCACAGGGTGCGCCAGTGCCCGGCGCCGTCGATCGAGGCGGCCTCGAGGATCGACGGCGGGATCGTCATGAAGTACTGGCGCAGCAGGAAGGTGCCGAAAGCGGTGCCAAGGCCCGGGAGGATGATGCCCCAGTAGGTGTTCACCCCGCCCCAGCCGGCGATCAGCACGTAGTTGGGCAGGATCGCGACCTGCGGGGGGACCATCAGCGCGACGAGGATGCCGACGAAGATGATCCGCTTGAAGGGGAAGCGGACGAAGACCAGCGCGTACGCGGTCAGCATCGCGAGGGTGAGCTTGATGGTCGAGGCGACGATCGTGATGAACAGCGAGTTCAGGAAGAAGCGCGGGATCGGCACGCTCGTCATCGCCACGCGATAGTTCTCGAGCGTGGGGTCGGCGGGCAGGACGTGGAGGTCCTGGGACAGGATCTCGTGCGGCGACTTGAACGAGCTGACGACCATCCACAGCAGCGGGAGCACGACGATCGCGGTCGCCACGAGCAGCGGCAGGTAGCCGCCGGCGAGCGTGGCGACGATGTTCTGCTGCGAGAAGGGGCCGTTGCGGCGGGAGCGGACGGCGGGGGCGGTGGCGGCGCTCATGCGTAGTGCACCTTCTTCTCGACATAGCGGATCTGGACGACGGTGATGACGATGAGCATCACGAAGAGCACCACCGAGATCGCTGCGGAGTATCCGGCCCGCGAGTAGCCGCCGAAGGCCTGCAGGTAGGACTCGAAGATCAGGGCGTTGGTGCCGCGCCCCGTGGGCGTCATGACACGGAGGATGTCGAAGGCCTGGAGGCTCGAGAGCATCGTCGTGATCAGCAGGAAGAACGTGGTGGGGGAGAGCAGCGGCAGCGAGATCGACCAGAAGCGGCGCACCGTGCCCGCGCCGTCGAGGGCGGCCGCCTGCATGATCTCCTCGGGCAGGGACTGCAAGCCGCCGAGGTAGACGATCGCGCAGTAGCCGAGGTTCTTCCAGACGTACACGATCATCACCATGATCAGCGCCATCGTCGGGTCGAGCACCCACTGCGGGCTCGACAGCCCGATCTGGCGGAGGACCCAGGCGAGCGCGCCGAAGTTCGGGTCGAAGATGAACAGCCAGACGAGGCCGACGCCGACGCCGGAGAGCACGTACGGGGCGAAGGCCGCAGCACGGGCGAGGGTGGTGCCGGGCAGCTTCGCGTTCAGGGCGAGGGCCAGCAGCAGGCCCAGGAGCATGGATCCGCCGACGGTCACGAGCGTGAACACGACGGTGATGCGCAGGCTCGTCAGGCCGGCGTCGGAGGTGAAGAACTCGCGGTAGTTGTCCAGACCGATGAAGGTCGCCGACGTGGAGCCGAGGGTCCAGTCGAGCATCGAGTAGGAGATGTTCGTCAGCAGCGGCCGATAGGTGAACAGTGCGATCAGCAGGATGTTCGGGGCGGCGAGGACGAGGAACCAGATCGCGTCGCGCCGTGCGCGGGCGGAGATCCCGCGTCGGCGGCGGACGGGGGCGGCGTCGCGGGATCCGACGGGCGACGGGGGAGCGGCGCCCGGTTCGGCCGCCCTGTCGGGAGTTGTCGTCGTCAATCCGCACCTCGGTTCCGTAAGCGCCCCGTCTCTGCTCGGGGGCGGCATCATCACAGGTCACGACGGTGTCGCAGCGACGGACCGCACGTGTCCGAGAAGGGTCGGACGAGTGAGCACCACATGAATCTCGTCGCAAGACGCCACAAGAAGTGACCCTGCTCATATATTTCACGGTACCTCGGGGACGGCAGAGAAGGACAGGACCATCCCGACATCATGTTCGGAGCTGTCGAGAATCAGGTCCGGACAGCCTGACGCCTGCAGCCTCCGAGTGATCAGCCATCGCCCCGGAGACATCGGAGGACTCCGAGAAGGCGTCGGAGGACTGTCGGACCGGCGCGACAGAGCGTCCGCGCCGGACATCGCGACGTCCGGTCGGCAGTCGGCAGCTCGAGGCGTCCACCGCGGCACGACCCCCGGACGCCGCGCCCGCCACGGCCGCGCCATCGGGATGGCCGACGCACCCACTGCGCCCTCCGCGCCGCACCGGGTGCTCGGGCACGCTGCACGGATGGGAGTCCGAAACCTCGCGATCACCTTTTTTCATGCGCCGAATCTCCGGTGGGCGACGGCCCGTCGCATCCCTTCCCACCGCACGACCTGTTCGCCGATAATGTACGTTATGTAAAGTTGAGTGCGAGGAGTGCTCCCCTGGAGCGCTCCCACCAGGCATCTTCCGCAACACCACCGACCTTCATGCGCCGGCAGGACGAACGCTCTTGACGCAGGTGCCGCGACGGACGAGGCTCGTCGGCGCATGCAGGATCTCGACGCACGACGGCGGAGGACATGACGATGACGACCTGGTCCAGCACCGATGAGTTCGCGGGCGCAAGCTTCGTCCGCGCGAGCTTCCGCGGCGCCCGGCTGCGCTTCTCCGACGTCCGCGGCGTCACGATGCGCGGCGTCGATGTCGACGGTCTCGACATCGACAGCCACGATCTCTCCTTCGGCACGCTCCTCGTCAACGGCGTCGACGTGGTGCCCCTCGTCGAGGCCGAGCTCGACCGGCGCTTCCCGGGGCGCGCTCTCCAGCGCGCGACGACCCCGGACGGGCTGCGCGACGGCTGGGAGGCGGTGCGGGCCGCCTGGCAGGAGACGCTGCGCACGACTCCCCCGGAACTGCTCGATGCGCATGTCGAGGACGAATGGTCGCTCGTCCAGACGCTGCGGCATCTGATCCTCGCGACCGACGCCTGGCTCGGCCGCGGGATCCACGGCGAAGAGCAGCCGTTCCATGAGATCGGGCTGATCTTCACCGGCGCGGCCGAGATGGGGTTCGACATGTCGATCTTCCGCGCCGAGGCGCCGGAGGTCGATGAGGTCCTCGCCGTCCGCGCCGAGCGCCAGCAGAGGGTCACCGCGTTCCTCGCCGACGCGTCGGCGGAGCTGCTCGATGAGGAGCGCCGCGATCCCTGGGGCGGCGACGGCTGGAAGCCGACCGTCGGGGACTGCCTCCGCGTCATCCTCGAGGAGGAATGGGCCCATCTGCGGTATATCCGGCGCGATCTGGCCCTGCTGGAGGAGCGCCGCTCCCCCGCATCCTGATCAGACGGCGGCGACGATCCCGTCCCCGCCGTCCCAGGCCGCCCGCAGACGGACCGCGCCGTCGAGCCCGCCGACGGTCCGCGCGATGGTGAACGCCTCGCCGTCCAGGAGCTCCTGCTCCGACGGCGCCGCGGCGCCCTCATCGGTCTCGAGGCTCAGCCGGACGCTCTGCGGTCGCACCGCGATCTGGGTGGCGCCGTCGTAGACGTCCAGCTCGGCCTGCTGCTGCGTTCCGCACAGGGCACGCAGGAAGCAGCTCAGCGCGACCTCGTCGGCGAGGCCGTCGTAGACGAACCTCTCCCCCAGCACCGAATGCTGCATCGTCGCGATCGGCGCCTCCTCGATCACCGCGGAGAGTGCGCCGCGGTAGGTCAGAGGGAGGTGGAACACCTCGTCGCCGGCGCGGACGAGGTGGCATTCGACACCGACCTCCCCGTCGGGATCGTCGAAGCGGTAGGCGCCGAGGACCTCGATCTCCTCGGTGCTCCCCCACTCCCTGGATGCCAGGAAGTCCCGCAGGACCTCGGTCTTGCTCGGGGTGATCTGGGCCCGGTGGATGATCGCCATGGCTCGACGATACCGTCCGTGCGAAGGCGGCCGGCGGGTGCCGGCGCCCGGCGAGTCCCTCGCGAGTGCGGGGTGAAGACCAGCGACGAGGGGTAGCCTGACCAGCGGCACCCGCATCGACGTCGTCGCGCGCAGAGGTGCCCGCCCGCCTCCTCCGACTCCTCCGACTCGGAGACCCCGCCCCCAGAGCCACGAAGGACATCCCATGGGAGAACTGCACCTCGGCTTCGAGATCGGGGCGCTGGTCGTGCTCTGCGCGATCCTCCTCGCCGATCTCCTGCTCGTCATCAAGCGCCCGCACCTGCCCTCCATGAAGGAGTGCGCCGCGTGGATCGGCTTCTACGTCGGCCTGGCCCTGGCCTTCGCCGTCGTCCTCTACTTCGTGGGCGGGACGGCGCCCGCCTCCGAATTCGTCACCGGCTGGCTGCTCGAGTACTCGCTGAGCATCGACAACCTCTTCGTCTTCATCATCATCATGGCGAAGTTCGGTGTTCCCCGGCGCTACCAGCAGGAAGCGCTGATGGTGGGCATCATCATCGCGCTCATCGCCCGCGGCCTGTTCATCCTCGCGGGCGCCGTCATCATCGACAACTTCACCGGGATCTTCTACCTCTTCGGCCTCTTCCTGCTGTACACCGCATGGAAGCAGGCGTTCGGCGAGGAGGACGAGGACTCCGACTCGTTCATCATGCGCAGGGTCCAGAAGGTCCTTTCGGTCTCCGACGACTACGACGGCAACAAGCTGCGCACCGTGGTGGACGGCAAGAAGATGTTCACGCCGATGCTGCTGGTGTTCATCACCCTCGGCATCACCGACGTCATGTTCGCGCTGGACTCGATCCCCGCGATCTTCGGCGTCACCCGGAACCCGTTCCTGGTCTTCACCGCCAACATCTTCGCGCTCATGGGCCTGCGCCAGCTCTACTTCCTGCTCGGCCACATGCTCGACCGCCTGACCTACCTGCAGTACGGCATCGCCGCGGTGCTCGGGTTCATCGGCGTGAAGCTGCTGGTCCATGCGATCCATGAGGCGCCGCTGGGCTTCATCCCGGGCTTCGAGGTGCTCCAGCGGATCCCCGAGATCCCGATCTGGCTGTCGCTGGTGTTCATCCTGGTCGCAATCGGCTCCTCCGTCCTGGTCTCGATCATCGTCAACGCGCGCCGCGACAGCGGTGCGGGGCGGGCCGCCTGAGCGCACCCGCTCAGAGCGCCTCCCCCGGGGCCAGGCGACCCTCGACCAGCGGCAGCGCCCGGTCCGCCCGGGCGGCGACGTCGGCCTCGTGCGTGACCATCACGATGGTCATGCCGTCCTGCCGCAGGCGATCGAGGGCGTCGAGCACGGAGCCGGTCGCCGCGGCGTCCAGGGCGCCGGTGGGCTCATCGGCCAGGAGGATCCGGGGCCGGTTGATGAGCGCCCGGCAGATCCCGGCGCGCTGCAGCTGACCGCCGGAGGCCTCCCCCAGGCGCCGCGACGCCAGATGGCCGATCTCCAGCTCCTCCATCGTCGCGCGGGCGCGCGCATGCACGACGGCCCGCGGCTCCCGGCCGGCGACGATCCCCGGCAGCACGATGTTCTCGAGCAGCGTCAGGGCGGGAAGCAGACGGATCTGCTGGAAGACGAATCCGATCCTCTCCAGCCGCAGGCGGGCGAGGCGCCGCGCGGAGAGGCCGACGAGCGCGGCCCCGCCGATCTCGACCTGCCCGCCCGTCGGGCGCTCGAGCCCGCCCAGGATCTCCAGCAGCGAGGACTTCCCGCTGCCTGAGGCGCCGGTGAGCGCGACCATCTCCCCGCGGTGCACCGCGAGGTCGACGCCTCGGAGCACCTCGACCTCGCCGAAGCGCTGCTCGACGCCCTGCGCGCGCAGGACGACATCCGCTCCTGCCCCCGTGCTCGTGCTCGTGCTCGTGCTCGTGCTCATCTCTCTCATCCTTCCGCTCCTTCTCTCCGGCGGTTCCTGTCCGCTGCTCGCAGCGCCGCGACGACGGTCAGCACCGATGTCGCGCCGACGACGGCCACCATCAGCGCGGGCAGCAGCGCCGCGGTCGTCGCGGTGATCCCTTCGAGCCGAATCCTGCTCGCCCCCTGGAGCATCCCGGAGGGACCGGCGAGGGAGGCCTCGAGAGCGAGGTTCAGCAGGCCCTGCCCCATCGCCTCCCCCGCGGCCGCTCCGACGACGATCCCCAGCGCGAGCACGATCAGCATCTGCAGCGTGAAGCGCTTCATGACCAGCCCGTCGCCGAGACCGAGATCCCTCTGGACGGCGATCGAGGCGCGTCCGGCCGCGATCTCCAGACGCAGCACCATCGCGCTCATCAGCGCGGCGAGGGCCGTCGCCGCGAGGAGCGCGATCCGCGATGCACCGGTCATCTGCTCCGCGAGGGAGCCCAGGAGCTGGTCGCGATACTCCTCGGTCTCCGCGATCTCGAGGCCCGGATGAGCCTCCGCGAGCTCCCGCGCGAACGTCGCTGCATCGACGCCGGGTGCGACGACGATCCCGATCGTGTGCCGCATGACCATCTCCGCCTCTCCCTGCGCAGCGTGCGCACCCGTCGGCTCCGCTTGGATGCGCGCGGTCACGCCGCCGTCGGTGAGGTCCTGGTAGGCGCCGACGATCTCGACCTCGACCGCCGTGCCGGCATCCCCGCCGCGGACCATGGTGAGGGTGTCGCCGACGGAGGTGCCCGTCTCCGCGAGGGCGAGCAGGGACAGGGCGATCTCGCCCTCGACCGTCGGTGCCCTCCCCTCCGCGTACTCCGAGTCGAGGGCGCCCCGCTCCCCCTCCGTGACGGGCATGGCGATGCGCTCGCCGACGGCGGTGACCATCTGCCGACGCATGATCCGATCGCTGCGCGTCTCCCGCACGTCCGGGTCCTCGGCCAGCTCCTCTCGGAGGGCGGCGAAGCGGTCCTCGGCATCCTCCGCCGCGGCGGACTGGACGAGGATGTCGACGGGCCCGATGCCCAGGGAGGTCAGCATCCTCGGCGATGCGAGCGTCGTGGCGATCGCGCTCGGGATGACGACGAGCATCGTGCACAGGGCGAAGACGCCGACCAGCAGCATGCTGCGATCGATGCTGCGACGGATGCCGCGCACGGCGAGGACGGCGCTCGCCGGCACCCCGCGCCGCGCGAGCAGCGGCCGGCGCGTGCGAGGCCGGACCCGCCGTGCCCGACGCGGAGCCGTGCCTCCCGTCCGCAGCAGGGACGCCGGGCTGCCGCGGCGCAGTCGGTGCAGCAGCAGCGCCGTCGTCCCGAGGGTCGCCGCGACCATCAGCAGCGAGGTCGCCGCGGCGGCGAGCACGACGGGAGCGCTCGCGCTCTCGCCGGTGAACCGGGTCAGCCGCGCGCCGAGAACCGGCTCGAGCTGGAGCGCCCCCAGGAGCCCGAGCAGCCCGGCGGGCACGCACACCAGGGCGATGCGCAGCAGATGCAGGCGAGCGACAGCACCGTCCGGGACGCCGATCGCCCGCAGAACCCCGGTCTCCGGGCGGTCGCGCTCGAGCACGGTGAGCACGCCGAGTCGCAGGCAGAGGGCCCCGACCGCGGCGACCAGGACGGCGATCAGGATCATCGCGCCGGCGACCAGCCCCTCGCCGATCATCATGAACAGGCGGAACGCCCCGCGATCGAGCATGGGCCCGTTCGCGGGCAGGGCGACCCCTGCGCTCGTCCCAGCGCTCTCCCCCGCATCTGCGCCCGTGGTCTCCGCCTCCCCGCCCGTGGTCTCCGCGCGTTCCGCATACTGCGCCGACAGGGCCGCAGCGGTGAGGACGTCCTCGTCGATCCAGAAGCTGATGAGGTGCTCCCTCGTCCCGGTCCTCGCCGCCACGGCCTGCAGGTCCTGCGGGTTCACGGCGAGGCGCTTGGAGCTCGCGAAGGCGGTGCTCATGAGGGAGTCGCGCACGAACCCCGCCACCTCGAGGCTCAGGCGGAAACCGTCGGGCGCGGAGACGGTCACCGTGTCCCCGACGGCGAGCCCGTCCTCGACGGCGTAGAGGACCGGCATCCACACCGTCCCGGGCTCGACCGCGGCCAGGACGTCGCCGTCGACGGTCAGCAGGCGGTCGCGCTCAGGGGTCGGGACCGTCAGGGAGTTCTGCTGGAGGCTGTCGGCCTGCGAGACGCCGTCGAAGAGCAGCGAGGAGCCGTCGAGCGTCACCAGGTCGCTCACCTGGTGGGCGAGGATGCCGGGACGCTCGTCGACGAACGCGCGCAGGGCGGCCCCCTGGGCGTCGTCGAGCTCACCGGTGTGCATCTGGGCGAGGTCAGGGGCGTCGGCGTGATCGAGCAGGCGGTCCGAGGAGCCGGCGAGGCGGGTCAGCAGTCCGGCTCCGGTCGCGGCGAGCATCACCGACGCGATCATGAGGATCCCGAGGACGACGGTGGCGGTGAGGTCGCGACGGAGTCCGGCGACGGCGAGACGGGGGAGCATCGGCAGCGCATCCTTCGGGATCGGGCGCCGCGCAGCGCGCGGTCCGGGACAGGTTCCCGGTGGCCCTCAGGCACCTCCCAGCCTGGTCCGGGCGCGGACCGGGGGCGATCCGGCCCTCCTCCCCGCTGACCCGGGGGCGATCCCCCAGGCGCGGCGCGGGCTCTCCCCCGCCGGACGCGCCCCGTCCGGCGTCCCGTCCTCAGCGCCCGCTGGTGAGGAGGCCGCGCGGGCCGAGCAGATCGCGCAGCGAACCGATCCGCTCCGTGCCCGGCGCCTCGAGGGCGATGCCCGGTGTGACCAGCAGGAGGGCGCGCACGCCGGCGGCCTCCGCGGCCTCCACGTCGGCGGGCCGATCGCCGACGGCAAGGCATCGTGCCGGGTCCAGCTCATGGCGTTCGAGCAGGGCGAGGGTCATCGCGGGATCGGGCTTGCGGGCGAACCCGTCGGGCGCGCAGACCATGTCGTCGACCTGCAGTCCGAGCGCACCGAGCAGCTGCTCGGCGCTGCGACGGTCGCGATGGGTGGCCACCAGGTTCAGTCCTCCGCCGGCGCGCACCGCGGCGAGGGCCTCGACGGCGCCGTCCATGGCGGGCGGGGGCACGCGCCGCCAGGTCTCCTTGACGTCGTCGTAGGCGCGGCGCAGCACCTCCGTCTCGAGGTCGGCGCGGGCGGCCAGCACCGTGATCGCGTGGCCGCTGGAGATGCGGGTTAGCGCAGCGACCTCCTCGATCGGGGCACCGGAGGCGTCCGCGAGGGCGCGGTCCACATCCGGATAGCCGTCCACGAGCGTCCCGCCGAGGTCCCAGATCACCGTGCGCATGCGCCCATGGTGCCAGGATCGGGCCGGATCAGGACAGGATCGGGCCCGCTCGCCCATGGACGGTGTTCACTGTGCCCATGCCCCTGCTCGACCAGCTCGCCTCGCTCGGCGCCCTGACCCTCCTGCTGCTCGTCGGCGCCGCCTTCGTCGCCGGCTGGGTGGATGCCGTCGTCGGCGGCGGCGGGCTGATCCAGCTGCCCGCGCTCCTGACGGGGCTGCCGGCCGAGACCTCGACGGCGACGGTGCTGGGGACGAACAAGGTCGCCAGCGCCGCCGGCACCGCGGTCTCGGCGGCGACCTACGTGCGCCGGGTGATGCCGGTCGCCGCGACGGTCGCCCCGCTCGTGCTGTGCGCGGCGCTAGGCAGTGCCGCGGGCGCCGGGATGGCCAGCGCGATCCCCAAGGCATGGATGTCCCCGATCGTGCTCGCGGCCCTGCTGGGCGTCGGTGCGTACACGCTCGCGCGCCCCGCGATGGGGCTGGACCATGCGCCGCGCCACCGCGGCCGCGGTCATGTGCTGCGGACCGCGGGGATCGGCCTCGGCGTCGGCCTCTACGACGGCCTGCTGGGTCCGGGCACCGGGAGCTTCTTCATCATCCTGATGGTGGCCCTCCTCGGCTACGGGTTCCTCGAGGCCAGCGTCCACGCGAAGCTCGCGAACCTCACCACCAACCTCGGGGCGCTGCTCGTCTTCGGGCTCCAGGGCCAGGTGTGGTGGGTGCTCGGCGCCGTCATGGCGCTCGCGAACATCGCCGGCGGGTACCTCGGCGCACGGCTGGCCCTCCGCCACGGCTCGGGCTTCGTGCGCATCGTGTTCCTCGTCGTCACCGCGGCGCTCGCCGTGCGGCTCGCCGTCGACACGGTGCAGCTGCTGCGGTGAGCCGACGGGCGGGGTGCGGGCGGAGCCCGCCCGTCGGGCGTCGGGCGTCGGGCGTCGGGCGTCGGGCGTCGGGGAATACGGTCCTGTCCGACGTCGTTGACGGGGATGTCATCCACCACGACGTCCGGAGGTCACCATGGATCCGACGACCCTGTTCAGCTATGAGCGCCATGTCGACTCGCGCGCTCTGCGAGGCCGCACCCTGCTGGTGACCCTCGGGGCCTTCAGCGATGCGGGCGCCGCCCAGGGCATCGTCGACGACCATCTCCTGAACTCCCTCCCCAGCCGGGTCGTCGGCCGGGTCGACATGGATCAGGTGTACGACTACGCGGGCCGACGCCCCGAGGTGACGCTGTCCCTCGACCACTTCGACGAGTACGAGGCGCCGGAGATCCTCCTGCATGAGGTCACCGATCCCGACGGCGAGGCGTTCTTCCTGCTCACCGGTCCGGAGCCGTCGTTCCAGTGGGAGCGGATGGCCAGTGCGCTGCGGATCGTCGTCGAGCAGCTCGGCGTCGAGCGCACCCTGCTGCTGCAGAGCTTCCCCGCCCCGGTCCCCCACACCCGCGAGATGCCGGTGACGCGGTTCGCCGGCGACCCGGACTCGATCGAGGTGCGGCGCACGATGCCGGGGTCGTTCCGTCTGCGCGCGCCGTTCACGGCGCTGCTGACGCTGCGGCTGGCGGAGTCCGGGCACGAGGTCGTGGGCCTCGTCGCGCATGTCCCCCAGTACCTCCACGAGATCCCCTACCCCGATGCGGCGATCGCGCTGCTGCGCGCGGTCGGGCAGGAGAAGGGGCCGCAGATCCCGTTCGACGCCCTCGAGGCGCAGGCGGTCCCCGTCCGCGAGTCCGTGGCCGCGCAGGTCGAGGATGCGCCCCAGCTGCAGGAGATGCTCGCGGGCCTCGAGTCGCGCTACGACCGGATGCTCATCGAGGGGGGCGGCCTCGAGGTGCCGCGCGCGGACGACATCGCCGCCGAGGTCGAGCAGTTCCTCGCCGGCCTCGGCCAGGACGATGCCGAGAGCACGGACGGGGATCCGGCTGAGGCCGAGGACCAGGACGGCGACACGGGCGACGCGCCCGCGGGCCCCTCCGGCGACTCCTGACCCGAGCACCCGTCGGCGGGGGGGGCGCGCTCGCCGGCCTCATGGACGGAACGTGGTCCGCGACATAGTGTGTCTTGCGAACTAAAAGATCGCAGGAGGATCACGTGACCGCTTCGACCGACCGTCCGCTCGGCGTCGCCCTGATCGGCTACGCCTTCATGGGCCGCGCCCATTCGCAGGCGTGGCGCACCGTCTCCGCCGCCTTCGACGTCCCCGACATCGCCCGCAGGGTGATCGTCGGCCGCGATGAGGAGGCCGTCTCCGAGGCCGCCCGACGCCTGGACTGGGAGGAGCATGCGACCGACTGGCGCGAGGCGATCGCCCGCGACGACGTCGACATCGTCGATGTGTGCACGCCCGGCTTCCTGCACGCCGACATCGCGATCGCCGCGCTCGAGGCCGGCAAGCATGTGCTGTGCGAGAAGCCGCTGGCGAACGATCCCGACGAGGCCGAGCGCATGGTCGCCGCCGCCGAGGCCGCCCGGGCGCGCGGACAGGTCGCGGCCCTCGGGCACACCTACCGCCGCGTCGCCGCGCTGCGCCTGGCGCGGGACATCGTCGCCGACGGGCGGCTGGGAGAGATCCGCCAGGTGCGCGCCTCCTACCTCCAGGACTGGCTCGTCGACGCGAGCTCCCCGATGACCTGGCGCCTGCGCCGGGAGACGGCGGGCTCCGGTGCGCTCGGCGACATCGGCTCGCATGCGATCGACCAGATCCAGTACCTGACCGGCCAGCGGGTCACGGCGGTCCGCGGGCGCCTGGCGACGATGGTCCCCGAGCGTCCGGGCGCCGACGGCCCCGAGGCCGTCACCGTCGACGACGCCGCCTGGGCGACCCTCGAGCTGTCCGGCGGCGCGATCGCCTCAGTCGAGGCCAGCCGCATGGCCACCGGCCGCAAGAACCAGCTGAGCGTCGAGGTCTACGGGACGAAGGGCTCTCTGAGCTTCGACCTCGAGAACCTCAACGAGCTGTGGTTCCTCGATGCGACCGCGCCGATCGCCGAGCAGGGCTTCACGCGCATCCTCGTCACCGAGCCCGAGCAGCCCTATGTCGACGCCTGGTGGCCGCAGGGGCATGTCCTCGGCTGGGAGAACTCCTTCACGAACCAGGCGCGCGACCTGCTGCTCGCGATCGACGGCGGCGAGCCCTTCTCCCCCGGATTCGAGGACGGTCTCCAGCTGCAGCGCGTGCTGGACGCCGTGATCGCCTCCCATGCGGCCGACGGCGCGACCGTCCGCCTCTGACCTCCCCTCCCGACCCGCACGACTGAACGACCGCACGACCATCCGTCACCGACGACAGCGAGGACCTGCACCATGGCGCACCCGCACACCCTGTTCACCGGCCAGTGGGCCGATCTCACCCTCGACGAGGTGGCCGAGCTGGCCGCCGGCTGGGGCTACGACGGCCTCGAGATCGCCGTCTCCGGCGAGCACCTCGACGCGAGCCGCTGGGACGACGACGACTACATCGCCGAGCGCCTCGGCATCCTGGAGAAGCACGGCCTGAAGTGCTGGGCGATCTCCAACCACCTCAAGGGCCAGGCCATCTGCGACGACCCGATCGACTTCCGCCACCAGGCGATCGTGGGCGCCGACGTCTGGGGCGACGGCGACCCCGAGGGCGTGCGGCAGCGCGCGGCCGAGGACATGAAGAACACCGCCCGCCTCGCGCAGAAGCTCGGGGTGAAGACCGTCATCGGCTTCACGGGATCGAAGATCTGGAAGTACGTGGCGATGTTCCCGCCGGTCCCCCAGCAGGTCATCGACGAGGGCTACCAGGACTTCGCGGACCGCTGGAACCCGATCCTCGACGTCTTCGAGGAGTGCGGGGTGCGCTTCGCCCACGAGGTGCATCCCTCGGAGATCGCCTACGACTACTGGACCACGCAGCGCGCCCTCGAGGCGATCGGGCACCGCGAGTCCTTCGGGCTGAACTGGGATCCCTCCCACTTCATGTGGCAGGAGATCGATCCGGTCTCCTTCATCACCGACTTCGCCGACCGGATCTACCACGTGGACTGCAAGGACATCCGTGTGCGCATCACCGGGCGCAACACCCGCCTGGGCTCCCACCTCCCCTGGGGCGATCCCCGGCGCGGCTGGGACTTCGTCTCCTTCGGCCGCGGCGATGTGCCATGGGACGCCGCCTTCCGGGCCCTGCGCTCGATCGGCTACGAGGGCCCGATCTCCGTGGAGTGGGAGGACGCCGGCATGGACCGCCTCCACGGCGCCGAGGAGGCGCTCGCGTTCCTCCGGAGCCTCGACTACCCGATCTCGGAGACCTCCTTCGACGCCGCATTCTCCCAGCAGGACTGACCGGGGCTCGCCCCGCCTCCACCGGCCGCCCGTCGCCCTCGCGACGGGCGGCCGGTCCGCGTCGAGGACGGCTCCGGGTCCGCACCGACGGGCGTGTCCCCGGACACATCGCGGCCCGGTTCCCCGTCCGGTCGCCGAGCGCGTACACTTCCCGTGACAGAGAATCTTCCACTGGAAGATTCTTGATGGTGGGAGCGCGCCGCGGCGCCCGCCCGCCGCAGTCCCGGACGAGACCAGAACCGAAGGAGCTTCCGTGTCCGCACCCTCCGTCCAGCTGTACTCCGTGCGCGAGGCGATCGAGACCGACCTCGCGGGCACCATCGCCCGCCTCGCGGAGATCGGCTTCACCCGCGTCGAGCCCTACGCCTTCCACCTGCGCAAGGACGAGTACGCCGCCGCCCTCGCCGCGACCGGTCTGACCGCTCTCTCCGGCCACGCCCCCGTCATCGACGCCGAGGACCCGATCTCCATCCTCGATGCCGCGGCCGAGCTCGGCCTGGAGATCGTCATCGATCCCTTCGTCCCCGCCGAGCGCTGGGCCGACGCCGAGCAGATCGCCGCGACCGCCGCCCGCATCGGCGAGCTGACCGCGCTCGCCGCGGAGCGGGGGCTCCGCTTCGGCTACCACAACCACGCCTGGGAGCTGTCCACCCTGATCGACGGCCGTCACGCCCTCGAGGTCCTCGTCGACCTCCTGGACCCGCGCACCGTCCTCGAGGTCGACACCTACTGGGCGGCCGTCGGCGGCGCCGACGTGCCCGCGCTGCTCGAGCGCCTGGGCGACCGCGTGCAGCTGATCCACGTCAAGGACGGGTCGCTCGACGGCGACACCGCCCGTCAGCAGCCCGCAGGATCCGGCGAGGTCGACGTCGCCGCGATCCTCGCCGCCGCGCCCGCCGCCGTCCGCGTCGTCGAGTTCGACGCGTACGCCGGAGACGTCTTCGAAGGAATCACCACCTCGCTCGCATGGCTGAAGGAGAACGACCGATGAGCACCACCACCCCCGCCGGCATCGGCATCATCGGGGCCGGGAACATCTCGACCCAGTACCTCGACAACCTCACCCGCTTCCCCGACGTCGAGGTCCGCTTCATCGCGGACATCGACGCCGAGCGCGCCGCCTCCCAGGCCGAGAAGTACGGCGTCGCCGCCCACGGCAGCGTCGAGGAGCTCCTCGCCCGCGAGGACATCGAGGTCGTCATCAACCTGACCATCCCCGCCGTCCACACCGAGGTCGGCCAGCAGATCGTCGCCGCCGGCAAGCACGTGTGGAGCGAGAAGCCGATCGCCCTGGACCACGAGTCCGCCCGCGAGCTCCTCGCCGCGGCCGACGCCGCCGGCGTCCGCGTCGCCTGCGCGCCGGACACCGTGCTCGGCCCCGGCATCCAGAACGGCCTGCGCGCGATCGCCCGCGGCGATATCGGCACCCCGCTGACCGCGATCACGATGTTCCACGTCCCCGGCCCCGAGGCCTGGCACCCGGGCCCGGACTTCCTGTACGCCAAGGGCGCCGGCCCCCTGTTCGACATGGGCCCCTACTACATCACCACCCTCGTGCACGTCTTCGGCTCGGCGACCCGCGTCCACGCGGTCTCCTCGAAGTCCCACGAGACCCGCGTGATCGGCTCCGGTCCCCGCGAGGGCGAGGAGTTCCCCGTCGAGGTGCCCACGCACCACGCCGCCCTCGTCGAGTTCGGCCAGGGACGCTCCGCGCAGACGACCCTGTCCTTCCAGCACGCGCTCCCGCGCGCCGGCTTCGTCGAGATCAACGGCACCGAGGGCACCATCGTGCTCCCCGACCCCAACAACTTCGACGGCGACTCGACCCTCTACCGGGCCGGCTCCGACGAGCCCGAGACCCTCGCCGCCCCCGAGGGCGACTACGCGCGCGGCACCGGTGTCGTCGACCTCGTCCGCTCGCTGCGCGCGGGCGAGACCGAGCGCGCCTCCGGCGCGGTCGCCTCGCATGTGCTGGACATCCTCCTGGGGATCGACGAGGCCGCCCGCACGGGCGAGCCCGTCGCGATCACCTCCGAGGTCGGCGCCGTCGCGCCGCTCCCCGAGGGCTGGGACCCCCGGACCGCCTCCCTCTGATCCGAGGCACCGCCCGACGAGGACGGGGCGCGCACCGCTCAGGCGGTGCGCGCCCCGTCCTCATCCGCATCGGGATCCTCGTCCCCATCGGGCTGATGCTCAGCCGATGGGCCGGCTCCGCCCGGTCCCGCCTCGCCCTACGGGGTCGACGAGGTCGACGGCAGGATCCGCTCCAGCAGGTTCAGCCCGCGCCGCATGTCGACCTCCTCCGGGTCCAGCAGCCACTGCAGCTGAAGACCGTCGGACGCGGCGATCACCAGCGCCGCCGCCGCGACCGGATCGATGTCCTCCGCCACCGCCCCCAGCGCCTGCGCCGCCCGCACCTCCTCCGCGATCCTGGCCCGGATGTTCCGGAAGCGCGCCGTGATGAACTCCTGCGCATGCGGATGCAGCTCGCCCCGCAGCGCATCCGTCGTCAGCGTCGCATACAGCTCCACGAGCCCCGGGATCGCCCGGTTCCGCTCCGCACCGCTCTCCATCGACGCCACCGGCGCCGGACCGGCCGGCTCCCTCCCCGCATCCCGCTCCGCGGCCGCGGCATCGTTGCGCGCCTCATGCTCCCGATACACCTCCACCAGCAGCTCATCCCGCGAGGAGAAGTAGTAGCGCAGCGCCGCATGGGAGACCCCGAGCGACTCCGCGATCGCCCGCAGGGACGCGCCGGCGCCCTGCTCGGCGATCACCTCGATCGCCCGATCCAGGATCTCCGCGCGCCGCTCCTCCCCCTTGAGGTAGCTGCGCGGGGCCGGACGCTGCGGGGCCGGTCGATCGCTCATACTCCCAGACTACGGCCAGGCTTCGCCCCGGACCCCCGCGCCGCGCGGCGACGGACCTAGTGTGGAGACATGACCAGCTCCACCGCCCCGTCGCCCGCCCTGTCGCCCGCCCCGTCGACCACCCATGACGAGCGCGCCGACTTCGCCGACGATCTCTCCCGGCTCGGTCCGACCGCCCCGACGATCCTCCCCGGCTGGGACGCTCTCGAGCTCCTCGAGCACCTCCTGCACCGCGAGCGACTCCCCCACCTGATGATCGGACGCCGCCTGCCCGGTCCCCTCGGCGAGAAGGCCGCCTCCGCCGACGACGCCTTCCTGGCCCTGCCCTGGGAGCAGAAGGTCGACCTGCTGCGCGCCGGGCCTCCAGCCGCCTCACCCGCCCGCTGCACCGACGCCCTCTCCGGCGACGCCGAGCTCCTCATCCACCACGAGGACCTGCTCCGCGCCCAGCACGGCTGGGAACCCCGCACCCTCGACGCACGCACCCTCGACAGGACCTGGCGAGCGGTGAGCCTGTTCTCCCGCGCGATGATGCGCATCCCCGCCGACGTCACCCTCGTCTCACCGCAGGGCGGCATCCGGCGTGCCGCCGGGGGCCGTCGCGCCTCCCGCGGCTCCCTGCGCGTGCTCGGCGACCCGCTCGAGCTGCTGCTGTGGGTAAGCGGACGCGATGACGTCGCCCGCGTACGCATCGAGGGGGACGACGCGGCACGGCGCGCGCTCGCCGAGGGTCGCCGCGGCCTCTGACCGACGGCGCGGCGGCGTGCTCGGCCCCGGTCGCCGCCCTCAGCGGCGCTCGAGCACGAAGAGCCGAGGGTGATGCCCCTTCTGGAAGAAGCGATGCTCGAGCACGGGATGCCAGGGGCCGGCGATCTCGTCGAGGGCGGCGTGCATGCGTCGGATCTCGTGGGTGAGGATCCCGAGCCGCGCGCCGGGCGCCGCGAGCCGGCCGGCGCGATCGAGGAGGTCGACGAGCAGGCTCTGATTGGTCTCGTGGTCGCCGTGGAGCGTGCCCCAGGGCGGATTCGTGAGGATCCGGGTGAAGCCGCCCTCGAGCTCGACCTCCCGCACGTCTCCGACGATCCAGTCGATGCGGCCCTTCTGCCGCGCCGCCCGCTGGTGGGCACGGGCAGCGTCGATCGCCGCCGGATCCAGGTCCACGCCGACGGCGCGCCGCGGCGCGGAGCGGTGGAGCTGCTCGATGAGGAAGGTGCCGGAGCCGCAGGTCATGTCCAGCAGCGCGTCCTCCGGCCCGACACCCAGGATCTGCAGCGCGCTCGCCGCGATGGTGCCGTTCACGGCGCCGGGATAGTTCACCGTGCGCCAGGCGCGGGTCGCGAGCGGCCGAGGGGTCGTGCGCACGAGCACCTGCCAGGCCGGCTCCGGGGAGTCGGCGCGCCGCACCCGGACCAGCTGGTCCCCGTCGGTCTCGTCGACCTCGAGCCCGGCCAGCTGCGCGAGCTCCTCGGCGATGCGTCGCATCTCCGGGGTCGAGGATCCGGCGGCGGCGAGCCGGAGTCCGTGGAAGCGCTGGCGGGGCCGCTGCCTCCGCACGGCCTCGAGCACGGCGGCGATGCGCCGCGTCACCGAGGTCTCCAGCAGCTCGCGGGGCCGCCGGGCGGGCACGGTGATCGCCGCATAGGCGGCGACGACGCAGCGCAGGGAGCGCACCGCGTCGAGATCGTCGCAGCGCAGGGTGAGCTCCGTCGGACCGACGATGCGGACGGGGCCGAGCGGCGAGGCCTCCTGGGCGGCGCTGTCCGCGCACCCCTCGAGCACCTCGAGGACGATCTCCTGCTGCGTGTCCATGCCGTCCTGCCGTGAAGTCGTGGTCGGCCGGGCGCGCGGGTCCTTGCGAGTCCACGCCGGTCCATGCGAGTGCGGATGCGGGGCCAGAGGAAGACTACCGCTGTCCGTCCCCGCGTCGCTGAGCGCGGGCGCGACAGCGATCGGTAGACTGCCACCGTGTTCATCGTGAGTGTGTGTTCCCTCAAGGGCGGCGTCGGCAAGACGTCGGTGACCCTCGGACTGGCGTCCGCCGCTCTGCATCAGGGGGTGAACACGCTCGTGATCGATCTCGATCCGCAGGGCGATTCGACCCTGGGCCTGACCGGCGTCACCGCGACGGGCCTGGACATCGCCGAGGTGATCTCCTCTCCGAGGACGGACACCGTGGACCGGGCGATCGTGCCGACGCCCTGGGCGGAGGACGCGCCCTCCCATCTCGACATCATCCCGGGCACGAACCGCTCGGCGCTCATGGATGCGCCGACGGCGACGACCCGTGAGGTCCGCCGGCTGCGCGAGGCGCTGGACAAGCGCACCCATCAGTACGACCTCGTCCTCATCGACTGCCCGCCGTCGCTGAACGGGCTCACGCAGATGGCGCTGGCCGCCTCGGACCGTTCGCTGGTCGTCTCGGAGCCGGGGTTCTTCGCCGTCACCGCAGCGGACCGCGCGCTGAAGCTGGCCACGGAGATGCACCAGGACGGTCTGGCGCCGCGGCTGATGCCGCTCGGGCTCGTCGTGAACCGCTACCGGCCGCGCTCGGTCGAGCATCAGTACCGTCTCGCCGAGCTCCGCGAGCTCTTCGGCGACCTCGTCCTGGAGCCCGTGATCGAGGAGCGCGTCGGCCTGCAGCAGGCCCAGGGCGGCGCGGTGCCCCTGCACCGCTACGAGGGAGCATCCGGGAAGCGCCTCACCGCCGACTTCGACGCGCTGCTGCGGACGGTCCTGGACTCGCGCCAGCATTCCTGATCGGAGCCTCGCGCTCCGGGGCGCGCTCCGCCGTCATCGAGCCTGCGGGCCGGGCCTTCCGGTCTGCCGCGGGGACGGCGCCTCGGCAGCCGACAGCAGAGACGGACGGCGAGCCCCCTTCCCGGGGCTCGCCGTCCGTCTCTGCTGTCCGTCGTCGAGCGGTGCGCGGCGGCTGTGGGCTCGCCGTCGGAGGAGGTCAGCCGGCCTGACGGGAGCGGCGTCGCGCCGCGAGCTCGTCGTGCAGGGCCACCTCTGCGTCGTCCGCCGGGTCGACGCCCGGAAGGACCGCCAGGTCGTTCTCGACCTCGCGCCACACGCGGCCGACGGCGATGCCGAAGACTCCCTGACCGCCCTGGACCAGGTCGAAGACGTCCTCGGCGGAGGTGCACTCGTAGACGCTCGCGCCATCGCTCATGAGGGTGATCTGGGCGAGATCGTCGATGCCGCGCTCGCGCAGGGCCGCCACGGCCACGCGGATCTGCTGCAGGGAGACCCCGGTGTCGAGGAGGCGCTTGACGACCTTGAGGACGAGCACGTCGCGGAAGCCGTAGAGGCGCTGACTGCCGGAGCCCTTGGCGGCGCGGACGCTCGGCTCGACCAGGCCGGTGCGCGCCCAGTAGTCGAGCTGGCGATAGGTGATCCCGGCCGCCTTGCATGCGGCGGGGCCGCGGTACCCGAGCTCGCCGGGCATGTCGACGACCTCGTCGAAGAGCACGCCCTGCTGGGGCTCAGCAGGGACGGTGGACTGCGCCGTCCGATCATCGCCATGAGTGGCGTTCACAGCTACCTCCGATATCCGGCTCTCCGCAGGGAAGGGCGAGAGCTCTCGATCAGGGTAGCGCGCGGATCGACGGCGCCGACAGTGCCGCGCCGCGTGAAGATCACGGCATGGTGACGGACAGCGCCAGAACTCGGTCGGCCGGCAGCCGACCCCTCGGGCGGAGGGCGACCTGCACGTCACCGGCGCTGCTGCGTCCGCCCTCGCCCCCGGTGCCTCAGCCGCCGCGCAGCTTCGTGCGGAGCAGGGCGCTGTGCAGGGAGATCATCGATTCTCCGAGGTCCCGGGCGAAGTCCTCGGCCTCGCCGCGGGCGGCGGCGCTGCTCGAGCGAGCCCGCGGCGTGACGACGGAGCGGATCATGTGGGCCTCGCGCTCGGCGGACGTGCGCAGCATCACCAGGTGACGCGGGTGGAGACCCACCGCGGCGAGGTCCCGTGCGGCGGTGGCGATCTCGAGCTCGGCGGCACCGTACTGCAGCGCCTCGGGGAGCATGCCGTACTGCTCGAGCTCGGCGAGGAAGTCCTCGTCGACCCGGGCCGCCTCCGCGAGCTCGGCACGATCCATCCGCACCGGACGCACCGTCTTCGAGGGGCCGGGGCGGGAGGCGATCGAGGTGACCTCGGAATCCACCCCGTGCTCGAGCAGGTGCTCCTTGATGACCTTGAGCGGCCAGAACCGATCGCGCTGCGCACGCAGGACGAACAGCAGCCGTTCGATATCGGCGGAGGAGTACTTCCGGTACCCGGCAGGAGTCCGCTGAGGGCTGATCAGCCCTTCCGCTTCGAGGTAGTGCAGCTTGGAATGCGAGAGGTCCGGGAACTCGTCCCGGACGCTCTCGAGCACCTGGCCGATGCTGAACCGCGCCGAGGGCGAGGCGCCCGACCTGCGCGGAGCAGAGGCCGGCATCCGATCACTCCGTCTCGTGGAAGGGGTGGTAGGTCAGGCGGTACTTGCCGATCTGCACGTCCTGGCCGGGCTCGAGGCGGACCTCGTCGACGCGGTCGCGCCCGACATAGGTGCCGTTGAGCGAACCCAGATCGCGCACGAGGAATCCGTCGCCGTCGCGGACGAAGGCCGCATGCTTGCGCGAGACGGTCACGTCGTCGAGGAAGATCTCGCAGTTCGGGTGGCGGCCGGCCACGGTGGTGTCCGCATCCAGGAGGAAGCGGGCACCGAGGTTCGGCCCCTTGCCGACGATCAGCAGCGCGCTGCGCGGCGGAAGATTCTCGATCGCCTTGCGATCCTGCGACGTCAGGCCGGGCTCCGTGTCCTCGACCGGGTCGTCGGGCGAGATCGCGCTGAGCTTCGACGTGTGATCGAGATTGTCGTCGTTCCACTCGGCATTCATCGACACCGTGCACCCCTTCCCTGCCCTGCGGCCGCTTCCGGATTTCGGACGCCCAAGGTTACAGCGCGTCCATCCTCGCACGCCAAACGGGCGATCCGGGCCCAAGCAGGTCCTTCGAGCCAGGATTTGACGATCACTTGACCACCGAGGAGCGCTCGGAGCCGTCGAGGACCACCACCGCGTCGATGCTGACGTCCTGCGAGACGCTCACCGTGAACGTCCCGCCGTCGGCCGCGATGTCGTCGGCGGCGCCGCCGGGGATCTTCAGCGCCGGCTCCATCACGGCCGGATCGCCGATCGCGAGGATCTCGAAGGGCACCGGCAGCTCCGTGCCGTCGACCTCCAGCACACCCGCGGCCGAGGTCGTCACGGAGGTCGAGGCGACCACGCGCACACCGCCGACCTCGATGACCTCCGCTCCCGCGTTGCGCAGCTCCTGGACGACACCCAGCAGGGTGCTCGCACGAACGCCCCGCTGCGGATCCCCTATCCGGATCACCAGTCCGCGGCCGTGCGCCGGCGTCGTCCCGGCGAGGATCTCCAGATCCTCGAGGCGCTCCTGCGCCGCGTTCTGCGCGGCCACGCCGTCCTCGCGGTCGGACTGGAGGGCCTCGAGCGTCCGGTCGAGATCCTCGTTCTGGGACTCCAGGTCCGAGACATGGCGATCGGACTCGTCGAGCAGACGGACCAGCTCCTGCTGGGACGCCCCGTCGAGGGACGAGGCATCGTGATGGCGGACCTGCGCGACGACCGACAGGCCCACGAGGAAGCAGAGGACCCCCACGATCAGCTGACGGCTCGTCGCCCGCGGGCGCAGCGACCGACGCAGCCGCGCCCACGCCCGGCGCTGCTCCTCGGGAGTCCCCGGAGTGCGGGTGCCGTCGCTCATGAGCGCAGGAGGCTGCGACGGATCGCGGCCGCGTTGGAGAAGATCCGGATGCCGAGCACGACGATCACGGCCGTGGACAGCTGCGAGCCGACGCCCAGCTGATCCCCGAGGAACACGAGGAACGCCGCGATCAGGACGTTGAACAGGAAGGACGTGATGAACACATGGGCGTCGAACTTCCCGTCGAGGGCGGCGCGCAGACCGCCGGCCAGGGTGTCGAGCGCGGCGACCACCGCGATCGGCAGGTAGGGCTGGAGCACCACCGGCACATCGGGCTGGACGATCACCCCCACCACGAGTCCGAGCAGCAGCCCGATGATCGCGATCATGAGTCCCCCTCCTCCTCGGCGGGCGCGGCATCCGCCTCCCGCTCGGTCTCCTGCTCGGCCTCCTGCTCGGTCGACGGGCCCGCCGTCGCCTCCCGCAGGGTACCGGTCGCGCGCGCCGGGACGTCGAGCTCATCCGAGCTCTCCCAGGACGTGCGGATCCCGTACCGGGAGGCGATCTCCGCGAGGTACTCCCCCGCCTCACCGGCCTCGACACCGCTCCGCAGCGCGTCGGCGTCCCCCAGCGCGACGATCCGGTACGGCGGGGACAGCGGCCGGAAGTCGACGAGGATCGCGGATCCCGCGGTGCGGATCGCCGTCGTCGCGGTGACGCGCTGCCCGTTGATCGCGATGGCCTCGGCCCCCGCCGACCAGAGCCCGTTCACGGCGATCTGCAGATCGCCGTCGGTGACGCGGTTCACGGTCCCCTCCTCGACGCCCGGCGTGGCCGGGAGCGCGACGGAGTCGTCCAGCGTCAGCACCTCGCCGGGGCCGGCGAGGGCGACGGCCCCCGCGGCGATCTCGCTCGCCGCCATCCGCTCGGCGGAGCCGTCGTCGGCCCCGGAGAGGACCGTCTCCTGCAGAGCGGCGATCTCCCCCTCGAGCTCCTGCTGGCGCGCGGTCAGATCATCGACCCGGGCCTCGGACGCCTCGACCTGCTCGCGCAGCAGCGCCCGCGGACTGTCCTCGGCGACGGCATCGGCGCGCAGGTCGACCGCGGAGACCGCGACCGCGAACCCCAGGGCGATCGCCGCGCAGACGGTCATCACCCGCGTCAGGCGGGTGTCCGGCGGATGCGTCTCCTCATGGCGCCCGTCGGTCCCGCGCAGCTCCTCGACGTCCAGCGGATCCGTGGTCAGCGCTCGCAGCATCGACACCGGCGAGTACGGGGTCTCGCCGTGCGGCGTGCTGTGCTCCTCGCGCAGCGGACCGATGCGCCGCGCCCTCGGGCCTCTCGCCGCAGGGCTCGGTCGCGCTTCGCTGTCCGGCCCGTCGTCGGAGCTCGGGCGCGCGTCGGAGCTCGGTCGCGCGGCGGAGGTCCGGGGCGTGTGCTCGGGCATGCGGCCACCCTAGCGGCCGGGCGCCTCGCGCGGCTCTGCGCAGCGGCCCCGCACAGCACTGCGCAGCAGGGCGCCCGGCGCACCCCGAGGATCAGGGTGCGCCGGGCGCGGAAGGACCGGCCGGCTCTGCGTGGCCTGCAGGTCCTACAGGTCCTGCAGGTTCAGAGGAGCTGGAGGGTCAGCGGGAGCTGACGAGCTGGTTGCCGACGAGCGAGCCCTCTCCGTCGGACCACGACGACGGCTCCGCACCGCCGCCGTCGGAGGCCCCGCCCATGCCGCCGCTCGGGGGCTCGCCCATGCCGCCGCCGTCCGAGGGCCCGGAGCCGGCGTCGGAGCCGCCCATGCCTCCGCCTCCGCCGCCCGACGGCGCCGAATCGGTCACCCCGGGCTCCGTGGTGGGATCGATCGCGACGTCGAGGGTCACCATGTACCCGTCGGCCGTGTCGCCCTCAGCCGTGCCGAGCTGCAGCTCGCCGCCGTCGTCGCCGAAGACGTTGTCCGAGTCCAGGGTGATGTTCGCGAGGTTCTCGGTCGACCCGTCGTAGTCCTCCAGCGCGTAGATCTCCTCGCACACGTCCTGCGGGAGCGCGACCTGCGACGTGGCCAGGAGGTTGTCGGTGCTCGTGATGGAGTCGACGTCGGGATAGACCTCGAAGTGGATATGGGGCCAGCGGCCCGAGTAGCAGCCCGGCCAGATGCTCGTGAAGGTGACCTTCCCGTCGGCGTCGGCGACCTGGACGCCGCGCAGGAAGTTCTCCTCCTCCAGCCCCTCCGAGTACAGCGAGTACAGGCCGTCCCCGGTGCAGTGCCAGATGTAGACGGCGATGCCCTCGTACGGCGCGTTGTCCTCGTTCAGGTTGGTGATGGAGAGCGTCAGGGTCATCGGCACCCCGGGCACCGTGGTGGTCGAATCGCCGAAGCTCGAGGTGATGTCGGCGCGGACGATCCCGGACTCCGTGAGCACGGTGACCCCGTTGGTGCCGTCGGCCGGGTACGGCCCGTTGGTCTCCTCGGGGATCTCGCCGTCGGCCGTGGTGGTGGAGGTGCCGCCGTCGGAGGCCGCGGAGTCCTCCGCGGAGGTCGAGCCGTCGCTCGTGCTGCAGGCGGCGAGGCCGGTGGCCGCGGCCCCCGCCCCCAGGAGCGCGAGCGCTCGCCGACGGCCGACCATGGTGGCGAGGTCGAAGCCGAGGCCCTGGTCGGCCAGCGGCTCGTCCTGATGGGCGAGCGTGCGCCCCTGATAGCTGAGCGTGCCGTCGGGCGCCTGCTCGAGTCGCGGATCTCGATCGGTCATGTGCTTCTCCTCGTCAGAGTCGTCGGTGGACGTCGTCGACGCTATGGACCGGCGATAGCGCGTTCTTGGGGTTCCCCTGTGCGCCTGCTGTGCATCCTGCCGAGCGGGCGTGCGGCACGTCACGTGCCTCTCGATTTCCGCTTTCGGCCAGGTCGGGGGTAGGGTTTAGCTCGTTGCTCCGGTGACGGACAACCTCGGGCTGTGGCGCAGCTTGGTAGCGCACTTGACTGGGGGTCAAGGGGTCGCAGGTTCAAATCCTGTCAGCCCGACCGAGAAGCCCTGGTGAGACTCTTCGTCTCACCAGGGCTTGTTTCTTTCTCTGCGCGGCACCGTCGGCGGCGCGGCCTCGCCGTCGCCCGAGGACCGAGGACCGAGCAACGGCCTCACACCGCCGGGAGCACCGCCAGCAGCGCTCCCCCGGCGGCGCCGACGATCACGATCACCCACGGCGGCAGCTTCCAGCTCAGAAGCAGCACGAAGCAGATCAGGGCGAGGCAGAACGGGCCGGGCCCGGTGATCGCCGAGGTGAAGACTGGATCGTAGAGGGCGGCGGCGAGGATCCCGACGACGGCGGCGTTCGCACCGCGCATGAGCGACTGCGCCCACGAGCGCGTGCGGAGGGCGTTCCAGAAGGGCAGCACGCCGACGAGGAGCAGCATGCCGGGCAGGAAGATCGCCACCAGCGCGATCGCGGCGCCGACCGCGCCGCCCGTCCCAGCCGTCGAGAGGGCTCCGAGATAGGCGGCGACCGTGAACAGGGGTCCGGGGACCGCCTGCGCGGCGCCGTAGCCGGCCAGGAACTGCTGCTCGTCGATCCAGCCGGGGTCGACCACGCCGGCCTGCAGCAGCGGCAGCACGACATGGCCGCCGCCGAAGACGAGGGCGCCGGACCGGTAGAAGGCGTCGAACACGGCGATGTCGCCGGAGCCGGTGGCGTGCACGAGCAGCGGACCGCCGAGCAGGAGGAGCGCGAACACGATCAGGCACGCCGCGCCCGTCCGCGGGCCGACCGGGAAGCGCAGCAAGCCCTCCTCCCGCACCGCTCCGCTCCGGCAGAGGAGCAGACCGGCGACGACGCCGAGGACGATCGCGAGGACCTGGCCGTACGCTCCCGGCACCAGCAGCGCCGCCACGGCCGCGGCCGCGGCGATCGAGGCGCGACGCGTATCCGGGGCCAGCGTCCTCGCCATGCCGAGGACGGCCTGCGCGACGATCGCCACGGCGACGATCTTCAGCCCGGAGAGGACCCCCTGGCCGATCGGGCCGTCGATCAGGGCCGCCCCCTGGGCGAAGGCCACCAGCAGCACGGCGGACGGCAGGGTGAAGCCGAGGAAGGCGGCCAGCGCGCCGCGCACGCCGGCACGGTGCAGCCCGATGCCGAAGCCGACCTGGCTGGAGGCCGGCCCCGGGAGGAACTGGCTGAGGGCGACGAGGTCGGCGTACTCCCCCTCGCTCATCCAACGGCGTCGGTCGACGACCTCGGCCCGGAAGTAGCCGAGATGGGCGATCGGCCCGCCGAAGGACGTCACGCCGAGCCGGAGGAAGACCCGCAGGACCTCCCCCGCGGTGCCCCGCCCTGAGGCCGCGACCGCGGCGGACGCGTGGTCGGGAGCGGGATCGGCGTCGGTCATCGTCTCAGGCGTCCTCTCGAGCGGCGTCCGGTGCGCGGGCGCACGACCGGGAGAAGACGTCAGCCTAGGTCAGGCGTGGGAACGCATCGCATCGTCGGCGTGAACGCCGGTCGTCCTGCGCTCCGCCCCGCGTCGGGGCGGTCGGGCGAGGCGGAGCCGCGCCCGACCCTGTTTCCTGCGCTATGATGTTTCCCATGTCTCGAATCAATGCACGGCGTGATCCGCAGGTTCTCGGCGATGCGCTCCACAGCATCGAGCGCCTGCTGCCGGCGAGCTGGAGGCTGCTGCGCGAGGTCGCCCCGGCCGACGTCCCGGCGGATGCGCTGGTCTCTCTCGTCGGCCCCGGCGAGGAGCGCGCGGCCTTCTGCGTCGAGGCGCGTCCCTCGGGCTGCCCCGTCGGACAGCTCCTCCCTGCGCTGCGCGAGCAGCGCCGGCAGGTCGGCCTCCCCCTGCTCTTCGTCTCGGACTACATCGGTCCCGCTCTGCGGGCCGCCCTCGAGGAGGACGGCATGAGCTATGCGGACTCGTCCGGCTGGGTGCGGATCCTCAGCGAGGGCCCCCTCGTCCTCCTCACCGGGCAGGGGGCGTCGACGTCGCCGCGGGCGGGGACGCCTTCAGCGATCATCCGGCTGGACGGCGTGGCCGTCTCCCGCATCGTGCGCGCGCTGTGCGAGCACGATGCTCCGCTCGGGGTGCGGGAGCTGGCGGGGATCGCCGGCGTCTCCCCCGGCTCCGTGTCGAAGCTGCTCCCGACGCTCGCCAACGAGGGCGTGGTCGAGCGGGTCGCGGGCGGCGGCGTGACCGGCGTGGACCGGCGCGCCCTGGTCGAGCGCTGGGCGCGGGACTACTCCTTCGCCGGCTCGAACCACGCGGTCACGCATCTCGTGGCCCCCCATGGCATGGAGCGGATCCTCGCCCAGCGCCGGAGCATCCCCGTCCGGACCGCGCTGACGGGGTCCGAGGCCGCCCACCGCCTGCTGCCGGGCGGCGAGGAGCCCGCCCTCCCGCTCCGTCTGCTCGCCCTGTACGCGGAGTCCGTGACCGCGGCGGCCGATGCCCTCGGCCTGCTGCCGTGCGAACCGGCCGATGCCGACGTCGTCCTCGCCGTCCCGCAGGACGACGCGGTCCTCGCGCAGGACCTCGCCCCCACGGCCCTGATCCTCGCCGATCTCCTCACCCTGCGCAGCTGGGGCCGCGCGGAGGCCGAGCAGCTCATGGATGTGCTCGCCGAGCGCGCCGCCGGCTGGTCCGTCTGAGGCGATCCCCTCCTTCTCCCCTCCCCCGGCGACGGCGACGCCGTCACGGCCCTGCGCACCGTCTAGAGTTCTGCCCATGGACAGCACGATCTCCCCCGCCCCCGACGCCCTCGCGGAGGGCACCTCTCGCACCTACGTGATCACCTTCGTGTGCGAGGACCGCCCCGGCATCGTCCATGCGATCACCGGAGCCGTCGTCGAGATCGACGGGAACATCGGGGAGAGCCGCCAGTTCGAGAGCGGCGCCACGCACCGCTTCTACATGCGCGTCGAGGTCACGACCGCCGCCTCGCGGGAGCGTCTCGAGGAGGTCCTCGCCCCCGTCGTCGCCCGCTACGGGATGGAGCATCGCATCGACGTCGTCGGCCGCCCGGTGCGGACCCTCGTGCTCGCGTCCAAGGCGAAGCACTGCGTCAACGACATCCTGTTCCAGAAGGATCAGGGGCACCTCCCGATCGAGATCCCGCTGATCCTCGCCAACCACGACACGATGGCCCCGCTGGCCGCCTTCCACGGCGTCCCCTTCGAGCACCGGCCGATCGCCTCTGCTGAGGACAAGGCGGCCTTCGAGGACCGGGTCCGCGCGGCGATCGAGGAGCACGACATCGAGCTCGTCGTCCTCGCCCGCTACATGCAGATCCTCTCCCCCGAGCTGTGCGCGGAGCTCGAGGGACGCTGCATCAACATCCACCACTCGTTCCTGCCCGGCTTCAAGGGCGCGAACCCCTACCGGCAGGCGTACGCGCGCGGCGTGAAGCAGATCGGCGCGACCGCCCACTTCGTCACGGGCGACCTCGACGAGGGGCCGATCATCGAGCAGGACGTGATCCGCGTGGACCACACCCGCTCGCCGCGGGAGCTGATGGCGCTCGGCCAGGACACCGAGGTGCGCACGCTGCGCACGGCGATCACCTGGTTCGCCCAGTCGCGCGTGCTGCTGGACGGCCAGCGCACCATCGTCTTCCGCTGATCCCGCACCCGGCGCCGGCAGACGGCCCGTCGGCGGGCGGCCCGTCGGCCGGTCAGAGCCGGCGCGCCCTCCCGACCCCCTGGGCGGCCTCCGCATCGGCATAGCGCATGCCCGCGGGCACCTGCGCGCTGTCGAACCACCAGGAGGCGTGGGGCAGCATCCGCACATCGTGCCAGGGGATCTCGAAGGCAGGGTCGCGCCACAGCGTGAGCCCCACCTCCGCACGCCTCCCGGCCGCGACCAGGGCGAGCCGACGCAGGCGCGACAGCGGATGCGGGGACAGCCGGGCCGACGCCGGGATCGCGAGCGTCGGCCCCAGGGGCAGCGGCCACACCGTCTCCCCCCAGTGCAGCACCGCCTCCGGACTGTCGCCGACGATGACCGCCGGGGGCCGCAGATCCTGCTCGGTCACGGAGCGCGGGGCGATCGGCTCCCCCCGCTCCATCACCTCGCGCTGCACCCAGGCCCCGGGGATGACGGTGCGCCCGCCGACGCGGACGTCCACCAGGAGAGCGTCAGCGGCCGGCCGCAGCGGCGCGCTGAGCGGTCCGCCGTTCCGCACGAGATCGCGGCGGGGCGCGGCGACGACCCGCACCTCCGCGCGGTCCTCGGGACGTGCCGGATCCGCCACCAGCGGGATCAGCACACGGGTCCCGGGCAGCGGTTCGTTCTGCCTCATCGGCGGAACCTGGCCTCCGGCTCGTCGGCCAGCGCGATCGCGAGCACCTCGCGGAAGCGGTCGTTCATCGGCGGCGGCGCCTCCAGGTCGAACCAGCGGGCCTCGGAGTTCTCGCCGTCGGCGGGATGGGGATCCCCCTCGACGTGCTCGCAGACGAACGCCAGATCCAGGTACTGCGCGCGATCGCCGTTGAGGTAGGTCATGGGAGCGAGGGTGCGGACGTCCACGAGCCGACGCGCCCGGCACACGGTGCCGGTCTCCTCGAGCACCTCGCGCTCGGCGGCGACGGCCGGCTCCTCACCGGGGTCGATGATCCCGGTGATGGGAGTCCACTGGCCGTCGTCGACGCGCCGCACGGCGAGCATCCGGCGCCGTCCGGCGTCCAGCACGATCGCCGTCACCCCGGTCATCCAGAGCAGATCGTGACCGATGTGCTCGCGCAGGCGCAGGACGAAGTCGGGCGTGGGCATGGGGCGGGCTCCTCGGCGGGATGCGGGACGGGCAGGACGGGCGCCGCCGCGCTCAGCCGCCGGTGATGACCGGGATGCTGAAGACCCCGAACATCAGCACCATGAACGCGATGTAGGCGATGATCGCCAGCACCGAGATCGCCAGCAGCACCCAGAACACGATCCAGCCGACCTTGTTCATCTGCCGCGCCGAGGCGGGGTTCGTGTCCAGCTGCACGAGCGCGATGATGCCGAAGATCGTCGGGATCATGCCGCCGCAGACGGCGCCGACGATGATCAGGATGATCGCGCTGGTCCGGATGGAGCTCTGATCTCCCGTGTAGGGATAGGGATGGTTCATGGGTCGATCTCCTCGATCGGCCGGGGCCGTCCGTCCGCAGACGACGGCACGAGGTCAGTCTGCCCGTGGTCAGTCGACCAGCGGGACGCCGTGGGCGTCGCGCTGGAAGCTCTCCGACTTCGCGAGGATCATGATCCCCTCGACGAGACCCCACAGCGATCCGAGGCCGCAGGTGAGGACGGTCACGATGATCTGGATGACGCCCATCTTGGTGTACCCCAGCAGGAAGCGGTGGACACCCCAGCCTCCGAGGAAGATGCCCAGCAGCCCCACGAGGAGGCGGCTCTGGGGCTGACGACCGGCGACACCGGCCTGCGGGACCTGCCCGGCAGGCGGCTGCTGGCCGTAGGGCGCCTGTCCGGCGGACTGCTGGCCGTACGGGGCCTGCCCGGCGGATGCCGCGCTGAAGGCCTGCTGGTCCGCGGACTGCTGGCCGTACGGCTGCTGCGCGGCCTGATCGACGCCCTGCCGGACGCCGGGCTGACCATAGGGATCGCTCGCCGGGGCGCCCTGCGCGGCCTCGGGGGCGGCCGCGGACCAGGCCTGCTGCGACTGGCCGTACGGATCCGCGGCGGACGGGGCCGACTGGCCGTAGGGGTCAGCGGCGGACGCTGCCGGCGCGGCGGACGGGGCCGACTGGCCGTAGGGATCGGGGGCCGACTGCCCGTAGGGATCGCCGGCCGACGCGGCGGGCTGGCCGTACGCCGGAACCGGGTCGACGAGGGTCGCCTCCGCCGGCGGCTGCTCGGCAGGGGCGGGCTCCTGCGCCGGCGGGGCGGCCCAC
Organism: Brachybacterium netajii (SeqCode); assembly: GCF_054114245.1. Classification (NCBI taxonomy): domain Bacteria; kingdom Bacillati; phylum Actinomycetota; class Actinomycetes; order Micrococcales; family Dermabacteraceae; genus Brachybacterium; species Brachybacterium netajii (SeqCode). Next base: position 219,210 of record NZ_JBSYXB010000002.1, on the reverse strand, counting down.
GGATCCTGTGCGGCCTCGGCCGCCGGAGCGGGGGCGGCCCACGGGTCCTGCGCGCTCGGAGCGCTCTCGACGGCCGGGGCCTGCTCGCCGTAGGGGTTCTGCGGCACTGCCCCGTACGGGTTCTGCTGCCCGTACTGCTGTGCGTCGGAGTGCTGCGCGTCCGCGCCCTCCGGCTGCTGGTCGTTCCAGGATCCGTTGTCGCCCGTGGTGCTCATGGGGACAGCGTAACGGCTCGCCCGTGGTGCACGACACTCGGCCCGTCGGCCGACGCGGCGGGCCCGGGCGGTGCCGTCGCTGCGGCAGGCCCGGACCCGGGACGGAGGCGACGGCGTCGCCGGGGACGCTCGTCAGCGTCGACGCTTCTCGCGGATCCTCACGCCGATGACGATCGGCGAGCCGGTGAACTCGAACTCCTCGCGCAGGCGGCGCTCGATGAAGCGGCGGTAGCCGTGCTCGAGGAAGCCCGAGGCGAAGATCACGAACCGCGGCGGACGGGTCCGCGCCTGGGTCGCGAAGAGGATGCGGGACTGCTTGCCGCCGCGCAGCGGATGCGGGTGCGCGGCGACGAGGGTGCCGAGGAAGGCGTTGAGGCGGCCCGTGGGGATGCGCTGGTCCCAGGACTCGAGCGCCATCTCGATCGCCGGCACCAGCTTCTCGGCGTGGCGGCCCGTCTTCGCGGAGAGGTTCACCCGCGGAGCCCAGGCCACATGCGCGAGATCCCGCTGGATCTCGCCCTCGAGCTGGAGACGCCGCTCCTCGTCCAGCAGATCCCACTTGTTGAAGGCGAGGACGAGCGCGCGGCCCGACTCCAGGACCATGTCGATGATCTTCAGATCCTGGGTGGAGATCGTCTCCGAGGCCTCGAGGAGCACGACGGCGACCTCGGCGCGGTCCAGCGCCGCCCGGGTGCGCAGCGAGGCGTAGTAGTCCGCGCCCTGGGACTGCAGCACGCGGCGGCGGATGCCGGCGGTGTCCACGAAGGTCCAGACCTTCTCGCCGAGCGTGATCTTCTCATCGACCGGGTCGCGGGTGGTGCCCGCCACATCGTCGACGACCACCCGGTTCTCCCCCGCGAGACGGTTCAGCAGCGAGGACTTGCCGACGTTCGGGCGGCCGACGAGCGCGATGCGCCGCGGTCCGTTGTCCACGGGAGCGCCGCGGCCCTCCTCCGGCAGAACCGCCATGACGGCGTCGAGCAGGTCGCCGGAGCCGCGGCCGTGCAGCGCGGAGACCGGATGCGGCTCTCCGAGGCCGAGGTTCCACAGTCCCGCGGCCTCGAGCTCGCCGCGCTGGTCGTCGACCTTGTTCGCGACCAGCACGACGGGATGCGAGGTGCGCCGCAGGACCTTGAGCATCTGCTCGTCGGTCTGGGTGATGCCGACGTTGGCGTCCACGATGAACATCACGACGTCGGCGAGCTCGACGGCGATCTCCGCCTGCTCCGCGACGCGGTAGGCGATGCCCTCGACCCGATCCTCCCAGCCGCCGGTGTCGACGAGCCAGAAATCGCGACCCGCCCACTCGGCCTCGTAGAAGACGCGGTCGCGGGTGACGCCGGGCCTGTCCTCGACGACCGCCTCGCGACGGCCCAGGATGCGGTTGACCAGCGTGGACTTGCCGACATTGGGGCGTCCGACGACGGCGACGACCGGAAGGTTGCGGGCAGGGGCGGCGGAGTAGAGCTCGTCCTCGTCCCCCGCGAGCAGCGCGAGATCCTCCTCATCGAGCTCGAAGTCGGACAGGCCCGCACGCAGGGCCGCCTCGATGGCCTCGTCGCTCGGATGGCCGTCGGAGTCCTCCGCGACCGTGCGCACGACCTCGACCGCCGGGACGGATGCTTCCTCGTCGTCGCCGCGCACGGCGTCGATGAGGCCCTGGACCCGTGCGACGACGTCATCGATCCCCAGATCGGTGGTGTCGACGGCGACGACGCCCTCTCCGGCGGTGAGGAACTCCGAGACCGTCGAGTCGTCGCGATCCCGGCGCAGCACCTGGTCGCGCATGCGCTCGCGCGTCTCCTCGGAGTCCTCGAGGGAGAGCTCGCGGGCACGGCGCTCCATGCGCGCCTCGTCGCTCGCGGTCAGCAGCACCCGCACGTCGGCGTCGGGGGCGACGACGGTCGTGATGTCGCGACCCTCCGCGGCGCACAGGCCGCGCTCATCGGCGACGGAGCGCAGAAGCTCGCGCTGGCGCCGCTGCAGGATCGGGCGCACGAGAGTGTTGGTGGCGATGGCGCTGACCGCGGTGCTGATGCGCTCGGTGCGGATCTCCGCCGTGAGGTCGCGGCCGGCGACGACGACGCGGGCGCCCTCGGGATCGGTGCCGATCTCGAGGTCGATGCCCTCGGCGACGGCGGCGACGGCCTCGCGATCGTCCAGATCGACGCCGTCCTCGAGGCACAGCCAGGTCACGGCCCGGTACATGGCGCCGGTGTCGAGGACGCCGCCGGCGTTCTGCTCGGCGATGCGGCGGGCGACGGTGGACTTCCCCGAGCCGGCCGGGCCGTCGATCGCGACGGAGACGCCGCGGCGGGCAGGGGCGGGGACGGTGTCAGGGGAATCCATCCCCCAAGGATAGATGTCCCTCAGGCCTCCGCGACGGTCCAGCCGCGAACCCGCAGCTCCCCCGTGAGCAGGGCCTCATGGGTCCCGTCGATCGCGATGTGCGCGAGGCCGACGGGCTGGCCGAGGGAATGCTCGAGATGCAGGTCCTCGAGGTTCACGCCGATCTCGCCGATCTCCGTGAGCAGGCGCGCGAGCTCGCCCGGGCGGTCGGGGACGAGGACGGTCAGCGTGACGAACGCATCGGTCCCGCGACCGTGCTTCCCGGGGATGCGGCCGACGCCCCGGTTGCCGTCGGCGATGAGGCTCGCCACCGCGCGCCGCGATCCGCGCTCGGGGGCCGGATCTCCCGTCAGCGCCGCGACCGCCTCGGTCACCTCGTCGAGCCGGTCCGACAGGCCCCGCAGGACCGGGAGCAGCGCCGCGGCGTTGGCGCTGAGGATCTCGACCCACAGCCGCGGGTCCGAGGCCGCGATGCGGGTGGAGTCCCGCAGACCCTGCCCGGCGAGCTCGAGCGCCCCCTCGTCGGCGTCGAGGAGCTGGGTGGCCAGGAGGCTCGCCATCACCTGCGGGGCATGGGAGACATGGGCGACGGCGGTGTCGTGGCGCTCGGCGTCCATGACGACCGGCAGCGCCCCGAGCTCCACGGCGATCCGCTTGAGCATGGCGGCTCCGCGCGGCCGGGAGGTCGCATGCGGGCACACGACGAGCGGACGGCCGAGGAAGAGATCCGCCTGCGCGGCGATCACGCCGGAGACCTCCCGTCCCGCCATCGGATGCGCGCCGACATACCGGGCGAGATCGTCGTCGGACAGGACCCCCTGGTCGCGACGGAGCCGGAGCCCCTCCAGGACCGTCCGCTTCACGCTCGCGACATCCGCGACGATCGCCTGCGGATGCGCGCGCAGCGCCTGCGCGACGAGCTCAGCGGCGACATCGGGCGGGGCGGCGACGACGACGAGCTCCGGCGCGGCCGCGCCCTCGCCGGCGATGCTGCCGACGCCGAGCTCGACCGCCAGCGCCGTCGTCCCCGGGGAGACGTCCTGCAGCTGCACGTCGACCCCGGCGGCGGTGAGCGCGAGGCCCAGCGAGCCGCCGATCAGCCCGACGCCGATGATGCGGACGGTGCACGGCAGGCCGGAGTCCGCGGCGGACGTCGCGGACGGCGCGGACAGGCCGTCCGTGCTCACAGACCGACCTCCGCCATCAGCGTGCCCAGCTCCCTCGAGGTCAGCTCGCGGGTCTGCCCGGGGGCGAGATCGCCCAGCAGCACGGGCCCGATGCGGGTGCGCATGAGCCGGGTCAGCTCGAAGCCCTGGGAGGCGAACATGCGGCGCACGATCCGGTTGCGCCCCTCGTGGAGGGTCACCTCCACCACGGCCTCGCGACCGTCCTGCGCGAGGATCCGCGCCCGGTCGGCGCGGGCGGGGCCGTCCTCGAGCTCCACGCCGTCCCGCAGCGCCTTGACCAGGCCGCGCGGGGGGCCGCCGGGAGCGTCGAAGCGGCAGACATAGGTCTTCTCGATCTCGAAGCTCGGGTGGGTCAGACGATGGGCGAGCTCGCCGTCGTTCGTCAGCAGCAGCAGCCCCTCGGTCTCGTAGTCGAGGCGGCCGACGTGGTACAGCCGATGCGAATACGGCGCCGCGAACTCCGTGAGGTCCCGTCGGCCCTCCGGGTCCGCCATCGCGCTGACCACATGACGGGGCTTGTTCAGCACCACGGTCAGCTTCCCGTCGTCGAGCTGCAGACGACGACCGTCGACGTGCACGGCCTGCGTCGTCGGGTCGATCCGCACGCCCTGCTCGGCGACGATCTCTCCGTCGACGCTCACACGGCCCTGCGCGATGATCGCCTCGCAGGCGCGGCGGGAGCCGAAGCCCGCCCGGGCGAGCACCTTCTGCAGCCGCTCGCCCTCCTCCCGATGGATCTCGGCCTCCTCGTGCCCCTCGGCGGCCGGCCGGGTGCGCGCCGGCGCCCCGTCCTCGGTGCGCAGCCGCACCTCCTTCGGCGGCGTGAAGGCGCTGCGCCGACGACGGTGCGGGGCGCCGCCCCGACCCGTCCCCTGCCCTCGTCCCCGTCCCTGACCTCGGCCCTGCCCGCGCTCCTCGCCGGCCATCAGGCGGCTCCGCCGCGATGGATCAGCTCGCGCGCGAGCTGCCGGTAGGCCTCGGCGCCCTTGTTGGTCGAGGCGAAGGTGATGATCGGCTCCGCGGCGACGGAGGCATCGGGGAACTTCACGGTGCGATTGATCGTGGTGTGGAAGACCTTGTCGGGGAAGGCCTCGACCACGCGCTGGCACACCTCCCGGGCATGCAGGGTGCGGGGATCGAACATCGTGATGAGGATGCCGTCCATCTCGAGCTTCGGGTTGATGCGGTCCTGCACCTTCTCGATGGTCTCCACCAGGAGGGCCACGCCGCGCAGAGCGAAGTACTCGGCCTCCAGCGGGATGATCACGCCGTGGCTGGCCGCGAGGGCGTTGACGGTGAGCAGGCCCAGAGACGGCTGGCAGTCGATGATGATGACGTCGTAGTCGTCGATGACGGGCTTGAGCACGCGGGCGAGCGCCATCTCGCGGGCGACCTCGTTGACGAGGGTGACCTCCGCCGCCGAGAGGTCGATGTTCGCCGGCAGCACGTCGAGGTTCTCCGTGCTCGTCTCCTGGATGACGTCGCGGACCTCGTGCCCGCGCTCCATCAGCAGGTTGTAGACCGTGAGATCGAGGTCGTAGGGGTTCACGCCGGTGCCGGCGCTGAGCGCTCCCTGCGGATCGAGATCGACGAGCAGCACGCGGCGGCCGAGCTCCGCGAGCGCCGCTCCGAGGTTGATGACGCTGGTGGTCTTGCCGACCCCGCCCTTCTGGTTGACCATCGAGATGATCCGTGCCGGCCCGTGGCCGTCCAGCTGTCCGGGCTCCGGCAGCTCGGGCATCGGGCGGCCCGTGGGCCCCAGGTCGATGTCCAGCTGCTGGTGGGAGGTCGCGCTCACGTCGTTGTCCTGTCGTCGGCGTCGTGGTCGGGATGGTCGTGGGCGAGGTCCGTCGCGCCCTCGGGCGTCTCCGGCCTGACCGGGGTCGCGCACGTGCGCCGTCGGCGGCGGAGGGACGGGGCCCGGAGCCCCTGGGGGTCCGGCCGCTCGCCCGGCAAGTCTAAGCCCCAGAACCTGCGCGAGGGTGGGTACCTGCGTGGATCTCCCGCAGCGAGTCCACGGTGACCTGGGTGTACAGCTGCGTCGTCGTCACCGAAGCATGCCCGAGCAGCTCCTGCACGCTGCGGACGTCGGCGCCTCCCTGGAGGAGGTGCGTGGCGTACGAGTGCCGCAGCGTGTGCGGGCTGATGGGCTCGGCGAGGTCCTCGAGACCGGCGGCCGCCGCGGCGTCCCGCACGATCTGCCACGCGGCCTGCCGCGTCAGACGGGTTCCGCGCGACCCCAGGAAGAGGGCCGCTCCCCCGTTCCCGCGCGCGGCGAGGGCAGGACGCGCCCGCGTCAGGTAGGCGTCGAGCGCCTCGAGGGCATAGCGGCCGACGGGCACGACGCGCTGCTTGTCGCCCTTGCCGCGGAGGAGGGCTGCGCGCTGCTCGCGGTCGATGTCGTCGACGTCGATCCCGACGGCCTCGGAGATCCGGGCGCCGAGCCCGTACAGGAGCTCGACGAGCGCGCGGTCGCGCAGCGCCCGCTCGGTCGCGAGCGCTCCGGTGCCCGGCAGGCTCGCGGCCTCCAGGAGCGCCACCACCTGATCGACCTCGAGCGGGTGGGGAAGCCGCCCGGGCAGGGTCGGAGCGGGGATCGAGCGGGAGGGGTCCCCCGCGCTCGAGGCGCTCTCCGCGTCGAGGAAGGCGTGCAGACCGCGCACGGCCGCGAGGGCCCTCGCCGCGGAGGACGCCGCGAGCGGGCTCCCGCCGTCGGACCCGGTGCGCAGCGCCTGCAGGTGCTCCGAGAGATCCTGCGGCACGACCCCGGCGAGCTCGATCCCCTGCCCCTCGAGATGTGCGAGATAGCGGGTCAGATCGCGCCGGTAGGCGGCCAGGGTGTTGGCGGACAGCCCGCGCTCGACGCGCAGATGCGCGAGGTACTGCTCGAGCTGGCGGCCGTCGCCGGGCCTCACAGCTGCACGAAGGGATCGATCGCGAGGGCGACGAAGAGGACCGTGAGGTAGGTGATGGAGCCGTGGAAGACGGTCATGGGGCCGAGCTTGCGACCGGACAGGCCCTTGCGGGTGCGGATCGCGTAGCGCACCACGAGGTAGCCGAACCACGCGCCGGAGGCGACCGCGCCGATGGCGTACACCCAGCCGGTGTGGCCCAGCGGGATGATCGCGAGGCTCGAGGCGATCATGAGGCCGGTGTGCATGAGCATCTGCCCGGCGACCTTGCTGCGGCTCGCCACGACGGGGAGCATCGGGACGCCCGCGTCCGCGTAGTCCTTCGTGAACTTCTCCGCCAGCGGCCAGTAGTGCGGCGGCGTCCAGAAGAAGATGACCAGGAACAGCAGCACAGCCGTCCAGGAGACCGTCCCGGTCACGGAGGACCAGCCGATGAGCACGGGCATGCAGCCCGCGATCCCGCCCCAGACGATGTTCTGGCTGGTGCGGCGCTTGAGGATCATCGTGTAGAACACGACGTACAGCAGGATCGCCCCGACGGCGAGAGCGGCGGACATCCAGTTCACCAGGAGCCCGAGCCACAGCGCGGAGACGATCGAGAGCACGATGCCGAAGACCAGCGCGGCGCGCGGGGAGACCTCGCCGGTGACGATCGGGCGGTTGCGCGTGCGCTTCATCTTCGCGTCGATGTCGCGATCGAGGTACATGTTCAGCGTGTTCGCGCCGCCGGCGGCGAGATAGCCGCCGACCATCGTCGCGACGATGAGCCACCAGGAGGGGAAGCCCCCCGCGGCGAGGAACATCGTGGGGATGGTGGTGATGAGCAGCAGCTCGATGATCCGCGGCTTGGTCAGCGCGACGTACGCGCGGACCGTCCCCTTGAGCGTTCGCGGATCGGACCCGCCCTCGCTGCGGCCTGCCCTGCTGGTCGACGCTCCCTGGGTGGCGGTCACCGCCCACCGTCCTTCCTCGTGATCGCGGCTCGGCACCGCGTGCAACCTCTCCATAGTAGGGGTTCGCATCACCGGGAGGGACCTCCGACCCGGGTGAGTCGGAGCACCCGGAGTCTGTCGGCTCACCTCCGTGACGCTCCATGTCGTCCGACGCGCCCGATCCTGCGGTCTGTCCCGTCACATCGGCGCAGCCCGCCGGTCCGCGCTCGAACCGCCCGCCGAGCGCCTCCGCGGGAGGCCTCCGCGCCCCATCGCTCCAGCTCCCCGCCCCGCCTCCAGCCGCGGATCCGTCGAGGTGAGGAGTGCACGAACGGCGGCAAGCGCTTGCTCGAATGTTCGCCGACAGCGAAGACAACAGGACGGCAACGGGCGGTACACGGTGTGGCCGCAGCGGCGCAGGAGTTTAAGGTAGGGAGCGTTGCTCCGATCCCGCAGTCGGCCGCCCTGCGCTGCCGGGCGCTCTGCGGATGCGAGGAGTCCACAGTCCGTCGGCATCCCGCCGTCATCCGGAGAGAGGAACCATTCCCCGTGACCGATTCGTTCAAGGCTCCTGCAGGCTGGACCGACCTCGACAAGCGCGCCGTGGACACCGCCCGCGTGCTCGCCGCCGATGCGGTGGAGAAGGTGGGCAACGGCCACCCCGGCACCGCGGTGAGCCTGGCCCCCGCCGCGTACCTGCTCTACCAGGACGTGATGCGCCACGATCCCCGCGACCCCCAGTGGCTGGGCCGCGATCGCTTCGTGCTGTCGGCGGGCCACTCGAGCCTGACCCAGTACATCCAGCTCTTCCTCGGCGGCTTCGGCCTCGAGAAGAAGGACATCGAGGAGCTGCGCACCTGGGGCTCGAAGACCCCGGGCCACCCCGAGAACTTCCACACCTCCGGCGTCGAGATCACCACCGGCCCGCTCGGCCAGGGCATCTCCTCCGCCGTCGGCTTCGCCATGGCGCAGCGTCGTGAGCGCGGTCTGCTCGATCCCGAGGCCGCCGAGGGCACCAGCCCCTTCGACCACTTCACCTACGTGATCGCCTCCGACGGCGACCTCGAGGAGGGCGTGAGCTCCGAGGCCAGCTCCATCGCCGGCACGCAGCAGCTGGGCAACCTCATCGTCCTGTGGGACGACAACGAGATCTCCATCGAGGGCGACACCTCCATCGCCTTCACCGAGGACACCGCGGCCCGCTACGAGGCCTACGGCTGGGACGTCCGCACGGTGGACTGGACCAACGGCGGCACCGAGTACGTCGAGGACGTCGCGGCGCTCAAGGACGCGATCCTCGAGGGCCAGAAGGTCACCGACAAGCCGACCTTCATCCGGCTGCGCACGGTCATCGGCTGGCCGATCCCCGAGCTGGCCGGCAGCCACACGGTCCACGGCGCCAAGCTCGGCGCCGAGGGCGTCGCGGGTCTGAAGAAGGCCGTCGGCCTCGACCCCGAGCAGACCTTCCAGGTCGACGAGGACGTCCTCGCGCACACCCGCGCGCTGGCCGACCGCGCCGTCGCCGCCCAGGCCGAGTGGGACAAGGGCTACCAGGCATGGCGCTCCGCCAACGCCGACAGGGCCGCCCTGCTCGACCGCCTGGTCGCGCGCGAGCTGCCCGAGGGCTTCGCCGAGGCGATCCCGTCCTTCGAGGCCTCCGAGAAGGGCGTCGCCACCCGCGCCGCCTCCGGCCAGGTCCTCAACGCCCTCGCCGGCGTGGTGCCCGAGCTCTGGGGCGGCTCCGCCGACCTCGCGGGCTCGAACAACACCACGATGAAGGGCGAGCCGTCCTTCCTGCCCTCCGAGCGCTCCTCCTCCGAGTTCGCCGGCGACAAGTACGGTCGCACGCTGCACTTCGGCATCCGCGAGCACGCCATGGGCTCGATCCTCTCGGGGATCTCGCTGCACGGGCTCACCCGCCCCTACGGCGGCACCTTCTTCCAGTTCGCCGACTACATGCGCGGCGCCGTGCGCCTCGCCTCGCTGATGAAGACGCCGGCCACCTACGTGTGGACCCACGACTCCATCGGCCTCGGTGAGGACGGCCCGACCCACCAGCCGGTCGAGCACCTGGCCGCCTACCGCGCGATCCCCAACCTGTCGATCGTGCGCCCGGCCGATGCCAACGAGACCGCCCAGGCCTGGAAGGCCCTGCTCGAGCGCGACAACGGCCCCGTCGGCCTGATCCTCTCCCGCCAGGCGCTGCCGACCTTCGACCGCACCGAGTACGCGGGCGCCGAGGGCCTCGCCCGGGGCGGCTACGTCATGAAGGACGCCTCCACCGGCGCCCCCCAGGTCATCCTGATCGCCACCGGCTCCGAGGTGCAGTACGCCGCCGAGGCGCAGAAGCAGCTCGAGGCCGAGGGCATTCCCGCCCGCCTGGTCTCGATGCCGTCCGTCGAGTGGTTCGACGAGCAGGATGACGAGTACAAGGAGTCCGTGCTCCCCTCCTCGGTCGCCGCCCGCGTGACCGTCGAGGCCGGCATCGCGATGCCCTGGTACCGCTTCCTGGGCACCCACGGCCGCGCCGTCTCCCTCGAGCACTACGGCGCGTCCGCCGACGCGAAGACGCTCTTCCGCGAGTTCGGCTTCACCCCGGAGGCCGTCGTGGCCGCCGCCAAGGAGTCCCTCGCCTCCGCAGGCGCCTGACCCGCAGCGGGGCGGGGCCGCACGGCCCCGCCCCGCCGCTCTCCCCCATCGATCGCCAAGGATGCATCCCGCATCCGGAAGGAACGAACACAGCATGTCGTCCGCGACCCGCAATCCCCGCACCCAGGCCCTCTCCGAGGCCGGCGTCTCCATCTGGCTCGACGACCTCTCCCGCTCCCGCCTCGCCTCCGGCAACCTCGCCGAGCTCATCGCCTCCCGCGATGTCGTCGGCGTGACCACCAACCCCTCGATCTTCCAGGCCGCGATCTCCGGCTCGACGGAGTACACCGAGGACGTCGCCCGCCTCGCGAGCGAGGGCAAGGACGTCGACGGCGTCATCGAGGTGCTCACCACGGACGACGTCCGCGCCGCCTCGGACCTCTTCGCCGACATCTACCGCACCTCCGAGGGCTTCGACGGCCGCGTCAGCATCGAGGTCGATCCCCGCCTCGCGCACGAGACCGCGAAGACCATCGAGCAGGCCGAGCACCTCTTCGAGGTCGTCGGCCGCGAGAACGTCATGATCAAGATCCCCGCGACCCTCGAGGGCCTGCCGGCGATCACCGAGGTCATCTCGCGCGGCATCAGCGTCAACGTGACGCTGATCTTCTCCGTCGAGCGCTACCTCGCCGTCGTCGACGCCTACCTCGCGGGCCTCGAGAAGGCCGCCGCGGCCGGCATCGACCTGTCGACGATCCACTCGGTCGCCTCGTTCTTCGTCTCCCGCGTCGACGCCGAGATCGACAAGCGCCTCGAGGCGCTGGGCGGCGAGGCCGAGACGCTGCGCGGCTCGGCCGGCGTGGCCAACGCCCGCGCCGCCTTCGGCGAGTACCTGACGGCCTTCTCCTCGGAGCGCTTCGCCGCCCTCGAGGCCAAGGGAGCCAACGTGCAGCGCCCGCTGTGGGCGTCCACCGGAGTCAAGAACCCCGACTACTCCGACACCCTCTACGTCGACAACCTCGTCACCTCCCCGAGCGTGAACACCATGCCGGAGAAGACCCTCGAGGCCGTCGCCGACCACTCCGAGCTCGCCCCCGCGGTCGACGCCGCAGCGGCCGAGGCCGCCGAGGCCGTCCTGGCCCGCGTGGCCGAGGCCGGCGTCGACCTCGCGGACGTGTTCGCGAAGCTCGAGCGCGAAGGCGTCGAGAAGTTCGAGCAGGCCTGGGAGGACCTGCTCGGCACGGTGTCCGCCTCGATCGAGTCGACCCGCGCCTGATCTCCCCCCTGCGGGCACGATCTGCTGTCCCGGCAGGTCGTGCCCGCCTTGTCCGTGTCCAGGAAGGGACCACAGTGACTGAAAACAGCGCCCCCCAGGCAGGGGCGACCGAGGAGACCGCGGGCAACCCCCTGCGCGACTCCCGCGATCGCCGTCTGCCGCTCATCGCCGGTCCGAGCTCCATGGTGATGTTCGGCGTCACCGGCGACCTCGCGCGCAAGAAGCTCCTGCCCGCGATCTACGACCTCACCCACCGAGGCCTGCTGCCGCCGAGCTTCGGCCTGGTCGGCTACGGCCGTCGCGACTGGTCCGACGACGACTTCGCGGACTACGTCCGCAAGAGCGTCTCCGAGCATTCCCGCACCGGCTTCGACGAGAGCGTCTTCGAGCAGCTCCGCGGCGGCCTGCGCTTCGTGACCGGCACGTTCGACGATCCGGCCGCCTTCGAGCGGCTCACCGAGGTCGTCGGCGAGCTCGACCGCACGCGCGGCACCGGCGGCAACCACGCCTTCTACCTCTCGATCCCGCCGGATGCCTTCCCGAAGGTCTGCTCGCAGCTGGCGAGCTCGGGTCTGAACACGCCGCGCGACGGATCCTGGCGCCGCGTCGTCATCGAGAAGCCCTTCGGCCACGACCTCGAGTCGGCCCGAGCGCTGAACGACGTCGTCGAGCAGGTCTTCCGTCCCGAGGACGTCTTCCGCATCGACCACTACCTGGGCAAGGAGACGGTGCAGAACATCCTCGCGCTGCGCTTCGCGAACCAGATGTTCGAGCCGGTGTGGAACGCCAGCTACGTCGACCACGTGCAGATCACGATGGCCGAGGACATCGGCATCGGCTCGCGCGCGGGCTACTACGACGGCATCGGCACCGCCCGCGACGTCATCCAGAACCACCTGCTCCAGCTGCTCGCGCTGACCGCGATGGAGGAGCCCGTCTCCTTCCGCGCCTCGGACCTGCGCGCCGAGAAGGAGAAGGTGCTCTCCGCCATCGAGCTGCCCGAGGACCTGGGCGCGCACACCGCGCGCGGCCAGTACGCGGGCGGCTGGCAGGGCGGCGAGGAGGTGCGCTCGTACCTCGAGGAGGACGGCATCCCCGCCGACTCCGTCACGGAGACCTTCGCGGCCTTCCGCGTGGACATCGCCACCCGCCGCTGGGCCGGCGTGCCGTTCTACCTCCGCGCCGGCAAGCGCCTGGGACGACGCGTCACCGAGATCGCCGTCGTCTTCAAGCGCGCCCCGTTCCTGCCCTTCCGCTCCACGGACACGGCGGACCTGGGCCAGAACGCGATCGTCATCCGCGTCCAGCCCGATGAAGGCGTGACCATGCGCTTCGGCTCCAAGGTCCCCGGCACGCAGATGGAGGTGCGCGATGTGACGATGGACTTCGCGTACGGCCAGAACTTCACCGAGGAGTCCCCGGAGGCCTACGAGCGCCTGATCCTGGACATGCTGCTGGGCGACCCGCCGCTGTTCCCGCGCCAGAAGGAGGTCGAGCTCTCCTGGAAGGTGCTCGACCCGATCTCCGAGTACTGGGCCGAGCACATGCCGCCCGCCCCCTACCGACCGGGCTCCTGGGGACCGGACACCGCTCACGAGATGCTCGCTCGCGACGGACGCGCCTGGAGGCGACCGTGATCACCACTCTGACCGACACCACCGCATCCGCGATCGACAAGAAGATGATCGAGATGCGGGAGACCTTCGGCGCCACCACCATCGGCCGGGTCCTCACGCTGATCATCGTCGCGACCGGCGACGACATCGACGCGCCTCTCGAGGCCGCGGTCCGCGCGAGCCACGAGCACCCCGCTCGGGTGCTCGTCGTGGACGCGGACCCGCAGGCGGAGACCGCCGGCCTGGACGCCGAGATCCGCGTGGGCCGCGATGCCGGCGCCGGGGAGATCGTCATCCTGCGCGCCCGCGGCGAGATCATGTCCTCGCTGGACACCCTGATCATGCCGCTGCTGCTGCCGGACGCCCCGATCGTCACCTGGTGGCCCGAGAACGCGCCGTCCTCCCCCGTGCACGACGTCCTGGGCTCCATGTCCCAGCGTCGCATCACGGACTCCGCCGCGGCCGAGGACTCCCTCGCCGTGCTCAAGCGGCTGCGCCGCGGGCACGCGAGCGGCGACTCGGACCTCGCCTGGTCGCGCCTGACCACGTGGCGCGGCCTGATCGCGAGCACCTACGAGGTCACGCCCGTCTCCCGGCCCACCGCGGTCCAGGTCGCGGGCTCGCCCTCCGACCCGTCGGTCGTGCTGATGAAGGCCTGGCTGGAGAAGGCCCTCGAGGTCGAGGTCGAGCTGATCGACCGTCCGGCCGATCAGGCGAGCACCCGCGGCGTCGTGGGCGTGCACCTGCACCGCGCCGACGGCGTCATCTCGCTGCAGCGCAACACCCCCGAGACCGTGCTGCTCTCGCTGCCCGGCGACGAGCACGGCCAGCATGTCACGATGCCGCGCCGCTCGCTGTACGAGCTGCTCGCCGAGGAGCTGCGCCGCCTCGATCCCGACGAGGTCTACGGCGAGGTCCTCGCCCACGCCTTCAGCGGGATCGACGACGCCGCGACCTTCGCGACCGGCAAGCCCGAGCCCGTGGACCAGGTGCTCGCCGATGCCGACGCGGTCGCCGCGACGGCGGCTCGCGAGGCGGCCTCCGCCCTCGCCACGGCCGTCGCCGAGCGCTCCGTCGCCCATATGGTCGTCACGGGAGGCACCGTCGGCACGAAGGCCGCCGCCGCGCTCCCCGCGGCGATCGCCGCGGCCGGCGTGGACCTCTCGGCCGTGCACCTGTGGTGGGGCGATGAGCGCTTCGTCGGCCCCGACGACGCCGATCGCAACGAGGTCGCCGTGCGTGCAAGCCTGCTCGAGCCGCTCGCGGCCGCCGGACTCCCCGCGCGCAACGTCCACGTCATGCCCTCGACCGCCGACGGCATGTCGCTGTCCCACGCCGCCGCCTGGTACGGGCAGCAGCTCGACGCCGCGGGCGGCGATCAGCCGTTCCGCACCCGCGGGCACGCGTTCTTCGACGTGCTCTGGCTGGGCGTCGGCCCCGACGCCCATGTCGCCTCGCTGTTCCCGGAGCACCCGGATCAGCACGAGACGGGCGCGAGCGCCGTCGCGGTCGAGGATTCGCCGAAGCCCCCGTCCCAGCGCGTGTCCCTGACCTGGCCGGTGCTGAACTCGGCCCGCCATGTCGGCCTCCTGGTCGCCGGTGCGGACAAGGCCGATGCTGTCGTCCTCGCCCATGGCGGCATCGCCCCGTGGACCGCCCCCGCCTCGGCGGTGCGCGGCCTCGAGTCGACCACCTGGTACCTCGACGAGGCTGCGGCCTCGGGCCTCGGCGCGCACGCAGGAGCCTGACCGGGCACCGATCCCGCCCTATCCCGGGCCCGCCGACGGCGCCGGATCGCGGAGCATCTGCTCCCGGTCCGGCGCCGTCGCTCGTCCGGGGCGGAGACCGACCGCCGACCGTCGCCATCGGGCGCGGTCCCGGGCGCGGTCCCGAGCGTGGTCCCGAGCAGCGGCACAACCACAGTCACGCCTTACACACAGATGCACACAAATGCACACAAGACATCCGTGATGCTCGAAGGGCCGGTCACCGTGATGGTGACCGGCCCTTCGTGTCAGCGGGGACGGGCGGGCGCCGCCGTGCGGCGCGATCCGCCCGCGAGCTCAGGGGCTCAGATGAAGCGCTCGATGATGCCCAGACCCACGCAGCATGCCGCCCACAGGATGGCGAGCGTGATGGTCAGACGGTTCAGGTTGCGCTCGGCGACGCCGGAGGCGCTGGCGGACGAGGAGACGCCGCCGCCGAACATGTCCGAGAGACCGCCGCCGCGCCCCTTGTGCAGCAGGACGAGCAGCACGACGAGCAGGCTCGAGATGCCCAGCAGCACCTGCAGGACGGTTCTCAGGAGATTCAGGTCCACGAAGAGGTTCACCTTCCACGGTGTCGGAATGACCGGTCCAGCATACTCGACGGTCCGAACGCGTGACGGTCCGGCCCGTCACAGGAGGAGCCCGTGCAGACGGCGGGGACGCCGACCGCACGGGCTCTCGAGATCGCCGGAGCGATCAGTCCTTCAGGATCAGGCCTTCAGGATCCGGCCTTCAGGATCAGGCCTTCTGGAAGCCCACGATCTTCGCGAACTCATCGGCCTTCAGCGAGGCGCCGCCGACGAGCGCGCCGTCGACGTCGGGACGCTGCATCAGCTCGGCCACGTTGGAGGACTTCACGGAACCGCCGTAGAGGACGCGGACGGCGTCGGCCGCCTGGTCCCCGTGCTTGCCGCGGACCCACTCGCGGATCGCCGCGCAGACCTCCTGCGCATCGTCTGGGGTGGCGACCTCGCCGGTGCCGATGGCCCAGACGGGCTCATAGGCGATGACGGTCTGCGCGACCTGCTCGGCGCTCAGGCCCTCGAGACCGCCCTCGACCTGCGCGAGAGAGTACTCGACCTGCTTGGCGGCCTTGCGCTCCTCGAGCGGCTCGCCGACGCACAGGATCGGGACGAGCCCGGCGGCGAAGGCGGCCTTGACCTTGGCGTTGGTGATCGCCTCGGTCTCGCCGTGGTACTGACGGCGCTCCGAGTGGCCGACCGCGGCGTAGGTGGCGCCGAGGGCCTTCAGCATCGAGCCGGAGGTCTCGCCGGTGTAGGCGCCGGACTCGTGCTCGGAGATGTCCTGGCCGCCGTAGGCGATCGGGAGCTTGCCGGCGTCGACCGCGGTCTGCACGGTGCGGATGTCGACGAAGGGCGGCAGGATGGCCGCCTCGACGGCGTCGGTGTCGACGTCCTTGAGCAGGTCGCCGAGCTCCTCGACGAGGGCCAGGCCCTGCTTCCAGTCGAGGTTCATCTTCCAGTTGCCCGCCATCAGCGGAATTCGGGTGCTCACTTGGTGCCCTCCTCGAGGATCGCGATGCCCGGCAGCTCCTTGCCCTCGATCAGCTCGAGGCTCGCACCGCCGCCGGTGGAGATGTGCGAGAACGCTCCCTCGTCGAAGCCGAGGAGGCGGACGGCCGCGGCGGAGTCTCCGCCGCCGACCACGGTGTAGCCCGGCGCATCCGCAAGGGCCTGCGCCACGGCCTTGGTGCCGGACGCGAACTTCTCGAACTCGAACACGCCCATGGGGCCGTTCCAGAACACGGTCGCCGCATCGGCGATCTTCGCGGCGAACAGCTCCGCGGTCGCGGGGCCGATGTCCAGGCCCTCCTGGTCGGCCGGCATGGCGTCGGCGGCGACCACCGAGGACGGCACGTCGGGCCCGAAGTCGGGAGCGATCGTGGTGTCCACCGGGAGCACGAGCTCGACGCCCTGCGCCTCCGCGCGCTCGATGTACTCGCGCACGATGTCGAGCTTCTCCTCGTCCAGCAGGGAGTTGCCGACCTCGAAGCCCCGAGCCTTCTGGAAGGTGTAGGCCATGCCGCCGCCGATGAGGATGCGGTCGGCCTTGCCCAGCAGGTTGTCGATCACCGCGAGCTTGTCCGCGACCTTGGCGCCGCCGAGGACGACGACGAAGGGACGCGCCGGCTCATCGGTGACCTTGCGCAGGGACTCGACCTCGCCGAGGACCAGCTGGCCGGCCGCCGAGGGCAGCAGGGTCGCGAGCTCGTAGACCGAGGCCTGCTTGCGGTGGACGACGCCGAATCCGTCGGAGACGAAGGCGTCGCCGAGCTCCGCGAGGGCCTGCGCGAAGACGAGGCGCTCGGCCTCATCCTTCGCGGTCTCGCCCGGGTTGAAGCGGAGGTTCTCCAGGAGCGCCACGCGGCCCTCCTCGAGGGAGGCGACGGTCTCGCGGGCGGAGTCGCCGACGGTGTCGGTCGCGAAGGCGACCTCCTGGCCCAGCAGCTCGCCCAGGCGGGCGACGACGGGCTGGAGGGAGTACTTGGCCTCCGGGGCGCCCTTCGGACGACCCAGGTGGGAGATCACGACGACCTTCGCGCCGGCCTCGACCAGACGGGTCAGGGTCGGCAGGGCCGCGCGGATGCGGCCGTCGTCGGTGATGGTGGTGCCGTCCAGCGGCACGTTGAGATCGGCTCGGACGACCACGCGCTTGCCGCGCAGGTCGCCGAGGGACTCGATGGTCTTCAGCACGGTGGTTCCTTCAGGTCAGGGCCCGTCGCGGCCGCGGTGCGACCGCGCGCGGGGACCGGGGACGAGCGGAGCCCGCCGGCCGCCTGCCCCTCGGGGCGGTGGCCGGCGGGCTCCGGGATGCTCCGGGTCGTCAGGACGACGACGAACGGATCAGAGGGACTTGCCGACGAGCTGCGAGAGCTCGACGAGGCGGTTGGAGAAGCCCCACTCGTTGTCGTACCAGGCGAAGATCTTCACCAGGTTGCCGTTGACCTTGGTCAGCTGCGAGTCGAAGATCGACGAGTGCGGGTCGCCCTCGATGTCCTTCGAGACGATCGGGTCCTCGGTGTAGCGCAGAACGCCCTTGAGCGGGCCCTCGGCGGCCTTCTTCACCGCAGCGTTGATCTCCTCGATCGTGACCTCGCGGGAGGCCTCGAAGGTGAGGTCGGTGATGGAGCCCGTGGGGACCGGCACGCGCAGCGAGTAGCCGTCGAGCTTGCCCTTCAGCTCCGGGAGCACCAGCGCCACGGCCTTGGCCGCACCGGTGGTGGTGGGGACGATGTTCAGGGCGGCGGCGCGTGCACGGCGCGGGTCCTTGTGGGGGCCGTCCTGGAGCACCTGGTCCGAGGTGTAGGCGTGGATGGTGGTCATCAGGCCCTTGACGATGCCGAACTCGTCGTTCAGCACCTTCGCCACCGGCGCGAGGCTGTTGGTGGTGCAGGAGGCGTTGGAGATGATGTGGTGGTTCGCGGGGTCGTAGTCGCCCTCGTTGACACCGATCACGAAGGTCGCGTCCTCGTTCTTCGCCGGAGCGGAGATGATGACCTTCTTGGCGCCGGCCTCGATGTGGGCCTTGGCCTTCTCGGCGTCGGTGAAGATGCCGGTGGACTCGATGACGACGTCAGCGCCGATCTCGCCCCACGGGATGTTCTTCGGGTCGCGCTCGGCGTACGCCTTGATGACCTTGTCGCCGACCGTGATGGTGTTCTCGTCGTGCGAGACCTCGAGGGGCAGCACCCCGCCGATGGAGTCGTACTTGATGAGGTTCGCCAGAGTCGCGTTGTCGGTCAGGTCGTTCACGCCGACGATCTCGATGTCAGCGTTCTGAGCCAGAGCGGCGCGCAGGAAGTTGCGCCCGATTCGACCGAATCCGTTGATGCCGACCTTAATGGTCACGGTTCCTCCTAGTTTCACAGACCATCTGCGAAGTGTGGACAGGGGGTGGCGCGCACGCCCTTGTACGCTCGGACGGTGCCGGCGTTGACCGACGACCGCGATGATCTTATCAATGGTGTGAGCCCGGTGACGCAGGTATTCGGTCCTTGAACGCGGCATCCGCGGACGCATCCCGGGACCAGTACCCCGCGATCGACGACGACGCAGGTCACACGGTCGATCGCCCGCCGATCCAGCGGAGCGGCCCGGGCACGGCGCCGGTCCGGCACCCGATCAGTCCTCCCCCGCGGCCTCCTCGGTGCTCGGGATCCCGAGCTCCTCGGCGCGCTTGTCGGCCATGGCGAGCAGGCGCCGGATGCGACCGGCCACCGCGTCCTTGGTCATCGGCGGGTCCGCGAGGCGGCCCAGCTCCTCCAGGCTCGCCTGCCGGTGCGCGAGACGGAGGTCCCCGGCGGCGCGCAGATGCTCGGGGACGTCATCGCCGAGGATCTCGAGGGCTCGCTGCACGCGCTGACCCGCGGCGACCGCGGCCCGGGCCGAGCGGCGCAGGTTCGCGTCGTCGAAGTTCGCGAGCCGGTGCGCGGTCGCGCGCACCTCGCGCCGGGTGCGGCGCTCCTCCCAGGCGAGGACCGTCTGGTGCGCGCCCATGCGGGTCAGCAGCGCAGCGATCGCGTCGCCGTCCCGCAGCACCACCCGGTCGGCGCCGCGGGCCTCGCGGGCCTTCGAGGCGACGCCCAGCCGGCGGGCCGCGCCGACCATCGCCAGCGCGACCTCGGGGCCGGGGCAGGACAGCTCGAGGGCGGAGGAGCGCCCGGGCTCGGTGAGGCTGCCGCGGGCGAGGAACGCCCCGCGCCACGCCGCCTCGGCGTCGACCGAGGCTCCGCCGACGACCGCCGGGGGCATGCCGCGCACCGGACGCCCGCGGGCGTCCAGCAGGCCGGTCTGGCGGGCGAGCATCCCGCCCTCCCGTTCCACGCGGACGACGTAGCGGGTGGTGCGGCGGATCCCGGAGGGGGCGAGCACCGCCAGCTCCGCCCGATGCCCGTACATCTCCGCGAGCGTCTGGTGCAGACGCCGGGCGACGGCGGCGGAATCGAGCTCAGCCTCCACGACGACCTGGCCGGCGACCAGGTGCAGTCCTCCTGCGAAGCGGAGCATGGCCGCGGCCTCGGCCTTGCGGGCCGAGGGCCGGGTCACCTCCAGATGGCTCAGCTCCTCCTTGGCGTCACCGGTCAGCGCCATCGGGGTCCTCCTCGGGGGTCGGGCGGTCGGCAGGCAGGTCGTGCATCGTCGCGGGCTCAGGCTCAGCGTCGGCATCGGCGTCGGCGTACACCTCGACGTCGGCGTAGACGTCGTCGAACACGTCGCGGTAGGCGGCGGCGAGCCGCACGGGATCATGGGTGGCGGTGCCGTCGCCGACGCTGACCTGCCGCAGCAGGGTGCGGATGCCCTTCTCCTCGGCCGCGTCGGCGAGGGCGAGGGCGTCGTCGAGGGCGGTGGGGTCAGCGACGAGCGCGTCGAAGCGGGTGCCGGGAGCGCGGTCGAGCAGGACCTCGAGCAGGTCGAGGCTGGTCATGCCCTCGGCCTCCTGGTGCCCCACCGAGAGGTTCGTGGTGATGCAGCGACGGGCGGGGCTGGTGCGGATCGCCTCGGCGATCTCGGGGACCATCAGGTGCGGCAGCACCGAGGTGTACCAGGAGCCCGGGCCGAGGATGATCCAGTCGGCGCCGTCGATCGCATCCAGCACATCCTGGGCGACGCGCGGGCGCGGCGGGTCCAGGCGGACCCGGTCGATGCGCCCGTCGGCCGTCGCGACCTGCCATTGGCCGCGGACGGGGCGGGTCACGCCGTCGGGGCCGAGCACATCGGCCTCGATGTCGAGCGGATCGAGGGCCATCGGCAGCACGCGTCCGCGCGCGCCCAGCAGCTCCCCCATCCGGTCGAGGCCCTCGATCGGATCCTCGAGGATCTGCCAGAGCGAGACGATCATCAGGTTCCCCAGCGCGTGCCCGGCCAGCTCGCCGCTGGTGTCGAAGCGGTGCTGGATGACATCGCCCCACATGGACCCCCATTCGGAGTCCTCGCAGAGCGCTGCGAGGGCCATGCGGAGATCGCCCGGGGGCAGCACCGGCATCTCCGTGCGGATGCGCCCGGAGGATCCGCCGTTGTCGGCCACGGTGACCACGGCCGTGATGTCGTCGGTCAGCAGGCGCAGCGCCCGCAGCGTCGCGGCGAGGCCGTGGCCGCCGCCGAGCGCGACCACGCGCAGGGGCCCGGGCCCGGACCGCCGCCGGGAGCGTCGCGTGCGGGAGAAGCGGACGGGGCCGGTGGGCCGACGGCCTCCGGAGCGAGGGACGATGCTCATTCGCGCCCCAGGTCGCGGTGGCGGATCCGGACCGCGTGGCCGGCCCGTCGCAGATCCTCGCTGATCCGCTCGGTGATCGCCACGGACCGGTGCTTGCCGCCGGTGCAGCCGATCGCGAGGGTCGTGAAGTGCTTGTTCTCGGCGCTGTAGCCGCGCAGCACGGGCCGGATCATCTCCAGGTAGCGGTCGACGAACTCGGCGGCGTTGGCGTCGCCCAGCACGAAGTCCGCGACCTCGGGGTCGGTGCCGCGCTTGGGCTTGAGCTCGGGGATCCAGTACGGGTTGGGGATGAAGCGCACGTCGGAGACGTGATCGGCCTCCAGCGGGATGCCGTACTTGAAGCCGAAGGAGAGCACGGTCACGGTCAGCCGCTGCTCCGCGCTCGTCCCGAAGACGGTGCGCATCTTCATCGTCAGCTGGTGGACGTTCAGCGGCGAGGTGTCGATGACGAGATCCGCCATCCGACGGTAGGGCGCGAGCATCTCGCGCTCGCGGCGCATGCCCTCGAGCACGCCCTCGTCGCCCTGCAGCGGATGCGGGCGCCGCACCGAGTCGAAGCGGCGCACGAGCGTGGCCTCGTCGGCCGTGAGGAACACCAGGCGCAGGCGCAGGTCCATGCCGCGCATCTGCGCGACGACGTCGGACAGCGATGAGAAGAACGGCCCCGAGCGGGGGTCGACGACCACGGCGAAGCGGTTGTCGCGGCCCTGGGCGGTGGCCTGCAGCTCGTACAGCGTCGGGATCAGCTGCGGCGCGATGTTGTAGACGACGTACCAGCCCATGTCCTCGAGGGCATGGGCTGCGGTCTCACGGCCGGCTCCTGCCAGTCCGGTGATGATGACGACCTCTCCGGTCGTCTCCGTGCGGGGGCCCGTGGACTCCTGAGCTGTCACGGTCGCTCTCCTTCCGGCGCGGGGTCGGTGTCGCGGGTCGCCTCCTCCCGCTCGAGGATCTCCCCCGTCGCCATGTCCACCACGACGTCGAGAGCCTCGGCGTCGGTCGACGTCCCGTCCTCGGATCGTAGCGCGACCTGGATATGCGTCGCGAGCGCGGGCCCGATCCCCGCGACCTCCTGGAGCTCCTCGACGCTCGCGGCGCGCACGGCGGAGACCGTCACGAAGCGGTCCAGCAGTGCCCGCCGACGGGCCGGCCCGAGCCCCGGGATGCCGTCCAGCGCGCTCGCGTGCATCGCGCGCCCGCGCTTGGAGCGGTGGTAGCTGATCGCGAAGCGGTGGGCCTCGTCGCGCAGTCGCTGGACGAGGAACAGCGCCTCGCTCGTGCGCGGGAGGATCACGGGATAGTCCTCGCCCGGCAGCCAGATCTCCTCGAGACGCTTGGCGATGCCCGCGAGCGCGATGTCCGTCACACCGAGCTCGTCGAAGGCGCGCTGGGCCGCCGCCACCTGCGGCGGGCCGCCGTCGACGAGGATCAGCGAGGGCGGGTAGGCGAAGCGGCGGGCCTCCTCCTCGGTCTTCTCCGGCGGATTCAGATGGTGCTTCAGCCGGCGGGTGATGACGTCGTGCATCGAGGCGGTGTCGTCGCGGGCGGCCTCGCCGGTGACCGAATAGCGCCGATACTCGCTCTTCTTCGGCAGCCCGTCCTCGAAGACGACCTGGGAGGCGACCACATTGGTCCCCTGGGAGTGGGAGACGTCGTAGCACTCGATGCGCAGGGGCGGCTCGGCGAGGTCGAGGGCCTCTCCGAGGTCCTCGAGCGCCTTGGTGCGGGCGGTCAGGTCGCCGGTGCGCTTGAGCCGGTGCAGGCGCAGCGCCTCCTCGGCGTTGGCGGTGACGGTCGCGAGCAGGTCCTTCTTCTCGCCGCGCTGCGGAACCCGCAGGTCGACCGGGTGCCCGATCAGCTCGCGCACCTGGTCGAGGTTGCTCGGAAGGACCGGGACCAGCACCTCGCGGGGCGCGGCGCCCTCGGTGTACAGCGTGGTCAGTGCCCGTTCGACGAGGTCCTCGGGGCGGGATTCGTCGAGGATCTCGGCGGTCCAGCCGCGCTGGCCGCGGATGCGGCCGCCGCGCACGTGGAAGACCTGCACGGAGGCCTCGAGCTCGTCCTGCGCGAGGGCGACGAGATCGGCGTCGGTGGCATCGGAGAGGACGACGGAGTTCTTCTCCATGACCTTCTCGAGGGCGCGCAGGTCGTCGCGCAGCGCCGCGGCGGCCTCGTAGTCCATGGCCACCGCCGCGGCCTTCATCCGGCGCTCGATGTCGCGCGTATAGGTGGCGGTGTTGCCGGCCATGAAGTCGGCGAACTGCTCGGCGAGACGGCGGTGCTCGTCCTCCGAGATGTCCCCGACGCAGGGGGCGGAGCACTTGCCGATGAAGCCCAGCAGGCAGGGGCGGCCGGAGCGCTCGGCGCGCCGGTACACCCCGGCGGAGCAGCTGCGCACGGGGAACACCCGCAGCATCAGGTCGAGGGTCTCGCGAATGGCGCCGACCTGCGGATACGGGCCGAAGACCTTGTCGCCCTTGGCACGGGGCCGGCGGGTGATGTGCACCCGCGGCACCTTCTCCCCCATCGTCAGCACCAGATAGGGATAGGACTTGTCGTCGCGGAACTTGACGTTGAAGCGCGGGTCGTACTCCTTGATCCAGGTGTACTCGAGGGTGAGGGCCTCGACCTCCGTGCCCACGACCGTCCATTCGACGCGGACGGCGGTGGTGACCATCCGCCGGGTGCGCTCGTGCAGGGCGCTGAGGTCCTGGAAGTAGTTGGACAGCCGCTGGCGCAGGTTCTTCGCCTTGCCCACGTAGATGACGCGGTCGTGATCGTCCCGGAACCGGTACACCCCCGGGGAGGTGGGGATGGTCCCCGGGGCCGGACGGTAGGTCGCCGGATCGGCCATGCTGCTCGTGCCTCCTGCCGGGCTCAGCCGGCCGTCGCCGCGGCCCCGCCGCGCCCGCTGGCCAGCAGGGGCTTGAGGAAGCGGGCGGTGTAGGAGCCGTCGACCTCGGCGACCTTCTCCGGGGTGCCGGAGGCGACGACGCGGCCTCCGCCGTCGCCGCCCTCCGGACCCATGTCGATGAGGTGGTCGGCGCTCTTGATGACGTCGAGGTTGTGCTCGATGACGACGACGGTGTTGCCCTTGTCGACGAGTCCGCCGAGGACCTCGAGGAGCTTGTGCACATCGGCGAAGTGGAGCCCCGTCGTCGGCTCGTCGAGCACGTAGATCGTGCGGCCGTTGGAGCGCTTGTGCAGCTCGGAGGCGAGCTTGACCCGCTGGGCCTCGCCGCCGGAGAGCGTGGTGGCGCTCTGCCCGAGGCGCACGTACCCGAGGCCGACGTCGACGAGGGTCTGCAGCTGGCGGCGGATCGCGGGGACGGCGTCGAAGAACTCGAGCGCCTCCTCGATCGGCATGTGGAGCACCTCGGCGACGTTCTTGCCCTTGAAGTGGACCTCGAGGGTCTCCCGGTTGTACCGGTTGCCGTGGCAGACCTCGCACTGGACGTAGACGTCCGGCAGGAAGTTCATCTCGATCTTGATCGTGCCGTCGCCCGAGCATGCCTCGCAGCGCCCGCCCTTGACGTTGAAGGAGAAGCGGCCCGCGGTGTAGCCGCGCACCTTCGCCTCCGTGGTCTGCGCGAACAGGGTGCGCACGCGGTCCCACACGCCCGTGTAGGTCGCGGGGTTCGAGCGCGGGGTGCGGCCGATGGGCGACTGGTCCACGTGCACGACCTTGTCGAGGTGCTCGAGACCGGTGACGCGCTTGTGGCGGCCGGGCACGATGCGGGCGCGGTTGAGCTCCTTGGCGAGCACCGCGTACAGGATGTCGTTGACGAGGGTCGACTTCCCGGAGCCGGAGACGCCGGTGACCGCGGTGAGCACGCCGAGCGGGATGCTGACGTCCATGCCCTGGAGGTTGTTGGCGCGGGGGCCGACGACCTTCAGCATCCGGTCGCGGTCGATCGGTCGGCGCACGGGCGGGACGGGGATGGCGAGCTCGCCGCTGAGGTAGCGCCCGGTGAGGCTCTCGGGGTTGCGCTTGAGCTCCTCGACGGAGCCCGAGTGCACGACATGCCCGCCGTGCTCGCCGGCGAGGGGGCCGATGTCGACGATCCAGTCGGCGGCGTTGAGGGTGTCCTCGTCGTGCTCGACGACGATGAGGGTGTTGCCGAGGTCCCGCAGCCGCGTGAGCGTCGCGATGAGCCGCTCGTTGTCGCGCTGGTGCAGGCCGATCGACGGCTCGTCGAGCACGTAGAGGACGCCCACGAGACCGGAGCCGATCTGCGTGGCCAGGCGGATGCGCTGGGCCTCGCCGCCGGAGAGGGTCCCGGCGGCGCGGGCGAGGGAGAGGTAGTCGAGCCCCACGTCGAGCAGGAAGCCGAGGCGCGCGCGGATCTCGCGCAGGACCTCGTCGGCGATGGCGGCATCGCGCACGCCGAGCCGCAGGTCCTGGGCGTAGGCGAGGGCGTCGCGGATGGACATGTCGCAGACCTCGGCGATCGAGCGTCCGCCGACGGTCACCGCGAGCACCTCGGGGCGCAGGCGCGCGCCCTTGCAGGCCGGGCAGGGGACCTCGCGCATGAACTGCTCGTAGCGCTCCTTCGCCCAGTCGGACTCGGTGTCCGAATGGCGGCGGTCGAGGAAGCCCATGACGCCCTCGAAGCCCGTGGAGTAGGTGCGCTCGCGACCGAAGCGGTTGCGGTACTTCACGTGGACCTTGTGGTCCTTGCCGTGCAGCAGCGCCTCGCGCGCCCGTTCGGGCAGCGCCCGCCACGGGACGTCCATCGAGAAGGACAGCTCCTCGGCGAGGGCGGTCATGATCTCCTGATGATGGTCGGAGGAGCCCATGGTCCAGGGGGCGATGGCGCCCTCGGCGAGGGTGAGGTCCTCGTCGGGGATCACGAGCTCGGGGTCGACCTCGAGGCGCATGCCGATGCCGGTGCACTCGGGGCAGGCGCCGTAGGGGGCGTTGAAGGAGAAGGTCCGCGGCTCGATGTCGTCGATCGCGATGGGGTGGCCGTTGGGGCAGGCGCGCTTCTCGGAGAAGCGGCGGCTGCGCTCGGGATCGTCCTCCTCGCGGTCCACGAAGTCGACGACGAGGATGCCCTCGGCCAGGCGCAGGGCGGTCTCGACGGAGTCGGTGAGGCGGCGCCGGGAGTCGGGCTTGGCGGCGAGACGGTCGACGACGACCTCGATCGTGTGCTTGAACTTCTTGTCGAGGACGATCTCCTCGTCGAGGCGCCGCACCGCACCGTCGACGCGGGCGCGCGCGTACCCCTGGGAGCGCAGCGAGCTCAGCAGGTCGGCGTGCTCGCCCTTGCGGCCCTGGACGACGGGGGCGAGCAGCTGGAAGCGGGTCCCGGCAGGATGCCGCTCCTCGTCGAGGAGCTCGTCGACGATCTGCTCGGCCGAGGACGCGCTCACCTGCTCGCCGCACACGGGGCAGTGCTGCACGCCGGTGCGCGAGAACAGCAGACGGAGGTAGTCGTAGACCTCGGTGATGGTGCCGACGGTCGAGCGCGGATTGCGGTTCGTGGACTTCTGGTCGATCGACACCGCCGGGGAGAGGCCCTCGATGAGGTCGACGGCGGGCTTGTCCATCTGCCCGAGGAACTGCCGGGCGTACGCGGAGAGAGACTCCACGTAGCGCCGCTGCCCCTCGGCGAAGATCGTGTCGAAGGCCAGGGAGCTCTTCCCCGAGCCCGACAGGCCGGAGAACACCACCAGCCTGTTGCGGGGGATCTCGATGTCGACGTTCTTGAGGTTGTGCTCCCGCGCTCCGCGGACCACCAGCGTTTCAGTCACCGGCCCATCCTAGGCACGCCACCCCCTGTTCGAACAGACGTTCGCAGAAGGTCGTTCCTCACTCCCCCGGCGTGCTGCTCCCCCGGGCCTCCGGGCGCCGGGGGCGGCCGCTCGTCCCGGCGAGCGCGGCCTGCGCCCCGGCGAGCGAATGCGGCGTCGGCGAGCGCATGCGCGGCCGACGGTGCAGACTCGACCGACGGTTCCGAGGGGGCGGTGGACCATCGGCGGCTGCGGCGAGGGGCGGCGGGCAGGGCGGGATACTGGGTGCATGACCGAGCATCGCCCGTCCGCTCCCCTGTCTCCTCTGTCTCCTCTGTCTCCTTCGGCCGGCTCCCCTGGCGTTCCTGCCTCCTCCGGTTCTCCTGTCGCTGCTGTCTCCGGGTCTGCGGATGCTGGGGCGTCGTCGGCGCCGGCGTGGCATGTCGCTGCGCATGGGGAGTCTGCGGTGATCGAGCGTCCGGGTCTGACGGTGCGCAAGGCGTCGGTGGGGCCGATGGACAACGATGCGTATCTGCTGACGTGCACAGCGACGGGCGAGCAGCTGCTGGTGGATGCGGCGGCGGAGCCGGAGCGGCTGCTGGCGCTGGTGCGCGAGGGGTCGGGGCGTCTGGGCACGGTGGTGACGACGCATGCGCATCACGATCATGTGGGGGCGCTGGCGGAGGTGGTCGCGGCGACGGGGGCGTCGACGGCGGCGGGGGCGGAGGATGCGCCGGAGATCGCGGTGGCGACGGATCGTCTGCTGGGGCAGGGGGATGTGATCGTGCTGGGTGTGCAGCGTCTGGAGGTGATCGCGCTGCGGGGGCATACGCCGGGGTCGGTGGCGCTGCTGTGGGAGGCGGATCGGTCGGGCGCGGCGCTGGAGGGCGCTGCGGCGGTGGATGTCGCTCCCCTGCTGTTCACCGGTGACTCGCTGTTCCCCGGAGGCGTGGGGAAGACGGATCGGGATCCGGTGCGGTTCGCGCGGTTGCTGGCGGATGTGGAGGAGCGGGTGTTCTCGCGGCTGCCGGATGCGACGGAGGTGCATCCGGGGCATGGGGATGCGACGACGCTGGGGGCGGAGCGTCCTGCGCTGGGCGCGTGGCGCGAGCGCGGCTGGTGAGCCTGCGGGAGCCGTCGGGAGTCCCGGGGCAGTCGTCGGGGTCCGGCTCGGGGGCGGTGCACTGGTGCGTCCTGGGCCGGGCCGACGACGGTCGGACGGCTCTGGTCGATCTCGCCGCTGACGGGACGGAGAGGGGGCGGGTCGCGGTCACGGCGGAGGAGCTGCCGGCGGAGGTCGCGCTGCGGGAGCGCGCGGGCGGGGCGACGGGGGCGCCGCGGTGGGTGTGGAGCGATGCGGCGGCCTGGTATCCGCGGCTGCTGGCGGCGGGGGTGACGCTCGAGCGCTGTCATGATCTGCGGCTGGTGCACATGATCCTGCGCCATGCGAGCGCGGTGGAGAAGGGGGCGATGCAGGGGGCGGTGCAGTGGGAGGTGCCGCTGGAGCATCTGGCGGAGGGGCGTCCGGCGGAGGCGGCGCTGTTCGAGCTCGACGGCGGGACGGCGCGCCCCGGGGATGTGCCCCATGGGGTCGAGGAGGCGCTGGCGGAGCTGCGTCGGCAGCTCGCGGCGATCGCGGGGTCGTCGGCGCCGAGCGCGCTGCGGCTGCTGGTGGCGGCGGAGTCGGCGGGGGCGCTGGTGGCCTCGGAGATGCATGCGGCGGGGATCCCGTGGGATGTGCCGGAGCATGATCGGATCCTCGCCTCGCAGCTGGGTCCGCGGCCGTCGTCGGGTCAGGCGCCGGTGCGGATGGTGGAGGCGGCGGCGGAGGTGCGCTCGGCGCTCGGGGATCCGCTGCTGGTGCTGGATTCTCCGCCGCGGGTGCTGCGGGCGCTGCGTCGGGCGGGGATCGATGTCGCCTCGACCTCGCAGTGGGAGCTGATGGAGCATGAGCATCCGGCGATCGAGCCGCTGCTGCGGTACAAGAAGCTCTCGCGGCTGCTGACGGCGAACGGGTGGACGTGGATCGACGAGTGGGTCCACGAGGGTCGGTATCGGCCGGTGTATGTGCCGGGCGGGGTGGTGACGGGGCGGTGGGCGTCCAGCGGCGGCGGGGCGCTGCAGATCCCGCGGCAGCTGCGTCCGGCGCTGCGCGCGGATCCGGGGTGGCTGCTGGTCAGCGCGGATGTCTCGCAGCTGGAGCCGCGGGTGCTGGCGGCGATGGCCGACGATGCGGCGATGATCCGTGCGGGCGCCGGGAAGGACCTGTATTCGGGGATCGTGGAGGCGGGGATCGTCGCGACCCGGCAGGAGGCGAAGGTGGGGGTGCTGGGCGCCCTGTACGGCGGGACCACCGGGGACAGCGGCCGGGTGGTGCCGCGTCTGCGGCAGAGCTTCCCGGCGGCGATGGCGCTGGTGGACGGGGCGGCGGGGGTCGGCGAGCGCGGCGGCACGGTCTCGACGTGGCTGGGGCGCTCGTCTCCGGAGCCGGAGCCTGAGTGGCGGGCGCTGCAGGCGTCGGCGTACGGGAGCGATGCCGATCCGCGGGAGCAGGACCGAGCACGGCGGATCGCGCGGGACCGGGGGCGGTTCACGCGGAATTTCGTGGTGCAGGGGACGGCGGCGGAGTGGGCGCTGTCGTGGATGGCGGGGCTGCGGCTGCGGCTTGCGGGGTTCGCGCCGGTGCCGGCGGAGCGGGCGGCGGTGCCCTCGGGTCCGGTGTTCTCGCGGCGAGCGCATCTGGCGTTCTTCCTGCACGACGAGGTGATCGTGCATGCGCCGGCGGAGCAGGCGGAGGCGGCGGCGGACGCGGTGCGGGCGGCGGCGGAGGCGGCGGGGCGGCTGCTGTTCCCGGGCAGTGCGGTGGAGTTCCCGTTGGATCTGGTGATCGGCGAGCGCTCCGCGGAGAAGTGACGCTCCGACGCCTCTGCCTCTCTGCTCCCCTGCCCCCAGCCCCCCGACCCTCGACTCTCGACCCTCAACTCTTGACCTAGGCTCTTCGCAAGGGGAATCGAGCAGGAGGGGGAACGAGATGGGTGCGCAGGATGCGGGGGCACGAGACGGCGATCTGCGGGCGGGCGGTCCGACGGCGCGGGTTGCGGGGGCTCCGGGGGCTGGGTTGCCGTCGCGTCGGCGTCTGCTCGCCGTGATGGCGGCAATGCCGGTGGCGGCGGTGACGGCGCCGGGATGCTCGCTCCTCGGGGGCGAGGAGCCCGTGATCGCCTCTCTCCGCGTGGTGATCTCGGATTGGACGGGGTGGTCGGAGGAGCAGCCCGAGCCGGTGACGGTCGACCTCGAGGCCGAGGAGGGGGACGTGCTCGATCTGGGGGAGGCACCGTTCGGCGTGGTGCTGACGGTGACGCGGCTGACGGCGGAGCGGCTGACGCTGACCTCGAACGATCCGCTCTCGGAGCGGTCGGAGGGCGGGGGCATCGATCTGCGGACGAAGCAGACGACGTTCCGCGTCGACCGCGGCCGGACGATCGAGATGACAACGCCGACGATGGACGCGGGCACCACGTTCGCCGTCACCTATCTGGACTGACGCCGCCGAGGGCGCAGGCGGGAAGGGCGGTCCGCACGTGGCGCATGGGGACTGCTCCCCATGGTCGGCGGTGAGGGGCGTGGCTACGCTCGCTTCCGGGGACGACCTCGAGGAGGGCGATGATGACGACGACCGCGGAGCCCGCCATGATCGAGCAAGCATTCGATCGCCGCTCCCTGCTGGCCCTGCCGCTGCTGGGGGCCGGGGCGCTCGCCCTGAGCGGATGCTCGACGATCACCGGTCTCCTCCCGGTCGGGAGCGCCACCCTGACCATCGTCTCCGCCGGGTGGACGGGCTGGTCCATCGAGCAGCCGGACCCGGTGACCAGGATATTCGTGGTCGCCGAGGGCGATGAGGTGGCCGACCCGGGCGGATCCACCCGGATGGTGTTCACGGTCGTGGAGATCTCCCGCGCGGGCCTCCGGCTCCGGTCGACCGAATCCTTGGCGCCCTTGCGCCCGGACGCCTTCGACGTCGACTGGAACACGCCGTCGGTGACGGAGTTCGACATCCCCGTCGGCGAGGAGCTGCGCATGGGCACCCCGAGCCTCGACGGCGGCACGAACTACACCTTCAGCGTCGAGCTCTGAGGGGCGCGGAGCGGCGACGATCCGTGCCGGTCAGGAGGACCGCTGCACCCGCCGCAGCTCCTTCTTCAGCTCGGAGACCTCGTCGCGCAGGCGCGCCGCGACCTCGAAGTTCAGCGACTCGGCCGCCTGGTGCATCTGGGCGGTCATCTCGTCGATCATGCCGGTGAGGGCGCCGACGGGATCGTCACCGAGGTCGACCTGGCGCCCGGAGACGGCGTCGACGGCGTTCGCGCGGGCCCGGTCGCGGGCGACCCGCTCCTTGCCGGAGCGGTAGTCGGTGGCCATGAGGGTGTCGGTGTCGATGTCCTCGCGGGCGAGCATGTCGGTGACGTCGGCGATCTTCTTGCGCAGCGGCGTGGGGTCGATGCCGTGCTCGGTGTTGTAGGCGATCTGCTTCTCGCGGCGCCGGTTGGTCTCCTCGATCGCCGCCTGCATGGAGTCGGTGATCCGGTCGGCGTACATGTGGACCTCGCCGGAGACGTTGCGGGCGGCGCGGCCGATGGTCTGGATGAGGGAGGTGCGCGAGCGCAGGAAGCCCTCCTTGTCGGCATCGAGGATCGCGACGAGGGACACCTCGGGCAGGTCCAGGCCCTCGCGCAGCAGGTTGATGCCCACGAGCACGTCGTACTCCCCCAGCCGCAGGGACCGCAGCAGCTCGACGCGGCGGAGGGTGTCGACGTCGGAGTGGAGGTATTGGACCCGCACGCCGTTCTCGAGGAGGTAGTCGGTGAGGTCCTCGGCCATGCGCTTGGTGAGGGTGGTGACCAGGACGCGCTCGTCGCGCTGGACCCGCTTCTCGATCTCCTCGCGGAGGTCGTCGATCTGCCCCTTGACGGGCTTGACGATGACCTCGGGATCCACGAGGCCCGTCGGCCGGATGATCTGCTCGACCACGCCGTCGGCCCGACCCAGCTCGTACTCCGCCGGCGTGGCGGAGAGGTAGACGGTCTGGCCGGTGCGCTCGGTGAACTCGGCGAAGGTCAGCGGCCGGTTGTCGAGGGCGGAGGGCAGGCGGAAGCCGAAGTCGACGAGGGTGCGCTTGCGGGAGCGGTCGCCCTCGTACATCGCGCCGATCTGCGGGATCGTCACATGGGACTCGTCGATCACCAGCAGGAAGTCCTCGGGGAAGTAGTCCATGAGGGTGTTCGGCGGGGTGCCGGGGCCGCGGCCGTCGAGGTGCCGGGAGTAGTTCTCCACGCCGTTGGTGGAGCCCGTCTGCCGGAGCATCTCGAGGTCATGGCTGGTGCGCATGCGCAGCCGCTGCGCCTCCAGGAGCTTCTGCTGCCCCTCGAGCTCCTCGAGCCGCTCGCCGAGCTCGACCTCGATGGAGTCCAGCGCCTTCGCGAGCCGCTCGGGACCGGCGACGTAGTGGGAGGCGGGGAAGATGTGGATGTGGTCCTCCTCGCGGATGACCTCTCCCGTCATCGGATGCAGCGTGTAGAGCGCATCGATCTCGTCGCCGAAGAACTCGATGCGGATCGCGAGCTCCTCGTACATCGGGATGATCTCGACGGTGTCCCCGCGCACCCGGAAGGTGCCGCGCTCGAAGGCGACGTCGTTGCGGTCGTACTGCATGTCCACGAAGCGGCGCAGCAGCTCGTCGCGGTCGACCTGGTCCCCGCGGGAGAGCTGGACCATCCGGTCGACGTACTCCTGCGGGGTGCCCAGGCCGTAGATGCAGGAGACCGAGGAGACCACGACGACGTCCCGGCGGGTCAGCAGCGAGTTCGTGGCGCTGTGGCGCAGCCGTTCGACCTCGGCGTTGATCGAGGAGTCCTTCTCGATGTAGGTGTCCGACTGCGGGACGTACGCCTCGGGCTGGTAGTAGTCGTAGTACGAGACGAAGTACTCCACCGCGTTGTTCGGCAGGAGGTCCCGGAACTCGCTGGCGAGCTGCGCGGCGAGGGTCTTGTTGTGCGCCATGACGAGCGTGGGCCGCTGCAGCTTCTCGATCAGCCAGGCTGTGGTGGCGCTCTTGCCGGTGCCGGTGGCGCCGAGCAGCACGACGTCCTGCTCACCGGATTCTATGCGGCGGGCGAGCTCCTCGATCGCCTGCGGCTGATCGCCCGAGGGCGAGTACTCGGAGACGACCTCGAAGGGATGCTCGGCGCGGACCAGATCGGTGACAGGACGCATGGGACGAGCCTACGGCGCGGAGCCGACGCGCGGAGCACGCACGTCCCGGACCGCGCCGGCGAGCACTCCGGCGAGCGCGTGGCGGGCGCGGCGGGCCAGGGTCTCCCGATCCCCCGTGTTCAGCACCAGGCGGTCCGCCCGACGGATCCGCTCGAGGTCGCTCGTCTGCGCCGCCATCACGGATTCGACGTAGGCGCGGTCCCGGTCCCGGCTCGCGATCACCCGAGCGATGCGGTCCTCGCGCCGGGCGAGGACCGCGACGATCGCGTCGTAGTCCGCATCCCTGCGCTTCTCGAGCAGCAGCGGGCTGTCGTGGATCACGAGCTCCTCCCCGGCGTCGCAGGCCGCGCGCTCCTCGGCGGCGACGGCGAGGTCGACGCGGGCGAGGACGATCGCCTCGAGATCGGCACGGGCGTCGGCGTCGGCGAACACCAGGCGTGCGAGGGCGGCGCGGTCGGCCGTGCCGCCGGGGGCCCGGTACTCCTCGCCGAAGCGCGCGATCGCCTCCTCCAGGCCCTCTCCGGGGGTGTCGAGCACCGCGCGCGAGTGCATATCCAGGTCGATTACCCGGTGACCTGCGTCGCGCCAGATCCGGGCGACGGCGGACTTCCCGGCGCCGATCCCGCCGGTCAGACCGATGCGCATCCATGTCATGCATCGATCGTACGGTCGCCGGGTCCCCGCCCTCCGGCTACCGTCGAGCCGTGGACCCCCTGGAACTGCTCGTCACCAACGATCTGCTGCGCACCCTGGACCTCATCGGCGTGTTCGTCATGGGGCTCGCCTCGGGCGCGCTCGCGGCGCGACTGCGCTTCGACGTCGTCGGCTTCGCGATCATCGGGATCGCCGCCGGGCTCGGCGGCGGACTCGTGCGCGACCTCATCCTGAACTACGGCACCCCCGCGGCCTTCGACGGCCCCTGGTATCTCGCCTGCGCGCTCGCGGGCTCGCTGGTCGCCTTCCTCGTCTCCCCCGAGGGCTCCTGGTGGCGCCGCGCCGTGACCGCACTCGACATCGCCGCGATGGCCCTGTGGGCGGCGACGGGGACCGCGAAGTCGATCGGCTACGGCCTGGATCCGCTGCCGGCGATCCTGCTGGGCGTCACCAGCGCCGTCGGCGGCGGGGTCATCCGCGACGTCCTGGTGGGACGGATCCCGGCGATCTTCGGCGGCGGCCCCCTGTACGCCACCGGGGCGCTGGTGACCGCGATCGGCACCTGGATCGTGATCGCGCTGCGCCTGCCCTCCCCCATGGTCCTCGTCGCCGTCGCCCTCGGCGCCCTGCTCGCGGGCGCGGCGGCCTGGTGGCGCTGGCAGCTCCCGGCGCACGGCGAGTGGCAGGTGACCCTGTCCTCCGCGCAGCTGAAGGCCCTGGTGCGCCGCACGCGCCGCTCCGAGCGCCGACGGGTCGCCCATGAGACGGGCGCGATCCCCATCATCGACGCCGATGTCGATGACCTCGCCGACGACGTCCGCATCCACGACGCCGACGCGGCGGCCTACGAGCAGCGCGCCTTCGCGAGCCCCGACTCGCCGGCGGACCCGCCCGGCGCCGACGGCCCTGACGGCCCTGGCACCCGCAGCCACAGCGACCACGGCCACAGCGACAGCAGCGACAGCAGCGACAGCAGCGACAGCAGCGACAGCAGCGACAGCAGCGACAGCGGCGACTCCGACCCTCGATGAGACCCTGAGGGCCCGCACCGCCCACGACACTCACCCTCCAGTTCACCTTGAGGGCTAGCTCGCGTCCCTGCAGGTCAGGACCGTATGAGCGGGCTGAGAGGATAGGGATTCAGAGGAAAGAGACGAGCCCCCGGCCGCCGCAGGGCGGTGCACGGGGGCTCGTCCGGTCCCGACGGCAGGTCCCGCGGCACCGAGGCCGATATCGGGAGCGGAGTCAGGGACGTCGCCGAGGGGCGGCGCCGGTGGGGGCGTCAGGGGCGGAGCAGCGCGATCATGCGGGCGACGTCGTCGGCCCCGAGCTGTCCCGGCGCCGATCCCCCGCCGACCGCGGCGAAGGTCGCGGCGCTGCCGAAGGTCTCCGCGGCGATGCGGCTGACGGCGCCGAGGGAGCCCATCGAGATCGCGATGTGCGGGCCCTCGCCGTCGGCGGCGACCGCTGTGCTCGCCCCGAGCAGCGCGAGCACATCCCGCGCGTCGCGGGGCGTGACGGCGATCTTGCGGACGTCCGCGCCGGCGCGGCGCTGCCCGCGCAGGATGCTCTCGAGCGCCTCCTGCGGGGGCGTTCCCGCGAAGTCGTGGAAGGAGCCGACGACGGCTGCTCCGACCGCATGCGCGGCCTCCACGACCGCGGCGACGACCCGCTCCTCGCGCGCCGTCTCGATGTCCACGAGGTCGACGGCGCCTCCGGGCTCGGCCAGGAGAGCCAGCAGCAGGGCGGCGAGATCATCGTCGGCGATCTCCCGGGTCCCGCCCTCGGCGGACGTGCGGAAGGTCGCCAGCAGCGCACGCTCCTCCCCCATGCGCTCCCGCAGGACCGGCAGGGCCGCGAGCACGGCACGGCGATGGGCCGCGGTGTCCGCGAGGTCCGGACGGAACAGATCCAGGCGCCATTCGAGGAGGCGGGCGCTGCTCGCGCAGGCGGCCTCCGTCTGCGCGAGCAGCGCCCGCTCGTCGGCGCCGACGAGCGGGACGATGATCTCCGGTCGCCCGCGGCCGAGCTCGATGCCCCGCACGATCACCGGCGCGCCGGCGCCGTCCGGTCGAGTTCCGACCGGGGCCGTCCCGCCGCCCGGCGGGGTCCTGCCGTCCTGCGCGACCATGCGATCCTCCGAGCCCTCAGTCGTCGGCCGCGATGGCCGAGTAGGCCGCGAGCAGCAGTGCGGGATCCGGGCCCTCGAGACGGGAGGGCTTGCCGATGCGATCGAGGACGACGAAGCGGAGCAGTCCGGCGCGCGTCTTCTTGTCGCGCTTCATCGCGTCCTCGAGCTTCGGCCACTGGCGGCCGCGGTAGGTCGTCGGCAGGCCCAGGGACGTCAGGATCGACCGGTGCCGGTCGACCTCCTCCTCCGAGAGCTTGCCCGCCAGATGCGACAGCTCCGCGGCGAACACCATGCCCACCGCGACCGCGGCGCCATGGCGCCATTGGAAGCGCTCGTTGCGCTCGATCGCATGGCCGAGGGTGTGCCCGTAGTTGAGGATCTCCCGCTCGCCCGACTCCTTGAGGTCGTTGGAGACCACGCGCGCCTTGATGCGGATCTTGCGCTCGACGACCTCGCGGAACGCCGCCGAGGACGTGTCGAGCACGGCCGAGGGATCCTCCTCGACGATCTCGAGGATCCGCTCGTCGGCGATGAAGCCGCCCTTGACGACCTCGGCGAGGCCCGCCGCGACGTCGTTCGCCCCGAGTCCCGCGAGGACGTCGAGGTCCTCGATCACGGCGATGGGCGTGTGGAAGGCGCCCACCAGGTTCTTGCCCTCGGCGGTGTTGATGCCCGTCTTCCCGCCGACGGCGGCATCGACCATCGCGGCGACCGTGGTCGGCACCTGCAGCACATCGATGCCCCGCAGCCAGCTGGCGGCGACGAAGCCCGCGAGATCGGTGGCGGCGCCGCCGCCGAGGCCGATCACGAGGTCCGTGCGGGAGATCTCCGCCTGACCGCACACCTGCCACAGGAAGCCGGCGACCTGCGCGGTCTTCGCCTCCTCGCCGTCGGGGACCTCCGCCAGGAAGGCCTGGCGACCGCTCTCGGCGATCGCCTCGCGGAGCTGCTCGGCGATGTCCCGCAGCGTCGGCTGATGGACGACCACCACGCGACGCGCCCGCTCGGGCACGTGCTCGGCGATGCGCCCCAGCAGGCCGCGGCCCACCAGGACGTCATAGCTCCCGGTGGGGGTGCCCACGGGAATGACCGTCGTGGCGAGTGCCTCGGGGGTGCTCATGCTCTCTCCTCCTCACGGGCGGGGGCGTCCCGCTCGATGATCTCGATGATGCGGCGCGCGACGGCGGTCGCGCTGCCATGCGCGGAATCGACATGCCAGCGGGCCGCGGCCCGGTAGAGCGGATCCCGCTCGGCGCTCAGGCTCCGCCAGCGCTCCATCGGATCGCCGCCGGAGAGCAGGGGCCGACCGTGCCCGCGACCGATGCGCCGGGAGACCGTGCGCTCGTCGACCTCGAGCATGACGACCGGGCGTCCGCGCAGCAGCGCGCGCGAGCGCTCATGGGTGATCGTGCCGCCGCCGAGGGCGAGGACGCCATCGTGATCGACGAGGGCGTCCTCGAGGACGCGCGCCTCGAGGACGCGGAAGGCCTCCTCGCCGTCGGCGGCGAAGATCTCCGGGATCGGACGGCCGTCGGCCTCGACGATCAGCGCATCGAGATCGGCGAAGCCGACCCCCAGCAGAGCGGCGAGCTCGCGCCCGATGCTGGTCTTTCCCGCGCCCATCGGGCCGAGCAGGACGACGCGCGGGCCGGTCACGGCGTCGACGGCGAGGACAGACGTGCCTGCAGGCGCTCGCTCTCCGCGAGGTGCGCGCGGATCTCCTCGACGCTGTCGCCGCCGGCCTTCTCCAGCAGCGCATCGGCGAGGGTCAGCGCGACCATCGCCTCGGCGATCACCGCCGCCGGAGCGACGGCGCACACGTCGGAGCGCTGATGGTTGGCGACGGCCTCGCCGCCCGTGGCCACATCGACGGTGCGCAGCGCCCGCGGGACCGTCGAGATCGGCTTCAGAGCGCCACGCACGCGGATGATCTGCCCGTTGCTCATGCCGCCCTCGAGCCCGCCGGCGCGGTTCGTGGCCCGCGGGTAGCGCGGGTCGTCCCCGGCGACGAGGATCTCGTCGTGCGCGGCGGACCCGCGACGGGCGGCCGTCGCGAAGCCGTCGCCGATCTCGACGCCCTTCATCGCCTGGATGGACATGATGGCCTGCGCGAGCCGACCGTCGAGCTTGCGGTCCCACTGGGTGTGGGAGCCGAGACCCACCGGCACGCCGTAGGCGAGGACCTCGACGACGCCGCCGAGGGTGTCGCCGTCCTCCTTCGCGGAGTCGACCTCGGCGACCATCGCCGCGGACGTCTCGCCGTGGAGGCAGCGCAGCGGATCCGCGTCCAGCGCCGAGCCGTCATCGGGAGTGGGCAGCGCGGCGTCGTCGGGGACGCGGACCGAGCCCACGGAGAGCGTGTGGGAGACCAGACGGATGCCCGCGGCCTGCTCCAGCAGGGCGGCGGCGGCGCGACCGGCGACCACCCGGGCCGCGGTCTCCCGCGCGCTCGCGCGCTCCAGGATCGGCCGGGCGTCCTCGAAGCCGTACTTCAGCATGCCCGAGAGGTCCGCATGCCCCGGACGGGGCCGCGTGAGCGGACGGTTGCGCGCGATCTCGCGCTCGTCGCCGGTGCCGGCGTCGACCAGGAGGTCCTCGCGCGCGACCGGGTCGGCGCTCATGACCTTCTCCCACTTGGGCCACTCCGAGTTCGCGACCTCGATCGCCAGCGGAGAGCCCATCGTGCGGCCGTGGCGGAGCCCGCCATGGATCGTCAGGACATCCTGCTCGAACTTCTGACGGCTCCCGCGGCCGTGGCCGAGACGGCGACGAGCCAGCGCCGAGCGCAGGTCGTCGCTGCTCAGCTCGATCCCGGCGGGAAGGCCGTCGAGCAGGGAGATGAGGGAGGGGCCGTGGGATTCCCCGGCCGTGTACCAGCGCAGCATGCCCATGATTCTCTCACGGTCCCGCCCTCGCCCGTCGCGACGTCCGACGCCCCCGGAACCGCCGGGCGAGCTCAGTCCTCGCCGAGCTCGACCTCCGGCGACGGGCTCATCCGCTCCACGAGCTGCGCCACGTCGGCGATGCCGTCGAGGACCTCCGTGGGCCGGTACGGGTAGGAGGTGATGTCCTCGACCTTCGTGGAGCCCGTGAGCACGAGGATCGAGCGCATGCCCGCCTCGAGGCCGCTCTTCACATCGGTGTCCATTCGGTCGCCGATCATCACGGATGTCTCCGAATGGGCGCCGATGCGGTTCAGCGCCGTGCGCATCATCAGCGGGTTGGGCTTGCCGACGTAGTACGGGGAGATGCCGGTCGCGGCCGTGATCATGGCGGCCACGGCGCCGGTCGCCGGCAGCGGGCCCTCGGTGCTGGGCCCGGTGACGTCGGGATTCGTCGCGATGAACTTCGCGCCCTCGCCCACCAGGCGGATCGCGCGGGTGATCGCCTCGAAGGAGTAGGTGCGCGTCTCCCCCAGCACCACGAACTCGGCGTCGGAGTCCGAGAGGATGAAGCCGGCGTCGTGCATCGCGCTGGTGAGCCCGGCCTCGCCGATCACATAGGCGGTGGACCCGGGCGACTGCTCGGAGAGGAACTGCGCGGTCGCGAGGGCGCTGGTCCAGATCGCCTCCTCGGGGAGGTCGATGCCCGCACGGGACAGGCGGGCGCGCAGGTCCCGCGGCGTGAAGATCGAGTTGTTGGTCAGCACCAGATAGCGACGGCCGCAGCGTTGCAGCTCGGCGATGAACTCCGCGGCGCCAGGGAGCGCGGCCTGCTCATGGACGAGCACCCCGTCCATGTCGGTCAGCCAGGAATGGATCGGTGAGTGATCGAGAGCAGTGGTCATGCGCATAGTCTCGCACCTCCGCGGGGGCGGAGCGGCCGTCCGCGCCGTCCCGTGGTGACCGAAGGACGCCGGAGGACGCCGGAGCACCGGGAATGCCGGACGGCCCGGCACCCCCGCAAGGGGGAGCCGGGCCGTCGGATGGTCGATGCGGCCGCAGCCGCGCCGATCAGTTGCCGGTGAGCTTGGCGCGCAGAGCGGCCAGCGCCTCGTCGGAGGCGAGGGTGCCCTCGTCGGACGAGCTCGACTGGTAGGACGCCTGGGCGGGAGCCGGGGTCGAGGAGGAGGTCGACGCGCTCGCCGCCGGGGCGTTCGCGGACTCCTCGTCGGCCTTGATGGCCTCGGCGACCTGGGACTTGTGAGCGGTCCAGCGCTCGTAGGCGGCCGCGTACTGGCCCTCCCACTCCTCGCGCTGCGCGTCGTAGCCCTCGAGCCACTCGTTGGTCTCCGGGTCGAAGCCCTCGGGGTACTTGTACTCGCCGTTCTCGTCATACTCGGCGGCCATGCCGTAGAGCGCGGGATCGAAGGTCGAGTCGTCGCCCTCCGGGTCCACGCCCTCGTTGGCCTGCTTGAGGGACAGCGAGATCCGGCGACGCTCGAGGTCGATGTCAATGACCTTGACGAAGACGTCCTGGTCGACGGTGACGACCTGCTCAGGCAGATCCACGTGACGCTGCGCGAGCTCGGAGATGTGCACGAGGCCCTCGATGCCGTCCTCGACGCGGACGAACGCACCGAAGGGAACCAGCTTGGTGACCTTGCCCGGGACGACCTCGCCGATGGCGTGGGTGCGGGCGAAGAGCTGCCACGGGTCCTCCTGGGTCGCCTTCAGCGACAGGGAGACGCGCTCGCGGTCCATGTCGACGTCCAGGACCTCGACCTTGACCTTCTGGCCCACCTCGACGACCTCGGACGGATGGTCGATGTGCTTCCAGGACAGCTCGGAGACGTGCACGAGGCCGTCCACGCCGCCCAGGTCGACGAACGCGCCGAAGTTGACGATCGAGGACACGGCGCCCTCGCGGACCTGGCCCTTCTGCAGGGTCTGCAGGAAGTCCGAGCGGACCGCGGACTGGGTCTCCTCGAGGTAGGCGCGACGCGACAGGACCACGTTGTTGCGGTTCTTGTCGAGCTCGATGATCTTCGCCTCGATCTCCTGGCCGACGTAGGGCTGGAGGTCGCGGACGCGACGCATCTCGACGAGGGAGGCGGGGAGGAAGCCGCGCAGGCCGATGTCGACGATGAGGCCGCCCTTGACGACCTCGATGACGCGGCCGGTGACGACGCCCTCGTCTTCCTTGATCTGCTCGATCGTGCCCCAGGCGCGCTCGTACTGGGCGCGCTTCTTGGACAGGATCAGGCGACCCTCCTTGTCCTCCTTCTGGAGGACGAGGGCCTCGATCTCGTCGCCGACCTCGACGACCTCACCGGGGTCGACGTCGTGCTTGATGGACAGCTCGCGCGAGGGGATGACGCCCTCGGTCTTGTAGCCGATGTCCAGGAGGACCTCGTCGTGATCGACCTTCACCACAGTGCCCTCGACGATGTCACCATCGTTGAAGTACTTGATGGTCGCATCGATGGCAGCCATGAGTTCGTCGGCGCCGCCGATGTCGTTGATGGCGATCTGGGGGGTCGTGGTCTCGGTCATGTAGGTAAGGACTCCGTCGGGACAGGTACGAGTAGGAATGATGGACAAGCAGGTCGTGCGGGCGATGTCCCGGATGCGCCGGGGCGATGCGGGGACGATTCCCACGCACAGACCTCATAGAGCCTACCAGCCGCACTGGCCGAGCGCGAGGGAATACGCCGCCCACGAGGATGGGGCTGGTCTCAGTGCGCCGCGCCCGGCCTGCGCTCGCCCCGCGCCCGGCCCGCGCTCCTCAGTGCGCCGCGTCGAGCCAGGTGTCCCCGACCCCGATGCCGACCTCGAGCGGGACCGACAGCGCATAGGCGCCGTCCATGCCCTCGGCGACGAGGGCGCGCAGCTGCTCCTCCTCGCCGTCGGCGACGTCGAGCACGAGCTCGTCATGGACCTGCAGCAGGACCCGCGAGGCCAGCCCGCGCTCGCGCAGGAGCTCGTCCACACGCAGCATGGCGAGCTTGATGATGTCCGCGGCGCTGCCCTGGATCGGGGAGTTCAGCGCGACCCGCTCGGCGTTCTCGCGACGCTGGCGGTTGTCGCTGGTGAGGTCCGGCAGGTACCGGCGGCGCCCGAGGATCGTCTCGGTGTATCCGGTCTCCCGCGCCTTCTCCACGCTCTCGCGCAGGTAGTCGCGCACCCCGCCGAAGCGCTCGAAGTAGCCGTCCCGCAGCGAGGTCGCCTCCGCCTGCGAGATCCGCAGCTGGCGCGCGAGGCCGAAGGCGCTCAGCCCGTAGGCGAGGCCGTAGCTGACGGCCTTGGTCTTCGAGCGCATGGCGCCGTCGACCTCCTCGGGCTCGACGTCGAACACCCGCGAGGCGACGAAGCGATGGAGGTCCTCTCCGGAGCGGAAGGCCTCGATCAGGCCCGCGTCCTCCGACAGGTGCGCCATGATGCGCATCTCGATCTGCGAGTAGTCCGCGGTCATGAGCGCGACGAAGCCGTCGCTGCGGCGGAACGCCGAGCGGATGCGCCGGCCCTCCTCCGTGCGGGTGGGGATGTTCTGCAGGTTCGGGTTGTTCGAGGACAGGCGGCCGGTGGCCGCGATGTTCTGGTGGAAGGTCGTGTGGATGCGCCCCTCCGGGGAGATGAACCGGCGCAGCGTGTCGATGATCTGACGCATCTTCGTCACATCGCGGTGCGCGAGCAGGTCCGAGAGGAAGGGGTGGCCGGTCTTGTCGAAGAGGTCCACGAGGGTCTCGGCGTTGGTGCTGTACCCGGTCTTGGTGCGCCGCCCCTTGGGCAGGCCGAGGCGCTCGTAGAGCACCTCCTGGAGCTGCTTCGGAGAGCCCAGGTTGATGCGGTCGCCGCCGATGTGCGAGAACGCCGACTCGGCCACCCGCTCCTGCTCCTGCGCATGCTGCGCGTCGAGCTGCGCGAGCACGCCGTCCTCGACGGCGATGCCGGTCTCCTCGATCGTCCCGATCACCTGGGCGAGCGGGAGCTCCAGGTCGTCATGGAGGGAGGTCGCGGCATGCTCCTCCAGCTCGGCGCGCAGGATCGCCTCGATCCGCAGCACGGCGTCCGCAGCGCGGCCGAGCCGCTCGGCGCCCGAGTCCTCGTCCTCCCCCAGGTCCAGCTCCTGCTGGGCGGCGACGGACTCCACCTGCAGATCCTCCTGCAGATGCCGCATCGCGAGGCCCGCGAGATCGGTGGGCCGCTGGTCGGGACGGCACAGGAACTCGGCGATCGCCAGATCGGTGCGCCAGCCCGCGACGCGCAGCGACCGCCCCGCCAGCTGATGGGCGAGGGCCTTGGTGTCGAGCGCCGTCTTGGGGATCGAGGCGTCGGCGAGCCAGTCGGCGAGCGCGCGCTCGGCCGACTGGTCGAGGGCGGTGAGGTCGAGCACCGCGATCGCGGACTCGGTGGCGAGGGCGAGGGCGGTCGCGTCGCCCTGGCCGAGCTCCCAGCGCCCCTCCGAGGCCAGCGCCGCGCCGTCGGCGAAGTCGCCGGCGAGGAGGGCGGGGACCTCGCCGTCCGCGGGGCGGCGGATCTCGGGCAGCTCGCGCTCCGGGGCCGCCGGAGCCTCGGCGTCCTCGCCGAGCAGGATCGCGGGGACGTCGCGGCGGATCGTCGGCCCGAAGGCGAGCTCGTCGAAGACCGCGGCGAGGGCGACGGCGTCGCCTCGGCCGAGGGAGCAGCGCTCCTCGCCGCCGGGCAGCTCGAGGTCGCGGACGGCCTCGTTCATGCGGCGGTTGCGCTCGACGTCCTCGAGGTGGTCGCGGAGGGACTGGCCGGCCTTGCCGGTGATCTCGTCGGCGTGGGCGATGATCCCGGGGAGGTCGCCGTGGGCGAGGATCCACTTGGCCGCGGTCTTGGGGCCGACGCCGGGCACGCCCGGGAGGTTGTCGGCGGCCTCGCCGACGAGGGCGGCCATGTCGGGATAGCGCTCGGGCGGGATGCCGTACTTCTCCTCGACGGCCGCGGGGGTCATGCGGCGCATCTCCGTGACGCCCTTGACGGGCTGGAGGAGGGTGACGTTGTCGGTGACGAGCTGGATCGCATCGCGGTCGCTCGAGACGATGAGCGCTTCGCGGCCGTCGGCCTCGGCGCGGGTCGCGAAGGTGGCGATGA
This sequence comes from Brachybacterium netajii (SeqCode), assembly GCF_054114245.1. Lineage (NCBI taxonomy): Bacteria > Bacillati > Actinomycetota > Actinomycetes > Micrococcales > Dermabacteraceae > Brachybacterium > Brachybacterium netajii (SeqCode). Next base: position 175,340 of record NZ_JBSYXB010000002.1, on the reverse strand, counting down.
TGTCGTCAGCCTCGTAGTCCTCGACGGTGAACCAGGCGACGCCGAGGGCGTCGAGGACCTGCTGGATGAGGGCGATCTGGCCCTTGAACTCGGCGGGGGTCTCGTCGCGGCCGGCCTTGTACTGGTCGTAGATGCGGTCGCGGAAGGTGCCGCCGGGGAGGTCGAAGGCGACCGCCACGTGCGTCGGCTGCTCGGAGGCGACGACATTGATGATCATGCGGGTGAAGCCGTAGACGGCGTTGGTGGCCTGGCCCCGTCCGTCGCTGAAGCCGTCGGCGGGCAGGGCGAAGAACGCCCGGAACGCCATCGCATGGCCGTCGATGAGGAGGATCCGCTGTCCGCTGCCCTGGCTCGCACTCATGCGGAGCAGTCTCCCACGTCGGCCGGACCTGCGCCCATATGGCACCCTGCGGGCATGGATCAGCTCTCATCGACTCCCCCGCCGCCCTCCCTCGACCCTGCTCTCCGCGCCGAGCTCGAACACATGTGCGAGGGCACGCTCGTCGAGCGGATGGGCATGCGCATCGAGACGCTCTCGGCCGACGGCGGCACCATGACCATGCCGGTGGAGGGGAACACGCAGCCGGCGGGCCTCCTGCACGGCGGTGCGACGATCGCCCTGGCGGAGACCGTCGGCTCGTTCGCGGCGATCCTGCGGGCGCGGGAGGTCCACGGGGAGGGGGCCCAGGCGGTGGGCACGTCGGTGAGCGCCCTGCACCATCGCTCCGCGCGCTCGGGTGCGGTGCGGGCGACCTGCACGGTCCGCCATGCCGGGCGGCAGGTCGCCAGCTACCTGGTGGACGTGCACGACGAGGCGGGGACGCTGCTGAGCACCATCACCGTCTCGACGATGCTGCTGCCTCCGCGCTGACGACGGGAACGCGGGCGGTCAGCCCTCGTCCTCGTAGGCGGTGTCGCCCAGCAGCGTCAGCGACCCGTCGTCGGCGTAGCCGTAGGTCCGCAGCGACCCGGAGGCGGGATCGAGGTCGGGCCCGAGGACGAGGGAGCCCATGACGCCGGTGTAGGCGATCGACGCGGTCTCCCCCGCACGACGCCGGGCATCGATCTCCGTCGAGCATGACCCCAGGCTGTCGCAGTCCGCGGACCCGGAGAGCACCTGCGGAATCGCGGCGGCGATGTCGGTGCCGCGGCCCGACAGGGCGCTCTGCGCGGCGATGCACGCGATCATGACCGCGTCGTAGGCCAGCTGCGAGTAGGGGAAGGCCGAGCGTGCGAGCGTCGGATCCACGTTCAGCATCATCCGGATGTGCGCGTCGCCGAGCTCGCCGCCGGGCATCCATCCGGACACCTGGGCGAGGGCGGCCTCCCCGAGGTCCGCGTCGCGCTGGTCGACGGTCGCCGCGGGCGCGATCCGGACGGGGATCTGCTGGTCCGTGCGACCGTCGTCTCCTAGGGTCGCGGTGTGGACCGCCGCGGCGAGGGCGGCGCTGTCGGCGGCGGATCCGTGGATCAGCAGGAGCGCCGGATGCGCTTCCGCGAGGGTCGCTGCGAGAGCCGAGACCTCCTCGGCGAGCGCGGCGGCGGGGAGGGTGTCCTGGAGGATGACCTCACCGCCCTGCGGCGCGAGGATCGTGGACAGCCGGGCGATCAGATCGACGGCGAGCATGGTGCCGTCGTGGACGACGGCGACGCTCCCCCTCTCCCCCGCTCGCGCGGAGGAGGAGTCCTCGAGCGCCTCGCCGGCGAGCCGGGCAGCGATGACGCGGGTGCTCGGCGAGAGGCGCACGAGCATCCCGGCGGTCTCCACCGACGGCTCCCGCAGCTCCAGCGAGGAGGTGGTCACGTCGATCACGGCGATGCCGGCGGCGGCCAGCAGCGGCGCCGCCGTCAGCATGACCTCCTCGGGGAGGGAGCAGATGACCGCGCCCGCGCCGGCCGCGGCGAGCTCGTCGACGACGCCTGCGAGGTCCTCGTCGACGTCCTCGACCACGTGCCGGGTGCCGGCGGTGACCACCGGCTGGCCGAAGACCCCGCCGTAGGTCGCGTTGACGTCGATGAGCGCCTGGCCGACGGCGAGAGCGATCGTGCCCTCGACGGCGGCGGTCCACCCGACCGAGGAGCCGATCTGGCCGAGGACCAGGGGCTCCGTCGGCGTGGCGGGGGCGGTGGAGGTCGGAGAGTCGGAGTCGGGGCCCGCGGGCCCCGACAGGGCGTCGCAGGCGGCGAGCACCGGCAGTGCGGCGCTTCCCAGCGCGCCAGCCGTGAGCGAGCGCACCAGCGTGCGTCGTGACAGCACCATCTGCTCCTGCCCCCTCGCCGATGCGCCCCCTCCCCCGGGGGCGGTCCCGGCTTCTCGTCCCGCGGGGACGTGCGTCCCCGGCCGGGTCACTCCTTGGTCTGGCCGCCCAGCTGGTCGACGACGGCGTCGGCGACCTCGCGCATCGTCAGGCGACGGTCCATGGAGGTCTTCTGGATCCAGCGGAAGGCCTCGGGCTCGGAGAGCCCCATGTTGGTCTGCAGCAGGCCCTTGGCGCGGTCCACGCGCTTGCGGGTCTCGAAGCGCTCGCCCAGGTCGGCGATCTCGGACTCGAGCTGCGTGATCTGCTGGTAGCGGGAGATGGCGATCTCGACCGCGGGCAGCAGGTCCGCGGGGGTGAAGGGCTTGACGACGTAGGCCATGGCGCCGGCGTCGCGGGCGCGCTCGACGAGCTCGGCCTGCGAGAAGGCGGTCAGCATGACGACCGGCGCGAGGTTCTCCTCGCCGATGCGCTCGGCGGCGGTGACGCCGTCGACCTGGGGCATCTTCACGTCCATCACGACGATGTCGGGGCGCAGCTCGCGCGCCTTGGCCACCGCGCTCTCGCCGTCGCCGACGGCGGCGACGACCTCGTAGCCGGCCTCCGTCAGGGTCTCGACGATGTCCATGCGGATGAGGCTCTCGTCCTCCGCCACCACGGCCGTGCGTCGCGGCGCCTCGGTCTCGGGAGACGCGAGGTCCTCGTTCTCGGCGGGAAGGGAAGCGATGTCGTCGTTCATGTCACCCTGTGTCTTCGGTAGGAACGTCTGCGGCACGGGCCTGCGGCGATGCCCGCGAGCGGGAGCGCAGACCCGGTGGTCTTCAGCGGTATCCTAATCCAGCCCTCGACCACGAGGGCTCGAGCCGGATTGGCGGAATGGCAGACGCGGCGCACTCAAAATGCGCTGTCCGAGAGGGCGTGCGGGTTCGAGTCCCGCATCCGGCACCCAGCGCTCGTCCGCGATCGGACGAGCGCGGCGCAGCGGCGCGAGGGCCTCGGGGACGCAGCGGTCCCCGTCGGCAGAGGCCGCGGCTCCTCCCGCTGACCAGCCCTGTTCCCGGATTCTCACGGGCTCGCCGTTCTGCGCGAGGCCGGGCGAGCCCGATGCGCGGCCCGATGCTCCGGCATCCCCGGCGCGCCGCATCCGGACCGATCGCGAGCACCCGCGATCCGTCTCCGCCGGAGGCCGCCGACGATCCCGACTCCGGCGCGCGCACCCGCCGTCCCTCCGCGCGCCGTGTCGCACGCCTCCCGCCGGCGGCCGGTCCGCTCCGCCGTGCGCGATCCGCCGCGTGACCCTCCGCACTCGGTGGTCCCCCTGCCGTCCCTCCGCCGCCGCCCTCCGAGCGCGGAGCTGCCGCGCCAGGGGACTCCGAGCGCGGTGGTGCTCCCGCGCGAGGGCCCCGGAATGCGGGAGCGGGGCACCCGTCGCTGCTGCGACGGATGCCCCGCTCCTGCGGATGCGGCGCCCCGAGGGGGCGCGGCGATCAGGCCTGGGTGCCGGCGTTGATGTGCTCGGTCTCGATGCGGGCGGACTCGGTGCCGTCCAGGTCGCCGATGCGGTGCACGCGCAGCGAGTTGGTCGAGCCGTGCAGGCCGGGGGGCGAACCGGCGGCGACGATGACGAGATCGTTCTTCTGCAGGCCCTTCTGCTCGCGCAGGAGCTCGTCGACCTTGGCGATCATCTGGTCGGTGTCCTCCTGCATCGGCACGAGGTGCGCCTCGATGCCCCACGACAGCGACAGCTGACGGGCGACCTCCGGGTAGGGGGTCAGGGCGAGCAGGGGGATGGTCGGGCGCAGGCGCGCGAGGCGGCGCGCGGTGTCGCCCGACTCGGTGAAGGTGACCAGGTACTGCGCGGAGAGCTGGTCGCCGATCTCGGCGGCCGCGCGGGTGATCGCACCGCCGCGGGTGTGCGGGATGGTGCCGAGCGGGAGGATGCGGTCGGCGCCGTTCTCCTCCGTGTTGGTGACGATGCGGGCCATCGTGCGCACGGCCTCGAAGGGGTACTTGCCCACGCTGGTCTCGCCCGAGAGCATGACCGCGTCGGCGCCGTCGAGGATCGCGTTGGCGCAGTCGGAGGCCTCGGCGCGGGTGGGCCGGGGGCTCTCGATCATCGACTCGAGCACCTGGGTGGCGACGATGACCGGCTTCGCGTTGCGGCGGGCCAGCTCGATCGCGCGCTTCTGGACGAGCGGGACCTGCTCGAGGGGGAGCTCGACGCCCAGGTCGCCGCGGGCGACCATGATGCCGTCGAAGGCGCCGACGATCGAGCGCAGGGCGCGGACGGCCTGCGGCTTCTCGATCTTGGCGATGACGGGGACGCGACGCCCCTCCTCCTGCATGATCGCGAGGATCTGATCCATGTCGTGCGCGTCGCGCACGAAGGACAGGGCGATCAGGTCCGCACCGAGGCGCAGGCCCCAGCGGAGGTCGGCGATGTCCTTCTCGCTCATGGCGGGGACGGACACGGCCACGCCGGGGAGGTTGATGCCCTTGTTGTTCGAGACCGGGCCCGGCACCTCGACCACCGTGGTGACGTCGGTGTCGGACACGTCGGTGACGCGCACGGAGACCTTGCCGTCGTCGATCAGCAGCACGTCGCCGGGGCGGCAGTCGCCCGGGAGGCCCTTGAACGTCGTCGAGACGCGCTCGCGGGTTCCGACGATGTCCTCGGTGGTGATGATGAAGGTGTCGCCCACCTCGAGCTGGTGGGGACCGTCGGCGAAGCGGCCCAGACGGATCTTCGGACCCTGGAGATCGACGAGGATCGCGACGTTCCTGCCCAGGTCCTCGGCCGCGCGACGGATGTTCGCGTAGACCAGCTCGTGGTCCTCGTGCGACCCGTGGCTGAGGTTCATCCGGGCGACGTTCATCCCCGAGTCGATCAGCGTGCGGATCTGCTCGTAGGTGTTCGTCGCGGGACCGAGAGTGCAGACGATCTTCGCTTTGCGCATGTCAACCCATCTGTAAGTAGTGCGTGTTCAGTGCGGATCAGGGCCGCGGGTCCCTCCGGAGGGCACCACGAGAGGGCCCTTCAGAGGGACGCAGCGTCGCGTGTTCAGGACATAGTCTTTCACACTGTGAGGGCATGATCACCCGAGCGCACCGGGGCGGGCAGCGACGTGCCGCCCATCAGGTGCGCATCGACCGCTGCGGCGCAGGATCTGCCCTCGGCGATCGCCCAGACGATCAGGCTCTGACCTCGGGCGCAGTCGCCCGCGGTGAAGACTCCCTCGACGCTAGTCGCCCAGCTGCCGTCGTGCTCGATCGTGCCGCGGGATGTCATCGCGACCCCCAGGCGATCGAGCAGGCCCCCCTGCTCCGGCCCGGTGAAGCCCATCGCCACGAGCACGAGCTGCGCGGGGATGACGATCTCGGTCCCGGGGGCGGCGCTGCGGCGACCGTCGCGGATCTCGGTGCGGGCGACCTTCAGACCGGTCACGCGCCCCTCCTCGTCGACCTCGAAGCCGGTGGTGGAGGCGAGGTAGGAGCGCTCCCCGCCCTCCTCGTGCGCCGTGGAGACCTCGAACAGCACGGGGTGGGTGGGCCAGGGCTGGCTCTCGTCGCGCTCGCTGGGCGGCTGGGTGCCGATCGCCAGGGTGGTCACCGAGCGGGCCCCCTGCCGCAGCGCGGTGCCCAGGCAGTCCGCCCCGGTGTCGCCGCCGCCGATGATGACGACGTCCTTGCCGGCGGCGTCGATCGCGTCCTCCAGCACATCGCCCTCGACGAGACGGTTGGCCTGGGTGAGGTACTCCATCGCCGGGTGGATGCCGATCGCGTCCCGTCCCGGCACCGGCAGGTCCCGCGGCCGGGTCGAGCCGGTGGCCAGCACGATCGCGTCGTAGCGGGTGCGCAGCTCCTCGACGCCCACCGCCCCTTCGCCGGTCCCGCCGACGTCGACGCCGGTGCGGAAGCGGGTGCCCTCGGCGCGCATCTGCTCGAGACGCCGGTCGACATGGCGCTTCTCGAGCTTGAACTCGGGGATGCCGTAGCGCAGGAGGCCGCCGAGGCGGTCGTCGCGCTCGAGCACGACCACCGAATGGCCGGCGCGGGTGAGCTGCTGGGCGGCGGCCATCCCGGCGGGTCCGGAGCCGACGACGGCGACGGAGCGACCGGTCTGACGCGTCGCCTCGACGGGTTCGACCCAGCCCTCCTCGAAGGCCCGGTCGATGATCGAGACCTCGATGTTCTTGATGGTCACCGGCGGCTGGTTGATGCCGAGCACGCAGCTCGACTCGCACGGGGCCGGGCAGGCGCGACCGGTGAACTCGGGGAAGTTGTTCGTGGCATGGAGCCGCTCGGCGGCCTCGCGCCAGTCCTCGCGATACACCAGGTCGTTCCACTCGGGGATGAGGTTGCCCAGCGGGCAGCCCTGATGGCAGAACGGGATGCCGCAGTTCATGCAGCGGCCCGCCTGGCGGGAGACGACGCCCAGCGTCCCCTTCTCCCGGGCCTCGTAGACCTCGCGCCAGTCCATCAGGCGCACCGGCACGGGGCGGCGCTGGGGGAGCTCGCGCTCTCGGTAGCGGAGGAATCCGCGCGGATCAGCCATGGGTGGCCTCCATGATGGTGTTCCAGATCTCGTTGGAGTCGGGGTCGATGCCGTCGGCGAGGGCCTGCTCGCGCAGGTCCGTGATGCGCAGGAAGGCGCGGGGGGCGATCTGCGTCAGGCGGGCGAAGAGCTCGTCCTCGTCGGCCAGGAGCGCGGCGGCGCGGTCGGATCCCGTGCGTCGCCGATGCTCGCGGATCGCCTCGAGGACGAACCCGCGGTGCTCCTCGCGCACGGGGGTGATCTCGAAGGTCCGCGCGTCGGCGGGGTTCAGCCGCTCGCGGTCGAGGTCCAGGACGAACAGCGTGCCGCCGCTCATGCCGGCCCCGAGGTTGCGTCCGGTGGGTCCGAGGATCACGATCGCGCCGCCGGTCATGTACTCGGCGCCGTGGTCGCCGATGCCCTCGACGACGAGCGTGGCCCCCGAGTTGCGCACGCCGAAGCGCTCCCCCGCGCGCCCGGCGAGCAGCAGGCGCCCGCTGGTCGCCCCGTAGGCGCAGGTGTTGCCGGCGATCGTCGCCGACTCCAGGGAGGCCGCGGTCCCGGCCCCGTGGCCGATCGCGACGATGCCGCCGGAGAGGCCCTTGCCGACGTAGTCGTTGGCATCGCCCGTCAGATGGAGGCTCACGCCCGCGGGGAGGAAGGCGCCGAAGGACTGGCCACCGGTGCCCTCGAGGTCGACGGTGATCGCGTCCTCGGGCAGTCCTGCGCCATCGGTGCGGCGGGTGACCTCATGGCCCAGCAGCGTCCCGGTGGTGCGCTGGACGTTGCGGACGGTGTCGGCGATGCGCACCGAGGACTCGGCCCCGGAGAGCACGCCCTCGGCCGCGGCGATCCACGGGTGGTCGGCCGCGAGGTCCAGGTGGTGGTCCTGGCCGCGCATGCGCCGCACGTGGTCGCCCTCCTTGATCTCGGGGGCGGCGAGGATCGCGGCGAGGTCGAGGCCGTCGCGCTTGGCGGCGGCGAGGGCGCTGATCGCCTCGGAGGACTCGGCCAAGCCCAGCAGGTCGATGCGGCCCACGGCCTCGTCGATCGAGCGCAGGCCCAGGGAGGCGAGATGCTCGCGGACCTGCTGGGCGATGAACAGGAAGAAGTTCACGACGTGGTCGGCGTGCCCGGTGAAGCGCGCCCGCAGCTCCGGGTTCTGGGTCGCGACGCCCACCGGGCAGGTGTCCAGGTGGCAGACGCGCATCATGACGCAGCCGGTGACCACGAGCGGAGCGGTGGCGAAGCCGAACTCCTCGGCGCCCAGCAGCGCGGCGATCACGACGTCGCGCCCGGTCTTCATCTGCCCGTCGACCTGGACGGTGATCCGATCGCGCAGGCCGTTCAGGAGCAGCGTCTGCTGGGTCTCCGCGAGACCGATCTCCCAGGGCGTCCCGGCGTGCTTGAGCGAGTTCAGGGGGCTCGCGCCGGTGCCGCCGTCGTGGCCGGAGATCAGCACCACGTCGGCGTGCGCCTTGGAGACGCCGGTGGCGACGGTGCCCACGCCGAAGCGGGAGACCAGCTTGACGTGCACGCGGGCCGCGGGGTTCGCGGACTTCGCGTCGTGGATCAGCTGGGCGAGGTCCTCGATCGAGTAGATGTCGTGGTGCGGGGGCGGGCTGATCAGCCCGATCCCGGGTGTCGAGTGCCGCGTCCGGGCGATCCACGGGTAGACCTTCTCCGGGGGCAGCTGGCCGCCCTCGCCGGGCTTCGCGCCCTGGGCGATCTTGATCTGGATGTCCTTGGCGAAGGTCAGGTACTCGCTCGTGACGCCGAAGCGGCCGGAGGCGATCTGCTTGATCGCGCTCGAGCGCTCGGGGTCGTGGAGGCGCTCGGGGTCCTCGCCGCCCTCGCCGCTGTTGGACATGCCGCCCAGGCGGTTCATGGCGATCGCGAGGGTCTCGTGGGCCTCCTGCGAGATCGACCCGTAGCTCATCGCGCCGGTCATGAAGCGCCGGGTGATCGCCTCGACGGACTCGACCTCGTCGATCGGGATCGCCTGCGCGGCGTCGGTCCGCAGGCGCAGCAGGCCGCGGATCGTCATCAGCCGCTGCGACTGGTCGTCGACCTCGTCGGTGTACTGGCGGAACTCCTCGTACTGGCGGTTCCGCGTGGAGTGCTGGAGGCGGAAGATCGCCTCCGGGGTGAACAGGTGCGGCGGGCCCTCGCGACGCCACTGGTACTCGCCGCCGACGGGGAGCCGACGATGCGGCAGGCGCACGCCCTCGACGGGGTAGGCGACGGCGTGCCGGGCGGCGTTCTCCGCGGCGATCACCTCGAGGTCGATGCCGCCGATGCGGGTGTCGGTGCCGGGGAACCAGGCATCGACGAGGGCCTGGGACAGGCCGACGGCCTCGAAGATCTGGGCGCCCCGGTAGGAGGCGACGGTCGCGATGCCCATCTTGGACATGATCTTCAGGACGCCCTTGCCGAGGGCGCGGTTCAGGTTGCGGACCGCGCCGGCCTCGTCGACGTCGCTGATGACGCCGCGGCGCACGAGCTCCTCGACGCTCTCCATCGCCAGGTACGGGTTGATCGCGCTCGCGCCGTAGCCGATCAGCAGGGCGGCGTGGTGGACCTCCCGCACGTCGCCGGCCTCGACGATGAGCGCGGCCCGGGTGCGCAGCCCGGCCCGGACCAGGTGGTGCTGGACGGCGCTGGTCATGAGCAGCGAGGGGATGGGGGCGAGCAGCTGGTTGGCGTCGCGGTCGGAGAGGACCAGGAAGGTCGCGCCCTCGCGGATCGCCGCGACGGCCTCCTCGCAGATCTCCTGGAGCCGCTCCTCGAGCGCCGGCGCGCCCCCGACCACCTGGTAGAGGCCCTTCAGCCGCACGGTGCGGAAGTCGGAGGTGCGTTCGTGGGAGCGCACGTCGACGATCGCGGCGAGCTGGTCGTTGTCGATGATCGGGAAGTCGAGCGAGAGCTGCCGGGCATGCTCGGGCGTCTCCGCCAGGAGGTTGCGGGCCGGGCCGATCGCCGCGCCCAGCGAGGTGACGATCTCCTCGCGCAGCGAATCCAGCGGCGGGTTCGTCACCTGCGCGAACATCTGGGTGAAGTAGTCGAACAGCAGACGGGGCCGGTCCGAGAGCACCGCGATCGGGGTGTCGGTGCCCATGGCGCCGAGCGGCTCGGCCCCCTTCGAGGCCATGGGGGCGAGCAGCACCCGCAGCTCCTCCTCCGTGTACCCGAAGGTCTGCTGGCGGCGCGAGACCGAGGAGCGGCTGTGCGTGATGTGCTCGCGCGCCGGCAGCTCCGCGAGCGGGACCTTCTGCTCGGCGAGCCAGCGCCCGTAGGGACGGGCGACGGCGATCTCGTGCTTGACCTCGTCGCTCGGCACGATCTCCCCGCGGTCGAGGTCGATGAGGAACATCTCCCCCGGCGCGATGCGACCGGTGCGCGCGATCCGCGCACGGGGGACGTCGATGAGCCCGGCCTCGGAGCCGAGCACCACGAGATCGTCGTCGGTGACCCAGTAGCGCAGCGGGCGCAGGCCGTTGCGGTCGAGGCGGGCGCCGACGAGGCGGCCGTCGGTCAGGACGATCGAGGCGGGACCGTCCCACGGCTCCTGGAGCGAGGCGTGGTACTCGTAGAACGCCCGCAGCGCCGGATCCATCGTCGGATCGTTCTCCCATGCCTCGGGCACCAGCATCATCAGCGCATGGGGCAGGGGGCGGCCCGAGAGCAGCAGCAGCTCGAGCAGCTCGTCCAGGCTCGCGGAGTCGGAGGCGCCCTCGGAGTTCACCGGCAGCAGTCGTCGGAAGTCGGGGCCGAACACGTCGGTGTCCATGGAGCCCTCGGCGGCGCGCACGCGGTTGCGGTTGCCGATGACCGTGTTGATCTCCCCGTTGTGGGCGAGCACGCGGAAGGGGTGCGCGAGCGGCCAGGCCGGGAAGGTGTTCGTCGAGAAGCGCGAATGGACGATCGCGAGCTCGGTGGCCATCCGCGGGTCGCGCAGATCGGGGAAGAACTCGTCGAGCTGCAGCGGGGTGAGCATGCCCTTGTAGACCATCACCCGCGTGGACAGCGACGGGAAGTAGGCCGCGGTGGCGTGCTCGACGCGGCGGCGGACCGCGAAGGCGGCCCGCTCGAGGGCGAGGCCCTCGCGCACGCCCGCGGCATCGACCAGGACGATCTGGGAGAAGTGCGGCTGCACGGCGCGCGCGGACGGGCCGACGAGACCGTCCACGACGGGCACCTCGCGGCTGCCGAGGACCACGAGGCCCTCCTCGGAGGCGATGCGGGAGAGCACCTCGAGGGTGCGCTCGCGCTCGGCGGGATCCTGCGGGAGGAAGGCGATGCCGCAGGCGTAGGCCCCGGCCGCCGGCAGCTCCAGGCCGGTGACGGCGCGGAGGAAGGCGTCGGGCATCTGCAGCAGGATGCCGGTGCCGTCGCCGGTGTTCTCCTCCGCCCCCACCGCGCCGCGATGGTCGAGGTTGCGCAGCGCGGTGAGCGCATGCTCGACGATGTCGTGCCCGGGGGTTCCGCGCAGCGTGGCGACCATGCCGACGCCGCACGAGTCGAGCTCGCTCTCGGGACGGTAGAGGCCCTGCGCGGAGGGGAGGTCGGAGTATCGGGAGTCGAGGGGGATCATGCGGGGCCCTTCCGGGACGGCCGAGGGGCGGTGCAGCGCAGGGCTGCCCTTCTCGGTTTCGACGATGATCCGGGGGCCGGACCGTCGTCCTCGTCCGTCGACGCGTGCGTCGCGGGAGGGCCGCTGGTCTCAGCCGCCGGAGGCGGAGGCGGAGCCCGCGGAAGGGGGCGTGCCGGACCTCTCGACCTCGTCCTCGTCGGAGCCGTTGCCCTCGGTCTGGGCGGGCAGCGCGAAGGAGCCGTCGGCGGCGACGGCCTCGCCGCCGCGGCGACGCCTGCGCAGGGTGAGGAAGACGAGCATGGCGAGGGCGATGATCGCCATCACGAGGGCGACCACGGTGTGGATGCGCAGCGACCCGAGCATGAGGACGGGCTCGGTGCGGATCGAGTCGATCATCGCGCGCCCCACGGAGTAGAGGGCCGCGTAGAGCCAGAAGACGCGTCCGCCGGCGAGCTGGAAGCGCCGGGAGACGAGCAGCAGCACGATCACCGCGAGGATGTTCCACAGCTGCTCGTAGAGGAAGGTCGGATGGTAGGTGCCCGGCACGCAGCCGGAGATCCGCTCCCCGTTGGTCACGCAGGTGACGTCCCACGCCCACCAGACGTCGGTGGCGGGGCCGTACAGCTCCTGGTTGAACCAGTTGCCGAAGCGCCCGATCGCCTGGGCGACCAGGAGCGCGGGGGCCATGGTGTCCGCCAGCGCGGCGAAGGAGACCTTCTTCCTCCGCGCCATGACCAGCACGGCCAGCGCGCCTCCGGCGACGCCGCCGTAGATCGCCAGACCGCCCTGCCAGATGTACAGCACGGCGATCGGGTTCCCGCCCTCCCCGAAGAAGGGGGCCGGGGAGGTCAGCACATGCCAGATCCGGGCGCCGACGATGCCGGCGATGATCGCGACGAACCCGATGTCGAAGAGGTCGTCGGCGCTGCCCCCGCGGCGCACCCAGCGCGCCGTGGCCCACTTCAGGCCCACCCCCATGCCGATCAGGATGCAGATCGCATAGAAGTGCACCGTGAGCGGTCCGAGCGAGACCGAGGAGATCGGGGAGCTGGGGATCATGGCGGTCAGGCTCCCGTCCGGGCGCGCTCGACGCCGGCGCGCAGGTCGTCGGCGACCGCGGCGAGACCGGACAGGTCGCCGCGGTCGGCCTCGAGGAGCGGGCGCACGAAGGCGGAGCCGACGATGACGCCGTCGGCGTAGGCGCCGACCTCGGCCGCCTGATCGCCGGTGGAGACGCCGAGGCCGACGCAGACGTTGCGCGCACCGGCGTCGCGGGTGCGCTGGACGAGCCCCTCGGTCGCGCTCGAGACGCTCGCCCGGGTGCCCGTCACGCCCATCGTGCTCGCGGCGTAGACGAAGCCGCGGGTATGGGAGACGACATGCTCGAGGCGCTCGCGCGGCGAGCTCGGGGCGACCAGGAAGATGCGGTCGACGCCGTGCTCCTCGCTCGCGGCGATCCAGTCCTCGCCCTCGTCGGGGATGAGGTCGGGGGTGATCACGCCCGCGCCGCCCGCGGCGGCCAGATCGCGCGCGAACGCGTCGGGACCGTAGGCGAGGATCGGGTTCCAGTAGGACATGACGAGGATCGCCGCGCCGCGGCCCGAGAGCGCCTCGACGGCCGTGAGGACGTCGCGGCTGCGCACGCCCCCGGCCAGCGCCGCGCCCGCGGCCCGCTGGATGACGGGGCCGTCCATGACCGGATCGGAGTAGGGCAGTCCGAGCTCGATCATGTCCGCGCCGTGGTCGATCAGGGTCGCGGCGGCGTCGATGGATCCCTGGAGGTCGGGGAATCCGACGGGGAGATACCCGATGAGCGCGGCACGGCCCTCGGCCCGGGCGGCGTCGATCGCGTCGCCGGCGCGCAGGCGCGCGGTGTCGGTGGCGGTCATCGCTGGGCCTCCTGCTCTCCCCGGGCGGTGCCGGTGCTGTCTGCGGTCGAGCGCGCCAGGGCGCGCAGCGCGGCGAGGTCCCCGTGCACCGCGGGGAGGGAGTCGCCCTCCCCCTCGGCATCCCGGCCGATGAGGCCGAACCAGCGGGAGGCGGTGTCGACGTCCTTGTCACCGCGGCCGGAGAGGCTCACGACGATCACGGCGCCCTCGCCCAGCTCGCGACCGAGCTCGAGAGCTCCGGCCAGGGCGTGGGCGGACTCGATGGCCGGCATGATGCCCTCGGTCATCGACAGCAGCGCGAAGGCCTCCATGGCGGGGCCGTCGTCGATCGCACGATACTCCGCGCGACCGATCGAGGCCAGCCAGGCGTGCTCCGGCCCGACGCTGGGATAGTCCAGGCCCGCGGAGATCGAGTGCGAGGGGATGGTCTGGCCGTCCTCGTCCTGCATCACGTAGCTGCGGGCGCCGTGGAGGACGCCCGGGGAGCCGCCGCCGATCGTCGCGCTGTGATGGCCCGAGGCGATGCCCTCGCCGCCGGCCTCGCAGCCGATCAGGCGCACGTCCGCGTCGTCGAGGAAGGCGTGGAAGATGCCCATGGCGTTGGAGCCGCCGCCCACGCAGGCGACCACGGCGTCCGGCAGCGCACCGGTCCGGTCGATGACCTGGGCGCGCGCCTCCTCGCCGATGATCCGGTGGAAGTCGCGCACCATGACGGGGAACGGATGCGGTCCGGCGACCGTGCCCAGCAGGTAGTGGGTGGTCTCGACGTTCGCGACCCAGTCGCGGAAGGCCTCGTTGATCGCGTCCTTGAGCGTGCGCGAGCCCTGGGAGACGGCGACGACGTCCGCCCCCAGCAGCCGCATGCGGGCGACGTTGAGGGCCTGGCGCTCGGTGTCCTCCTCCCCCATGTAGATCGTGCAGTCCAGGCCGAAGAGGGCGGCCGCGGTCGCGGTGGCGACGCCGTGCTGCCCCGCCCCGGTCTCCGCGATCAGGCGCGTCTTGCCCATCCGGCGGGTCAGGAGCGCCTGCCCGAGGACGTTGTTGATCTTGTGGCTGCCGGTGTGGTTCAGGTCCTCGCGCTTGAGGAGGATCCGGGCGCCGCCGGCGAGCTTCGAGAAGCGGGGCGCCTCGCTCAGCAGCGAGGGACGGCCGGTGTACTCGGCCGACAGCCGACGCAGCTCGGCGAGGAACTCGGGGTCCACGATCGCCTTCTCGTAGAACTCGGTGAGCTCATCGAGCGCGGGGACCAGCGCCTCCGGCAGGAACCGGCCGCCGAAGCCGCCGAAGTACGGGCCCGCCTCGGCGCGCAGCGCGCCCTCGGGACGGGTCAGATCGGGCAGCACGGCCGCCTCGGCGCGGGAGAGCACCGGGCTCGCGGCCGCCGGAGTCGTCGGTGCCGTCGGAGTCACAGGACCCGGGGTCTTCTCGTCCATCACAGCACGGCTCCTTCGACGGGACGGCCGCGGCGCGCGACCCTGCGGTAGGCGGCGACGGCCGCGGCCGGATCGCCGGAGGTCACGAGCGCCTCGCCCACGAGGACCGCGTCGGCGCCCGCTCGGGCGTAGGCCTCGACGTCGGCGACGGAGGCGACGGCGGACTCGCCGATCGCGAGCGGACCCGCCGGGATCGAGCGCAGCAGCGCGGCGGCGCGCGAGAGGTCGACGTCCAGCGTCTTGAGGTCGCGGGCGTTGACGCCCACGATGCCCGCATCGAGGGCGAGCGCCCGCTCGAGCTCCTCCGGGGTGTGGGTCTCCACGAGGGACTGCATGCCGAGCTCGCGGATCTGCGCGTCGAGCTCGGCCAGCTGCGCGTCCTCGAGGGCCGCGACGATCAGGAGCACGAGGTCGGCGCCGTGGGCTCGCGCCTCGTCGACCTGGTAGGGGTCGACCACGAAGTCCTTGCGCAGCACCGGCACGGCGACCCGCTCGCGCACCGCGTCGAGGTCGGCGAGGGTCCCGCGGAAGCGTCGCTCCTCGGTGAGGACGCTGATCGCGCTCGCTCCGCTGTCGGCATAGGTGCCGGCGAGCACGGCGGGCTCGGGGATGGTCGCGAGCTCGCCCTTAGAGGGGCTGGCGCGCTTGACCTCGGCGATCAGGCCCATGGTGGCGCCGTCGCCGGCGAGGGCGGCGCGCGCGTCGAGGGCCGGTGCGGCGGCGACCGCGGCATCGCGGACGGCGGCGGCGGGCACGGCGGCGCGACGGGAGGCGAGGTCCTCCCGCACTCCGGCGATGATGTCGTCGAGGACGGTACCGGTGAGGGTCACGAGCGGCTCCTGCGGCGGGGACCGACCGGCGGACGGCCGGTCAGGCGCCCACGAGGGACGTAGGGGCGATGAACCAGAAGGCCGGGATGTTGCGCAGGACGGCGAACAGCACGGCCAGGGCGACGAGCACGAGCATCGTGCGCGTCGACGGGAGCGGCAGGGCGGGGCGGCCCAGCATGCGCCGCACCGTCCACCATAGGAGACCCAGGACGACGAGGGGCGCCGCGATCACGATGAGGACGTTGTTCTGCATCGCGAGCAGCAGATCGCCGTCGATCAGGGCGTGGACGGCGCGCGTGGCGCCGCAGCCCGGGCAGTACAGGCCGGTCAGGTGGTAGACCGGGCACAGGGGGATGTCCTGCCGGAAGGGGTCGAACACGCTCTGGATCCCGAGCGCGAGCACCCCGCCGCCGAGGAGGATCCCCATCGGCAGCAGCGCGCGGTGCGCTCCCCCGCGGCGGGCCCCGTCGGGGGCGCCGCCGTGCGGGGGACGCACCGCCGAGGTCACGCGGCGGTGGCCTTGGTGCGCTTCTTGCCGAAGCCGGCGATGGACAGCACGATGCCCGCCACGATGCCCAGGATGATCACCGCGGTGCCGACGCCGATAAGGGCCATCATCGGGAGGACCATGCCGAAGGCGACCAGGACCGAACCGAGCACGACGGTGAGGGTCAGGGTCCAGGCGGCGACGGTCTTGCCCTCGTTGTGGGGCGGGGGCGGGGGCACGGTGTAGGTCTTGTTCATCGTCCTTCTCCAGCTCGGGACTCGGTCGGGGTCATTCTGCCACGTCGTCACCACGCGACGGGCCCGGCGACCGCCGCCGCGCCGGTGGGAGGCTCCCGGAGGTGACGGGACTCATCCCCGGCCGTCGTCCGCGGGGGCGTCGGCCGCAGGGTCGTAGGCCGCGGGATCGTCCTCGGTCGGGTCCTCCCCGCGGGTGAGCGCGTCCCATGCCGCCGCCGGATCCTGCTCGGGATCGGCGGCGGTGCGGACCGCCGGGCTGCGATAGCGGCTGCCGCGGGGCCAGCGCCCGCCGACCAGCAGCACGAGCACGCCGATCAGCGCCACCAGCGCCGCCGGCACGAGCGTCGCCCAGGGCCACGCGGTGGACGTCGCGGTCACGTCCCCGCCGACGACGCTCGTGGCCGAGGAGACCGCGGAAGCCGCGGCCGAGGCCGGGTCCAGCGCCGCGGCGACGGAGGAGGCCGCCGCCCCGATCCCGGCCAGCACGAGGATCGGACCGGTGACGAAGCGCAGCCAGCGCGAGGAGAGCGAGGTCGCCGCGGCGGCGGCGAGCGCGACCAGTGCGAGCGCGACGACCGCGGGGGCGGCGTCCGCGCCGGTGACCTCCACGGACTGCGCGGAACCGGTGAGCGAGGGAGCCGCCGCGTGGATCCAGGGGGTGCGGGTCGCGCCCGCGAGCGCTCCGGCGGCGACCAGCCCCGCGAGCACCACGACCTTCCGACCCGGTCCCCTGCGGGGGGCGCTCCGCTCGGCCCCGTCGGTCCCGTCGGCCCCGTCCGCGGCGCTCATGCGCGGCGGAGGGTGTCGGCGGAGGCCACGGCGCGGAGCGCGGCCGCCGCCTTCGACTGGGACTCGCGATGCTCCATGGTCGGATCGGAGGCGGCGACCACGCCGCCGCCGGCCTGAACATGGGCGGTGCCGTCCTTCACGACGGCGGTGCGGATCGCGATCGCCATGTCCATGTCGCCTGCGAAGTCGATATAGCCGACGGTGCCGCCGTAGACGCCGCGGCGCACGGGCTCGAGACGGTCGATGATCGCCATCGCGGACGGCTTCGGCGCACCCGACAGGGTGCCCGCGGGGAAGGTCGAGCGCAGCGCGTCGTAGGCGAGGGCGCCCTCGCGGATATGCCCGGTGACCGTCGAGACGATGTGCTGGATGTGCGAGAAGCGCTCGATGTGCATCAGATCCCGGACGACCACCGTGCCGGGATCGCAGAAGCGCTGCAGGTCGTTGCGCGCGAGGTCCACGAGCATCAGATGCTCCGAGCGCTCCTTGGGGTCGGCGAGGAGCTCCTCGGCGAGGGCCTGGTCCTCCTCCGGCGTCGCTCCGCGGGGGCGCGAACCGGCGATCGGATGCGTCGTCGCCGTGCGTCCGCGCACCGTCACGAGGGACTCGGGGCTCGCTCCGACGACATCGATCGGAGCGCCGTCGGCGTCGACCGTCCGCAGGAGGTACATGTAGGGGCTGGGGTTCATCCGCCGCAGGACCCGGTACACGTCCAGCGGGTCGGCCGCCGTCGGCACCGAGAAGCGCTGGGACGGGACGACCTGGAAGATCTCGCCGTCGACGATGTCGCGGACGGCCTCGCGCACCGCGTCCTCGTACTCGAGCTGCGCGGTGCGAGCCTTGGGCTCGACGTCGCGGATCGTCTCGTAGACCATCGCCGAGGAGCTCAGCGGCCGCCGCAGGCGCTCCCGCATCGCCTCGAGGCGCGCGACCGCGTCCCGGTGGGCGGCGTCCACGCCGTCCTCGGTCGCGTTGAGGTTCAGGGCGTTCGCGACCAGGAGCACGGTCCCGTCGTGGGCGTCGTGCACGACGACGTCCTCGGCGAGGAGCATCGAGAGGTCGGGGATGCCGATCTCGTCGGGCGGCGCGTCGGGCAGCTTCTCCCAGTGGCGCACGGCGTCGTAGGCGATGAAGCCGACCATGCCGCCGGTGAAGGGCGGGAGGTGCGGGATCCGGGCGGCCCGGAAGGCATCGGTGACGGCGCGCAGCGCCTCCACCGGGGAGCCGTCGACGGGGACGTCGGCGGGGACGTCCCCGATCCAGTGGGCCTTCCCGTCGCGCTCGGTCAGCACCGCCCGGGCGCGCGTCCCGATGATCGACCAGCGCGAGTCCTCGCCCTCGCCGGCGGACTCCAGCAGGAAGGTCCCGCGCGCGTCCTCCCCCTCGGTCAGCCGGCGGTAGAGGGAGACCGGCGTGTCCTCGTCCGCCAGCAGGCGGACCGTCACGGGGACGACCCGCTGGCGGGCGGCGAGGGCGCGGAAGGTCTCCAGATCCGGCTGGACGAGGCCCACGGCATCGCCCTCGTGCCCGCCGACCAGCTCGGGGTACGCCTCCTCCTCCGGAGTCTCCGGATCCGCCGGGACCTCGGGGCTCTCGGAGGGCGCGCCGCCGTCCGTCGTGGGATCGCTGATCATCGGTCTCGTTCCGTCGTGTCCAGGGCGACCGCATCGAGATCGCCGCCGTCGAAGCAGGTGGGGGTGCCGCGGTGGCAGGCCGCACCGATCTGGTCGACCTGCACCAGCAGCGCGTCGCCGTCGCAGTCCAGGGCGACCGAGCGCACCCACTGCACATGGCCGGAGGTGTCCCCCTTGCGCCAGTACTCGCCCCGCGATCGCGACCAGAAGGTCACGCGCCCGGTGGTGAGGGTGCGGCGCAGCGCCTCCTCGTCCATCCAGGCCAGCATGAGGACCTCGCGGCTGCCCGCGTCCTGGATGATCGCGGCGACCAGTCCGTGCTCATCGCGCTTCAGGCGCTCGGCGATCTCCGGGGCGAGGACGGGCGCCTCGCTCACAGCGCGCGCCCCAGGTCCTCGGCCCGCTCGGTGCGCTCCCAGGTGAACTCCGGCAGCTCGCGGCCGAAGTGTCCGTGCACGGCCGTCTTCGCGTAGATCGGGCGCAGCAGGTCGAGCTCCTCGATGATCGCCGCGGGGCGCAGGTCGAAGGTCTTCTCGATCGCGGCGGCGATCTGCCGGTCCGGGACGGAGCCGGTCCCGAAGGTCTCGACGTAGAGGCCGACGGGAGCGGCGACGCCGATCGCGTACGCCACCTGGACCTCGCAGCGCTCGGCGAGTCCCGCGGCGACGACGTTCTTGGCGACCCAGCGCATCGCGTAGGCCGCGGAGCGGTCCACCTTGCTCGGGTCCTTGCCGCTGAAGGCGCCGCCGCCGTGCCGGGCCATGCCGCCGTAGGTGTCGACGATGATCTTGCGCCCCGTCAGGCCGGCATCGCCCTTGGGCCCGCCGATGACGAAGCGGCCCGAGGGGTTGATGTGGAAGTCGACGTCGGAGACGTCCAGGCCGATCCCCGCGAGCTCCTCGAGCACGGGGGCGATGACGACCCGGCGGATGCCCGGGCGCAGCTGGCTGTCGACGTCGACGTCCTCGTCGTGCTGGCTGGAGACCACGACGGCCTCGACCGAGCGGGCCACGCCGTCGTCGTCGTAGCCGATGGAGACCTGGGTCTTGCCGTCGGGGCGCAGGTAGGGCAGGACGCCGTCGCGCCGCGCGGCGGAGAGGTTCTCCGAGAGCCGGTGCGCGGCGTGCACGGGAAGCGGCATCAGCTCGGGCGTGTCCGAGCAGGCGTAGCCGAACATCAGGCCCTGGTCGCCCGCACCGAGCCCGGCGAGGGCCTCGTGCGAGCCGCCGTCGCGGTGCTCCCAGGACTCGTCGACGCCCGCGGCGATGTCGGGGCTCTGCGAGCCGATCGACACCTCGATGCCGCAGGAGTCCGCGTCGAAGCCCTTCTCGGAGGAGTCGTAGCCGATCTCGCGGATCACGTCGCGCACGATCCGCGCGACGTCGCTGTAGCCCTCGGTGCGGACCTCGCCGGCCACGTGGACGAGCCCGGTGGTCACCATCGTCTCGACGGCGACGCGGGCCGTGGTGTCCTGGGCCAGCAGGTCGTCGAGGATCGCGTCGGAGATCTGATCGCAGATCTTGTCGGGGTGGCCCTCGGTCACGGACTCCGAGGTGAAGGTGCGCAGGTCGCTGGACGTCATGCGTCCCAGGGTACTGGGGACAGCCGGGTGACGAGCGCATCGAGCACAGCGTGGGCGACGACGGCCTTGCTGCCCGCGGCATCGGCGACGTGCTCGCCGGCGGCGTCGAGGATCCGCACGTCGTTGTCCGCGGCGCCGAAGACACCGCGGCTGACGTCGTTGAAGACCAGCAGGTCAGCACCCTTCCGGCGCGCCTTCTCCTGGGCGAGCTCGAGGGCGCTGCGACCGCCTCCGCCGGTCTCTGCCGCGAAGCCGACGATCGCCGGGATCCCGCGGGCCCCCGCCGCTCCCCCCTCGGCGGCAGCGCGCTCGCGGGCGAGCACGCTGTGACGCAGGATGTCGCGCGTACGGCGCAGGGCGAGGACCGGGACGTCGTCCTCCGCGTCCCCGGTCTTCTTGATCTTCTCCGTCGCGCGATCCGCGGCGGTGAAGTCGGCCACCGCGGCGGCCATGACGAGCGCGTCGCACTCCCCCAGGTGCTCCTCGACGGCCGCGGCGAGCTCCGCCGCGCTGCCCACGTCGATCCGCTGCGCCCCGGGCGGGGTGTCGAGCCCGACGTTCGCGGCGAGCAGCCGCACCTCGGCGCCCCGCACGAGCGCCGCCTGGGCGAGGGCCCAGCCCTGCCGGCCCGAGGAGCGGTTGGTGAGGAAGCGCACCGGATCGAGCTCCTCGCGGGTGCCGCCGGCGGTGATCAGCAGCCGGCGCCCGAGGAGGTCCCGCACCGGGACCGACCCCTCCAGGCCGACCGTGCTGCCCGAGCCGTCCGGGTAGTCGGAGCCTGCTTCGTCTCCCGCACGGTCCCCGGCGCGCGGAGCGGCGAGGGCGGAGCGCGCCGCTTCGAGGATCGCTGCGGGCTCAGGGAGGCGGCCGGGCCCGGAGTCCGGTCCCGTCAGACGGCCGACGGCCGGTTCGAGAACCGTGATCCCGCGCTCGCGGAGGACCGCGACGTTCTCGCGGGTCGCCGGGTGCTCCCACATCTCGGTGTGCATCGCCGGGGCGACGACGACGGGACAGCGGGCGACCAGCAGCGTGGCGCTCAGGAGGTCGTCGGCGCGGCCCGCGCGCAGGCGGGCGAGCAGATCCGCCGTCGCCGGCGCGATGACGACGAGGTCCGCCTCCTGGCCGGTGCGCACATGCGCGACCCGGTCGACGTCCTCGAAGACGCTCGTGCGGACGGGATGATGGCTGAGGGCCTCCCAGGTGGCGGCGCCCACGAACTCGAGCGACGATCGCGTGGGCAGGACCTGGACATCGGCCCCTTCACCGACGAGGCCGCGCACGAGGTGCGCGGCCTTGTAGGCGGCGATGCCGCCGCCGATCCCCACCACGACACGAGCTCCGGACAGGGTGCGCTGCACGCTGCTCATCGTTCCTCCGCGGCGCTGGTGGGGCGGTTGTGCTCTCGGCGTCGGTCAGAAGCCGAAGTCGGTGAGCGGCACCTCGGGGGCGTCGTCACCGAGCTTCAGCGGTGCGGGGGCGTCGGGATCGGGCTCGTTCACCGCAGCGAACTCCTCCTCGTCGACCTCGCGGACGGTCAGGAGGCCCTCGTCGATCTCGCGCAGCGCGATCGACAGCGGCTTCTCCTGGTTCTCGACGTCGACCAGGGGGCCGACGAACTCGAGCAGGCCCTCGGAGAGCTGCGAGTAGTACGCGTTGATCTGACGGGCCCGCTGGGACGAGTACAGCACCAGGGCGTACTTCGAGTCGACGGTCTCCAGGAGACGGTCGATCGGCGGGTTCGTGATGCCTTCGGGCTGTGCGACGGTTCCGGCCACGGAAGTCCCTTCATCGAAATCGGGCGTGCGACGCTCCAGGATACGCCTTCCGTCGAGGAAGCGCGAGGTCCCGGCGCCGCAGGGTCAGGTGAGGTCGCGCACGCCCATCAGGGCGGCGAGCTCGTCGGTCGCGCGATCGACCTCGTCGTTGACGATGGTCACGTCGAACTCGCCCTCGGCCGCGAGCTCGCGACGGGCGGTCTCCAGCCGGCGCTCGCGCTCCTCCGCGTCCTCGGTGCCGCGCCCGACGAGACGCTCGACGAGCGTGTCCCAGTCCGGCGGGGCGAGGAACACGAAGCGCGCGCCGGGCAGGGTGCGGCGCACCTGCCGGGCACCGGCCAGGTCGATCTCGAGCAGGACCGGGCGGCCGTCGGCGACGGCCTCCTGCACCGGACCGCGCGGCGTGCCGTAGCGGTTGCGACCGTGCACGACGGCCCACTCGAGCATCTGGTCGGTCTCGACCAGGCGCGTGAACTCGTCGTCGTCCACGAAGCGGTAGTGGACGCCGTCGACCTCGCCGGGGCGCGCGGCGCGGGTCGTCGCCGAGACGGAGAGCCAGATCTGCGGGTAACGGGCCCGGATCGCGGCCGACACCGTCCCCTTGCCGACGGCGGTGGGGCCGGCGAGGACCGTGACGGGGGCCGGCACCGGGGAGGTGCCGGCCCCGTCGGGAGCGGAGGGAGCGGTCACTCGGAGAAGTGCGCGACGAGCTTCTCCGCCTGGTGGGAGCCCAGGCCGCGGATCTTGCGCGAGGGGGAGATGCCGATCTCCTCCATGATCTGCTGGGCCTTGACCTTGCCGACGCCCGGGAGGGCCTCCAGCAGGGCCGCCACGCGCAGGCGGCCGATGACCTCGTTGGTCTCGGCCTCCTCGAGGACCTTCTTGATCTCCTCGCTGCGGCGGCCGGCGCTTTCCTTCAGGCGGGCCTTGATGGCCGCGCGCTCACGTCGCGCCTCGGCGGCCTTCTTCAGGGCATCGGCCCGCTGCTCAGGGGTGAGGGGAGGGAGAGCCACTGTTCTTACCTCTTGTTCTGTGCTGGTGGAGCGCGCGGGCCGGCAGGCCCCGCGTGTGCGTAGAGCGTAACCCCACAATCGTGGCGGAACCCACTAAAGACACGCGCAGCCCCTGGTCCGGTGCGTTTCGACACTCGGAGGAGGGGCTGCGCGGATCGTTCCGCAGGCAGTCCCCGCGGGCCACGGAGGTGCTGCGGGGACTCCGGGCTGACTCAGGAGTAGCTCTGTCGGAGCTCCTCCGCCCGTGCCCTCAGCGCGGAGACCTCCGGCCCTGCGGCGAGAAGCCCTCGGGACAGCGAAACCAGCACGTGACCTGCATTGGAGCCGAAGACCTCGGCCAGCTGGGCCGGCCCTGCGCCCTGGGCGCCGAAGCCGGGGGCCAGCAGCGGGGCGCTCGGTGCGGCCTCGCGCAGCCCCAGGTCCTCGTAGGCGGAGCCGACGGTCGCCCCGACCACCAGGCCGGCGCTCCCCCAGCGATCCGCATCTCCTCCGCCGATCCGCTCGGCGTGTCGCGCCACGGCCAGCGCCACCGGCGTGCCGTCGGCGGCCCGGGCGTGCTGGACCTCGGGCCCGCTGGGGTTGGAGGTCAGCGCCAGCAGGAACAGCCCCTTGCCGTGCTCGAGGGCGAGCTCGGCCGCGGGCTCGAGCGAGCCCGCGCCGAGGTACGGGCTGACGGTGATCGCATCGGCCTCGAGCGGCGCGCCCGGTCGCAGGTGCGTCTGCGCGTAGGCCGCCATCGTCGAGCCGATGTCCCCGCGCTTGACGTCGAGGATGGTCAGGACGTCCTGCTCGCGGGCCGCGGCGAGGAGGTCCTCGAGGACCGCGACGCCGGCGGAGCCGTGGCGCTCGAAGAAGGCCGACTGCGGCTTGATCGCCGCGACCCGTCCCGCGACAGCCTCGAGGACCGCGCAGGAGAAGGAGCGCAGCCCGTCGGGAGTGTCGGGCAGGCCCCAGGCCTCGAGCAGCGCGACGTGGGGATCCACGCCTGCGATGACGGGACCGTGCTCGGCCGTCGACGCCTGCAGACGCTCGCCGAAGGACAGGGACCGCACGGCCTGCGCTCCCCCGCTCATGCGCGCGCCCCGGCGGGGACCGCGCGCCGCTCGTCGAGCACGCGGGTGTGCTCCTGCAGGCTCATCACGTCGAAGGGCTCCACCGGGAGGGCCTCGATGGCCTGGACCGCGGCCTGGAACTCCTGGACGGTGGTGATGATCGGGACGTCCATGCTGGTCGCCGCCGCACGGATCGCGTAGCCGTCGGCCCGTGCGTCGGAGCCCGAGGGCGTGTTCAGGACCAGATCGATGGCGCCCTCCTCGAGCAGGTCGATCACGCTCTGCCCCTCGCCGGCCTCGGAGGCCTTGCGCAGCACGGTGCAGGGGATGCCGGAGCGGCGCAGGACGCGCCCGGTGCCCGTGGTCGTGAGGATCTCGAAGCCGAGCGCGGCGAGCCGCGCGACCGGCAGCACGAGGCTGCGCTTGTCGCCGTCGGCGACCGAGACGAAGACGCTGCCGGAGGTCGGCAGGCCCTGGCCCGAGATCGCCAGCTGGGACTTCGCGAAGGCCAGCGGGAAGGTCGCGTCCATGCCCATGACCTCGCCGGTCGACCGCATCTCGGGGCCGAGCAGCGAGTCGACGACACGGCCCTGGGCGGTGCGGAACCGCTTGAAGGGCAGCACGGCCTCCTTGACGGAGATCGGCGAGTCGTCGGGCAGGTGGGTGCCGTCGCCCTCGACGGGCAGCATGCCGTCGCGGCGCAGATCCGCGATCGTCGAGCCCGCCATGACGAGCGAGGCCGCACGGGCGAGGTGCACGCCGGTGGCCTTCGAGACGAAGGGCACCGTCCGGGAGGCGCGCGGGTTCGCCTCGAGGACGTAGAGGATGTCCTGGCTGAGCGCGTACTGCACGTTGAGCAGGCCGCGGACGCCCACGCCCTCGGCGATCAGGCGGGTGGACTCGCGGATGCGATCCAGGACGGCATCGCCCAGGGTCACCGGCGGGAGCGTGCAGGCCGAGTCGCCGGAGTGGATGCCGGCCTCCTCGATGTGCTCCATGATGCCGCCGACGTAGAGCTCCTCGCCGTCGTACAGGGCGTCGATGTCGATCTCGATCGCGGTGTCGAGGAAGCGGTCGATGAGGATCGGCGCCTCCGCACGGCCGCCCTCGGGGAGATTGCGGCCGACGTAGTCGATGAGCTGGGCCTCGTCGTAGACGATCTCCATGCCGCGCCCGCCGAGCACATAGCTCGGACGCACCAGCACCGGATAGCCGACCTCGCGGGCGACCTCGAGGGCGTCGTTCAGGCCCCAGGCGGTGCCGTAGGGCGGGGCGGGCAGCTCGGCGTCCGCGAGGACGGAGCCGAAGTGGCCGCGGTCCTCGGCGAGGTCGATCGCCGCCGGGCTGGTGCCGATGATCGGCAGGCCCTCGGCCTCGAGGCGACGGGCCAGCGAGAGCGGCGTCTGGCCGCCCAGCTGGACGATCACGCCGGCGACGGGCCCGGCGGCCTTCTCGGCCTCGTACACCTCGACGACGTCCTCGAAGGTGAGGGGCTCGAAGTAGAGGCGATCGGCGATGTCGTAGTCCGTCGAGACGGTCTCGGGGTTGCAGTTGACCATCACGGTCTCGTAGCCGCCGTCGGGCAGCGAGCGGTCGCCGAGCGCGAGGGCCGCGTGCACGCACGAGTAGTCGAACTCGATGCCCTGGCCGATGCGGTTCGGTCCCGAGCCCAGGATCAGGATCGCAGGGCGCTCGCGCGGCTCGACCTCCGTCTCCTGGTCGTAGGAGGAGTAGTGGTACGGCGTGCGCGAGGCGAACTCCGCGGCGCAGGTGTCGACCGTCTTGTAGACGGGATTGATGCCGAGCGCCTCGCGGACGCCCTTGACGACGTCCCCGTGCTGCCCGCGCAGAGCGCCGATCTGGTCGTCGGAGAAGCCGTGGCGCTTCGCGTCGCGCAGCAGCTCCGCGTCGAGCACCTCGGCGCCGCGCACGTCGGCCGCGAGCTCGGCGATCAGCAGGAGCTGGTCGAGGAACCAGCGGTCGATCGCGGTGGCCTCGAAGAGCCGCTCGATCGTCTCGGCGGGATCCACGATCCCCTCGGCCGCCGCCCACAGCACGCGGGCGATGGCGACCAGGCGGGTGTCCGTGGGCACCCGGGAGGCGTCGATGAGCTCGGAGACCTCGGCCGCGCTCGGCGGCAGGCCCTCGTAGGAGAGCACCGCGCCCTTGACGTCGAGCGAGCGCTGGGCCTTGCCGAGCGCCTCGGTGAAGCTGCGGCCCATGGCCATCGCCTCGCCGACGCTCTTCATGGTGGTGGTGAGCGTCGGGTCCGCCGCGGGGAACTTCTCGAAGGCGAAGCGGGGCACCTTGACGACGATGTAGTCGAGCGTCGGCTCGAACGACGCCGGGGTGGTGCCGGTGATGTCGTTGCGGATCTCGTCGAGCGTGTAGCCGATCGCGAGGCGCGCCGCGATCTTCGCGATCGGGAACCCCGTCGCCTTGGAGGCGAGCGCCGAGGAGCGGGACACGCGCGGGTTCATCTCGATGACGACCACGCGGCCGGTGTCGGGGTGGACCGCGAACTGCACGTTGCAGCCGCCGGTGTCGACGCCGACCTCGCGGATGATGCCGATGCCGAGATCGCGCAGGTTCTGCAGCTCGACGTCGGTGAGGGTCAGCACCGGCGCGACCGTGACGGAGTCGCCGGTGTGCACGCCCACGGGGTCGACGTTCTCGATGGAGCAGACGACCACGCAGTTGTCGGCGCGGTCGCGCATGAGCTCGAGCTCGTACTCCTTCCAGCCGAGGATCGACTCCTCCAGGAGGACCTCGGTGGTCGGCGAGTAGTGCAGGCCGTCGCCTCCGATGCGGCGCAGGTCCTCCTCGTCGTACGCCATGCCGGAGCCGAGGCCGCCCATGGTGAAGCTGGGTCGCACGACCATCGGGTAGCCGAGCTCCTCGGCACCCGCCAGGAGGTCCTCCATGGTGTGGCAGATGACCGAGCGCGCGGACTCGCCGCCGACGCGGTCGACGACCTCCTTGAAGAGCTGACGGTCCTCGGCCTTCTGGATCGCGTCGAGGCTCGCGCCGATCATCTCGACGCCGAACTCCTCGAGGGTCCCGTTCTCGGAGAGCGCGACGGCGGCGTTCAGCGCCGTCTGCCCGCCGAGGGTCGGCAGGATCGCGTCGGGGCGCTCGGCGGCGATGATCGAGCGGATGACGTCGGGGTCGATCGGCTCGATGTAGGTGGCGTCGGCGATGTCCGGATCGGTCATGATCGTCGCCGGGTTGGAGTTGACCAGGATGACCCGCAGGCCCTCCTCGCGCAGGACGCGGCAGGCCTGGGTGCCCGAGTAGTCGAACTCGGCGGCCTGGCCGATGACGATCGGTCCGGACCCGATGACGAGGACGGAAGAGATGTCGGAGCGGCGGGGCATCAGGACTCCTTGGAGACGGCGCGCTCGCGGACGAGCGCGACCAGGCGGTCGAAGAGGTACGAGGCGTCGTGGGGTCCGCCCGCGGCCTCGGGGTGGTACTGGACGGAGAAGGCGGGCAGGTCCAGGCAGCGGATGCCCTCGACGACGTCGTCGTTCAGCCCGACATGGGAGACGATCGCCCGGCCGTAGCGGCCGCCGTCGTGGGGAGCCACGTGCTCGCCCTCGATCGGCAGGTCGACCGCGAAGCCGTGGTTCTGCGAGGTGATCTCCACCTTGCCGGTCTCCTTGTCGAGGACCGGCTGGTTGATCCCGCGGTGGCCGTACTTCAGCTTGTAGGTGCCGAAGCCGAGGGCGCGGCCCAGCAGCTGGTTGCCGAAGCAGATGCCGAAGAACGGCAGGCCCTCGTCGAGGACCCCGCGCAGGAGCTCCACCTGGGCGGTCGCGGCCGCGGGATCGCCGGGGCCGTTGGAGAAGAAGACCGCATCGGGCTCGACCGCGAGGAGCTCCTCGAGGGTCGTGCTCGCCGGCAGCAGGTGCACGCGCAGGCCGCGGTTCAGCATGTTGCGGGGCGAGGCGCCCTTGATGCCGAGGTCGACGGCCGCGACGGTGCCGATGACCTCGCCCTCGGGCTCGAGCACGACGGGCTGGGCGATCGTGACCTCGTCGACGAAGCTGGATCCGCTCATCCCGGGCTGCTCCCGCACCTGCGTGAGCAGGGCGTCCTCGCCCGCGGCGAGGGAGTCGCCCGAGAAGATGCCGCCGCGCATGGAGCCCTGCTCGCGCAGGATGCGGGTGAGCATGCGGGTGTCGATCCCGGCAATGCCGACGACGTCCTCGGAGACCAGGAGGTCGTCGAGGCTCTGCTCGGAGCGCCAGTTCGAGGCGATGCGGCTGGCCTCGCGGACGGCATAGCCGCGGACCCAGACACGGCGGGACTCCATGTCCTGGGCATTCGCGCCGGTGTTGCCGATGTGCGGCGCCGTCTGGACGACGATCTGGCCGGCGTAGGAGGGATCGGAGAGGGTCTCCTGGTAGCCGGTCATGCCGGTCGAGAAGACCACTTCGCCCAGGCGCGCGCCGCGCGCACCGTAGGCCTCGCCTCGCAGGACGGTCCCGTCCTCGAGGACCAGCAGGGCGGGGTCGACCTGACGCCGGCGGCGCGGGGTGGTGGTGGTGGCGGTCATGGGTGCTCCTTCCGGGGCAGCGGGGTCATGCGGAGAAGTCTGTCGTGGTCGGCACGGTGGTCGAGGCGCAGCCCGGTGTCCAGCAGCTGGTCGCCCAGCTGCCAGCGGATCACCAGCAGGCCGTCGCCGCCGACCCATTTCCCGGCCATGCCGGGGGCGGAGGCGATCTCCTCGATCGCGTCCGCGGGGATGAGGAGGTCGCGGGCGCCCTGGCGTCGGATGGCCCAGGCGTCGCGGTCGCCCGCGGCGTCATGGCCGATCTCCACGCGGGCCGTCGACCGGGTGCCGAGGCCGTGGGCCGCGACGCGATCGAGCGGGCCGCCGGCGAGCGTGGTGCTCACGTAGACGCCGTCGGCCGTGTCCTCGACGCTCCAGTCCGCGGAGCGGACCGGGGACTCGGGCGCCGGCAGTCCGGACTGCCGGCGCGCCCTCGCCCTCCAGCCCCACCGCATCAGCAGCAGCGCGACCGCGAAGAGCGCGAGCAGCAGCAGGACCGGGACGATCTGGTCCATCAGATGCCCGCCAGGGCGCCGTCGCGCACCGTGACCCGTCCGTGGTGGACGGTGAGACGGTTCGCTCCGGGCAGCTCCCTGCCGGCGAAGGGGCTGTTGCGGCTGCGGGAGCCGTGCTGCGACGGGTCGACCGTCCGCACGGGACGGGGATCCCAGACCAGGAGGTTCGCGACCTCGCCGGCCGCCAGCGGACGTCCCTGGTCCTCGTCGCGGCCGATCCGCGCGGGGGCCTCCGACATCACGCGGGCCACGTCGCGCCAGGTCAGCGCGCCGGTGTCGACCATCGTCGCCTGCACCGTCGACAGCGCGGTCTCGAGGCCGGTCATGCCCATCGCGGCCTGGTCCCACTCGCGGTCCTTGGCATCGCGCGGATGCGGTGCATGGTCGGTGGCGACGATGTCGATCGTGCCGTCGGCCAGTCCCCGGCGGACCGCCTCGACGTCCTCCTGGGTGCGCAGCGGCGGGTTCACCTTGTAGCGGGCGTCGAAGCCGCGCACGCTCTCGTCGGTCAGCAGGAGATGGTGCGGCGTCACCTCGGCGGTGACGTCGATCCCCCGCTCCTTCGCCCAGCGCACGATGTCGACGCTGCCCGCGGTGGACAGATGGCACACGTGCAGGCGCGAGCCGACGTGCTGGGCGAGCAGGACATCGCGCGCGATGATCGACTCCTCGGCGACGGCCGGCCAGCCGGCGAGCCCGAGCTCCGCGGAGACGACGCCCTCGTGCATCTGGGCGCCGGCGGTGAGCTGCGGGTCCTGCGCGTGCTGGGCGATGACGCCGTCGAAGGTCTTCACGTACTCGAGCGCGCGGCGCATCAGCACCGGGTCGTGCACGCACTTGCCGTCGTCGCTGAACACGCGGACGCGGGCCCGGGAGCTGGCCATGGCGTCGAGCTCGGCCAGGCGCTCGCCCTGGAGCCCCACGGTCACGGCGCCGACGGGGCGCACGGTGCACCATCCGGCCGCATCGCCGCGGCGCGCGACCTGCTCGACCACGCCCGCGGTGTCGGCGGTCGGCGTGGTGTTGGCCATCGCGTGGACGGCGGTGAAGCCGCCCAGCGCGGCGGCGCGGGTGCCGGTGTCGACGGTCTCCGCCTCCTCGCCGCCGGGCTCGCGCAGATGGGTGTGGAGGTCCACGAGGCCGGGCAGGACGACGCAGCCCTCGGCGTCGACCACCTCGGCGCCCGCGGGCGCCTCCAGCGCGGTGCCGACGGCGCGGATCAGACCGTCCTCGACGAGGACGTCCAGGACGTCCTCGCCGTAGAGGCGGCCGCCGCGCACGAGCAGCGCACGGCGCTCCTGCGCGGAGCCGGTCCCGCGAGTGCTCGCGGAATCGTCATCGGGTGCGGTCGCGGTGCTGATCATCGGGCATCCTCCCGGGCATCGGTGGCGAGCAGGTGGTACAGGACGGCCATGCGGACGAAGACGCCGGAGGCGACCTGCTCCACGATGACGCTGCGGTCGGAGTCGGCGACGTCGCCCGCGATCTCGAAGCCGCGGTTCATCGGGCCGGGGTGCAGAACGATGGTGCGCGGGGGCAGCGAGGCGGCGCGCGCCGTCGTGAGCCCGTAGCGGCGGGCGTACTCGCCCTCCGTGGGGAAGAAGCCGCCACCGACCATGCGCTCGCGCTGGACACGCAGCATCATGACCGCATCGGGTCCGGCGGCGAGCGCCTCGTCGAGGTCGTAGAGGACCTCGCACGGCCAGGCGGAGGCGCCGACGGGGACCAGCGCGGGCGGCGCGACGAGCGTGACGCGCGCGCCGAGCAGGGTCAGCAGCAGCACGTTCGAGCGTGCGACGCGGGAATGCAGGATGTCTCCGACGATCACCACGTGCAGGCCGTCCAGCCCGGCGGTGGGATCCCCCGGACGCAGGTGACGACGCAGGGTGAAGGCGTCGAGCATCGCCTGCGTGGGATGCTCGTGGGCGCCGTCGCCGGCGTTGATGATCGGCTGATCGATCCATCCGGCGTGGGCGAGCAGGTGCGCCGCGCCGGACGAGGACGAGCGCACGACGACCGCGTCCGCGCCCATCGCCTGCAGCGTCAGGGCCGTGTCCTTGAGGGACTCGCCCTTGGAGACGCTCGACCCCTTGGCGGAGAAGTTGATGACGTCGGCCGAGAGCCGCTTCGCGGCGGCCTCGAAGCTGATCCGGGTGCGCGTGGAGTCCTCGAAGAAGAGGTTCACGACGGTGGAGCCGACGAGCGCCGGGAGCTTCCGGATGCTGCGCGACTGGGTGTCGGCCATGTGCTCGGCGGTCGCGAGGACGGAGACCGCCTCCTCGCGCGAGAGGTCGGCGATGGAGATGAAGTGCCTCATGCGCGAGCCTCCCCGGCCGCGTCGCGGGCGTCGCCGCGGGAGGGGCGCACGATGTCGACCGCGTCCTCGCCGTCGGACTCGAGCAGGTGCACGTGGACGCGCTCGTCGCGGGAGGTGGGGAGGTTCTTGCCGACGTGGTCGGCACGGATCGGGAGCTCGCGGTGCCCGCGGTCGACGAGGACCGCGAGGCGCACGGCGGCCGGGCGGCCGATGGCGCTGAGCGCGTCGAGCGCGGCGCGGACGGTGCGCCCGGAGAAGAGCACGTCGTCGACCAGGACGACGGTGCGTCCGTCGATCCCGCCGCGCGGGATGGACGTGGGGCTCGGCTCCCGCGTGGGGTTCCGGCGCAGGTCGTCGCGGTACATGGTGATGTCGAGGGAACCGGCGATGTCCGCAAGGGGCCGCTCGATGCCCTCCGCGGCCAGGATGTGCCCGGCCAGGCGGTGCGCCAGCGGCACGCCGCGATGCGGGATGCCCAGGAGCACGAGGTCGTCGGCCCCATGGCCGCTCTCGAGGATCTCGTGGGCGATGCGCACGAGCGCCCGGCGGATCTCGTCCTCACCCAGGATGCGGGTGCGGTCTGCTGGATCGTTCATCGTTCTCTCCCTTCCACGCCTCACAGGACGTGTCGTTAAAGGGGCTCGGCCCGGATGGACCGGTTCGAGTGTAGGACGCCGGGGCCGGCATCCGGGAGCCCGACCGCCCCTCGGACCGCAGGAGTGCGCAAGAGCACCCTGCGGCCCGTTCGTCAGCCCAGCAGGTCGCGCAGGTCGAGCAGGCGCTGCAGCAGCCCGTTGACGAAGCGCGGCGAGTCATCCGTCGAGAGCGCCTCGGCGATCTTCGTGTACTCGCCGATGATCGGTCCCCGCTCGGCCTCGGGCGCGTCGAACAGCACCTCGGCGGCACCGAGGCGCAGGATCGCGCGGTCGACCGCCGGCATGCGGTGCAGCGGCCAGTCCCGCGAGTGCGTCTCGATCTGCTCGTCGATCTCCTCGACGTGGCGCGCATAGACGGCGACCAGCTCGCGCGCCCGCATCGGCAGCGGGGTCTGCGCGGCGGTGCGGACGATGCGCTCCTCGAGCACGTCCATCACCGGCAGGCGACGGGCGTCGGCCTCGAAGAGGACGTCGAGCGCGCGGATCCGCTCCCGGGTCCGCGAGTGCAGGCGGTCGGTGCGAGCCGGCACGGTGCGCTCGAACGCGACCTCCTCCCCCTCGCGTCCGGGCAGGGGCAGTCCGGGTCCCTTGGCGGGGGACCCCGCCGCGGGGTCGGGGGCCTCGGTCACGTCAGGCTCGCCCGAGGTAGTCGCCGGAACGGGTGTCGACCTTGACCTTCACGCCGGTCTCCAGGAACAGCGGCACCTGGATCTCGCGGCCGGTCTCGAGGGTCGCGGGCTTGGTGCCGCCGTTGGAGCGGTCGCCCTGGAGGCCCGGCTCCGTGTGCGAGATCTCCAGCACGACGCTCGCCGGCAGCTCGACGTAGAGCACCTGGCCGTCGTTGAAGGCGATGACGACGTCCTGGCCCTCGAGCAGGAAGTCCTTCGCGTCGCCGACGAGGTCGGCCGCGACGTTGGTCTGCTCCCAGGTGGAGGTGTCCATGAAGACGAAGAGGTCGCCGTCGAGGTACGAGTACTGCATGTCGCGCTTGTCGACGTTCGCGGTCTCGACCTTGACGCCGGCGTTGAAGGTCTTGTCGACCGTCTTGCCCGACAGGACGTTCTTGATCTTGGTGCGCACGAAGGCGGGGCCCTTGCCCGGCTTCACATGCTGGAACTCGACAACCTGCCAGAGGTTGCCGTCGATCCTCAGCACCATGCCGTTCCTGAGGTCGTTCGTCGTCGCCATGGGTCTCCTCGGGGTATCCGCCGGGGCATGGGACGGCCCGTGGCGGTGTGCTCGTTGTGCAATGCGGGTGGCGCGCCGTCGCGGGGCGACGTGCGCACGTCGTCGTCGGACGACGCGCGCACCAGGATAGCGCGCGGCCGACGCCGGCCTGCGCGGCCCCGACCGGCCGCGCCGCGGATCACGACCGCGAGGTGAGGTCGATCATGGAGAGCAGTCGCTCGACGAGCGGCACGGCGGCGGACTCCTCGCGCCATCCGCTGGTCTTGATCGCCCGCGAGACGGTCTGCTGCGTGATCCCGAGCAGCTCCGCGAGCTCCTGCTGGGTCGCCCGCGGATGCTCGCGCAGCGCGTGGACCGCCCGCCACTGGCCGCGGTTCCGGGTCGCGACCATCCAGCCGATCAGCCGCAGCACGCCCTCGGCGTCGGCCGCGGTGCTCGCATGGCGCTCGTCGGAGGCCTGCACGGAGAGCGGGACCTGGCTCGTCGCCCGGGCATCCCGCAGCGCGGCGGCGGAGGCCTCCGCTCCCCCGCCGGACACCGCCCGCGTCTCCTCCGGGAGCGGCAGGTCGACCGGGCCGACGCCGACGCCGACGCACCAGCCGCCGAGCTCCGCGGCGGCCCTCACCGCATCCAGGGCGCTCTCCGCGCGATCGGCGAGCGCGATCGCATCGCGGCCCAGGGTCCGCTCGACCGGGCGGCGCAGCCCGATGGGAGCGAGGGCTTCGGCGAGCGCCGGCAGCGGATCGTCGCCCCGCCGGCTGCGATGGGGCGAGAAGGAGAGCACGAGCATGCCGCGATGATATCAGCCGATATCCAGCGATATCGCCGCTACATGATTATTCGTCTGTCGAGGGCGTACATGGCCCTGCCGTCGGCGGTGAGCCGTCGGCAGCGAGTCATGAGCTCAGGCGAGCCGGACGAGCTCAGGCGAGCTGGATGAGCTCCTCGTAGGAGGCGTTCCAGAGGTCCTCGACGGCGTCGGGCATGAGCAGCACGCGCTCCGGCGCCAGCGCGCGGACGGCTCCGGGATCGTGCGAGACCAGGACGACCGCCCCTTCGAAGGCGGCGAGCGCGCCGAGGATCTCCTCGCGGCTGGCCGGATCGAGGTTGTTCGTGGGCTCGTCGAGGAGGAGCACGTTGGCGCTCGAGACGACCAGGGTCGCGAGGGCGAGTCGCGTCTTCTCGCCGCCGGAGAGGACGCCCGCGGGCTTGTGCACGTCGTCGCCGGTGAAGAGGAAGGAGCCGAGGATCTTGCGGGCCTCGACCTCGGGGAGCTCGATCGCGGCGCTCATCATGTTCTCGAGGACCGTGCGGTCGCCGTCGAGGGTCTCGTGCTCCTGCGCGTAGTAGCCGATGCGCAGGCCGTGCCCGGGGATGATGCCGCCGGTGTCGGGCTGGTCGGCACCGGCGAGGATGCGCAGCAGGGTGGTCTTGCCGGCGCCGTTGAAGCCGAGGATGACCACCCGGGAGCCGCGGTCGATGGCCAGGTCGACGCCGGTGAAGATCTCCAGGCTCCCGTAGGACTTCGAGAGGTCCTCGGCCATGAGCGGAGTCTTCCCGCAGGGGGCGGGCTTGGGGAAGCGCAGCGAGGCGACCTTCTCCTTCTGCCGCTCCCCCTCGACGCCGTCGAGCATCCGCTCGGCGCGCTTGAGCATGTTCTGGGCGGCGACGGCCTTGGTGGCCTTGGCGCGCATCTTCTCCGCCTGGGCGGTGAGCGCCGAGGCCTTCTTCTCGGCGTTCTGCCGCTCGCGCTTGCGGCGCTTCTCGTCGTCCTCGCGCTGGCGCAGGTAGTTCTTCCAGCCCATGTTGTAGACGTCGATCTGCTGGCGGTTCGCGTCGAGGTAGAACACCTTGTTGACGACCTGCTCGACCAGCTGCACGTCATGGCTGATGACGATGAGCGCGCCGCGGTAGGTCATGAGGTAGTCGCGCAGCCACACGACGGAATCGGCGTCGAGGTGGTTGGTGGGCTCGTCGAGGATCATCGTCTCGGCCTGGGAGAAGAGGATCCGGGAGAGCTCGACGCGGCGGCGCTGGCCGCCGGAGAGGGTTCCGAGTTCCTGCTCGAGGATGCGGTTGGGCAGCCCGAGGTTCGCGGCCATGCGCTTGGCCTCGGCCTCGGCGGCGTATCCGCCGCGGGATTCGAGCTCCGCCTCGAGCAGCGGATAGCGGTTCATGGCCTTCTCGCGCTTGGCCTCGGACAGGCTCATGTCGCCCATCTCCTCCTCGGCGCGGCGCAGCTTGGCCAGGACGTCGTCGAGCCCGCGGGCGGAGAGGATGCGAGCGAGGACGGACTCGGAGTCGTCCCCGCTATGGGTGTCCTGCGGGAGGTAGCCGAGCTCGCCGGTGACCTCGATGCTGCCTTCGGTGGCGGGCAGGGTCCCGGAGAGGACCTTGGTGAGCGTGGTCTTGCCGGCGCCGTTGCGGCCCACGAGGCCGACCCTGTCCCCCGGCGTGACCTGGAAGCTGACGTCGTCCATCAGGAGGCGGGCTCCGACTCGGATGGCGAGGTCGCGCACGGTGATCACGGGATGGGTGCTCCTAGTCCGGGGAGGGGGCGGCGGGCCCGGCGGGGCCCCTGGAAGTCTAGGTCCGCGCGCGCCGTCGCGGCGCGCGCATTTCCGCTCCGGTGCCCAGCGCCACACCCCGATCCCCCCGTGCCATGCTGGGAGCGGAGCCGTCAGCGTCGACGGGCCGGAGAGGATCGGAGGGCTGAGGGATGCGCATCGGGATTCCCCGCGAGATCAAGGACAGCGAGAACCGGGTGGGCCTCACCGCGGCGGGCGTGCACGAGCTCGTCGCCCGCGGGCACGAGGTGCTCGTCGAGGCAGGAGCGGGCCGCGGCGCGCGGATCGCGGACGAGGACTACGCCGGGGCCGGGGCCCGGGTCCTCCCGTCGGCGACGGAGGTGTGGGAGCGCGCGGAGCTGATCGTGAAGGTCAAGGAGCCGCTCCCCGCGGAGCACGCTCTGCTGCGCGAGGACCAGGTGCTGCTGACCTACCTGCATCTGGCGGCGGATCGGGAGCTGACCGAGGCGCTGCTGCGCTCGGGCACCACCGCGATCGCCTACGAGACGGTGCAGCTACCGGACCGGTCGCTGCCGCTGCTGGCGCCGATGAGCGCGATCGCGGGCCGGCTCGCCGCGCAGGTCGCCGCGTACCACCTGATGGCGCCTCTGGGCGGCTCGGGCATCCTGATGGGCGGGGTGCCGGGGACCGGCGAGGCCGAGGTGCTGGTGATCGGCGGCGGGGTCGTCGGCGAGCAGGCGGCGCTGATGGCGCTCGGGCTGCATGCCGAGGTGACGGTGATGGACGTGAGCCTGGGACGGCTCTCGGAGATCGCGGCGATGCACCACGGGGGCATCCGCACCCGCTATTCGACGGCGCTGGATCTGCGCGAGCAGGTCGCCCGGGCGGATGTCGTCATCGGCTCGGTGCTCGTGCCCGGCCGTCGGGCGCCCAAGCTCGTCACCGACGACATGGTCGCGACGATGAAGCCGGGGTCGGTGCTGGTCGACGTCGCGATCGACCAGGGCGGATGCTTCGAGGGGTCGCGGCCGACGACCCATTCGGATCCCACCTTCGCAGTCCACGACTCGGTCTTCTACTGCGTGGCGAACATGCCCGGGTCGGTGCCGGTGACCGCGACGACGGCCCTGACCAACGCGACCCTGCCCTATGTCCTGCGGATCGCGGACCACGGCTGGAAGGAGGCCCTGCGGGGCGATCCCGCGCTCGCCGCGGGGCTGAGCACGCACCGCGGGGCTCTGCTCCAGCAGGGCGTCGGAGAGGCGCACGGGATCGAGAGCGTCCCCCTCGCGTCCGTGCTCGGCTGAGCCCGGACGCAGAGGCGCGGAGGGGGCCCGGGGATCTCCCCGGGCCCCCTCCGCGCGTCGACGAGAAGGCTCGCCTCAGAGGTTGAAGCCGATCGCGCGCAGCTGCTCGCGGCCGTCCTCGGTGATCTTCTCCATGCCCCACGGCGGCATCCACACCCAGTTGATGCGGTGGGACTCCGTGATGGGATCCAGCGCGGCGAAGGTCTGCTCCTCGAGCAGGTCGGTCAGCGGGCAGGCCGCCGACGTGAGGGTCATGTCGATGACGGCGTTGCCGTCCTCGACCGTGACGCCGTAGACGAGGCCGAGATCGACGACGTTGATCCCGAGCTCGGGGTCGATGACGTCCTTCATCGCCTCGGTGACGTCCTCGACGGAGACGGTCGCCGCCGGAGTGGTGTCGCTCATGGGAACCTCCTGGTGCGGTGCGGGGCCGGCGTCAGTTGGCGCCGGCGAGGTAGCGGTCGTAGCCCTCGTTCTCGAGGCGCTCGGCGAGCTCCGGGCCGCCCTCCTCGGCCACGCGGCCGTTGACGAAGACGTGCACGAAGTCGGGCTTCACGTAGTTGAGGATGCGGGTGTAGTGGGTGATCAGCATGATGCCCACGTCCGTGGTCTCCTTGGCGCGGTTCACGCCCTCGGAGACGATCCGCAGGGCGTCGACGTCGAGGCCGGAGTCGGTCTCGTCGAGGACCGCGATGGCCGGCTTGAGGAGCTGCATCTGCAGGATCTCGTGGCGCTTCTTCTCGCCGCCGGAGAAGCCCTCGTTGACATTGCGCTCGGCGAAGACCGGATCCATCTTGAGGTCGTCCATGGCGCCCTTGACGTCCTTGACCCAGGTCCGCAGCGCCGGCGCCTCTCCGTCGATCGCGGTCTTGGCGGTGCGCAGGAAGTTCGACACGGTGACCCCGGGGACCTCGACGGGGTACTGCATGGCGAGGAAGATGCCGGCGCGAGCGCGCTCGTCGACGCTCATCTCGAGCACATCCTCGCCGTCGAGGGTGACGGTTCCCTCGGTGATCTCGTACTTGGGGTGACCCGCGAGGGCGTAGGCGAGGGTCGACTTGCCCGAGCCGTTGGGGCCCATGATCGCGTGGGTCTCGCCGCCCTTGATGGTGAGGTCGACGCCCTTGAGGATCTCCTTGGTCCCCTCGGGGGTCTCGACGGTGGCGTGGAGGTTCTTGATCTCCAGGACAGACATGGAAGTTCTCCTTGACCAGAGGTTCTGGTGACAGCGTGGGCGGGCGCCGCGTCGGCGCCCGGGGTGTTCAGGTGGCGGGGGAAGCGGTCGGATCCACGAGGATCCGACCGGTGCCCTCATCGATGCGCACGGGGAAGACCCGCACGGGCAGGACGGCCGGGAGCTGCAGCGGGCGACCCGTGACCAGGTCGAACTGGCTGCCGTGCTTCCAGCACTCGATGGTGCATCCCTCGACGTCGCCGTCGCTCAGCGCGATCTCATCGTGCGAGCAGAGGTCCTCGAGGGCGTGGACGCCGCCGTCCTCGTCGCGCACCAGGGCGATCTCGATCCCGTCGACGACGACATCGATCGCCTCGCCGGGGGCGAGGTCCGCCAGGGCGGCGACGGGGACGAAGGCGTCCGTCATCAGTTCATGCTCCGTGCGAGCTCGTCCTCGATCGCGGCCGAGAGGCGCTCTCGCACCTCGGGGACGTCGATCTGCTGGATGATCTCGGCGAAGAAGCCGCGCACCACGAGGCGTCGCGCCTCGATCTCGGGGATGCCGCGAGCGCGCAGGTAGAACAGCTGCTCGTCGTCGAAGCGACCGGTGGCGGCGGCGTGGCCGGCGCCCTCGATCTCGCCGGTCTCGATCTCGAGGTTGGGGACCGAGTCCGCGCGGGCGCCCTCGGTGAGCACCAGGTTGCGGTTGAGCTCGTAGGTGTTCGTCCCCTCGGCCTCCTTGCGGATCAGCACGTCGCCGACCCACACGGACCGCGCGCCCTTGCCCTGCAGCGCGCCCTTGTAGGCGACGTTGGAGGTGCAGCGGGGGGCGCTGTGGTCGATGAAGAGGCGGTTCTCGAAGAACTGGTCCTCGTCGGAGAAGTACAGGCCGAGCTTCTCGATCTCGCCGCCGGGGGCGGCGTACTCGCCGATCGTGTTCAGGCGCACCGCGCTGCCGCCGAGGGTGACCGCGACGTGCTTGAGACGGGCATCGCGCCCCACGCGGGAGTGGTGCTGCGCGATGTGGATCGCGTCGTCGTCCCAGTCGTGGACGGTGATCACGGTCATCTGCGCGTTGTCGCCGACGATGATCTCCACGTCCTGCGCGTACTGCACCGAACCGGTGTGGTACAGCACGACGATCGAGGAGGAGGACTCCTCCGCCTCGATCACCAGGTGCGCGTTGCCGCGCCGGTCCGCGCCGCGGCCGGTGATGTCCACGCGGAACGGCGTGTCGTAGGCGGTGTTCTTCGCGGCGACCAGGTGCAGGGCCTGCTCGGTGCGCGAGGTGGCGATCGCCGTGGCCCGGTCCTCGGGGACCAGCACGGAGCCGCGCGGCGCCTCGCCGAGGGCGAGGGTCGACGGGGCGGGCGCGTTCTCGGGCAGGTCCAGCGCGTAGTCCACCGCGGGGTCGCCCTCGCGGTCGTCGGTGGCGACGTCCTCGAACAGCGGCGCGAAGCGGCGCAGCGGGGTGAAGCGCCACTCCTCCATCTTGCTGACCGGCACCGGGTGCGCGGCCACGTCGGAGGAGCGCATCCGATCGGCGCGGCTGGGCTCGCCCTTCTTCTTCTCCTCGCCCGGCAGGGCGAGGCCCTCGTCCTCGAGCTCCGGCGCGGCGGGGGCCTCCGCGAGGAGGGTCGCGGCAGCCGCCTCGGGGGCGGCTCCGGCCGCGTTCCCGGCTCCTGCGGTCTCGTCCGCGGTCGCGGCACCCTTCACATCAAACGTGTCAGAGGCTGTCATCAGCCGACTGCTCCTTCCATCTGCAGCTCGATCAGGCGGTTCAGCTCGAGGGCGTACTCCATGGGCAGCTCCCGGGCGATGGGCTCGATGAACCCGCGCACGATCATCGCCATGGCCTCGGTCTCCTCCATGCCGCGGCTCATCAGGTAGAAGAGCTGCTCCTCGGAGACCTTGGAGACGGTGGCCTCGTGGCCCATCTGGACGTCGTCGACGCGCACGTCGACGTACGGGTAGGTGTCGGTGCGCGAGATCTGGTCGACCAGCAGCGCATCGCACAGCACGGTCGAGGCGGAGTGCTCCGCGCCCGGCATGACCTGGACCAGCCCGCGGTAGGAGCTGCGGCCGCCGCCGCGCGAGACCGACTTCGAGACGATCGAGCTCGAGGTGTGCGGCGCCATGTGGACCATCTTCGACCCGGTGTCCTGGTGCTGGCCCTCGCCCGCGAAGGCGATGGAGAGCGTCTCGCCGCGGGCGTGCTCGCCCATCAGCCAGACGGCGGGGTACTTCATGGTGACCTTCGAGCCGATGTTGCCGTCGACCCACTCCATGACGCCGCCCTGCTCGACGGTGGTGCGCTTGGTGACCAGGTTGTACACGTTGTTCGACCAGTTCTGGATCGTCGTGTAGCGGACGCGGGCGTCCTTCTTCACGACGATCTCGACGACGGCCGAGTGCAGCGAGTCCGACTTGTAGATCGGCGCCGTGCAGCCCTCGACGTAGTGCACGTAGGAGCCCTCGTCGGCGATGATCAGCGTGCGCTCGAACTGGCCCATGTTCTCGGTGTTGATCCGGAAGTAGGCCTGCAGCGGGATCTCCACGTGCACGCCCTTGGGGACGTAGACGAAGGAGCCGCCCGACCACACGGCGGTGTTCAGCGCCGAGAACTTGTTGTCCCCGGAGGGGATGACGGTGCCGAAGTACTCCTCGAAGAGCTCCGGATAGTCGCGCAGACCGGTGTCGGTGTCGACGAAGATGACGCCCTGCTCCTCGAGATCCTCGCGGATCTGGTGGTACACGACCTCGGACTCGTACTGCGCGGCGACGCCGGCGACGAGGCGCTGCTTCTCCGCCTCGGGGATGCCCAGGCGGTCGTAGGTCTCGCGGATGTCCGCGGGCAGCTCCTCCCAGGAACTCGCCTGCTTCTCCGTCGAGCGCACGAAGTACTTGATGGCGTCGAAGTCGATCCCCGAGAGGTCGGCGCCCCAGCTCGGCATCGGCTTCTTGTCGAACAGCTGCAGCGCCTTGAGGCGACGCTGGAGCATCCAGTCGGGCTCGCTCTTCTTGGAGGAGATGTCGCGCACGACCTCCTCGTTCAGGCCGCGGCGGGCCGAGGCTCCGGCCGCGTCCTCGTCATGCCATCCGTAGGCGTACTGGCCCACGGAGTCGATGATCTCGTCCTGTGTGAGCTTCTCTGGTGCGCTCGTCATGATGTCCTTCCCTCGGTGAGCGGAATATGAGTCGTGCAGGCGTGCGCGCCCTGGGCCAGGGTGGCCAGGCGCTGGACAGGTGACCCGATGATGCGGGCGATGACGCGGGTCTCCGCCTCGCACAGCTCGGGATGGTCGGCGGCCACGTCCAGGACGGGGCAGTGGCCGTGGCACAGCTGGGCGGTCACCAGCGTGCGGGTCCCGCCGGCGCGGGAGCCCGGCGCCGGGAGCGGGACGCTGAGGGGACGGATCGTGGTGGCGTAGCCGCGCGAGGTAAGGAGGTCGGCGAGCAGCTCGATCCGCCGCGACAGCGTGACCGTCTCCCCCGCCGCCTCGCGCTCGGCGACCTTCTCGGCCACCCGGCGCTGCCAGTCCTCGACCCGGCGGTCCGCCATGCGCTCGACGGCCTCCTCCCCGCCGATGCGCGCGAGCTCGTCGAAGGCCATCACGGCGAGCTCGTCGTAACCGCCCGGCAGCTCCTCGTGCGCGGACTTCGAGAGCACGAAGGCCTTGCTCGGGCGGCCGCGGCCGCGCTGAGCGACAGGGACGTCGTGCTCGGCGATGATCCCGTCGGCCTCGAGGGACGCGAGATGCCGTCGGACGGCGGCGCTGGTCAGCCCGAAGCTCTCGGCCAGGCGCCGGGCGGTGATGGGTCCGTGCGCGGAGATCGCCTCGATCAGGCGCTCCCGGGTGTCGCGCGGCTCGCCGCCGCGCACGGGGTCGACAGCGGCGACGGCGTCGTCGACGATCTGGTTCATGACCCCCTCCTTCCCTGCGATGGTCGTTCCGGTCGGATGCGGGTCCCGGAGCGGTTCAGGCCGTTCCGGATCGGGGTGAGCTCCGCCGACCGCGCGGGATCCCCTCAGACCTGCATCTCGTCCAAGAATGTACATTGTCCAGTATACGCGCATCCGCTGCTCGATCGTCGAACATGACGAGGGTCACCGCCGCACGAGATCGCGCCGACGGCAGAGCCGATGCGCCACCGCACCCCTCAAGCATCCCGCGTTCCGACCAGGATGCAACCAAGGCGAACCTTCCTTACGAACCGTCGACCGTGCGTAATTCCCCGTCACCGTGCATGATGTGCGCAGGATCACTCCCCAGGCCGCCCCGATCAACCCGACTGCCCTGTCCGCCGCGCGCGGCGGGACGTCGCCCGCGACACCTCCCCTTGAATTGTAGTTTGTCTTTCAACTATCCTGTGCGGCGACGCCATCGACGAGAGGGAGAGCGAGAGCCATGACCGAGCCCCGGACCCAGGACGCCCCGCTGAAGGACGAGAACGATCAGGCGGGCAGCTATGTCAGCAAGGGCAAGCCCTTCGCCCGCGATATGACCTACATCGACGACCGGGTGACCCGCGACGGCCGCGACGGCTGGCCGGTCGAGGCCGGCCGCTACCGCCTCGCCGTCTCCCGCGCCTGCCCGTGGGCGAACCGCACGATCATCTCCCGACGCCTCCTCGGCCTCGAGGACGCGCTCTCGATGGCGGTCGCGGGCCCCACCCACGACCGCCGCTCCTGGACCTTCGACCTCGACGAGGGCGGCAAGGACCCCGTGCTCGGCATCGAGCGGCTCCAGGAGGCCTACTTCGCGCGCTTCCCGGACTACCCCCGCGGCATCACCGTCCCGGCCATCGTCGACGTTCCCACCGGCGCCGTCGTCACCAACGACTTCCAGCGCATCACGCTGGACCTCGCCACCGAGTGGAGCGATCACCACCGCGAGGGCGCCCCCGACCTCTACCCCGAGGCGCGGCGCGAGGAGATCGACGAGCTGAACCGCTGGATGCTCCACCGCGTCAACAACGGCGTCTACAAGGTCGGCTTCGCCGGCACCCAGGCGGACTACGAGCGCGAGTACCGCGCGCTCTGGGCGGCGCTCGACGAGCTCGAGGATCGCCTCTCCCGCTCCCGCTACCTCATGGGCTCCACGATCACGGAGGCCGAC
Source organism: Brachybacterium netajii (SeqCode) (assembly GCF_054114245.1). Lineage (NCBI taxonomy): Bacteria > Bacillati > Actinomycetota > Actinomycetes > Micrococcales > Dermabacteraceae > Brachybacterium > Brachybacterium netajii (SeqCode). The sequence continues at coordinate 131,850 of NZ_JBSYXB010000002.1, read as the reverse complement.
GTGCGTCTGTTCCCCACGCTCGTGCGCTTCGACCCCGTCTACTTCGCCCACTTCAAGGCCAACCGCCAGCCGCTGGCGACCATGCCGAACCTCTGGAACTACACCAAGGACCTCTTCCAGACCCCGGGGTTCGGCGACACGGTCGACTTCCAGCACATCAAGGAGCATTACTACGCGGTGCAGACCGACATCAACCCGACGCAGGTGGTGCCGCTCGGCCCCGACCTGTCGGGCTTCGTCGACGCCCATGACCGCGACCGCTTCGAGACCGACACCTGGGGCCCCGAGGGCACGGCCCCGCTGCCGCCGCTGGCCGCCGAGGTCGTCGACCCCGCTCACACCCCGCTGAGCACGACCGGCCGCTGAACCCCCTCCGGCCGCGGAGCGTCCATCCAGGATGGGTCCGCCGACCCGGCCTACGATGGGCGCGCCATGGCTGATACCTCCCCCTCCCCCGCCGTGCCGCCCGCGACCGGGCCCGGCTCCGCGGCTCTCCTCCTCGAGGACCTGACGCTGTCCTTCGGCTCGGTCCGCGCGCTCGACGGCCTGACCCTGCGCGCGGAGCGCGGCGCGATCACCGCGCTGCTGGGCCCGAACGGCGCCGGCAAGACCACCGCGATCTCCTGCGCGACGGGCCTGCTGCGCCCCGACGCGGGCTCGCTGCAGGTGCTCGGCGTCGACCCCTGGCGAGCGGGTCCCGAGCATCGCGCGCGCGTCGGCGTCATGATCCAGGACGGGGGCCTCGCCTCCGGCGCCGCCGCGATGCAGCTGCTGCGCTACGGCGCGTCGCTGCACGCGGATCCCCTCGACGTCGACGAGGTCGCCGAGTACCTCGGCATCGACGAGTTCGCCGGCACCCTCGTGCGGCGGCTCTCCGGAGGCCAGCGCCAGCGCCTCGCCCTGGCCCTCGCGATCGTCGGACGCCCTGAGCTGGTGTTCCTCGACGAGCCGACGGCCGGCATGGACCCCTCGATCCGACGGCGCGTGCGCCGTCTCGTGCGGAGCCTCGCCGAGACCGGGACCGCAGTGCTCCTGACCACCCATCTGATGGACGATGTGGTGGGCCTGGCCGACGAGGTCTGCGTGATCGCCCGCGGGCGCGCACTCGCCGCCGGCACCGTCGAGGACGTCGTCGCCTCGCACCAGGGAACCGGCGGCGCCGTGCCCTTGCGGGCCACCGCCACGGGCTTCCCCGCCGCCGCGCGGGACGCCCTCGAGCGCGACCTGCGCGAGGCCGCCGCCCGCCACGGCGCCCGGCTCCAGGTCTCGGCCGGTGCCGCCGCCGATCTCGAGGCCGTGCTCCTGGACCTCATGGACGAACAGGCGGAGACCCGATGAGCCCGACCCCCTCGCCGACCCCGGCCCCGACCCCGTCGCCGACGACGGCCCGACCCGCTCCCGCCCCCGCGCCCGCCCTGCGACGGGTCCTCGCCCACGCCCGGCTCGAGACGCGCACGCTGCTCGCCAACGGCGAGCAGCTGATGGTCGCGATCGCCCTGCCCGCCATGGTGCTGATCGCCCTCCGTCTGCTCCCGATCGGACGCCTCGAGGGCACCGCTGCCATCGACACCGCCGTCGCCGCGACCCTCGCCACGGCCCTCGTGTCGACCTCCTTCACCTCGCAGGCGATCCAGACCGGCTTCGACCGCCGCAACGGCGTGCTGCGCTGGGTGGCGACCACCCCGCTGGGACGGGACGGCTATCTCGCGGGCAAGGTCCTCGCGACCCTCGCGATCCACGTGCTGCAGGTGATCGTTCTCGGACTGCTCGCGCTGGTCCTCGGCTGGCGCCCGGAGATCACCGGGGTCCTCGCGGCGATCCCCGTCTGGATCGCCGGGACGATCGCCTTCGGATCGCTCGGCCTGCTCGTCGCCGGGACCCTGCGCAGCGAGGCGGTGCTCGCCGTCTCGAACCTCATGTTCGTGCTGTTCGTGGGCGTCGGCGGCATCGCGCTGCCGACCGCCGCGATGCCGCGCTTCCTGCGCGGGCTGGTGGATCTCCTGCCCTCGGGCGCCCTCGGAGAGCTCATGCGCGCCTGCCTCGCTGGTGCGCACTTCTCGATCGGCTCAGCGATCGTGCTGGCGCTGTGGGCGGTGCTCGGAGCCCTCGCCGTCGTGCGCTGGTTCCGCTGGACCGACTCCTGAACCGGGCTCTCGAGCACCCGCGACGCTCCGACGCCGACCGGGGGCTGTCCCGGCCGGAGAGATCGGGGAGGGACCGTGTGATCCGTGCGGGATCGGTCCCGGTGCGAGGCAGGACCTTCAGGTCCGCGTCCTAGGATCGGGGTCATGACCCCTTCCCCGACCGTCGCCGACGACCGCCCCGTCTCCTCCGCTCCCGTCGAGCGCGTCGGACGGATCACCCTCTCGGGGGAACGCACCGTCGGCCGGTCGCCGGCGGCGCGAGCGCGGATCGCGGCGATCGTGTTCTGGGGGAACCTGGTGTGCCAGATCGGCATCATCGTCACCGGCGGCGTCGTCCGCCTGACGGCGAGCGGCCTGGGCTGCTCGAGCTGGCCGAACTGCGAGCCGGGCGAGTTCACCCCGGAGCTGACCCTCGAGGCGGGGATCCACCCCTTCATCGAGTTCGGGAACCGCGCCCTCACCGGCGTGCTGAGCGTCTTCGCGGTCGCCCTGCTGCTGATCGCCGTCCTGTGGCTGCGCCACAAGGGCCGCAGCATGTTCTGGCTCGCGCTGACCCCGCTCATCGGCACCGCCGTGCAGGCGATCGTCGGCATGGTCGTCGTGTACGCCGACCTCCACCCGGGCGCCGTGAGCCCTCACTTCCTGATCTCCCCGATCCTGGTGGCGCTGTCGACGCTGCTGGTGCATCGCCTCTACGACGGCGACGAGCCGCGCCGCCGCTCGCTCGTCCCCGGGGCGCTGCACTGGATGACCTGGGTGATGTCCGGCGTCGGATTCCTCATCCTGGTGCTGGGGACCCTCGTGACCGGGACCGGCCCGCACTCCGGCGACGACGTCGCCCCCGAGCGCCTCCCCTTCGACGCCCGCACCATCTCCTGGCTGCATGCGGATGCCGTGATGCTGTTCTGCGGTCTCCTGGTGGGCCTGCTGATCGCCCTGCACCTGGTCAAGATCCACCGCATCGCACGGACGGCCGCCTGGACGCTCGTCGGCATCACCGCTCTCCAGGCCCTCATCGGCTACGCCCAGTACTTCACGGGCCTGCCGGAGGTGCTGGTGGGCCTGCACATGCTCGGCGCCGGCCTCTTCGCCGCCGGGATCGCCTGGGTCTGCGTCTCGCTGTACAGCTGGCGACCGGCGGAGGACGCCCGATGATCCTCGGACGACGCCGCCGCGAGAGCGCGCGCGAGCTGCCGACCCTCGCGCAGGCGCAGCCCGCGGGCGCGTTCGTCGCCGAGGTCCTCTCGCATCTGCGGGAGGTCGTCGACGTGGGATGGAATCTGCTGGACGTCGATGCCGAGACCCACCGCCTGATCCGCGAGGCCGGCGCGACCAGCTGCTACATCGACTACCACCCCGTCTTCGGCGCCTCCCCCTTCGGGAAGGTCATCTGCACCTCCGTCAACGACGGCGTCCTGCACGGCCGCCCGTACGACCGGGTCCTCGCCGACGGCGACCTGCTGTCGCTGGACTTCGCGATCTCGCTGGGCGGATGGGTCGCCGACTCCTGCCTCTCGATCGCCGTGGGGTCTCCGCGCGCGGAGGACCTGCAGCTCATCCGCGACACCGAGAGCGTGATGTGGGCGGGCATCGACCAGGTCCGCGCGGGCCGCACCGTCGGCGACATCGGCCATGCGGTCCAGACCGAGGCGCACCGCCTGGGCTATGCGATCAACGACCGCTTCGGCGGCCACGGAGTGGGACGCACGATGCACGAGGCGCCCTTCGTCCCGAACCATGGGACGCCCGGCGAGGGCGCGCGGCTCGTGGCCGGCCAGCTGATCACCGTCGAGCCGTTCCTCATCCCCACGACCGCCGAGCTCGTGGTGGACCCGGCCGACGGCTGGACGCAGCTGTCGGCCGACGGCTCCCGCGGTGCGCACGCCGAGCACACCCTCTACGTCACCGACGGCGATCCGATCGTGCTGACCGCGCGCGCCGACGACCCCTCCCCGCGCAGCTCGCTCGGCTGACCGTCGGCATCCGACGCCTCGCCGCGCGCGCGTCGGAACGGGGCGGCAGCAGCTGAGGGGCGGCCGAGGCGCGGTTCAGCGGCGGCTCCAGGGGCGGATCAGCGCAGGGCGCCCTCGATCGACCGCGCGATGCCGTCGACGTCCAGTCCCTGATCGATGAGGATCGCATCGCGGCGTGCATGGGGGACGAACTCGTGGGCGACCCCGAGGGTGCGCAGCACCGGCGCCGGCGCCGAGGCGCTCGCCCGCTGGGCGAGCCGCACCCCGAGGGCCGCACCGATCCCCCGCTCGGCGATCCCGTCCTCGACGGTCACGACGACGCGCGCGCTCGACGCCAGGGCGAGGAGCTCCTCGGACAGCGGGAGCGCCTGCACGGGGTCGAGGACCATCACCCGCAGCCCCTCGTGCTGCTCCTCCACGCGCCGCGCGGCGTCGACCGCCCGGTCCGCGAGCGCGCCGATGCTCACGACGAGCACATCCGGGGCACCGTCCGCGGCGGGAGCCGCGCCGTCGGACGCGTCGTCGGCCGCGTCGTCAGCCGCGTCGTCGGCCGCGCCGATCCCCACCGGTGCGCCGTGGAGCACCTCCCCCGCCGGGATCGTCGCCCGCGCGGCGATCGGGGCGGGGCAGGCTCCCTTGGGGAAGCGCACCATGCTGGGGCCGCGGACCGCCAGCGCCGAGGCGACCGCCGCGTCCAGCCGGTCGCCGTCGCGGGGCGCCCAGACGGCGATCCCGGGCACCTGGCAGGCGAGCGCGAGATCCCAGACGCCGTGGTGGCTGGGCCCGTCGTCGCCCGTCACGCCGGCGCGATCGAGGGTGAGGGTGACGTCCTCGTCGTGCAGGGCGATGTCCAGCAGCAGCTGGTCGAGGGCACGGTTGAGGAAGGTCGCGTAGAGGGCGACCACGGGCTTCGCACCGCCGCGCGACATGCCGGCGGCGGTGTCGAGGGCGAGCTGCTCGGCGATGCCGACGTCGAGCACGCGCTCGGGCATCTCCCGCTGCATCGGGGTGAGGCCGACGGGGTCGACCATGGCGGCGCTGATCGCGATCACCCGGTCGTCGGCGCGGGCCGCGGCGTGCACCGCAGCGCCCAGGCGCGCCGTCCAGGTGGTCGCCGGGGCGGGAGCGTCGACCGGCGGGAAGACCTCCGCCTGCGTGGGGGGCTCGATCTCGAAGGGACCGGTGGCATGCCAGTGGTCCGTCTGATCGGCTTCGGCGGGGTCGTAGCCGGCGCCCTTACGGGTCAGCACGTGCACGACGACGCCGGCGGTGCGGGGATCCTCGGCCGCGGCCCGTGCACGGGAGAGCGCGAGGGCGAGGGCGTCCAGGTCATGGCCGTCGACCGGGCCGATATAGGTCAGCCCCAGGGCGGTGAAGACGTCCGCGCCGGGCGCGATCGCGCCGGCCCGGAGCGCCCCGAGATGGGCGGCGAGGCCGCCGACGGTCGGGGCGTAGGAGCGGGTGTTGTCGTTGAGCACGACGACGGTGCGGCTGCCTGCGTCGCTCGCGAGCTCGTTGAGGGCCTCGAGGCCCACTCCCCCGGTCAGCGCGCCGTCGCCGATCACGGCGAGCGCCACCGCAGGGTCCCCTGCGGCACGGCGGGCGCGGTCGATGCCGTGGGCCCAGGCGATGGAGCCCGAGGCGTGGGAGTTCTCCACCACGTCGTGCGCGGACTCGCCGCGGTCGGGATACCCGGAGAGGCCGCCCTCGCGGCGCAGGCCCAGCAGCTCGGAGCGGCCGGTGAGCATCTTGTGCACGTAGGCCTGGTGCCCGGTGTCGAAGACGATCGCTTCGCGCGGGGAGCGGAACTCGCGGTGCAGGGCGATCGTGAGCTCGACGACGCCGAGGTTCGGCCCGAGGTGGCCGCCGGTGCGGGAGGTGACCTCGACCAGGCGCCGCCGCAGCCGACGGGCGAGCTCGGGGAGCTCTGCGGCGTCGAGGGCGCGCAATGCATCGGGGTCCGACGGGATCGTCTCGGCATCGGTGCCGACGATCCGGTCCTTGAGCGTGGACACGATGAGGCCTCCGTCGCTGCGGGGATGAGGGACGGCATCACCCTACGTCGCATTGACCAGTGACGACGGCCAGCATGGTCACATCTGTGCACATCTTCACCGGGGTTTCACGGGTGCCTCTCGGCGTCTGCAACGCAGTGCAGATCTCTCGCGCAGGGGTGCGCAGGATCGGCCCGGATGCTCGTCGTCATGCGCCCCGGCCGGCCGACCGGGGCGCACGCCGGATGGCCTCGGCGGCGCGGAGCCCGGCGGCGAGCGCGCCGTCGAGGTGGCCGGGATGGACGGGCGACGTCTCGGTCGACGCCCAGCGGATGCGGCCGTGCACCGGCTCGTCGTAGACGGGATGTCCGAAGCCGCTGGTGGCCGCCGCGCTCCCGGCTGCGGGCTGGGTGTATCGCTCGGCGCTCCAGTCGACCGCACGGACCGCCTGCGGATGGCTCGCCTCGGGACCGAAGATCCGCGTGAGCTGCTCGCGCAGCGCTGCGGCGATCCCCTCCTGGTCGCGCGCGAGGAGCCCTCCGGCCGGGGCGAAGGCGAAGAGCGCCGCCGGGGAGCCGTCCGGGCCGCTGTGGTCATGGAACTCGCGGAAGGGGCCGACATGGCTGATCGCGGAGCCCGAGAGGCCTGCCGCGCGCCAGAAGGGCCGGTCGTACACGGCGACGGCCTTCACGACGCCGCCCATCCACACCGCCGTGCTCTCGGCGATGCGTCGGACGGGCTGCGGGAGCTCGGGCGAGAAGGAGATCTGCTCGACCGCGAGCGCCGGGGGGACGGCCAGGACGACGTGCGCGGCCCGATACCGGTGCTCCGACGTGCTCACGAGCGCGCCGGCCGCGTCGACCGCGATCGACACGACCGGCTCGCCGAGACGCACGGCGCCGTCGGGGAGGCGTCGGGCGGCGGCGTCGAGCAGGCCCTGGGCCCCGGTGACGAAGCGGGAGGCGGGCACGTCGATGGGATTGCCCTCCAGGCGCTGCACCTGATGGCCCTCGTACATCGCATCGCCGTCGAGATGCTGGGCGAACACGGCGAGGCCGAGCTGCTCGGTCAGATCCCGGACGAGGGGCTCGTCGCTCCAGAACCAGGTGGCTCCCAGCTCGATCGCTCCCTCCTCGATCTCGAGGGAGCGGGCGCGTCCGCCGACGCGGTCGCGGGCCTCGAGGACGAGGACGTCGTGCCCGTCCCGGAGGAGCGCGTCGGCCGCGGAGAGGCCGGCGGCGCCGGCCCCGACGACGATCACGTCGGCGCCGAGGGGCTTCTGCTCGGGCCTCATGATCCGGCCCCGTTCTGCGGGGCGCGGGCGATGACCAGGACCGCGAGCGGCACGAGGGCGACGATCGCGAGGACGGACAGGAGCGGGAACGAGGTGGCGGCGAGCAGGGGCCCGGCGGCGAAGGCGGCGGTCGCGCCGCACAGGTTCGACAGGGCGTCCACGCCGCCCTGCGAGGCCGCACGGGACTCGGCGGAGACGACGGCGCTGAACAGGGCGGAGCCGGCGACGTTCACGAACGACCACCCGAGGCCCAGCAGGATGAGCGAGGCGATGATCCAGCCGGTGCCGTCGGATCGAGCCGCTCCGAGGAGGAGCGAGACGAGGAGGATCAGCAGGCCGATCAGGATCGTGGCGCGGTGGCCGAGGCGGTCGACGAGCTGTCCGACCAACGGCGCGAAGGCGTACATGCCGATGATGTGCAGGCTGATGGTCAGCCCGACGATCTCGACCGAGCCGCCCTGATGGGTGATGTGCACCGGGGTCATCGTCATGATCGAGACCATGACGATCTGCGCCGACACGATCGCCACCACCGCATAGCGGGCTGCATGGTTCCTGCGCAGCTCGGCGAACGTCCGGGCGAGCGCGCCGGCCCGACGGCCCCCGGCGGGCGGCGCGGCGGAGCGCCCGGCGACCGCTCCTGCGGTGGCGCCGTCGGCCGATCCGGCAGCGGCGCCGTCGGCCGGTCCGGCGGCCGACGAGGCGGCATCGCGCTGCGCCGTCAGCAGCGGGTCGGGCCGCAGCAGCGCGAAGGAGACGAGTCCGGCGATCGCCATGCAGGCGGCGGCGATGAGGAAGGCGCTGGCGTACAGGCCGAGTCCGGTGGCGGAGGAGACCAGGCGGCCGGGCACGGCGAGGTTGGGGCCCAGGACCGATCCGATCGTCCCCACCCAGACCACGAGGGCGAGGGAGCGGCCGTGCTGGCGGGGCTCGGCGAGGTCGGTCGCCGCGAACCGCGCCTGGAGGCTCACCGCCAGACCCGCTCCCATGAGGAACAGGCCGATGAACAGGGGCACGATGAGGCTGCGCTGCGCGGCCAGGACGAGCAGCGCGCTGCCCGCGGCGGCGGTCCACCAGCCGCTGGAGAGCGCGACGCGTCGTCCGCGGCGGGCGGCCAGAGCGCCGAGCGGTATGCCCATGACGGCCGCGCCCAGCGTGCTGGCGGTGCGCGCGAGTCCGGCCCAGGCTTCGTCCTGCGTGATCTCGCCGGCGATGAGGATGCCGATCGATGGGGCCACCCCGACGCCGATGGTGCCGATGATCTGCATGACCACCAGCACGATCATGGTGCGCTGCTGGACTCGGCTCCGAGGTGGCCGGAGGAGTGCGGACGTCGTGGTCATGCGTGGGGATCCTTGGGGTCGGGGATGTTCTCGAGGACGAGACGGAAGCGTGCACCGCCGTCGCGGAGCATCTGGAGGGCGGTCGCAGCCTCGGTGAGCGGGACGGTCCGGGTGATCGGGCGGATGCCGTGGCGGACGGCGAAGCCCATGGCCTGCTCGGTGTCGGCGGGACTGCCCGTGAGATGGCCCGTCACGGTCAGGGCGTTCATGACCATCGGCGCGACGGGGAGGGCGAGTGCGCCCCCGTCGACGCCGACCAGCACGAGTCGCCCATGCGGTCGCAGTCCGGCGATCAGCTCGGCGACGGGCTCGGTCGAGGACGCCGTGCTGATGATGGCGTCGACCCCGCCGAGGTCGCGGAGCGCCTCGCCCGGAGGAATCGACGCGCTGTCGAGGTAGTGGGAGGCGCCCAGCTCCCGCGCGGCGCCCTCGCGCTCCGGGCCGCGGGCGATCGCGACGACCTCGTACCCCGAGGCGGCGGCGAACTGGACGGCGAGATGGCCGAGGCCGCCGATGCCGAAGACGGCCAGCCTCCCGCCGACGGGGACGCCCGCGCCGCGGACGGCGTTGAACGCCGTGACGCCGGCGCACCCCATCGGAGCGGCCTCGACGAAGCCGAGCTCATCCGGGATGCGCGCCAGCGCGTCGGCCGGCACGAGGACGCTGCTGGCCCAGCCGCCGGGGTAGCTGATCCCGGGGATCCGGCGCTCGGGGCAGTGGACGACGTCGCCGGTGCGACAGCTGCGGCAGCGTCCGCACCCGCCGCCGAACCAGCCGACGGCGACCCGGTCTCCGATCTGCCATCCCCGCACGGCAGGACCGATCGCGGAGATCGTCCCGGCGATCTCGTGCCCGGGCGTGACCGGGGCGGAGGCGTGCTCGGCGGCCGCGGTGCCGAGGTCGGCCCCGCACAGCCCGCTCGCGGAGACCTCGATCGCGACCCAGCCGGCCGCGGGGTCGTCCCTGTGCACCTGCTCGGCGAGGAGCTCGCCGCCCGGTCGTCGGACCCTCATCATCGTCGCCGTGGTTCCCACCGCGCTCCCTCCCTCCGATGCTCCTGCTCACGATGGGCCCGTGCTCCCGCACGAGCGGCCATCCTCCGCGACGCTACGCAGGCGATCGCGAGCGCGGTAGAGGAGGAGATCGAATCCGGCGATAACATCTCCGTATGGCTGAACAGAACAGACGGATGAGCGTCGAGGGCATGCGATACGTGCGAGCGGTGGCGGAGACCGGGTCCTTCAGCGCCGCGGCGAGAGCCTCCGGAGTCACCCAGCCGGCGCTGTCCAACGGGGTCGCCGCGCTCGAGGAGAGCCTCGGCGCGAAGATGTTCGACCGCTCTCCCCGCGGGGTGACGCCGACCCCGTTCGGCACGGCGATGCTGCCGCGGATCGACCATGTGCTGGCTGCGCTGGACGATGTCCGCGCCGAGGCGACCCGCTGGAACGCTCCCGCTCCGGAGGCGGTCCGGGTCGGCGTGTCCCCGCTGATCAACCCCAAGCTCGTCGCCAGCGCCTATCGAGCCGTCTGCGATCGACCCGAGCAGGAGCAGGATGCGCACCGCCAGCTGGTCCTGCGCGAGGCCAACATGGAGGAGCTGCGCGCATCCCTCGTCGACGGCGACCTCGACCTCATCGTCGTGCCCTCCGTGGGGCCGATGCCGCGCTACTCCCATCGGGTGATCGATTCCGAGCCGCTGGTCCTGGTCGAGCCGCATACCGGGCACGGGCCCGCCGTGCTCGAGGAGCTCGCCGGTCGGCAGCTGATCATGCTGCCCGACACCTGCGGGCTGACGACCTTCACCCGCAGCCTGATCGCCGATCATGAGATCCCGGCCACCGCCTATCCCGGCGAGGCCGGCAGCTACCGGGTCCTCGAGGAGTGGTCCCATCTCGGACTCGGATCCGCGATGCTCCCCCTGTCCAAGCTCGCCTCCCCCGATGCGCCGCACCGCGAGCTCCTCGACCCGGAGGGCCAGATCCTGGAGATCTTCTACGAGGCGGTCTGGGATCCGGCCTCGCCGGTCGCCGCCGAGCTCGAGGACCTCGCCGACCGGCTCGTCCAGCCCCGGGCCTGACCCCTGCGCCGCCTTCGTCATTCATGTTCCCTATGGCGATATTCGATCTTCTCGTCTGTCGCAGCACGCCGCACCGCTCCTAGCGTGGAGGGCACACGGCCGGTCCACCGGCCGGAACCGACCCCAGGAGATGGAGCATCACCATGGCTTATCTGCAGATCACCCTGATCGTCGACGAGGGCGACCGCCCGGCCGCCGCCGGCGTCTACACGCAGTACAAGCAGCCCTTCCTCGACACCGTGCCCGGCGCGACGAGCAAGGAGCTCCTCGTGCGCGACGAGGACGTCCAGGTCCTCCACGGCTTCGAGACCGTCGCCCAGGCGGAGGCCTATCTCTCCTCCGCCCTGTTCACCGAGGACGTCGTCGCCGGCCTGTCCCCGCTGCTGCAGGCCGAGCCCCAGGTCCGCATCTACGAGACCGCGTGACCATGGGCACCGAGAACGAGAAGAACGCCTCGACCTTCGCGGGTCGCACGCTGATCGTCGTCGGCGGCACCAGCGGCATGGGCCTCGCCATCGCCGAGAAGGCCGCGTCCGAAGGTGCGGACCTCGTCCTCGTCGGACGGAATCGGGCGAAGCTCGACACCGCCCGCGAGAGCCTGGTGCGCCACGGGCACGCCGTGCACGCTCTGGCCGCGGACCTCACGGACCCCGACGACGTCGCACGGCTTCGCGAGCAGCTCACCGCGGAGCATGCCGACGCCACGATGCTGGTCAACGCGGCCGGGGTGTTCGTGCCGAAGTCCTTCCTCGATCTCGAGGAGGACGACTACGACTCCTACCTCGACATCAATCGGGCGACGTTCTTCATCACCCAGACCGTCGCGGCGACCATGGTCGCGCGCGGCGAGGGCGGGGCGATCGTCAACCTCGGGTCGATGTGGGCGCATCAGGCAGTCGCCGCCACGCCCTCGTCGGCATACTCGATGGCCAAGGCGGGACTGCACTCCCTGACCCAGCACCTGGGCATGGAGCTCGCCCCTCACCGGATCCGCGTCAACGCGATCGCCCCGGCCGTCGTGCGGACGCCGATCTACGAGGGGTTCATCCCCGCGGACGAGGTCGACGAGGCCATCAGCGGCTTCGACTCCTTCCATCCGCTCGGCCGCGTGGGCATCCCCGAGGAGATCGCCGAGATCGCCGCCTTCCTGCTGTCCGAGAAGAGCGCCTGGGTGACCGGTGCGATCTGGGACGCCGACGGCGGAGTGATGGCCGGACGCAGCTGATCCGTCCTCCGGACGCCGGACCCGCCCCCGCGCACCACCTGGTCGCGGGGGCGGGTGCGGTGCGTCGCGTCGTCCTGCTCAGGCGGTCGGGATCGCCCGGCATCGGAGCGTTCGGAGGTCCTCGCCTTCGTCCTCGCGCGGCCGCGGCACCTGGTCATCGACGAGGTCCTGCTCCGCCCGGCCGACCAGCTCGGCTGATCACCCCGCTAGGCTGGCGCCGATATCCGCGACGGAAGGGCGCCCCATGCTGCAGAGCCATCGGATCATCCCCTTCGAGGGCGTCGACGACGTGCGGTTCGGGATGAGTCCCGCCCAGGTCGCTGCGGTCGCCGGACCGCCGGATCGCTCCTCGCACGACCGCATTCTGGAGATCACGACGGAGGTCCGCGGGGCGACCGAGTACGAGTTCGACGACGAGTCCGGCGCCCTCACCGCGATCTACGTGTTCAAGCCCGGCAGAGGCAGGGCCGTCACCGAGCGCCTGGGCGGTGCGGCGTACGTCCCCGTCTTCCACGACGGCATCGAGATCCTCTCGACGGCGGGCTTCGACGAGCTGTTCGCGCGCGAGCGGTCCGTCGAGGGCCGCGGCGGCAAGGGAGTCCTCCTCCCCGACATCGGCGTGCTCATCGCGGGCTTCCGCAAGCGCGTCCCCGACGGACGGTACGCCATCGTCCTGCCGCGCGATCAGATCGAGGGCTTCGCGATGGACTGGCTGGACGTCTGATCGCCGGGACGCTCCACCGGCTCACCAGCAGCGGCAGCTGCAGGGACGAGGACGCCCTCGGCATCGACGACGCCGAGGACGCCGAGGACGCCGAGGACGCCATGCTCGAGCTGAACCTCCGCAGACGCGGGATCGCCCCGCCCGGAACTGCCGGGCGGGGCGATCTCCTTCGGACGATGCACCGGCCGCGCCCCGTCCCCTCACCGAGGACCGCGCGCGGCCGGCGACGCCGTCAGGCGGCGACGAGCGAGCGCAGCACGTACTGCAGGATGCCGCCGTTGCGGAAGTAGTCCGCCTCGCCGGGGGTGTCGATGCGCACGACAGCGTCGAAGGCGACGGTGGTGCCGTCGGCCTTCTCGGCGACGACCGCGACCGTCTTGGGCGTCGTGCCCTCGTTCAGCGCGGTGATGCCGGTGAACGAGAAGGTCTCGGTCCCGTCGATCCCCAGGGAGTCGGCGGTCTCGCCGGCGGGGAACTGCAGCGGCAGCACGCCCATGCCGATGAGGTTCGAGCGGTGGATGCGCTCGAAGCTCTCGGCGATGACGACCTCGACGCCGAGGAGCTTGGTGCCCTTGGCGGCCCAGTCGCGCGAGGAGCCGGTGCCGTACTCCTTGCCGGCCAGGACCACGAGCGGGATGTCCTGCTCCGCGTAGGCCTGGGCGGCGTCGTAGATGAACTCCTGCTCGCCGGTCAGGAGGTTCTTCGTGTACCCGCCCTCGACGCCGTCGAGCAGCTGGTTCTTGATGCGGATGTTCGCGAACGTTCCGCGGATCATGACCTCGTGGTTCCCGCGGCGCGAGCCGTAGGAGTTGAAGTCCTTGCGCTCCACGCCGTGCTCACGCAGGTAGCGCCCGGCGGGCGAGTCCGCCTTGATCGCGCCGGCCGGCGAGATGTGGTCCGTGGTGGTGGAGTCGCCCAGCTTGGCGAGCACGCGCGCGCCGGTGACGTCCTGGACCGGCTCCGGCTGCGCGCCCATGCCCTCGAAGTACGGGGGCTTGCGCACGTAGGTGGAGTCGTCGTCCCACGCGAAGGTGGCGCCCTCGGGCGTCTCCAGCCCGCGCCAGCGCTCGTCGCCGGAGAAGACGTCCTTGTAGTCCTCGGAGAACATCTCCTGGGTGATGTTCTCGCCGATGACCTGCTCGACCTCGGTCGGGCTGGGCCAGATGTCGCTGAGGTAGACCTCCTGGCCGTCCTCATCGGTGCCCAGCGGGTCGTTCTCGAAGTCGAAGTCCATCGTGCCCGCGAGCGCGTAGGCGATGACCAGCGGCGGGGAGGCCAGGTAGTTCATCTTGACGTCGGGGTTGATGCGGCCCTCGAAGTTGCGGTTGCCCGAGAGGACGGCCGTCACGGCGAGGTCGTTCTCGGCGATCGCCTCGGAGATCTCGGGCGCCAGCGGGCCGGAGTTGCCGATGCAGGTGGTGCAGCCGTAGCCGACCAGGTGGAAGCCGAGCTGCTCGAGGTCGGGCCAGAGGCCGGCCTTCGTGTAGTAGTTCGTGACGACCTGGGAGCCCGGAGCCATGGAGGTCTTCACCCACGGCTTGGTGGTCAGGCCGCGCTGGACGGCGTTGCGGGCGAGCAGGCCCGCGGCCATCATCACGGACGGGTTCGAGGTGTTGGTGCAGGACGTGATCGAGGCGATCGAGACGATGCCGTGATCGATCGAGAAGTCCGTGCCCTTGACCGGCGTCGGCTGCGAGGCGCGACCGCGGACGGACGCGTGCTCGACGGCACGGCCGCCGGAGTCGTTGTCCGAATCCTGCGCGGCCGGGTCCGAGGCCGGGAAGGTGCCGGCCACGTCACCGCTGTCGGCGACGCGCTCCGGGTGACCGGCGTAGGCCGGGAGCACCTGGCGGAAGGACTCCTTCGCCTCGGTCAGGACGATGCGGTCCTGCGGGCGCTTCGGGCCGGCGATCGAGGGGACGACCGTGGACAGGTCGAGCTCGAGGTACTCGGAGTACTGGGCCTCGACCGACGGGTCATGCCACAGGCCCTGGCGCTTGGCGTAGGCCTCGACGAGGGCGAGCTGCTCCTCGGAGCGGCCCGTCAGGCGCAGGTAGTCGACGGTCACCTCGTCGATGGGGAAGATCGCACAGGTCGAGCCGAACTCGGGGCTCATGTTGCCGATCGTGGCGCGGTTGGCGAGCGGCACCTGGCCGACGCCCTCGCCGTAGAACTCGACGAACTTGCCGACCACGCCCTGCTGGCGCAGCATCTCGGTGATCGTCAGCACCACGTCGGTGGCGGTGGCGGCCGGCGGGATCTGCCCGGTGAGCTTGAAGCCCACGACGCGCGGGATCAGCATGGAGACCGGCTGGCCGAGCATGGCGGCCTCGGCCTCGATGCCGCCGACGCCCCAGCCCAGCACGCCCAGGCCGTTGACCATGGTGGTGTGCGAGTCGGTGCCGACGCAGGAGTCCGGGTACGCCCGCAGGACGGTGCCCTCGCCCGTGGCGACCTCGCGGGTCATGACGGTGCGCGCCAGGTACTCGATGTTGACCTGGTGGACGATGCCGGTGCCCGGGGGCACGACCTTGAAGTCGTCGAAGGCGGTCTGGCCCCAGCGGAGGAACTGGTAGCGCTCACGGTTGCGCTCGTACTCGAGCTCCATGTTCCGCTCGAGCGCGTCGAGGCGGCCGGCGACGTCGATCATCACCGAGTGGTCGATGACCATCTCGGCGGGCGCCAGCGGGTTGATGCGCTCAGGATCGCCGCCGAGGTCCTGCACGGCCTCTCGCATCGTCGCGAGGTCCACCACGCAGGGCACACCGGTGAAGTCCTGCATGATCACGCGGGCAGGGGTGAACTGGATCTCCACCGACGGGTCCGCCGCGGGATCCCAGGCGGCGAGAGCGCGCACGTGCTCCGCCGTGATGTTGGCACCGTCCTCGGTGCGCAGCAGGTTCTCCAGCAGGATCTTCAGGCTGTAGGGCAGCTTCTCGGCGCCCTCGACGGCGTCGAGCGCATAGATCTCGTAGTCGGTTCCTCCGACGCTGAGCTCTTGCTTCGCGGAGAATGAGTCGACTGTGCTCACTGGGCACGCTCCTTCTATGGATTGGCGAACTCGTCCATCGTAATCGGCTTCACAGCATCCATGGCCGCCCCGGCGCGACTGCCGGGCTGCGGCCCGCGTGACCTCGGCAGATGCATCGAGGATCGTCGCCGATCAACTATCTTGACGTCAAGATAACTGTACCATGCCCCGCCCTTGCGGGTTCTGCGGAACGCCGAGGCGCGGCATGAGATGGATCTCGCGGTCCGCATTCAAGAAGGTGACCCTCAGCCATTTCCGAACTTCCTCCTCGCGCAATTCGGTGATCATGCTGCGGATGGCGCTCGGTCCCCCGCGCGACGACGCCGGACCCGCCTCGCCGCGGACCCCGGCGCCGCTCCGACGACGACGGCGGGGCCGCCCCGGATCGCTCCGGAACGGCCCCGCCGCAGGCGCGCCGGCCTCAGGACCTCGGGTGCGCTCGCCTCAGGAGGCAGCGCGCTCGAGCACGGTCACCGACTCGACATGATGCGTGTGCGGGAAGAGGTCGAAGGCGCGCAGGTCCGCGATCCGCCAGCCGGCCTTCTCGGCGACCACGAGGTCGCGGGCGAGGGTCGCCGGCTCGCACGAGACGTACACGATGCGCTGACGCACCGTGGAGGTCAGCAGCTCCATGAGCTCCGGTCCCGCTCCGGCTCGCGGAGGATCCAGGACGACGACGTCCACGCCGCCGCGGCGCGCACGCACCCAGTCGGTGACGTCGGCCGTCGCCGTGGACGCCTGCGGGAGGTCCTCGAGGTTCACTGCGGCATGGGCGGATGCCCTCCTGTTGCCCTCCACCGTGATCACGCTCCCCTCGACGCCGACCTGCTCGGCGGCGACCGCCGCGAACAGCCCCACGCCGCCGTAGAGGTCCCAGACGCTGCCGCCGCGGGGCGCCTTCAGGACGGCCCCGACGACCTCGCTGAGCAGCTCGGCCGCCCGCCGGTGCACCTGCCAGAAGCCGGTCGCGCCGACCTCGAAGAGCCGCTCCCCGACGCGCTCGCGGACGATGCCGTCGCCGCGCACCGGCACCATCCCGCGCGCCGTGCGGACCGAGACGTCGGCATCGCCCCAGGCCTCGGGGATCACCAGGGTCTCCGGATCGAGATCCCGACCGATCACCACCACGGCCGCCGGACCGGTGGAGGGAGCGATCGCATCGATCGCCTCGGTGCCCTCGGGAGCGGTCCACTCCCCCAGCCGGAGGTCGCGGATGGCCCGGGCCGCGAGCGGGTTCTCGCCGACGTCGCGCACGTCGTGCGAGCGCCAGCCGCGCATGCCCACCCGTCCGTCGGCGTCGACGGCGAAGCGCACGCGGGTCCGCCACCCCAGGCCGTCGACGTCATGCGGAGCCGGCTCGACCTGGACCTGGTCGAGGGGATAGCTGCTCACCCCCGCGCGCCCGAGCAGCTCCTGCATCACCTCGGAGGCGATCCGACGCTGGGCGGGCAGCGCGATGTGCGCCCACTCCGCGCCGCCGACGCCGTCGCCGCCGGCCTCGTCCCACACCGTGGGGACGCGGTCGACGCCCGCTTCGAGCACCTCGATGACCTCGGCGCGCCAGTAGCGCGCCGACGCCTGCGCCTCGGGATCGTCGAGCAGGCGGACCGTCACGGTCTCCTTGGGGGCGGCGCCGCGCACGAAGACCACCCGCCCCTCATGGCGGGCGACGAAGGTGCCGCCGGCGGCCGGAGGGCCCACCGTCAGGGTGAGGAGTCGACCGTCGGCGGGCGCTCCGCCCATCGTCCCGTCAGCATCGGGGCTCATGTCCCGCTCCCTTCCTCCGCGGCGGGAAGCCGCGGCGTGCGCGCGCAGTATTCGGCGATCAGTCTCGCAGACGGATGACCGCGATACGGACAGCGGTGGCATCCTCGGGGCGGATCGGCATCGAATCGCGACCCTCCCGGCGAGCGGGGCGGGGGATGTCGAGGGCCATCAGGGCTCCTCGGGGCCCTCGGGTCCCTCGGGATCCGCGGAATCCTCGGCGGTCGGGCTCCCGTGCCCGCGCCGCGCCAGCAGGGCCCGGTGCATGAGCCACACGAGATAGGCCAGCAGGGCGAAGGCCGGCAGGCCCATGACCAGCTTGGCCACCCCGAGCGCCGCGACCTGCCCGGTCAGCAGCAGCGGGATCTGGACCGCCAGCTTGACCGCGTACAGCCCGGCGAACAGGACGGTGGCCCGCGTGTAGACGCGGCGGGCGTCGGGGTCCTGCGCCCAGTCCTCCATGCGCGGATCCAGCATCGCGACCAGGAGGCCGACGAGAGGCCGGCGCGCCGCGAGCGAGACCCCGATCAGCACGAGGGCGACCGCGTTGATGACGATGCCGGGGGCGTAGAAGTCCGTGCCGTCGCCGGAGCGGATGGCGAGGACCGCTCCGAGGACCACACCGATCAGGCCCCCGAGGACCCCGGCCGGGCTCTGCCGCTGGACGAGCCGCACGACCAGGGCGATGACCACGACGCCGACCGCGGCGATCGCGGCGACGGTGATCGAGCGGGTCACGACGAACAGGACGATGAACAGCAGCGTCGGGATCACGGACTCGGCGATCCCGCGCGGCCCGCCGACGGCGTCGGACACGGAGAACTGCTCCTGGCGTAGCACGCCGCCGAGCCCGCTCCCGGGTGCTCCCCCGCCCCGCGGGGTCTCGCCGCCGGCCTGCGGGGCGTCGCCGCCGGCCCGATGAGCGTCGTCTGGGCGCTCGGACGTCGCGCTCATCCGATCTCGGTGATCTCGGGACCCCGCTCGAGGGGGTCGAGGGACTGCGCCCGCTGCGGGATCAGCCCCGGGCGCTGGCCCGGGAGATGCAGCGGGATCAGCTCCTGCGGCGCCATCGCCTCGCCGCCGCGCACGACCACGATCTGCGAGAGCAGCTCCTCGAAGCGCGCGGACTGGTCCGCGTCCCCGAGCGCCTTGCCGGTGAGGATCGCACGGAGGAACCAGCGGGGCCCGTCGACCCCGATGAACCGGGCCGGACGGTAGCCGGTGCGGCCGTCGGCGCGCTTGACCGGCAGGCGCGTGATCAGCTCCTTGCCGAACACGCCGTCCCGGGTCTCGGCGGTGCCCCCCTGCTTGACCACGGAGTCGCGCAGCGAGCCGCGCACCTCGTCCCACAGACCGCGGGACTTGGGGGCGGCGAAGGCCTGCACCTGCATCGAGGAGCCGTCGAGGACGAGGTTGGCGCCGGTGACGGCGTTCGTCCGCTGGTCCACCTCCATGCGCAGCTCGAGGCCTTCGACCGTCGGGACCTGCAGGGCGCCGAGGTCGATGCGGTCGGCCTCCGGCGCATCGTGCTCGTCGTAGGGACCGCCCTCGCGGGGCGCGGCCGCGGAGCTCGCGGCGTCCGCCGACGAGGAGTCGGCCGACGCTCCGGCGCCTGCCTCCGTCGTCGGATCCGCGGTGTCGTCGGCGCCGCTCCTGCGGCCCTTGCGGGAGAACAGTCCCATGCTCATGCCTCCCGGGTCGACGCGGCGTGCCCGCCGGTGGAGCCGAAGCCGGCATCGGCCCGCTCGGTGTCCTCGAGCTCGTCGACGATCGCGAGCGCCGGGGCGAAAAACGGCACGATGACCAGCTGGGCGATGCGGTCGCCGCGGACGAGGGAGACCGGATGCTCGAGGTCC
Organism: Brachybacterium netajii (SeqCode); assembly: GCF_054114245.1. Taxonomy (NCBI): domain Bacteria; kingdom Bacillati; phylum Actinomycetota; class Actinomycetes; order Micrococcales; family Dermabacteraceae; genus Brachybacterium; species Brachybacterium netajii (SeqCode). The sequence goes on along the minus strand of NZ_JBSYXB010000002.1, from coordinate 112,425 downwards.
GTGTTGTGCAGCGCGACGCGGATCGTCCCGCGATAGCCGGCATCGACGATGCCGGGACCGTTCAGGACCGTCACGCCATGCTTGGCGGCGAGGCCCGAGCGCGGGCACACGAGGCCGACGGTCCCGGCTGGGAGCGCGAGGGCCATGCCCGTGTCCACGAGCGCGCGCCCGCCGGGGGCGATCTCGACGTCCTCCGCGCTGACGAGGTCGAGGCCCGCATCGTCAGCATGGGCGCGGGACGGCAGCGGAGCGCCCGGCTCGAGCCGGATGCGCAGGTCGGGCACGGTTTCCGGGTCCGCCGCGCGCAGCGCGGCGCCCGTCGGGGTCACAGCAGACATGGCCCCAGACTAGAGGCTCCGCGCCCGCGCTCGCTCCATCGGACGTCCAGGCTGTGCATGAGACGATGACCCCATGTCCGCTGCAGCCGGGGACTCCCCCCTGACCTCCTCACCCGCGCCGTCCCCCGCATCGTCCTCCGGGGCCGGCGCCGCATCGCCCGAGGAGCCTGCCGCCTCCTCGTCCTCGGCGGCGCCCCTCGCCGACGCTCCGGCGTACCGCGAGCGCCTGACGCCCGGGATCGGCACCTGGGTCGTACTGATCGCGTTCGGTGCCCTGTTCGGCGTGGTGATCGTGCCGCTGTCGACCATCGCCTCGGTGATCGTCGGCGTCGTCGGGATCGGCGCGATGATCGCGGTCGGGATCGGCGCCAGCCCCCTGCTGCTGGTCGAGGGGACCCGTCTCTCCGCCGGGCGCGCGAGCATCGACGTCGCCTATCTCGGGGAGCCGGAGACGGTCGAGGGCGAGGACTGGGATCGGACCATGAGCACGGGCTTCGACCCGCTCGCCCATCACTGCACCCGCGGCTGGATCCACGGGGGCCTGCGCGTCGAGGTGCAGGACGAGGAGGATCCGACCACCGCCTGGGTGCTGTCCTCCCGCGCCCCCGCGGATCTTGCGCTGGCGCTGCGCGCCGCCCGCCAGCGGGCGGGCCGCACGGCCTGACGCCCCCGTCCTCGAGGCCGCCCACGCCTCTCGGCCCCGCGCGACGCGCCGGAGCCGCCCTCCACGACGAACGACGAACGGCGCCCGCCCCCTCAGCAGGGGGCGGGCGCCGTTCAGGGTTCCGGAGTCGTCCGGGGGCGTCGGCTCAGGCGGCGCAGTCCTTGCAGATGATGAGCGTGCCCTCGACGTGGTCGATCTGGCTGCGGTGCTTCACGAGGAAGCAGCTGGCGCAGGTGAACTCGTCGGCCTGGCGCGGGAGGACCCGCACCGAGAGCTCCTCGCCGGAGAGGTCCGCACCCGGCAGCTCGTACGAGTCGGCGGCCTCGGCCTCGTCCTCGTCCACCGCGGGAGTCGCGGCCTCGTTGCGTCGGCCCTTCAGCTCCTCGATCGAGTCGTCGTTCGACTCGTCGTCGTTCTTGCGCGGGGCGTCGTAATCAGTGGCCATCTACGGTCCGTTCCTGGTTGTCCATGAGGTCGTCCGACCTGGTGCGAGGGGCAATGCTGCGCGAAGGAGGCGCCTACTCCCTACCCGGGCCGGTTCGCATCGCAACGCCGAATGCGGCGGCATTATTGCAGAAGCGGATGGGTCGGACAACACAGAGCCTCCGGTTCCGCGGCCGGCGTCCCCCGCGCTCCGGATCTCCGCGACCTCCGGGCGCCGGAGCGTCGAGGGCCGCGTCCCACGAGCGCGGAGGTCGGCGCGCTAGGGTCCTGTGCCAGACGCCCTGGGCGCACCCGAGCCGGCTCGACCGAGAGGACCACGATGCGAGAGCTCGAACTCGACGGGATCCACGACGACGGGATGCATGTCGTCCTCGTCGATTCCGACGGCGAGCGGTACGCCCTGCCCATCGACGAGGCGCTGCGCGCCGCGGTCCGCCGCGACCGGCCCGCCCTGGGCGCCGTCCGCACCGGGGAGCCGGCACCGCTGCGCCCTCGGGACATCCAGATCATGCTGCGCTCCGGTCGCAGCGCCGAGGACATCGCGGAAGCCCACCAGGTCGCCGTGGAGCATGTGCGGCGCTATGAGGGCCCGGTCATCGCCGAGCGCGAGTGGACGGCCCATCGCGCCCGCACCTTCCCCGTCGGCCGCGGAGGGCCGGACCTGGCGACCGTGGTCTCCGAGCGGCTGACCGCACGGCAGGCCTCGCAGGACGTCCTCTGGGATGCCTGGCGGCGCACGGACGGGACCTGGACCCTCGAGCTCACCTTCGCCGCGGCCGGTCGGACCCGGCAGGCGCACTGGGTCGCCGATCTCGACGCCCGCACGATCTCGCCGGTCGATGACGAAGCCCGCTGGATCAGCGACGAGAACGCTCCCCCGGAGCCGGTCCGCGGCCGGGCCCGCCTGATGGCGGTCAAGACCAGCGTCTACGACGTGGAGGCCGACGGCGAGTTCGACGACGGCGCCCCCCGGATCCGCCGCGGGGGCTCGCCCGCCCGGCGCTCCGCCTCGTCCTCGCCCGACCGCTCCTTCAGCGAGGCCGACCTCGATGCGCTCAACGCGCGTCGCGGCCTCCGCTCCGTCCCGCCGCCGGAGACGGAGAGCTCCGACGCCGCGACGGTCTGGTCCACCCTCGAGGAGGAGGCCGACGACGACCGCCCCGCCAGCCCCCTCTCCCCGCGCTGGCAGCGCCGCAGCGTCGACGGCGCCGACGAGCAGCATGCCGCCGACGGCGCTCGCAGCGCCGGCGGAGAGGCCGACCGGAGCGTCGACGAGCGCCGGGAGGACGAGAGCGCCGCGCGCGTCTCCTCCGGGGAGGACCCCTCAGCACCGTCCGCCTCCTCCGCGTCGTCCGCCTCGCCCGCCCGGGCGGCGCTGCATCACCAGGACACCGTGGATCTCACGGCCCTCCCCGGCTTCGCGTCCGCCGACGACCGCGCGAGCAGCGCTCCCGACGGCGCAGATGCCGAGGACGCGGAGGCTGAGGGCTCAGATGCTGAGCGCTCGGATGCCGACGGCTCGGATGCCGAGGGAAGGCGTGCGCGGAGCGCACGTGCCGCACGCGACGACCGCGGGGACGATGACGAAGGCCGTGCCGGGGACGGCGAACGGCGCGAGCCACCGGCGCGCAAGCCGGCGAAGTCCCGGTCGAAGCGGGCCTCGATCCCCAGCTGGGACGAGATCGTCTTCGGCTCCAAGCACGACTGAGCTCCGGCGGACGGGCGCTCCCTGCGCCCCCGTCCCCAGGCTCCGTCCGGGCTCCTCGTCCCGTCCGGAAGGGTCGGACGGTCGCGCGTCTCAGACGGTCGTGCGCAGCAACGGGATCAGCGCCTCGGCGCTCGTGAGCGAGCCGTGGACGCCCACCAGTCGTCGCGCGGACTCCGGGCGACGGCTGAAGTCGTCGACGATCCAGCGTCCGCGAGCGAGGACGGCGACGTCCGGCACTCTCCCGGAGATCTCCGCGCCCGGCCGCCGCCCCGGCGGTCCCAGCAGTCCGGCGGCGAGCAGCGCCTCGCGCCCCAGCACGAGCGCCCGCTCCCCCAGCAGCTCGGCGAGCCCCGCCTCGAGGGCCGCGGCCTCCTCGGCGCCTCGGGTTCCCAGCGCGAGCGCCCGCGACTCCCCGGCGACCGTCACCGCGAGATCCTGCAGCGCGGGATGGTCGGCGAGGTCGACGGTGTGCGCGGGATCCGTGTCGACCATCCCGTGGTCGGCGGTGACGTGCAGGCGCGTCCCCGCCGGGAGACGGCGCAGGAGGGTGCCCAGCAGCGCATCGGCCTCCGCCAGCGCGGCGCGCCAGGGCTCGCTGTCGACCCCGTGCACGTGGCCGGCATGGTCGACGTCGTCGACGTGCAGGTGGACGAGTCCGTCAGGCCCTGCGCGGCGGACGGCGATCACCGTCGCATCGGCGCGATCGTGCGCGCCGTGGCCGACGAATCCCCATCCGCGATAGGCGACGCGGCTGAGGTGCGACCCCTGATGCTTGGAGGGCGCGACCTGGAACGCCCGCCGGCCGGAGGCCTCCACCGGTGTCGTCAGCGGCATCCACCGCAGCGGATCCACCGCCCGGTCCCCCTGGATCTGGTTGAGGGCGAGTCCCGTGGCGGGGTCATGGGTGACCCATCCGATGACGCCGTGCTCGACGGGCGGCCTCGCCGTATGCAGGGAGACCATCGCCGTGGCCGTCGTCGAGGGGAAGACGGTGCGCACCGCGCGGGTCTCGTCGGCGAGCCGTCGCAGCACCGGCGTCAGCGCGCGATGCGCGGCCAGCAGCTCCGCACCGACGCCGTCGAGCAGCACCACCACATCGCGACCGACGGTCTCCGCCGGGGCGAGCGGCGCGAGCACGTCGAGGAGCTCCGGCCGGGCGCCTCCGGCGAAGGGCGGCGGCAGGAGATCGGAGGGCCATCCGTCGGGAAGGCCGGGACCCGCAGGATCGACGGGATCGACGATGCCGGCCATGCGTTCAGCGGCCCTGGTCGAGCTCGTCGACCGCATCGACGAGGCGCCCGTGGAAGGCCAGCGCGGCCTGGACGGCGTCGGGACCGTCCGCCAGCGCGCTCACGCGCAGGGCGAGGTCGGAGGGGGCGGTGGTGCCGGTGTAGCCGTGGTCGAGCTGGCACGACGGGTCCTCGCAGATCGCCCGCTCGAGATCGATCCGGCGGGTGCCGTCCCAGGTGAGCCCGATCGTGATCTCGGCCTCCTCGCCGGGGACCCGGGAGCCGTCGGTGTCGAACACCTGCGACAGGCCCGTGCCGGTGATCCGGCGCAGGCGGATCCGCTCCGTCGTGGAGACGACCTGGCTGGGGTTGAGCGCATCGGCCGGATCATCGTCCAGATGGGTGACCAGCAGGTGCGTCGGGGTCAGCACGAGGACGGTCAGGTGGCGACGCACCTCGGGTCCGTCGAAGGTGGTCTCGGGCCGCACCAGGTGAGCGAGCACGGAGGCTCCGCGCAACGAGAGGCTCACGCTCTGCGCGGCGGTCTGGGGGAAGTAGCCCGCGGTCTCGAGATCGGCGATGAGGTTCGCAGGCAGCTCGGAGGTCATGCCCCCAGTCTCCCATGCAGGCCGCCGCCCGTCGGACGCACCGGACGCGTCGGACCCGTGCCGGCCCCGCGCCGGAGGCGGTCGCGGTGCGCCGCGGACGTCGGTCAGGAGCCGGCCGGTCCCGCGAGCGCGCGACGGCTGCCGTCGGTGCGGTTCGGGGCCTTCGCGACGGTCGCGCTCGCGCCGACGACGGTCACGCCCTCCCGGGCGACCAGCACCGGATAGAGCTCGAGGGAGGCGATCTCCGGATGGTCCTCGGCGAGCAGGCCGACCCGGACCACCACGTCGGCGAGCGCGGCACGATCCGCCGCGGGCAGGCCGCGCAGGCCGCGCAGCTTCACGGAACTCGCGGGCGCGTCGACGAGCTGCGCCGCGGCCTGCTCGCTGAACGGCGGGATGGCGTAGGCGATGTCCTCGAGGAGGTCCGTGGCGTCGCCGGCGACGGACAGGGAGACGACCGGGCCGAGGGAGGGGTCCTCGACGCTCCGCACGACCATCGGGACCCCGGCGGGGGCCATCTGCTGGACCTCGAGCTCGGCGCCGGAGAAGGACAGGTCGCGCCGCATGCGGCCGAAGGCGTGCCGCAGCTGCTCCTCGTCCTCGATGTCCAGGCGCACGCCGCCCAGGTCGGTGCGGTGACGCAGGACGGGGTCAGTGCTCTTCAGGGCGACCGGGTAGCCGATCCGGGAGGCCGACTCCGCCGCCTCCTCGACGGTGCCGGCGGGGGCGCTCACCGGGACGGGGATCCCGTAGGAGCGCAGCAGCGCGGCGGTCGCCTCGGGGTCGAGGGCGCGCTGGGTGCCGGCCTCGTCGGGGAGGTGGGCGTCGACGATCTCGCGGGCGGCCGCGAGGTCGATGTCGTCCCGTCGGGCGGGCTCCTCCTCGTCGACGGCGGGGCGGAGGGCGGCGGCGAGCATCCCGGCGCCGGCGCGCACGGCGTCGAAGGCGGTGGGATGCACCGGGGGCAGCGTCGGGTCCTCCCGCACGGCGCGCTGGACCTCCTGCATGCGCTGGTGGGTGGTGATGAGCACGACGAGGAGGGCGACCTCGCTGTGTCGGGCGACGACGGCCATCTCCCGCAGCTGGTCCACCGGGTCGGAGGTCAGGGGGTCGAGGATCCCGGCGATGACGAGGTCCGCGTGGCCGGGGCCGGCGATGGAGGTGAAGGCGCGCTGGACGAGTCGCGGATCGGTGCCCAGGGGGACGCTGCGGTTGTCGACGACGACCTGCATGCCGACCTCGTCGGCGGCGCCGCGGACTGCGGCGCCGAGAGCGGCGGTGTTGGAGAGCAGGCCCACGCGGGGCCCTTGCGGGAGGCCCTGGCGGCCGATGGCGTCGACGACGTCCATGAGGTGGTCGACGCTGCCGGTGCGCACGACGCCGGCGGAGGCCAGCACCTGGTCCAGGGCGCGCCGCGGCAGGGTCGAGGGGCGCACGTCATGGCCCGGGGTGCCGCTGACGTGCAGGCCCGGGGGGCGGAGCACGATCAGCGGGGTGCGCCGGGTGAGGCGGCGGGCGATGCGGGTGAACTTGCGCGGGTTGCCCATGGACTCGAGGGCGAGCGCGATGACGTCGACCCGCTCGTCGTCCTCCCAGTGCTGGAGGGTGTCGTTGAGGGACACGTCGGCGCGGTTGCCGACGGCGACGAACTCGTGGATGCCCAGGCCCCGCTGGTCGACGCCGGCCAGGAGCATCGCGGAGAGGGCGCTGGACTGCCCGGCGAGGGCGATCGAGCCCGGCCGGGGCATCGCCGGGGAGAGGGACACGCTCAGCGGGTCCTCCGCGTCGGTGCGCAGGAAGCCGAAGGAGCCCGGTCCCAGCAGCCTCATGCCGTGCAGGCGGACGCGGGCGACGATCTCGCGCTGCAGGCGGCGGCCCTCGTCGTCGTCCCAGGGTCCCTCGGTCGGGATGACGACGCTGCCGACGCCGATGCGGGCGCACTCGTCGATCGCGTCGAGGCAGGCCTCGCGGCGCAGGGCGATGACCGCGAGGTCCACCGGCCCGACGACGTCGGAGATCCGGGCCTGCGCGCGCCGGCCGCGCAGCTCGAAGGCGTCGCGGGCGATGACGTGGACGACGCCGCGGTAGCCGGAGCGGTCCAGGGATGCGAGGAAGCGGCCTCCCGGCGAGTCCGCCCGGGTGGAGGCGCCGACGACGAGCACCGAGGAGGGGTGCAGCAGCCGCTCCATCGCCCGGGCCTCCGCGCGGTGCTCGCGCTCGGCCATCACCGCGAGCGAGCGGGCGGTGGGGTCGATGCGGAAGGAGACCAGCACGACCCCGTCGTCGAGGGTGCGGCGGACGTCGAAGCCGGCATCGGTGAACACGTTGATCATGCGCGTGTTCTGCGGGAGGACCTCGGCGGTGAACACCGCGATGCCCCGCTCCCTGGCCGCCGCCGCGAGGTGCTCGAGGAGCACCGATCCCACGCCCGTCCCCTGACGGGCGTCGGAGACGTTGAAGGCGACCTCGGCCTCGTCGGCCCCGGTGCGGTCGTAGCGGGCGACGGCGATGATCTCCTCGCCGACGAGCACGATGAAGGCGACGCGGTCGCGATGGTCGACGACGGTGAAGCGCTCGAGGTCGCGCGGGGAGAGGCGCGGCATCGGCGCGAAGAAGCGCAGGTACCGGGAGTTCTCGGACTGGCGCTCATGGAACTCGGCGAGCGCGGCGGCGTCCTGGGGCCGGATCGGCCGCAGATGCGCGGCGGAGCCGTCGCGCAGCGCGATGTCCGCCTCCCAGTGGGCAGGGTAGGCCGGATGGGATCGGGACGCGGCGGAGGAGCCCCGTCGCCCGGTCCGTCGCCCGCCATGCCTCTCCGCCATGTCCGGGATCCTATCGCCGCAGGGTGCTGCGGTCGCGGGTTTGACCGGTCTCACGCCCCGGCGGGGCGGATCGGAGCGCAGGGCGGTCGGGGTCATGCGCCATGATGTCCTCCATGGCCAGATCACGAAGCACCGCGTCAACCCCCGAGGAAGAAGCCGTCGACGGCACCATCGTCGACATCGACGTCACCAGCGAGATGGAGACGTCGTTCCTCGAGTACGCGTACTCGGTGATCTACTCCCGCGCGCTGCCGGATGCCCGCGACGGCCTCAAGCCGGTCCAGCGCCGCATCCTCTACATGATGGACGACATGGGTCTGCGGCCCGACCGCGGGCATGTCAAGAGCCAGCGCGTCGTCGGCGAGGTGATGGGCAAGCTCCACCCGCACGGCGACACCGCGATCTACGACGCGCTCGTGCGCATGGCGCAGGACTTCTCGATGCGCCTCCCTCTCGTGGACGGCCACGGCAACTTCGGCTCGCTCGACAACGGGCCGGCCGCGGCCCGCTACACGGAGGCCCGTCCGGCCCCGGCGGCGCAGCTGCTGACCGCCTCGCTCGACGAGGACGTCGCCGAGATGGTGCCGAACTACGACAATCAGCTCACCCAGCCCGAGGTGCTGCCGGCGCAGTACCCGAACCTGCTGGTCAACGGCGCGGCCGGGATCGCGGTGGGCATGGCGACCAACATGGCCCCGCACAACCTCGTCGAGACCATCGCCGCGGCGCGGCACCTGATCGACCATCCGGAGGCGGACCTCGAGGAGCTGATGCGCTTCGTCCCGGGACCGGATCTTCCCGGGGGCGGTCGGATCATCGGGCTGGACGGCATCCGTGACGCCTATCGCACGGGCCGGGGCTCGTTCAAGATGCGCGCGACCACGAAGGTCGAGAGCGTCACCAGCCGTCGCAAGGGCATCGTCGTCACCGAGCTCCCCTACCAGGTGGGCCCCGAGAAGGTCGCCGAGAAGCTGCGGGACGCGGTCCAGTCCAAGAAGGTCCAGGGCATCACGGACTACCAGGACCTCACCGACCGCCACCACGGGCTGCGGCTCGTGCTGACGGTGAAGTCGGGCTTCGACCCCGAGGCCGTCCTCCAGCAGCTGTACCGGTTCACGCCGCTGGAGGAGTCCTTCGGCATCAACAACGTCGCCCTCGTCGACGGCCAGCCCCGCACCCTCGGTCTCAAGCAGCTGCTCGAGGTGTTCGTCGCCCACCGGCTGGATGTGGTGCGCCGGCGCACCGAGCACCGTCTGGGCCGCCGCCAGGACCGGCTCCACCTCGTCGAGGGCATGCTGCTGGCGATCGTCGACATCGACGAGGTGATCCAGATCATCCGCACGAGCGATGACGCCGAGGCGGCCCGCACGCGGCTGATGAGCGTGTTCGACCTGTCGGAGCGCCAGGCCGAGTACATCCTCGAGCTGCGCCTGCGCCGTCTGACCCGCTTCTCGCAGGTCGACCTCGAGACCGAGCGGGACGAGCTGCGCCGCGAGATCGAGGAGCTGCAGGAGATCCTCGGCTCCGAGACGGTGCTGCGGGCCCTGGTCTCCTCGGAGCTCGCCCAGGTCGCCGCCGAGCATGGGACACCGCGCCGGACGGTGCTGCTCGAGGCCGCCGACCAGCCCGCGATCGTCGCGGGCGCCTCGCTCGAGGTCGCCGACGAGCCCTGCCGCGTGCTGCTCAGCGGCACCGGCCTCGTCGCGCGCGTCGCGGGCGACGAGGCGATCCTGCGGGACGCGAACCGCTCCGCGCACGACGTGATCGTGGCGGACGTGCTGACCTCCACCCGTTCGGAGGTCGGGGCCGTGACCAGCGCCGGGCGCGTGCTGCGCCTGTCCGTCGTGGACCTGCCGACGCTCGCCCCGACGGCCCAGTCCCCCTCGCTCGCCGGCGGGACGCGGCTCGCGGATCTCGTGGACGTCGCTCCGGGCGAGCGCCTGATCGGCCTGATCCGCACCGAGGGCGCCGACATCGAGCGCGGCGGTGCGATCGCCCTGGGCACCCGCCAGGGCGTCGTCAAGCGGGTCCAGCTGGACTTCCCGAAGGCCGACGGCTTCGAGATCATCACGCTGAAGGAGGGCGACGAGGTCGTCGGCGTCGTCGACCTCGAGGACGACGCCGACCTCGATCTGGTCCTGATCTCGTCCGACGCGCAGCTGCTGCACTTCCCGTCCTCGGGAGTGCGTCCGCAGGGCCGTGCGGCCGGCGGCGTCGCCGGCATCAAGCTGGCCGCGGGAGCCCGCGTGATCGCCTTCGGCGCGATCGACGTGACGGCCCCGGCGGACGTGGTCACCATCGCCGGCAGCTCCGCGACCCTGCCCACCCTGCAGACGGGATCGCTGAAGATCTCCGCCTTCACCGAGTACCCGGCGAAGGGCCGTGCGACCGGCGGCGTCCGCTGTCATCGGTTCCTCCGCGGCGAGGACGCGCTGATCGGCGCCTGGGTCGTCGCCCATCCGGCACGGGCCTGCTCGGAGGCCGGCCAGCCGATCGACCTGCCCGAGCCGGTCGGCCGCCGCGACGGCTCCGGCACGCCCGTCGCCGTCCCGATCGCCGCAGTCGGCTGACCGGGACGGGGCAGACAGCGCGGGCGAAGCGCGGCAGGATGCTCCCGTGACCTCCTCCGCCCCGCCCGCACCCCGGCCCCCGCACGCTCCGCGCGCTCCTCGCTCAGCGTTCGTCTCGCTCGCGTCCCGCGCGGAGACCCTCCATGTCCGTCTCGGCGGGGCCGGCGCCGTGGTGGGTGCGATCGTGGGCGCGATCGTGCTGCGCGGCACCGCCCCTCTCGGCGGAGCCGGCTCCATCGGGCAGGTCGCGGCCGTCTCCGTGCTCGCCTGCGGCAGCATCACCGCGGCGCTCGTCCTGACGGTGCTCGCCCCCGAGGCGCTCGCCTTCCCGCACGGGCGCCATCGGGTGCGGCGCACGATCGACACGATCGGGCTCTCGCTCCTGTTCGGCGTGCTGGGGCTCTTCCTCGTCAGCGCCCTGTTCGGGGTCTTCCAGTCGGCCTTCGTGGGCGTCGCCCTGGATCGCTTCGCCGGTGCCTTCTGGGTCGCCGCGGCCACCGGCGCGGCCTGCTACGTCATCTCCGCCGCCGTCTCCGCCCTGGACGGCCGCTCGCTCGCGACCCTGCTGGCGGTGTTCATGACGGTGGGAGTCCTCACCAGCGCGATGAACGCCCCCGACCCCTACTGGTGGGAGCGGTACTTCTCCGAGCTCGGCGAGGGCGAGGACACGGCCAGCCTCATCTTCAACATGACGCTCCTGCTCACCGGCGCCGCACTGGTCGTGGTCGCCGAGCTGATCGCGCACGACCTCTCGCGCTGGGCCGCGGCCGCCGGCGAGCCCCGCTGGAAGACGACCGTCGTCAGCACCCTGCTGACCGCCCTCGGCGTCCTCGTCGCGCTCGTCGCGCTCATCTCGCGGACGGTGAGCGTGCTCTGGCACGACGTGGTCGCCCAGACCCTCGTGATCGTCTTCGGCATCACCCTGCTGGTCGTGCCCGCCCTCCTGCGGCGCCTCCCCGGCGCGCTGCTGCCCGTCACCGTCGGAGCGCTGGGGCTGCTGCTCACCGCGGTGGTGCTGTACCTGGGACCGGGCTACCTGAACATGACCGCCTTCGAGATGGGCGCCGCCGTCATCGTCTACGTCTGGCTGCTCCTGTTCATCCGCATGGTCGCGGCGGCCGCCGCCGGCGTCGACGAGCACGCGGCCGCCGCCGAGGGCTGAGCGCTGCGCCCTCGGAGCTGAGCGCTCGGAGCTGAGCACTGAGGCCCACGCAGGGCGAGGGCCGAGAGCCGAGAGCCGAGGGCATCGGGCGGCAACAGACGGCCGCGCCCGCGGACCGGCCGGGCGCGGTGGGAAGATGGCTCCCATGACGTCTCCCGATGCTTCCTCCCCCTCCCTCCCGTCCGGCGTGGTGCTCGCCGTCGACCATGGTGCCGACGCCGTCGTCGTCGACATCCCCGCGGCCTCCGCCGTCATCCATCTCGACGGCGCCCACGTGAGCAGCTGGGTCCCCGCCGGCGGCTCCGAGGTGCTGTGGCTGAGCCCCGCCTCCGCCTTCGGCGCCGGGGCCGCGATCCGCGGCGGCATCCCGCTCGTCGGGCCCTGGTTCGGTCCCGGACGCGGCGGCGACCAGGAGGTCAAGCACGGCTGGCTCCGCAACGTCCGCTGGGAGCTCGTCTCCGCCGTCGTCGAGGCCGACGCAGCGGTCCTCGAGCTGGTCACGCCCGACGGCCACGACGACCTCACCGCCCGTCTGAGCGTCCGCATCGGCCGCGAGCTGTCGCTGGACCTCGCGATCACCGCCGGGGGCGCCGCCCTCGAGCTCGAGGCCGCCCTCCACACCTACCTGGCCGTCTCCGACGTGCGGGAGATCGCGATCGAGGGCGTCGGCGGCGCCTCCTATCTCGACAACACCCGCGGTCTCGTCGAGGATCTCCAGCCCGAGGGCGCGCTGCGCCTGACCGGCTCGACGGACCGCATCTTCGCGACCGACGGCGAGATCCGCGTCGTCGACGCCGGCCGCACGATCGTCTCGACGCCCCGCGGCTCCGCCACGACCGTGGTGTGGAACCCCTGGGCCGAGCTCGCCGCCGGCATGGCCGACATCCCCGACGACGCCTGGCCGCAGTTCGTCTGCGTCGAACCCGCCGTGAACAAGGACCGCTTCGTCGCCCTCGCCGCCGGCGAGACGCACACGCTCGGCGTCACCTACCGCATCGAGGCCTGACCTCTCCGCACCCCGCGACACCCCGCCGCTCCCCGCCCGCGCTCCTCGGATCGTCGGCGGGGAGCGGCGTTTATTCGCTTGCCCGGCGCCCGCGCACCTGATCGAATCCTCCTATGGAGACCACGACGCCCCTCATCCCGATGCCCGCCCGCCCGGCGCCCCGCATCGGCTCGGCCTCGGCTCTCCGCCGAGGTCACGGCCGTGCCGCCGTGCGCGATGCGTCCGGCGGAGTCCGACGCGACGCCGACGTCACCGCCCTCCGCGCCCGCTGATCCGCCGGCCGCGAGCCCACCCGCCGCGGCGCGGGCCCTCGACCGCCGGCGGGCCCCCACCGCCCGCACCCCGACACAGTCCGGCACGCTCCGACGCGCCCGGGCGTCAGCATGCCCGCCGACATGCCCGTCAGCACCCCGGCGCGTCTGCGATCGGGTCGGGCGTCCCCTCCCCTCCCCGCATCCCCCGCTTCCGCGCGCTCCGTCCCGCGGGCTCCGTTTCGAGGACAGCAACGGTCCTCTCCGCGGAGCACGCTCGGAGCACCGGATCCCTCCAGGAGAAGCTCATGACCCCCACGACCGTCCTCACTCCCCTCACCGATCTCGAGGCGCCGACCAGCGCGGTGCGCTTCGATCTCGCGGACGCGCCCGTCGTCGCCCGCGACCTGCCCACCGCTGCGGCGCCGATCATCCCGGCGTCGCAGGTCGACCCGGCGCTCCGCGCCGACCTGCTGGAGCTGCGCCGCACCGTCGACGCGCTCCTGACGAGCGACGGGGCCCCCGAGCCCGATCGCTCCGTCGTACGCGCCGCCCGGTTCCTCCTGCGCCGGCGCTCCTCGCGGATCGCCCGCACGGTGCTCCGCGAGCGCTCCATCGAACGGGTTCGCGCCCAGGAGCAGGAGCGCCACCAGCACACCCTGCTGTTCTCCGGCGTCGGCATGCTGCGCTGATCGCCGTCATCGGCCTCGCCGCGTCGCTGCGGTCAGATCCGCACGGCATCCGGCGTGAGGTCGACGATCACGAGCTCACGGGGGTTGCCCACCCGGACGCCGATGATGCTGTTGCCGAGCCCTCGGCTGATCACCATCGACATGTCGCCGCGGCGGTGGACTCCCTCGGTGAGCTCGGGGAACCAGCCCTGGTGCGGGGCGACGAGCGGACCGATCAGCGGGAGACGCACCTGTCCGCCGTGCGCATGCCCGGACAGCACCACGTCCACGCCGGCATCGGCGTCGGCGTAGCTGTCCAGGAGCTCGGGACGGTGGGCGAGCAGCACGACAGGACCCGGGCGGGGCTCGGTCGCCCGACCGTCCCGGCCCGATCCGTCGGCCTCGTCGGAGCCATCGGCCCCGTCGGATGCCGTCTCCGCGGGGAGGATGCGGTCGAGCACCGTCGCCGGGTCCTCGCGCTCGCGGCCCTCGCGGGCGGCGACGCGGGGATCGTCGAGGCCGACGACGGTGACCTCGCGGCCCTGGATCTCGAGCGTCGTCGCCTCGTCCCGCAGGACGATGACGCCTGCGTCCTCGAGCCCTTCCAGCAGCTCGTCCCGGAGCACGGAGTCGGCTTCATGGTTGCCGAGCACGAAGTAGGCGGGCGCGATCGCGCTGAGCCGTCCGACGAGGTCGAGCACGGGGGCGATGTCGGCGGTGCGGACATCGACGAGGTCGCCGGTCAGCGCGATGAGGTCCGGGTCGCTCGCGGTGATAGCGTCGACGAGATCGTCCTGGAACGATCCATGATCCGCGGCGTGCAGGTCGGAGACCTGCGCGATGCGCAGGCCCCCGGCCTCCGGGGCCGAGGCGACGGCGATCTCGTACTCGGTCACGACGAGGCGGCGGTTGTCCCACAGGAGCCAGCCCGCGCCGAGCAGCAGCACCAGGGCGACGACCAGCGCCGACGAGGCGAGCCGCCGACGCCGGGAGCCTCCCGCCTCGGGGCGCCGCGCCGCGACCGACAGGGGCGCGCTCACCGCACGGAGATGCCGTCGGCCGCCATCGCGGCCTTCGCCTCGCCGATCGTCATCTCCTGGAAGTGGAAGACGCTCGCGGCGAGGACCGCGTCGGCGCCGGCGTGCACGGCGGGCGGGAAGTGCTCGACCCGTCCCGCACCGCCGGAGGCGATCAGCGGCAGGCTCGTCGCCTGCCGCGCCAGGCGGATCAGCTCGAGATCGAAGCCGTCCTTGGTGCCGTCGGCGTCCATCGAGTTCAGCAGGATCTCGCCGGCGCCGCGCTCGGTCACCTCGCGGATCCACGCGATCGCGTCGATCCCGGTGCCGCGACGTCCGCCGTGGGTGGTCACCTCGAACCCGGAGCCGCTGCGCGCGGTGCCCTCGGGCGTCTCGTCGGTGACGCGTCGGGCGTCGATCGACAGCACCAGCACCTGATTGCCGAAGCGGCGGGAGATCTCGCCGATCACCTCGGGACGGCTGATCGCGGCCGTGTTCACGCCGCACTTGTCGGCGCCGGCCCGCAGCAGCTGGTCCACGTCCTCGACGGAGCGGACGCCGCCGCCGACGGTCAGCGGGATGAAGATCTGCTCGGCGGTCCGACGGACCACCTCGATCATGGTGTCGCGACCGCCGGAGGACGCGGTGACGTCGAGGAAGGTGAGCTCGTCGGCCCCCTCCTGCCCGTACCGGGCGGCGAGCTCGACAGGGTCCCCGGCATCGCGCAGGTTCTGGAAGTTCACGCCCTTGACGACGCGTCCGGCGTCGACGTCCAGGCAGGGGATGACTCGGGCTGCGACGGTCATGCGTCGATCCTCTCTCGGTCGAGCTCTTCGGCTCCTTCGATGATGAACTGCTTGCGGGGAGCGACCTCGGAGCCCATGAGGAGCTCGAACATCGCGCTGGCCGCCTCGGCGTCCTCGATCCGCACTCGCCGCAGCGTGCGATGGTGCGGGTCCATGGTGGTGTCCGCCAGCTGGTCGGCGTCCATCTCGCCCAGGCCCTTGTAGCGCTGGATCGGCTCCTTGTACTTCTTGCCTCGCCGTTCGAGGCTCGCGAGGAGCTTCTGGAGCTCGGCCTCGGAGTACGTGTAGACCAGCTCGTTCTTCCGCTTCCCGCCGTGGATGATCTCCACCCGATGCAGCGGCGGCACCGCCGCGTACACGCGCCCCGCCTCCACGAGCGGGCGCATGTAGCGGTGGAAGAGCGTCAGCAGCAGGGTCCGGATGTGCGCGCCGTCGACGTCGGCGTCGGTCATCATGATGACCTTCCCGTAGCGGGCGGCATCGAGGTCGAAGGTCCGGCCGGAGCCGGCGCCGAGCACCTGGATGATCGCCGCGCACTCGGCGTTCTTCAGCATGTCCGTGATCGACGCCTTCTGGACGTTCAGGATCTTGCCGCGGATCGGCAGCAGCGCCTGGAACTCCGAGGAGCGGGCGTTCTTCGCGGTGCCCAGGGCGCTGTCGCCCTCGACGATGAACAGCTCGGAGCGGTCGACGTCGGTGGTGCGGCAGTCCGCGAGCTTGGTGGGCATGGTCGAGGACTCCAGCGCGTTCTTGCGCCGCGAGACCTCCTTGTGCATGCGCGCGGCGATCCGGGCGCGCATCTCCGAGACCACCTTGTCGACGACGAGCGCGGCCTGCTCCTTCTCGCCCCGCTTCGTCGAGGTGAGGAACTCCGTCAGCCGCTCCTCCACAACCCGCGCGACGATCTGGCGGATCGCCGGAGTGCCGAGGACCTCCTTGGTCTGCCCCTCGAACTGCGGCTCGTCGATGCGCACGCTCACCACGACGGTCAGACCGGCGAGGGTGTCGTCCTTCTCGATCTTCTCGTTCTTCGCGTTGAACTTGACGCGGCGCGCCTGGTTCTCGACCTGCTTCCGCAGCGTCTTGACCAGCGCCTGCTCGAAGCCGGTGACATGGGTGCCGCCCTTGGGCGTGGCCACGATGTTCACGAAGGAGCGCAGGGTGGTGTCGTAGTCCGAGCCCCAGCGCAGGGCGATGTCGACGTCGCAGGAGCGGGCGACCTCCGTGGAGACCATGTGGCCCTGCGCGTCGAGCACGGGGACCGTCTCGGTGTACTCGCCGGTCCCCTGCAGACGGATGACGTCGGTGATCTTCTGATCCTGGGCGAGGTACTCGACGAACTCGCCGATGCCGCCCGCATAGCGGTAGCTGCGCGTCGCGGGCTGATCGGGCAGGCGCTCGGGCCGCTGATCGGTGACCGCGATCTCGAGCCCCGGCACCAGGAACGCCGTCTGGCGGGCGCGCCGGTGCAGCTCGTCCAGCGCAAAATGAGAGCCCTTGATGAAGATCTGCGGGTCCGCCCAGTAGCGGACGCGCGTGCCCGTGACCCCGCGCTTCGCCTTGCCGACGATGCGCAGCTCGCCCGGTCCGTCGGCGGCGGTGAACGGGGCGTCGGGCGATGGGCCCTCCTCGCCATCCTCGAAGACGCCCGCCTGACCGCGCCGGAAGCTCATCGCATACGTCTTGCCCGCCCGGTCGACCTCGACGTCGAGCCTCGCGGAGAGCGCGTTGACGACGGAGGCGCCCACGCCGTGCAGGCCGCCCGAGGCGGCATAGGACCCGCCGCCGAACTTCCCGCCCGCATGGAGCTTGGTGTAGACGACCTCGACGCCCGTCAGGCCCGTCCTCGGCTCGGTGTCGACGGGGACGCCGCGACCGGTGTCGCGCACCTCGACGGAGGCATCGGGATGCAGGACGACGGCGATCGACTCGCCATGGCCGGCGAGGGCCTCGTCGACGGCGTTGTCGAGGATCTCCCAGAGGCAGTGCATGAGTCCCCGGGAGTCCGTCGAGCCGATGTACATTCCCGGACGCTTGCGCACCGCCTCGAGGCCCTCGAGGACCTGGAGGTTGCGGGCGTCGTACGCCGTGGACGAGCGGGCGGGCTTCGAAGGTTCACTGGAGCTGGACACCCTGGCGATTCTACGGGCAGGGACCGACGGAGCCCGCCATTGGGGCCCCGCTCACACGTTCGTTGCGCCGCCAGCGAACCAGGGCGCAGAGCCCTCGTCCCGGGGCGGAGCGGATGCTAGAAAAGGACCATGAACCTCACTCTCGAAGCCCCCCGGCTGACTGCGAAGGACCGTTGCGACCGCTGCGGCGCCCAGGCGTACGTCAAGGTGCTGCTCCAGGTCGGCGGCGAGCTTCTGTTCTGCGCCCACCACGCGCGCGCTCACGCCGACGCCCTGCGCGACGTCGCGGCAGAGGTCATCGACGAGACCGAGCGCCTGCACGCCAAGCCGGAGCCGGTCGAGGACTGACATTCCCGACGGCCTCCGCAGCCGACGTCGGACGAGCCCGGCGGACCGCCACCACGGTCCGCCGGGCTCGTCCCCTCTCCGGGCTCGCACCGTCCCCGGGCTCGCACCGTCCCCGGGTGCGTCCTGCCCTCGGGCGCGGCGCGCCCCTCAGGCGCCGCGCAGCGGGACGCCCTCCCCCAGTTCGGGCAGCACCGTCGGCACGCCCTCGATCTGCAGGCGCTCGGGGTGGAAGCCGTGGACGGCGATCACCCGACCCGGTCCGATGCCCCGCACGATCTCCGCGAGGGCGGCCGGACCCGCATGGCCGGAGGACCCGGCCGGGACCGGGACGACGCCCCGGTGCGCGAGCCAGTCCTGCCACGGCTGCCAGTCCGGCATGAACGGCCCCAGCGGCTCGCCCTGACTGTGGATCCACGCCGAGCCCTCCCCCAGCGGGAGATCGAGCAGCGCGGGCATGTCCGCGGGATCCGCCTGCACGAGGAAGCCCCCGGGCGCCGCGAGGACCGCGTCGAGGCCGACGGAGCAGGCGCCGCGGGAGAGCGCGAGCGCGCCCGCCCTCCCCTGCGCGGCGCTCTGCGGCCTGCTCCCGTCCCAGGTCGCCACGCCCTCGACACCCATCGCCGTGAGGACCGCGGCATGCCGGCCCGGCCAGACGAGGGTGCGTCCGGCCTCCTGCGCCGCGCCGATCAGCAGCGCGGCGCGCTCCACGTCGCGCTCATAGGCGCTGACCAGGTGGAGGGAGCCCGGGACGGCGGTCAGCGCACCGACGACGATCTCGGCGACCTCCTGCTCGCTGCGGGGCTCTGCGGGAAGTGGATCGAAGCTCAGCATGGTCGTCTCGCACACCAGCGCATCCGCTCCGCGGGCCGCCTCGATGAAGGCGCGGGTGCGCTCCCCGCCGCCGCGATGGAGGTTGATGTCCCCGGTGTAGGCGAGCACGCCCTCGGGAGCGCGGACGATCGTCCCGACCGCTCCGAGGATGTCGTGGTCGACCCGGTGGATGCTCACCTCGAGGTCGCCGATCTGCACGCTCTCCCCTGCGGGCAGAGGGGTCAGCCGCGCCGCGGTGCCGGGAGGCGTCAGCTCCGCCTCCTCGAGGGCCGCATGCAGCGAGATCGTCTCCGGATGCGCGAGCACCCGGACCTCGGCCGCGAGCAGGGGCAGCAGCCCGTCATGGTCGATATGGGCATGCGAGAGGACCACGGTCAGGCCCCGCGGGTCCGGGGCGGCGAGCGCGCGGATCTCGTCGGCGCCGGGTCCGACCGCTGCGAGCCGGTCCGCATCGAACAGGCCGGGGATCCGCGGGGCGAGGCCCAGCCGGATCCGGTCAGCGGCGGCGGTCGCCGAGCGCTCCTGCACGGGGGCGCGCAGCAGATCCGGTCCCTCGACGATGTCGCTGCCGACGTCCAGCAGCACGCGGGCGGTCTCCGTCTCGAGGAGGATCTTCGTCCCCCCGATCACGCGGACGCCGCCGTGGACGGTGATGGTCGTGCTCATCCTCGGACTGCTCCTTCGGTGCCGAACGCGCCCTGCACGAAGTACTTCTGCAGGAACAGGAACAGCGCGATCACCGGCAGGGTCGTGAACACGACGGCCGCGCTCAGCCCCGTCCAGTCGTTGCCGTTCTCGCCCTGGAAGTTCTGCAGGCCCACCTCGATGGGGCGCAGGCTGTCGGTCGATGTCATGAAGTAGGGCCAGATGAAGGCGTTCCAGGACCCCATGAAGGCGTTCAGCCCCACCAAGATCAGGGTGGGGATCGCCAGGGGCCCCGCGACCTGGGCGAGCATCCGCACGGCGCCGGCGCCGTCGAGCTCCGCGGCCTCGAAGATCTCGTCGGGCAGGGTCTTGAAGAACTGCCGCAGCAGGAAGATCCCGAACACGGAGGCGCCCCACGGGAGGATCTGGATCGCGTACGTGTCGTACAGGCCCATCTTCTGGGCGAGCAGGAAGTTGGGGACCAGCAGCACGGTCTGCGGCACCATCATCACGCTCATGACCACGAGGAACAGCAGCCCGCGGCCGCGGAAGCGCATGCGGGCGAACGCGAACCCTGCCAGCAGGGAGGTCGCGAGGGTGAGCGCCACGACGCTGCCGGCGATCAGCACCGTGTTGCGGAAGTAGACCAGCCAGGGGGCGGCGGACCAGGCCCGCGTGTAGTTGTCGATCGCGGCGCTCACGTGATGGCCCCACTGCGCGGGGCCGCGCAGCACCGGCGGCATCGTGTACACATCCTGCGCGGCGGAGATCGAGGTGAACACGGTCCACAGCAGCGGCAGCACGAACAGCAGGCCCATCAGACCCGCGGCGATCTGCAGCGCGATGCCGCCCGGACGGATCCTTCGACGGCGGCGCGGCAGGGCGGGTGCGGCGCTCGGGCCGACGACGCTCGGGGCGACGACGGCGCTCGGGGCGCGGCGCGTGCGGACGCTCATGGTTCCTCGGTGCTCCTGGGACGAGTGATCGGAGAGGTCGGTCCGGCCGGGCGAGGTGCTCCCCGCCCGGCCGGACCGTCACCGCATCAGGACAGGCCCGATGCCTGCTGCTGGGCGGTCGCGAGCGCATCGGCCGGGGCGGTCGTGCCCTGCAGCGCTTCGCCGAGCGCGACGGCGAGCAGACCGGCGGCCTCCTGCACGGTCGAGACCGCCGGGAGGGCGGAGGCGACGTCGAGCTGCGCCTGCGCGTCGGTGATCCACGGGCGCTCGGACACGGCGGTCTTCAGCGGCTCGAGCTCGAGGGAGGCGGAGCTGACGGGCAGGTACCCGGTCGCCTCGGCCCAGTTGGCCTGCTGCTGAGGCGAGGTCAGAAAGGTCATGAACGCCCAGGCGGCGGCCCTCTCCTGATCGCTCGCCGCGGCGAAGAGGACGACGTTGGTGCCGGCGAGCTGGTTCGCCGTGCCCGCGGAGCCCTCGGGCAGCGGATCCACCGCCATCTCGAACTTCCCGCCGACGGCGTCGAGGTTGAAGGGGTACGAGGCGACGGAGGACACGTCGTAGGCGCCCTTCTCCGCACCCAGCGCCTCCTGGCCCGGGTAGCCGGTGCCGGTCGCGAGGGCGCCGGCATCCTTGAGGTCCACGAGGTACTCGAGGGCGGCGACGGGGCCGGGACCGTCGAACTGGGGCGTGCCGTCGGCCGCGAAGACCGGTCCGCCCATCGCCTCGGCGAGGATCTCGAACAGCGCGGTGCCGCCCGCGGGGCCGGCGGCGGAGCCCGGGTCGATGGACAGGGCGACGACCCCGTCGGCGGAGGCGGACTTCGCAGCGGTCGCGAACTCGTCCCAGGTGGCCGCGGCGTCGGGGACCATGGCGGCGTTGCGGTAGACGACGACCACGGACTTGTTGAAGGGCCACATCCAGGTCTGGCCGTCGGGCAGCTTGAGGTCCTCGACGACGCCGGACGCGAAGCCGGCGAGGTCCTCGCTGGTCGCCGCATAGGCATCGAGGGGGACGATCACCTGCGAGTCCGCGTACTCCGCCGCCCAGCTCTCGTAGGCCTGCGCGATCGTGGGCGCGGTCCCGGCGGCGACCTGCGCCTTGGTCTTGGTCTGGAGGGTGCCGTAGTCGGGCTGGTCCTGCAGCTCGACGGTGACGTTGGGGTGCTCCTCCCGGAAGGCCGCGACGATGGCCTCGAGGGCGGGCTTCTGGGTGCCGGAGGACATGGCGTGCATGAAGGTGATCGTCACGTCCGTGTCCTCGTCGAGGACGGGGACCTCCCCGGAGGCGGTGCCGGATCCGGAGTCGGAGCCGCCCGAGGCGTCGTCGGAGGAGCTGCCGCAGGCGGCGAGGGCGAGCACGCCGGCGGCCGCGGAGGCGGCGCCGAGCACGGTCCGACGGGTCAGGCGCTGGGAGCGGGAGATGGCGGTCATGGGGTCCTCCTGAGGGGACGGATGAGGGAGCGGTCGGCGCGGAGGGCGTCGAGGATCGGTCGGAGGGCAGTCAGGGGTCAGTCAGAGGTCATCGGCCCAGGCGGGCCGAGAGGCGCAGCTGGCCGATGGACAGCAGCAGGGTGATGAGGAACAGCACCACCGCGAGGGCGGCCGCGTACCCGGTGTTCCCGAGGACGAAGGCCTGCTGGTAGAGCTGGAACCCGAGGGTGGAGGTGGTGTACCCCGGTCCCCCGCCCGTGAGGACGAAGAACTGGGTGAATGCCTGCAGCGAGGAGATCGAGGAGATCACCACGACGAAGGCGACGTAGGGGATCAGCTGCGGGAAGGTGACGTGGAGGAACTCCTGGAGGGGGCCGGCGCCGTCGACCTTCGCGGCCTCCGACAGCTCGCCGCTCGTGGTGAGCAGCCCGCCCAGGAAGACGAGGACCAGGAAGCCGACCTCGTGCCAGACGGAGTAGATGATGATCGAGGGCATGGCCCACTGCGGATCGCCCAGCCAGTCGATCGGGCCCAGGCCCACGACGCCGAGGAGGGCGTTGGCGATGCCGAAGCGCGGGTTGAAGATCCACATCCAGATCAGCGCGGTCGCGACGGCAGGAGCAATATAGGCGAGGAAGAAGCTCGTCCGGGCGGCGATCATGACCCGCGTGCCGCGCCGCACCAGGAGGGCGAGGCCCAGGGAGAGGGCCGTGCCGACGACCACGTTCGCGAGGACGAAGTAGAGGCTGACCCGGGCGGTCTCCCAGAACGAGGGGATCGTCCCGCCGGTGATCATCTGCTCGTAGTTGTCCAGGCCGATGAACTCGCTCATCGCGGGATTCAGCTGGTTCCAGTCGAACAGCGACAGACGGAACGTGTAGAGCGTCGGGAAGATCGTCCAGATCCCGAAGATGATCAGGGCCGGCGCGACGAGCAGGTACGCGATCGGGGAGGTCAGGGCGCGCGGGACGCGGCGCCGCGCAGGAGCCGGGGATGCCGCGGGGGCCGGGGCGGTCAGCTCACTCGTGGACATGGTCGCTCGCCGCCTCGAGGGTGCGGACGCTGGCGCTGATCCCGCTCTCGCCCAGGCCGACCGCGAGGGATGCGGCGAGCGCCTCCACCAGCAGGTGCAGGGCGAGACGGGTCGGGATCGCGAGGTCCTCGACGACGGGCCGCGGAGGGACGGCGACGGCATGGGTGCGCGTCGCGATCTCCTCGAGCGGGGTGCCCAGCGCCGCGACCAGTGCGATCACCTGCGCACCCCGGGCGGCGGCGCGGCGCGCGGTGCGGACGGCCTCGGCGTTGGTGCCGGAGGCGCTGATGACCAGGCACGCGTCGCCCGGTCCCAGGAGGCTCGCGGCGATCTCCGCCTCGAGCGGATCCGAGGGCGCCAGCACCGTGCATCCCAGGCGCAGCAGCCGCGCGGCCGCATCGGCTCCGACCGGTGCGCTCAGGCCGCCGGAGGCGACGAGGATCCTCGGCGCGGCGCCGAGGTCCCCGATGCTCGCCTCGAGCTGGGCGGCGTCCAGGAGCGAGGCGGCACCGGCGAGATCCGCGACGAGCGTCCCCATCGCCTGGATCGGGGACCCCGGCACCTCCCCGCCCGCGGCGTGGGGGCGGGCGAGGGTGCTGTCGCGGGCCATGAGGATCCGGAGCTGCTGGAACCCGGTGTATCCGAAGGTCTGGCAGGCGCGCACGACGCTCGCGCGGGAGGTGCCGGAGAGATCCGCGAGGCCCTGCGTGGACAGGTCGGGGATCTGCTCCGCATGCGCGAGGATCGCCTGGGCGACCTGCTTCTCGGCAGGGCCGAGGGAGTGCAGGAGCGCGCCGATGCGCGCCGTCACCGCATCCTCGTGGGCGGCGGACGGGGAGTTCGCCGGACCGGTGCTCATGCGATGCCCCCATCTGCAGCGTCGCGCTCGTCCGCAGCCTCGCGTGCGTCGGACGCGCCGCGCACGTCGGACGCACCGTGCACGTCGAACGCGCCGCGCACGTCGGGCGAGCCGATCGTCGCGGCGGTGCCGACGCCGTCGATGTCCGCGCAGTAGTCGCTGATCGCCGGGAGCAGCGCGTCGAAGGTCGGTGCGGAGGCGTGCGCGGGATGCTCCGCGTCCGTGCCCCTCCCCCAGGATCCGGTGATGAGCATTCCCACGCCGCCGGCTGCGATGACGGGCGCGATGTCGTTGGCGTGGTGGTCGCCGATCGAGAGGAGCCGATGGGGCGGCTGCTCGCCCAGCAGCACCGCCATGTGCTCGCCGATCCGGGCGGGCTTCCCGGCGTCGACGACGACCTGGTCGAAGGCGTCCTCGAGGCCCAGACGCCCCAGGAGCGCACCGATCCCGACCTCCGGGGAGTTGGTCAGGAGCACGATCTCCATGTCGGCGCCGCGCATGATCGCGAGCGCGTCGCGCAGACGCGCCGGCGTGCTCTCCCCCAGCGATTCCCGCTCGAGGCGACGACGGGAGGCGAGGTAGGCCTCCTGGAGGTCCTGCGCGGGCAGTGCGGCGGCGAGCCGGGCGACGGCGCTGTAGGCGTCGGCGTGGACGTCCTGCGTCTCGCCCGCCATCCAGGCGGCGAAGGCGGCGGAGGCGGCCATCCCCTGCGCCGCATCCATGCGCGCGAAGGCCTCTTCTGCATACGCCCGGGCGGGGCCGTCGCCGAGAGCGACCGTTCCGTCGAGGTCGAGGACGGCGACGGGGCGGCCTGCCGTCCGGATGCTGGTGCTGATCACATGGCCACCGTACGCACGGCTGGAACAGGTGACCAGAGTTTCAACGGCTCATGGAACGACTGTTCATCGGTCGTTCATCGGGCGTCCCTGCCGTCCATCCCGGACGCGGCTCCGCGGTCGGTCCGGCGTTCAGGCGCCGGCGATGCTCCGCGCGTCGGCGCCGTACTCGATCCACCGGCTGCCGGTCCCCTCGCGCGCTTCCTCCGCCCCCGTGGCGCGGAAGCCGCTGCGCTCGTACAGCCGACGCGCGGGGATGTTGCGGGCGTCGACGTCGAGGAGCAGGCGCGGACGCCCGAGCTCCATCGCCAGCTCCGTTGCACCCTGCAGCAGCAGGGCGGACAGGCCGGTGCCGCGAGCGGCGGGCCGCACCCAGAGGGAGACGAGATGCACGGCGTCCGCAGGGAGGGGGTGCTCCGGGGTGTATCCCTCGGGCAGCACGCCGATCCCGCCCAGCACCGCACCGCCCCGGCGGACCTGGATATGTCGACGGGGCCCGGCGGCGTCCCGCCTCCAGTCCGCCTCATCCCAGGCGGAGAGCTGGTCCGCTCGCGCCCAGAAGGCGTCTGGGTCGGCGCGCAGCATGTCCAGCCGCAGGTCACGGTGGGATTCCCAGTCCTGTGGACCCACCCGATGCAGACGGACGGCGCCGACCCCCATTCCCGGGGTGCCGGCGCCGTCCGTCGATAGTTCGCGCGTCACCTCAGTCGAGGTAGTCGCGCAGCACCTGGGATCGCGAGGGGTGACGCAGCTTGCTCATCGTCTTGGACTCGATCTGACGGATGCGCTCGCGGGTCACGCCGTAGACCTTGCCGATCTCGTCGAGGGTCTTCGGCTGCCCGTCCTCGAGGCCGAAGCGCATGGAGACCACACCGGCCTCGCGCTCGGAGAGGGTGTCCAGCACCGAGTGCAGCTGCTCCTGGAGGAGCGTGAAGCTGACGGCATCGGCCGGGACGACGGCCTCCGAGTCCTCGATCAGGTCGCCGAACTCGCTGTCGCCGTCCTCGCCGAGCGGGGTGTGCAGGGAGATCGGCTCGCGACCGTACTTCTGGACCTCGACGACCTTCTCGGGGGTCATGTCGAGCTCCTTGGCCAGCTCCTCCGGGGTGGGCTCGCGGCCCAGGTCCTGGAGCATCTGCCGCTGCACGCGGGCGAGCTTGTTGATGACCTCGACCATGTGCACCGGGATGCGGATGGTGCGGGCCTGATCCGCCATGGCGCGGGTGATCGCCTGACGGATCCACCAGGTGGCGTACGTCGAGAACTTGTAGCCCTTGGAGTAGTCGAACTTCTCCACGGCGCGGATCAGACCGAGGTTGCCCTCCTGGATGAGATCCAGGAAGAGCATGCCGCGGCCCGTGTAGCGCTTGGCCAGCGAGACGACGAGGCGGAGGTTCGCCTCGAGCAGGTGATCCTTGGCAGCGCGGCCGTCCTCGGCGATGATCGCGAGCTCGCGACCCTTCTTGGTCTTGACGATCGACTCGTCGCGCTTGAGGAGCTGCTCGGCGAACAGGCCGGCCTCGATGCGCTCGGCGAGCTCGACCTCCTGGGCGGCGTTCAGCAGCGCCACCTTGCCGATCTGCTTGAGGTAGTCCTTGACCGGGTCCGCGGTGGCGCCGGCGGTGACGACCTGCTGCGCCGGGGAGTCGTCCTCGCCGGCGCTGAAGACGAAGCCGCCGGAGGCCTCGACCTTGTCGTCGGCGGCGGACTTCGCGGGAGTCTCCTCCTCGGAGTCGTCGTCGCCGTCGGCCCGGGCGTCGTCGCTCTCCGAGGCGGTCTTCGCCTTGGTCGCACGGGTCGTCCTGGACCGCGTCGTGGAGGCGGCCCTCTTCTTCGCAGCGGTCTTGCGCGCGGGCTTCTCCTCGGTCGCGGCGGCCTCCTCGGTCGCGGCGGTCTCGTCGACGCCTGCGTCCTCGGCGGTCTTCGTCGTGGAGGCAGCGCGGGCGGTCCCAGTGCTCTTCGAGGCAGTCTTGGCGGGAGTCACAGAGTTCCTTCTTCCGGCGGCGCACCTGGTGGTGCGCCGGCACTCTCGGGCGGTCGGTCGTCTCGGCGCGGCTGACGGGTCCGCGGTGCGCCGTCGACCGGTGGTCGACCGGTTCATGGCGCAAGAGGGCACGGTGCCGTCAAGCCTGTCGAGTATAACGCCCTGCCGAGCGTTCTATTCCCAGCCCGACTCAGCCCCTGTCGGCGCGACGGACGGGCGCCGGGAGCGCGATGGGACGGACGTGCTGATGCGCAGTGCCGGTGCGCGGCGCGATGAGCGGTCAGGCCCACCCGCGGGAGGCCGGGGCGGGCTTCGCCGCCTCCGGCTCCTTGACCGCCAGCACCGGGCAGGGGGCTCCCATCACGACCCGGCGCGCGGAGGCGCCGAGGTTGAGCTTGCCGATGGGCGACTTCCAGCGCAGGCCGATCACGAGCAGGCGTGCGGAGAGCTCCTCGGCGAGTGCGAGGAGGAAGTCTCCGATGTCCTGACCCTCGCCGTCGCGAACCGTGATGTCCAGATCCTCGAGGCCCTCCTCGCCGAGCTCGGCGAGCGCCTCCCGCACAGCGGCCTCGTCGGCGACGGCGGGGCCCCCGGCCTCGGCGTCGAAGTACTGGTGCGACGCGACCACGACGTCCTGATGCGTGCGTCGGGCATCGCGGACGGCGGCGCGCAGCGCGGCCTTCCCCTGACCGGACGGCGAGTAGCCCACCACGATGGTCATGCGGAAGCTCCCCCTGGGGATGAAGCGGGCACCGGGGACGCATCCCCGGCGACGGGTCCGGTCAGCTTATCCGTCCAGGAGCTGTGCGATCCACTCCTGGAGGTCCTGATGCGCGACGAGGAAGGCGTCGTGCCCGATCGGGGATCGGGCCAGTCCCCACCGGGCGTCGGGGATGTGCTCGGCCATCTCGTGGACGAGCTCGGGCGGGAACAGCCGGTCGGAGTCGATGGCGACGACGAGCGTGCGCGCCCGCACCGCGGCGAGCGCTGCGGCGGTGCCGCCTCGCCCGCGTCCGACGTCATGCGTGTTCATGGACTGCGCCAGGACGAGATAGGAGTTCGCGTCGAAGCGGCGGGCGAGCTTCGCGGCGTGATGGTCGAGGTAGCTGGTGACCTGGTGGCGGCCGCCCCCGGCCAGGGGGTCCTCATCTCCCTGCGCGCGATTGCCGAAGCGGGACTCGAGCTCCGTCGCGGTCCGATAGGTGGTGTGCGCGATGCGCCGGGCCACGCCGAGCCCGCGATGGGGGCCCTCCTCCGCCGGCAGGTCGTAGTAGTCGCCGCCGTGGAAGCCCGCGTCGGCGCGGATCGCGGCGATCTGCGCCGAGTTCCAGGCGATCTGATCGGCGCTCGCGCGCGCCGAGCTGGCGAGCACGGCGAGGCGCTGGACCTCCTCGGGGTGGGTCACGGCCCACTCCACCGCGCGCATGCCGCCCATGGAGCCGCCGACGACCAGGGCGATCCGGTGCAGTCCGAGCTGTGCGCAGAGGGCGTGCTCGGCGGCGACCTGGTCGCGGATCGTCAAGGAGGGGAAGCGGGAGCCCCAGGGGCGCCCGTCGGGGCCCGGGGAGCTGGGACCGGTGGAGCCCTGGCATCCCCCCAGGACGTTCGGGGCGATGACGAACCAGCGGTCGGTGTCGATGGACCGGCCCGGCCCGATCAGGTCCTCCCACCAGCCGGGGCTGGGGTGCGCGGGGCCGGCGGGGCCGCGGACATGGGAGTCGCCGGTGAGCGCGTGGAGGACGAGGACGACGTTGCTGCGATCGGCGTCGAGCGCGCCCCAGGTCTCGTAGGCCATGGTGACGCGATCGAGCACGGCGCCGCTCTCGAGACGGAGCGGACCGATCTCGGCGAAGCGCCGGTCTCCGGGACCGTCGGCAGGGCGCCAGGCGCCGTCCGACCGCACGTCGTCATCGCCGGCGGGAGCGTCGTCCGTCCTGCCGGCAGCGCGTGCCTCGGCCTCGTTCTGCCGATCGCTGGTCATCGTCACGGACTCTGCTGCTCCTTCCCTGCTGCGTGCGCCGAGGATGACGTCGAGTGCGCAGAGGGCCGCCAGGCCGGCTGCAGGGGGACGTCGATCAGGCGCATCAGCAAGAGTGCCAGACGCGACGCGGGATCGTGCTCCCGCAGCTCGTCGATGAGATCGCCGGCGGCCGCCAGGTGATGGTTCCACCAGTCCAGCAGGCACAGCACCACGGTGAGCCCTCGCCATGCCTCGAGGACGCGCGGATTCGTGTCGGAGCGCTCCTCCTGCAGGATCTCCTCGCACAGCAGGCGCATGTCCTCCAGGCTCCGGAACCACTCCCCACCAGCGACGACATCGGGATGGGGAGCGAAGTCCGGGTCCTCGACGATCCGCGAGAGCAGATCCTCGCCGCGGGGATCCGAGGCCGTTCCGTGCTCGGCGCACCGTTCCCACAGCGACCAGTGGTCGGCGCTCGCGCCGAGCGCGGCCAGCAGCCGTGCCACGAGTTCACAGTCCGTCACGGACCCTCCCGTCGGCGCGTCCGGCGCTCCCCCGGTGCCGCGCAGCCGCGCGATGGCTCCGCGGGCGAGCGCGAAGAGCTCGGCGATGTCCTCTGCGCCCTCGTGCCGCTCCGACGGACGGCGGCGTCCGTCGGCTCTCGGAGCGCCGTCCGGCCCGTGCCGTTCGCTGCGCAGGGCTCGGCCGACGACCGGGACGATCCGCCGGAGCGTCTCGGGATCGAGCGCGTCGCACTCCGCCGGGTCGCCCTCATCGCCTTCTTCGCGCGGTGCGAGCGCGAGTGCCGGGGAGATCGCCACGACCCAGTCCCCGTCGTCCTGGCCGGCGGGGAGGACCTGCCGGGCTCGGCCGCCCGCCAGGACCCACACCGCGTCGAGCGGGAAGGGGTCGGGGAGCATGAGGCCGGCGGTGGCGATGACGAGCGGAGCGAGGCGCTCGGCGCACTCGTCGAGCAGCGGCTCCGGGATGTCGTCGCGGCCGTCGCCGATCACGACCAGGGCCGTCGCCCGGCTCGATCCGGCGTCGCGGAGGACGGCGAACTGATGCTCGAGGACGTCGATCGCATCGTCGGCGAGCAGGAACCGCAGGGCCGAGCGGGCGAACGTCGGCCTGCTGCCCGGCCCGTCATGGGCGATCAGGACGAAGGAGTCGCGCACCGGACGGCGCAGCGCCCGACGGGTCTCGGCGAGCAGGGCCGCGGGGTCGTCGGTCGAGAACCGCCGGTCGCCTCCGACGGGATCGCCGTCGGCGGAGGGGGCCTGGGGAGAGGTGCGGAGCGGGGCGGGGCCGGAGATGCTGTGCGTCGTCATGCCCCGACAGTGGCGCACGGGCGATGCGCACGGGAGACGACGGTCTCTTCTGTGGACGACGACGGATTGGGGAGGAGTGCCGCGCGGTGCGGACGTGGGAGGATCGGAGGAGTCCCCATGGAGGTGCCAGCCCGATGACCACGCACGGCGCGCACAGCGCCCATCCCCTTCCCGCCGCCCAGGATCTCGACCGCCGCCTGGTCGAACGCATCGAGGCGATCCAGAGCTCGCTCCTCCTCGAGCAGCGGGAGCGGCTGCGGGCGATCGCCCCCGAGACGACCATCCTGGTCGACTCCCTGGAGGGCTACCTGGTGGGCGGCAAGCTCCTGCGTCCCCGCTTCTGCTTCTGGGCGGGGGCGGCGGCTCTGGGCTCGGCTCCTTCGGAGGAGCGGACGGAGGCCCTGGCCCGCGCCGGGGCCGCCATCGAGCTCGTCCAGGCGGCGGCCCTCATGCACGACGACGTGATCGATCATTCGCCGATGCGCCGCGGTCGCCCCGCCCTGCATATCGCCGCCGCGGAGGCGCACCGCACCGCCTCCCTCGGCGGCTCCCCCGAGGAGTTCGGCGTGGCCACGGCCATCGTCCTCGGCGATCTCTCCCTGACCTGGGCCGAGCAGGTCGCCGCCCGTCTGGTCCGCGAGGCCGGCGGGGAGCTGCGTGCCGAGGACGCCCTGCGCGGGCTCGACGAGTTCGATCTCCTGCGCACCGAGGTCATGTCGGGCCAGTACCTCGACATCCTCCACCAGGCCGGCGGATTCCGATCCACCGGGGACGAGGAGTCGGCGGCCCTGTCGGTCATCCGCTGGAAGACGGTCCCCTACACGGTGCTCCGCCCCGTCCGCATCGGCGCGGCGCTGATGGGCGCGAGCGGCGAGGCGCTGGAGGACCTCGCCGCCTGGGCGGTCGAGGTCGGCACCGCCTTCCAGCTGCGCGACGACCTCCTCAGCGTCGTCGGCGACGTCGATGCGACCGGGAAGCCGCTGGGCGGGGACATCGTCGAGGGCAAGCGCACCGTGCTCCTCGCACGCACCCTCGCGGCCGCCGACGACGCGGGCCGGGCGCTGATCGGCCGGACCGTCGGGGACCCCGCGGCGGATCCGGAGCAGGTGGCGGCCGTGCACGCACTGATGGTGTCCACCGGCGCTGTGGCGTCCGTCGCGCAGGACGTCCGCGAACGCGCGCGCCGCGCCGAGGCGCTGCTCACCGGGGCGAGGGGCCTCACGGGCCCGGGCGTCGAGGGGCTCGCGAGGCTGGCGGCGCAGGCGACCGACGTCGCCTCGCTGCCGGTCTGAGGCCGGGCCGCGGCCCGGTGCTCTCGGGCAACGGCCCGACCTGGTCGCGCGCCTGACCGCGAGCGTCAGAAGGCGAGCGCCAGCGCCCGTCGTCGGACCTCGCCGCGCTGGCCGCGGCGCAGATGGTCGATGGGCCGACCCGGGAGGGTCTCGTCCGCGGTGAAGAGCCACGCGAGGAGCTCGGCGTCGTCGAACCCGCCGTCGCGCAGCACCGTCACGGTGCCGGGGAGGTGCGGGACGACCGCGCCGTCGAGGAGCAGCTCGGCCGGGATGGAGCGGACTACGGGATCCCCGCGGCGCACGGCGACGAGAGCGCCCTCGTCGATGAGGCGGCGGACCTTGGAGACATCGATGTCCAGCACGAGGGCGGCATCGGGCAGGGTCAGCCAGTCGGAGATGAGATCGTCGAGCGCATTCACACCGCAAGGGTGCCACGTCCGCGCGGCGGGGGCGAGCCGACCGCTGCCGCCCGGCCGTCGGCCTCGCCACAGCAGGGCCCTCGGATCGTGTCGGAACCGACCCCCGGGACCGCCGCCTCCTATGGTGGCCTCGTGAGCTCGGCGACGTCGACTTCCCCCGGCATCAGCCAGCTCCTCGACGACCGCTATCGGGTCGAGGAGCCGATCGCGCGCGGCGGCATGGCGACGGTCTATCGGGGCCACGACGAGCGGCTGGACCGGGTCGTGGCGCTGAAGATCATGCACCCCCATCTGGCGCAGGACGAGGACTTCCGTCGGCGCTTCGCGCGCGAGGCCCGCAGCGCCGCGCGGCTCGCCCATCGCAATGTCGTCGGCGTCTTCGACCAGGGCTCCGACGAGGACCGGATCTACCTCGCCATGGAGCTCGTCGAGGGCGAGACTCTGCGTGCGCGGATCACCGAGGAGGGCCGGCTCACCGTCGGCGATGCGCTCGATGTGACGGCCCAGGTCCTCGAAGCGCTCGTCGCGGCTCATGCCGCAGGGATCGTCCATCGCGACATCAAGCCGGAGAACATCCTGATCGACCCGGAGGGCGTCGTGAAGGTCGCCGACTTCGGTCTCGCGCGCGCGATCGGCACCTCGAACTCGTCAGCGAGCACGACGCTGCTGGGGACCGTCGCCTACATCAGCCCCGAAGTGGTCACCCGCGGGCACTGCGACGAGCGCAGCGACCTGTACTCCCTCGGCGTGGTGCTCTTCGAGATGCTGACGGGATCGCAGCCCTTCCTCGGCGATCAGCCCGTCCACATCGCCTTCCAGCACGTGCACGAGGACATCCCGGCGCCCTCCGTCCGCGCCCAGGGCGTTCCCCGGGAGCTGGATGCGCTCGTGACCTGGGCGAGCGACCGACGGGTGGAGCAGCGTCCGGCGAGCGCCTCGGAGCTCCTGCGGAGCGTGCGGGAGCTGCAGTCGCAGCTCTCCCCCGCGGCGCTCGACGGCCGCCCGCGGCCGATCTCGGACCCGGACACCGGCGAGGTGCCCCGTCTGACCGCCTCCCTCGACGAGATCGTCGCCGAGCTCCACGGCGATGCGCGCGTCTTCCCGCCCTCCTGGGGCGGCGCCCTCCCACCGGCCGTCGACGCGGAGAGCGCCCTCGACGCCGCCGACTCCGACGGGCCGCCCGACGGCGGAGCCGACGGGACCGCTGCCGACAGCGATACCGACACCGACACCGACACCGACCGTCCCTCCGGCGATGCCCGCTCCGCCGACGACGAGTCCGCCGGCCCCAACACGGTGGTCCTGCGCCGGCCCCGCGGGCGCCGCGGACGGCACCTGCGACAGGGAGCGCGCCGACGCTCCCCCGCGCTCGCGGCCCTCGCCTGGCTGGTCCTGGTCGGCGCCCTCGCCACCGGCGGCTGGACCGGCTACGGCTGGTACGCGAACACCGGCCCCGGTGCCGACCGCACCATCCCCGTGCTCGCCGGGACGCAGCTGCGGGACGCCGAGGCGATGCTCGATGCCTCGGGCCTGTCGGTCCGCACCGTCGAGCGGTTCGACGACACCGTCCCCGCCGGGCATGTCATCTCCGCCGACCCCGCGGCCGGGACCACGGTGAAGAAGGGCGAGAACGTCCGCCTCGTCGTCTCCAAGGGCGTGGAGCTGTTCACCGTGCCGGAGGTCGAGGGCGAGACCCTCGAGGACGCGACCGCGCAGATCGAGGCCCTCGGCCTCGTGATCGTCGAGGACGACCCCGCCTACTCCGAGACCGTCGCCGCCGGCGTCGTCATCTCCCAGGAGCAGGACGCCGCGGAGCTCCCCGCAGGCGGAGAGGTCCATGTGGTCGTCTCCCAGGGCCGCGAACCGATCTCCATCCCGTCCGTCGTCGGACGCAGCGGCTCCGAGGCCCGCAGCACCCTCGAGGGCCGCGGCTTCGTCGTCACCTCGACGAGCCAGTACTCCGGCTCGGTCCCGGCCGGCGCCGTCATCTCCCAGAGCCCCGCCTCCGGGACCGCCTACCGCGGGGACACCGTCTCGGTGGTCACCTCGCTCGGTCCCGAGATGGTGACCGTCCCCGACGTCTTCAAGAAGACCGAGGCCGATGCGGTCGCCGCCCTCCAGGCCGCCGGCTTCTCCGTGACCGTCGAGTACGAGAACGACGACCCGGTCTTCGACCTCGTCTACCAGCAGTCCGCCGAGGCCGGCAGCGAGCTCGCCAAGGGCTCGACGATCACCATCACCATCTTCTGACGCGCCGGCGCACCGACGCGCCGGCGCACCGACGGGCCGACGGGCCGACGGGCCGACGGGCCGACGGAATCATCGACCCATCACCGACGCGGAAGGGCCCGACGCCGAGGCGTCGGGCCCTTCCGTCGGCCGCAGGGGCCGTGGCGTCGGCCGCAGCGAGGCGGCGTCTCCGGCTCAGCGGCGCGAGAGCATCTCCGCGACCAGGAACGCGAGCTCGAGCGACTGCTGATGGTTCAGGCGCGGGTCCACGACCGTCTCGTAGCGGCGCGCGAGACCCGCCTCGTCGATCTCGCCGGCACCGCCGAGCACCTCGGTGACGTCATCGCCGGTGAGCTCCATGTGCAGGCCGGCCGGGGTCGTCCCGAGCGCCTGATGGACCTCGAAGAACCCGACGACCTCATCGAGGATGTCCTCGAAGCGCCGCGTCTTGTAGCCGTTGCTCGAGGTGATGGTGTTGCCGTGCATCGGGTCGGTCACCCACGCCACCTGGGCGCCGGCGTCCCGCACGCCCTCGACGAGCGCCGGCAGGCGGTCGCGGACCTTGCCCGCACCCATGCGCGAGACGAAGGTCAGACGGCCCGGCTCGCGCTCGGGGTCGAGCCTGTCGATCAGGCGCAGGGCATCGTCGACCGAGGCGTCGGGGCCGAGCTTCACGCCGATGGGGTTGCGCAGGCGCGACATGAAGTCCACGTGCGCGCCGTCGAGCTGACGGGTGCGCTCGCCGATCCACAGGAAGTGTCCGGAGCAGCCGTAGATCTCGCCGGTGCGGGAGTCGATGCGCGCCATCGCCTCCTCGTAGTCCAGCAGCAGGGCCTCGTGGGAGGCGTAGAACTCGACGACCTTGAGCGCGTCGAAGTCGGCGCCGATGGCGTCCATGAAGCGGATGGCCTTGTCGATCTGCGCCGCCAGCTCCTCGTAGCGGTCGTAGCCCGGCCCGGAGGTGAAGCCGCGGTTCCACGAGTGCACCTCGCGCAGGTCCGCGAAGCCCCCGCCGGTGAAGGCGCGCATCAGGTTCAGCGTCGAGGCGCTGGTGGTGTAGGTCCTCCACAGCCGGTTCGGATCGGGGATCCGGGACTCCTCGGTGAAGGCGTAGTCGTTGACCGCGTCCCCGCGGTAGGTCGGGAGGGTGATCCCGTCGCGGGTCTCCACGTCCGAGGACCGCGGCTTGGCGAACTGGCCCGCCATCCGGCCCATCTTCACCACCGGCACCGAGGCGCCGTAGGTGAGCACCGCGGACATCTGCAGGATTGTGCGGATCTTGTTGCGGATGCGATCGGCCGTCGACTCGGCGAAGGTCTCGGCGCAGTCGCCGCCCTGCAGGAGGAACGCCTCGCCGCGTGCGGCGGCCGCGAGCCGGCTGCGCAGCACGTCCACCTCGCCGGCGAAGACCAGCGGGGGCGCGGCACGGAGCTGGTCGAAGACCTGGGCGCGGACGCCCTCATCCGGCCAGGTGGGCTGCTGCACCCGCGGGAGCTCGCGCCATGCGCCGAGCGCCGCGAGGCCGTCGTCTGCCGCGGACAGGGAGAACGAGTGCGCACGAGCGGGGGCGCCGGGGCTGTACTGAGTCACCCTCCCAGGGTACTGGCGCGCGCCCGTGCGCGGAGCCCGCGTCCCGGCGCTCGGGACCGGCATCACGCTCGCGCTCAGCCCGTCGGCCGCTGCTGCGCCGCCTCGGCCCGCAGCCGCCGCTTCACATCGGCGGCGTACTCGTCGACCTGCTCCTGCCCCGAGATCTCCCGGATCCGCTCCATCACCTCGTCGGTCACGGCCCGCAGCACGCGCGCCTCCTCCGCCCCCTCGAGACGGGCGGCGATCGCCGCGGCGTCGACGGGCGCGCCGAGCACGGCGCGGATGCGGGGGCTCCGGCGCGGGATGTATCGGCGGCCGCGCTGGGCCTCGAAGCTGCCGAGCATCGCGACCGGGATGATCGGCGCACCGGTCGCGAGGGCGAACCGGGCGACGCCCGTCTTCCCGCGATAGAGCCGCCCGTCGGGGCTCCGCGTCCCCTCGGGGTAGATGCCCAGCAGATCGCCGGCGCGCAGCACCTCGAGACCCGCCTCGATCGCGGTCGCCGAGGCCCGCCCGCCCGAACGGTCCACGGGCATGACGTTCAGGCCGCGCATCATCCGGGCGAGGACGGCGTTCACCGGGGATCCTCCGGCGAAGATGTCCGACTTGCCGAGGAAGTGGACCGTGCGCCGCAGCTGCGCCGGCAGGATCACGGTGTCGGAGTAGGCCAGATGGTTCGAGGCGAGGATCGCCGGGCCGTCCTCCGGGACGTTCTCGGCGCCCTCGATGCCCGGCTTCCACACGAGGCGGAGCAGGGCCGCGACGGGCGGCTTGGCGATGTCGTAGAGCACGGGAATCTCCTGCGGGGATGCTCGAGCGGGGGAACCGGGATGTGGACGGTCGGCGCGAGTGCGACGA
Organism: Brachybacterium netajii (SeqCode); assembly: GCF_054114245.1. Taxonomy (NCBI): domain Bacteria; kingdom Bacillati; phylum Actinomycetota; class Actinomycetes; order Micrococcales; family Dermabacteraceae; genus Brachybacterium; species Brachybacterium netajii (SeqCode). The sequence goes on along the minus strand of NZ_JBSYXB010000002.1, from coordinate 76,397 downwards.
TGGACCCATGGCGTTCAGCGAAATGTCCCGTCCCTGGCGCGCCCGGGGTCACTCTAGTCCGCGCGGCGGCCTCCTCCTGTGCCACGGCTTCACAGGATCGCCCCAGTCCCTGCGACCCTGGGCGGAGCACCATGCCGCCCTCGGCTGGGAGGTCGAGCTCCCCCTGCTCCCCGGTCACGGCACCACCTGGCAGGAGATGTCCACGACCACATCCGACCAGTGGTACGGCGCCCTGCGGGAGACCGCGCTCGAGCTCTCGGAGTCCCACGGTCCCATCGCCATCGGGGGGCTCTCGATGGGCGGGGCGCTCACCCTGGCCCTCGCGGAGGACGCGGAGCTGCGCGGTCGCATCGCGGCGATCGTGGCCGTGAATCCGGGGATGACCCTGCCCGCCGTCGCCAGGATCGCGCGTCCGCTCTCCCGCGTGCTCCCCTCCCTGGCGGGGATCGGCTCGGACATCGCCCTCGAGGGCGCCGAGGAGGAGGCCTACGACCGGCTCCCGGTCCGCTCGATCGGCGAGCTGCGCCGCCTCTTCTCCCGGACCCGGGCCGGGCTGGGGGCGATCGAGGTCCCCCTGCTGCTCGCGACCTCGAGCGTCGACCACACGGTGCCGCCGACGGACAGCGACATCGTCGCCGCGGGCGTCCGCGGCGAGGTCGAGCGCCTCCCGCTCCCGCGCAGCCATCATCTGGTGCCGCTGGACCACGACGCCGAGCTGCTCTTCGAGAACTCGGCGCGCTTCCTGGACCAGCACGTGCCCCGGCCCGCTCGGGAGGGTCGATGACCGCTCCCGAGGAGGGCCGGAGGGACCCGCGCGACGTCGATGCGGAGTTCGCCCGCATGCTCGAGGGCGAGGGCATGGTGCTGCGCCCCGGGCGCGCGCCGAAGGAGCCCGCCGCCGACGACGGCCCGTCCGCGGGCCGCGGCTCCTCCTCGTCCGCACCCTCCGCTCCGTCGGCCCCCTCGGCCGACGACGCCTTCGGCTCCTACGGACCGGACAGCCCGGCCGAGCCGCCGTCGGCCGACGCGCGGGCGCGCGCCCGGGCCGCGCATCCGTCGGCCGGGGGTCTGGGAGCCGGTGCCGCCGGCGGCGCAGGCCGGCGGCGCCGGGCGGCCGACGGTCCCCCGTCCCGCCCCCGCACCGGGCACGCCGAGCTCGACGGGGACGATGACGACGACATCCCGCTCCCGGGAGACTTCATCGAGCCGGATCCCGATCTCCCCGAGGGCACCTCGGGGACGCTGTGGGGCTGGACGGCTCTGCTGGGCGGGCTCGCGCTGCTCCTGGTGGTCGCCGTCTCCGACACGCTGCCGGTGTGGCTGGGATGGCTCGGCGGCGCCGCCGCGCTCGGCGGCCTGGTGGCCCTGCTGATGAAGGTGCCGACGGACCGCAGCGACGACGACGGCGCCGAGGTCTGATCTCGAGCCGGAGCTCGGACCGGACCCCGGCGCCGTCGCGCCGATCCTGGACGCGTCCTCAGCGAGCGAGGTCCGCCGCGCCGACGATGCCCGCGTCGTTGCCCATGCTCGCGGCGAGCCACTCCGGCATGTCGCGGTGCATCCTCGCGGTGACGTCGGCCTCGAAAGCCTTCCGCGCCGGGCCGATGAGGAGCTCCCCGGCGGCCACGACGCCGCCGCCGACGACCACGACGCTCGGGTCCAGCAGGGCGGCGATCGATGCCACGCCCCGTCCGAGCGCATCGCCCAGCTCGGCGATCAGATCGATCGATGCGGGATCGCCCTGCTGGGCGAGCCCGGTGATGAGGGGTCCGTCGATGTCCTTGGCCCGGCCGCCGGCCGCCTCGATGAGCGGGGCCATGACGGGGTCGCCGGTCTTCGCCCGATGCTTGGCGGCGCGCACGAGCGCGGTGCCGGCGGTGTACTGCTCGAGGCAGCCGCGACGACCGCAGCCGCACCACTGGCCGTCGGGGACCGCCGTCATGTGGGCGATCTCCCCGGCGAAGCCGCCGGAGCCGCGCAGCAGCCGGCCGTCGAGCACGACGGCACCTCCCAGACCGGTTCCGACGGTGACCATGAGCATGTGCTCGGCGTCCCGCGCCGCGCCGAAGCGGTACTCGGCCCAGCCGGCCGCGTTGGCATCGTTCTCGACGACGACCGGGAGGTTCACGAGCGCCTCGATGCGGTCGGCCAGCGGATGCTGGCGCCAGGCGAGGTTGGCCGCGAAGCGGACGGTGCGGCGATCCGCGTCGACGAAGCCCGCCGCGCCGACGCCCACGCCGATCACCTCGTGATCGGCGCGCAGCTCCGCGACGGCGTCCGCGACGCCCGCCTCGATGAGCTCCGCGTCCGTCGCCGGAGTGCTGCGCGTGGTCGAGGCGATGATCCGCCCCTCCTCGTCCACCACCCCGGCCGCGATCTTGGTCCCGCCGATGTCCACACCGATGGAGAGCATGTGTTCCCTTCCTGGTCGTCCCCGAATGTCAGGACCATCGTAGGGTGCGCTGACGTAGAATCCCCAGGACCCACCAGCGCTTCCGGGCGAGCGTCCCCGGCTGACAAGAGCTGGGGCCCGTCCGGATCGAAGGAGATTCGATGAAGCAGTACGGCACCGCCGCACAGCACCAGAGCCGCGAGGACGAGAACGCCACCGACCTCCTGCTCGGACGCGTCGCGTCCGACGCGGGCGTCCCCGTCTTCGAGAGGGCCGACGGACGGGGCGGTTACGCGCCCATGTCCTCCGCCGCGTTCCTCGAGGAGGTCCGCGCCGTCGCCAAGGGGCTGATCGCCGTCGGCGTCGAGAGCGGCGATGTCGTCGCCATCCTCTCGCGCACCCGCTACGAGTGGGCCCTCGCGGACTTCGCGATCTGGTGGGCCGGAGGCGTGAGCGTCCCGATCTACGAGACCTCCTCCCCGAGCCAGATCCAGTGGATCGCCTCGAACTCCAAGGCGCGCTTCGCCCTCGTCGAGCAGACCCGCCATCGGGAGGACATGGAGTCCGTCCGCGGCGAGCTCCCCCATCTCGACCGCATCGGCGTCATCGACGACGGCATCCTCGACGAGCTCAAGGAGCGCGGCGAGGAGATCGACGACGACGTGCTCGAGCAGCGTCGCACCTCCCGCCGCATGGCCGATGTCGCCACGATCATCTACACCTCGGGGACGACCGGTCGCCCCAAGGGCGCCGAGCTCACCCACGCCAACTTCGTGGACACCACGCGCAGCGCGCTGACCCTGCTGGGCGACCACGTCCTCCCGCCGGGCTCCCGGATGCTCATGTTCCTGCCGATGGCGCACGTGTTCGCCCGTCTGCTGACCGTGCTCGCGATCGCCTGGCCGGTCACGACCGCCTTCACCGCGGACACGAAGAACCTCCTGCCCGATCTCCAGGCCTTCCGTCCGACCTTCCTGCTCGCGGTCCCCCGCGTGTTCGAGAAGGTGTACAACGGCGCCGAGGCGAAGGCCATCGCCGGCGGCAAGGGCAAGATCTTCGCCACGGCCGCGGACACCGCGATCGCCTGGTCGAAGGCCGAGTCCGCCGGCAAGGTGCCCGCGCTGCTGAAGCTCAAGCACCGCCTGTTCGACAAGCTCGTCTACAGCACCCTGCGCGATGCCATGGGCGGGCAGGTCTCGTGGGCGGTCTCCGGCGGCGCACCGCTGGGCTCGCGCCTGGCGCACTTCTTCCGCGGCATCGGCGTGACCGTCCTCGAGGGCTACGGCCTGACCGAGACCACCGCCCCGGTGGGCGTGAACCTGCCCTGGAACGTCAAGCCTGGAACCGTCGGCCCCCCGCTGCCCGGCGCGACCGTGGCGATCGACGACGACGGCGAGATCCTCGTCAAGGGCGTGATGGTCTTCAAGGGCTATCACGACAACCCCGAGGCCACCGCCGAGGCCCTGCGCGACGGATGGTTCCGCACCGGCGATCTCGGTTCCCTGGACGAGGACGGCTCCCTCACCATCACCGGGCGCTCCAAGGAGGTCATCGTGACCGCGGGCGGCAAGAACATCTCCCCCGCCCAGCTCGAGGACCAGCTGCGCTCGCATCCGCTGGTCAGCCAGTGCATCGTGACCGGCGACCAGAAGCCCTTCGTCGCGGCGATCCTCACCCTCGACGCCGAGATGCTGCCGACCTGGTTGAAGAACAACGGCCTTCCGGAGCTGACGGTCACGGAGGCCGCGACGGACCAGCGCGTCCTCGCCGAGCTGCAGACCGTCGTCGACAAGGCCAACTCGACGGTCTCCCGGGCGGAGTCCATCCGCGTGTTCCGGGTGATCGACACCGACTTCACCGAGGAGAACGGCTACCTCACGCCGTCGCTGAAGCTCAAGCGCAACGTCGTGGTCAAGGACTTCGCCGGGGTCATCGAGGACATCTACTCGACGCCCCGCAAGCCCGCCTGATCCTCGGGCTGCTCTGCGCCCCTGCGGAGAACCTCGCGGCCCCGGCCGTCCGACCGCTCGGACTGTCGGGGCTGCGTCGTACCCTGCCTGCATGCCCGCCCGCCGCCAGCTCAGCTTCGACGATCTCGGCACCCCGCTCGCGGAGGCCACCCTGGTCGTCGTCGACCTCGAGACGACCGGCACCGACCCGGCCAGCGATGCGATCACCGAGATCGGCGCGGTCAAGGTCTGCGGCGGCGAGGTGCTCGGGGAGTTCCGCAGCTTCGTCGACCCCGGCCGCCCGATCCCCGCCTACGTCGCCTCGCTCACCGGCATCTCCGACCGGATGGTCGCCGACGCCCCGCGCATCCACGCCGTCCTCCCGATGTTCCTCGACTTCGTCGGCGATGCGGCCCTGGTCGCGCACAACGCCCGCTTCGACATCGGCTTCCTGCGCGCGCAGGCGGCCGTCTGCGAGGTGGCCTGGCCGGATCCCGCCGTGCTCGACACGCTCGCGCTCGCCCGCACGGTCTACCGGCGCGACGAGGTCGCGAACCACCGGCTCGGGACCCTCGCGGCGCACGTCGGCGCCTCCATCACCCCGGATCACCGGGCCCTCTCGGACGCGCGGGCGACCGTCGACGTGCTCCACGCCATCATCGCCCGGCTGGGACCGCACGGCGCCTCGACCCTCGAGGACCTGGTCTCCGCGCACCGGCGCGCGACCCCGGTGCAGCTGCGCAAGAAGCACCTCGCGGAGTCCATCCCCTCGGTGCCGGGCGTCTACCAGTTCCTCGACGCCGAGGGCTCCGTGCTGTACGTCGGCACCTCCCGCGATCTGCGCTCGCGGGTGCGCACCTACTTCACGGCCGCCGAGACCCGGCGCCGCGTCCTGGACATGCTCCCCCGCGCCGAGGAGATCCGGGTCATCGAGTGCGTCACCCCCACCGAGGCGGCCGTCCGCGAGCTGCGCATCATCGGCCGGGAGAAGCCTCCGTCGAACCGCCGCTCCCTGCGCCCGGAGAAGGCCCTCTGGCTGCGCCTGGGCAGCGGCCGCGAGGGCCTGCGCGCCGCACGGCTGGCCCGCGACGAGGCCGACGGCACCGCCCATATCGGCCCGCTCGCCTCGCGGCACGACGTCGAACCCCTGCGCGCGCTCCTGACCGATGCCGTGCTGGGCTCCGGCTCCTCCTTCGGCGGCCGCCGGCTCGACGATCCGCCCGACGGCTCCGACGGCTCTGTCGGCTCTGTCGGCCCCGACGGCTCTAGCAGCCCCGACGGGACCGGTGATGCGGGGGCGCAGGGTCGCCGGGGCGGGCATCGCGACCGGGTCCGCCGCGCGATGCTCGAGGATCCCGAGGAGGTCCTCGTCCACGCGGCGTCGCGCATGCGGGTGCACTCGAGCGCCGGCCGCTACGAGGACGCGGACCGGGTCCGTCGCACCGCCGACGCCTATCTCCGCGCCGCGCGCCGAGCCGCCCGCCTGCGTGCGATCTCTCGCGTGCCGCTCCTGATCGCCGCTCGTCCCAGCAGCGATCCCGTCGTCGGCGGTCGGGGATGGGAGCTCCTCGCCGTGCGCCGCGGCCGGTTCTCCGGCACCCTGCTCGTCCCCCATCGCGCCGATCCGCTCGCCGCCGCCCGCGCCCTCGCCCTCACGGGCCAGGGCGAGGAGGAGCTCGCCGGGCCGCTGTGCCAGGGCCACCATGAGGAGACCGAGCTGCTCCTCGGATGGCTCGAGGGCGACGGGGTGCGCACCGTGCTCTGCGAGGGCTCCTGGGAGGTCCCCGCCCGCGCCCGCTTCTCCGCCGAGCGTCTCGCCGAGGTCTTCGCACGCACCGCGCAGGCCGCGAGGGAATAGGCTCGTGCCATCGCATGCCCGAGGCGCTCCGGCGCCGCGTCCAGAGGAGATCCCATGATCACGGCCATCGTCTCGATCATCGTCGAGCCCCACCGCATTCCCGAGGTCGCCCAGGAGATCGTCGACCTCGACGGCGTGGAGCAGGTCTACTCGGTGACGGGCGACGTGGACCTCGTGGCCGTCGTCAAGGTCCGCGCCCACGACGAGCTCGCCGACGTCATCGCCGACCGCCTCAGCAAGGTCGAGGGCGTGCTCGACACGAGCACCAACATCGCCTTCCGCACCTATTCGAAGCGCGACCTCGACGCCGCCTTCGACCTCGGCATCGACAGCTGAGGTCGAGCACCGCCGAGACGGGAGGAGGGCCGGGAGCGCGATGCGCCCTCGGCCCTCCTCGTCTCCGCACGTCCCCCGGCACCGCCTCGGACGGCGGCCTCGTCGCCCGGTCGACCGCGGCTCAGACCGCGGCGTCGAACGCCTCCTGCGATGCGCGGGCCCAGCGGGACACGAGGTCCGTCGGCCGGCCCGACTCGAGAGCCTCCTCCGCCTCGCGGTAGGCGGCGCCGATCCGCTCGAGGAAGCCGTCCTCGGCGACCTCGCCGATGCCGTCGAAGGCGACCGCGCCGGCGGCCGCGTTCAGCAGGACCGCCTCGCGCACCGATCGCAGCCGGCCGTCGGTCTCGCCGGCGAAGACCCGGCGCACGACGTCCGCGTTGTGCACGGCGTCACCCCCGCGGAGCGAGTCCGCCGGGCTGAGCTCGATGCCGACGACCTCGCGCGGGTCCAGGACATGGGAACGCACCTCGCCTCCGCGCACCTCCCAGACATCCGACGGCGCGGTGACGGTCAGCTCGTCGAGCCCGTCCCGCCCGCGGAAGACCAGCGCGGAGGTGCCGCGCTCCGCGAAGACCCCGGCCACGATCGGGGCGACCGCGATGTCCGCGACGCCCACGGCGCTCGCCCCCGGCCGCCCCGGGTTGGTGATCGGCCCGAGGATGTTCATGACGGTCGGGATGCCGAGCCCCTTGCGCGCCTCGGCGGCGAAGCGCATGGAGGGGTGGAACACCTGGGCGAACAGGAAGGTGATGCCGACCTCCGCGATCATCGCCTGCACCTGCGGGACGGCCAGATCCAGCCGCACGCCGAGCTCCTCGAGGACGTCGGCCGTCCCGGACTTGGAGGAGGACGCCCGGTTGCCGTGCTTGACGACGGTCCGGCCCGTCGACGCGATCACGAGAGCCGCCATCGTCGAGATGTTGACGGTCTGCGCCATGTCGCCGCCGGTGCCGACGATGTCGATCGAGCGCGCGGGGACGTCGATCTCGCGCGCATGGGACACCATCGAGTCGGCGAGGGCCGCCAGCTCCTCGCTGCTGACCCCCTTCCCCTGGAGGGCGACGAGGAAGCCGGCGAGCTGGACCGGCGTCGAACCGCCGGACATGACCTCGTCCATCGCCCATCCCGCCTCGCGCGCCCCCAGCTGCTCGCCGCGCACCAGACGCGACGTGATCCCGGGCCAGGTCGGAGTGTTCTCGCTCATGACCCGATGATCGCATTGCGGAGCACCGGAAGGGTCTGCCCGGTCACGCCTCGGATCACGGATACGTCACACGCGGCGCACGGGGGAGCTTCCATCCCGTGTCTGGGTTCGTGACACGCCGTCAGGAGGGATATGCTGGCCGAGTCCGCCCAGGGCTGAGCCCTGCGGTGTGCCTGGGAGTCGTGACCTGGACCACCGAAACTGACGACACGACAAGTGGTGACGTGACTACTGCGACCTTGACCGAGCGCCCTGCTGCCGCTGCCCCCGCGGTCGGCCGGCCCAATCCGACGCAGATCGGCACGATCGTCTGGCTCTCGAGCGAGCTGATGTTCTTCGGCGGACTCTTCGCCATGTTCTTCACGCTCCGCTCGATGGTGCCGGACACGTTCGCCGACGGACAGAGCAACTTCACGCACGGCTTCGCCCTCGTGAACACCATCATCCTGGTCGCGAGCTCGTTCGCCTGCCAGATGGCCGTCTTCATGGCCGAGGGCCGCCTCCCCGGCGGCCGGGTCTTCGCCCCGCGGAAGCACCGCATCGGCTCGATCTTCAACCCCGCCGGCTGGGGCACCGTCGAGTGGCTCGTGCTCACCTTCCTCATGGGCGCCGTCTTCGTGTCCGGTCAGGCCTTCGAGTACGCCGAGCTCGTCCACAAGGGCGTGACGATGTCGTCGAGCCCCTTCGGCTCGGTCTTCTTCCTGTCGACCGGCTTCCACGGCCTCCACGTGCTCGGCGGCCTCATCGCCTTCCTCATGGTGCTGATGCGCCTGTTCTCGGCGAAGAAGTTCACGCAGCACGAGCAGATCTCGGTGATCTGCCTGTCCTACTACTGGCACTTCGTCGACGTGGTCTGGATCGGCCTCTTCTTCGTCGTGTACATGCTCGACCCGCTGATGACGAGCCTCAACCCGGACCACGTCATCAACGTCGTCTTCAACTGGACCATCTTCTGATGCTGAGATCGCACGGGGCCCCCGGCCCCGACGCCCTCGCCCTCCACCCCTCCCCCGCTCGTCCCCTCCACGAATCGAGGTCCGAACCGTGAAGGCACTCGCCGCACGTCGTCATCACCCGATGGCACTACTCGTGATATTGCTGCTCGCGCTCGTCGCGACCGGCGGGCTGTACGTCGCGTTCCAGCCGCGCACCGCCCAGGCTGAGGGCTACACGCAGGACGACATCGACGCGGGCGAGGCGCTGTTCCTCGCCAACTGCGCCACCTGCCATGGCACCAACGCCGAGGGCCTCGTGGACTCCGACGGCAACACGCTCGGCGTGTCGCTGATCGGCGTCGGCGCCGCCGCCGTCGACTTCCAGGTCGGCACCGGCCGCATGCCGATGCAGAACGCCGGCGCCCAGGCCCAGCGCAAGCCCGCGCAGTTCACCGACGAGCAGATCAGCCAGCTCGCCGCCTACGTCGCCTCCCTCGGCGCCGGCCCCGCCGTGCCCGATGAGGAGTACCTCGACACCTCCGAGGGCAATGCCGCGCGCGGTGGCGAGATCTTCCGCATCAACTGCGCCATGTGCCACAACGCGGCCGGCCAGGGCGGTGCTCTGACCTACGGCAAGTTCGCGCCCGAGGTCACCGGTCTCGAGGCGAAGCACGTGTACGAGGCGATGGAGACCGGCCCGCAGAACATGCCCGTGTTCAGCGACTCGAACCTCTCCGCCGAGGACAAGCGCGACGTCATCACCTACCTCGAGCAGATCGACGAGAACGGCACCCCCGGCGGCATCTCGCTCGGCTCCCTCGGCCCCGTCACCGAGGGCCTGTACGCCTGGACCATCATCCTCGCCCTCCTCACCGGCACCGCCGTGTGGCTGGGGGCGAAGGCCAAGTGAGCACCAAGGACATGAACCAGAACCTCGACGGCAGCTCGCCCGCGAAGGGCGTCAGCGCCATCGTCCCCAAGGAGGACGGCGGCTTCCCCAACCCGGGGCTCCCGCCGCACGTCCACCGCCAGGCGGACTCCGATCCCCGCGCCGAGAAGCGCGCCGAGCGCGTCGTCGCCGGCCTCTTCCTCCTCTCCGTCATCGGCACGGTCGTCTTCGTCCTCGCCTACTTCCTGGTCACGCCGACCGGGAAGAACATCTTCGCGGAGACCGGCAGCACCGACGCCCTGTGGTGGTCGAACCTGATCACGGGCCTGGGACTCGCCGTCGGCGTGTTCTTCATCGGCGCCGCCGCGGTCCACTGGGCCAAGACCCTCATGCCCGACGAGGAGATGGTCGAGGAGCGCCATGCCCTCGAGGGCGATGCGGAGACGCGCGAGACCGCGGTCGAGATGATCACCGACGGCCTGCACGAGTCCGGCATCGGACGCCGTCCGCTCATCGTCACGTCGATGGTCGCCGCCCTCGCGGCCCTGCCGATCGCGGTCCTCGCACCGCTGTCGACGCTCGGCCCGCTGCCCGGCAACAAGCTGCACCACACCTTCTGGCGCGCCGGCATGCGCCTCGCCCGCGATCACGACGGCACGCCGATCAAGGCGTCCGAGGTCGTCATGAACTCGATCTTCCACGTGATGCCCGAGGACCTCACCCATGAGACCGAGAACTTCATGGAGGAGCGCGCCAAGGCCGCCACGGTGATCGTGCGCATCGACCCGGCGCTCGGCAAGGACCAGGACAGCCTGGACAACGGCTACGAGGGAATCCTCGCCTTCTCGAAGATCTGCACCCACGTGGGCTGCCCCGTGGCCCTCTACGAGCAGCAGACGCACCACATGCTGTGCCCCTGCCACCAGTCGACGTTCGACGTGACCGATGGCGCGAAGGTCATCTTCGGCCCGGCGCACCGTCCGCTCCCCCAGCTGCCGATCGAAGTGGACTCCGAGGGCTACCTCGTGGCCGCCGGCGACTTCCTCGATCCGATCGGTCCCAGCTTCTGGGACATCCACAAGGACAAGTGATCACGTGACGACCACGACATCCGGTTCCCGGTCCCAGACCGCCGGCGAGAAGCCCAGCCGCGCTCTCCAGCTCGGAAGCGTCGGCGGCGAGTTCCTGGACTCGCGCGTCGGCGGAGCGGGCCTGGTCAAGTTCTTCGCCCGCAAGATCTTCCCCGACCACTGGTCGTTCATGTTCGGCGAGGTGGCTCTCTACAGCTTCGTCGTGCTGCTGATCTCGGGCACGTTCCTGACCATGTTCTTCGACCCCTCCATGGAGGAGGTCATCTACAACGGCCCCTACGAGCCCCTGCAGGGGCTTCATATGAGCCGTGCGTTCGAGTCGACCCTGCACATCTCGTTCGAGGTCAAGGGCGGCCTGCTGTTCCGGCAGATGCACCACTGGGCAGCGCTCGTGTTCATGGTCGCGATCTTCGTGCACATGTTCCGCGTGTTCTTCACCGGTGCGTTCCGCAAGCCCCGTGAGCTGAACTGGCTCGTCGGCTTCACGCTCATGGTCCTGGGCATGTTCGCCGGCTTCTCCGGCTACTCCCTCCCCGACGACGTGCTCTCCGGCAACGGCCTGCGCGTGATCGACGGCCTCTTCAAGGCGGTCCCGATCATCGGCACCTACATGTCTATGCTGCTGTTCGGCGGCGAGTTCCCCGGTACTCAGATCATCCCGCGCCTGTTCACGATCCACATCCTGCTGATCCCCGCGATCATCCTCGGACTCATCGCGATCCACCTGGTCATGCTGGTCGCGCACAAGCACGCCCACTACCCGGGCCCGGGTCGCACCGACCGCAACGTCGTCGGCTTCCCGCTGTTCCCCGTCTACACCGCCAAGGCGGGCGGGTTCTTCTTCCTGGTCTTCGGCATCATCACGCTGATCTCCGCGACGACGGCGATCAACGCCGTGTGGATCTACGGTCCGTACGACCCCTCCCCCGTCTCGGCCGGCTCGCAGCCCGACTGGTACATGCTCTGGACCGACGGCGGACTCCGCCTTATCCCGGGCTGGGAGTTCACGATCTTCGGCTACGTGATCTCGCTGAACATCCTGCTCCCGATCGTGGTCTACGGCGGCCTGATGGCGTTCCTCGCCCTCTACCCCTTCATCGAGGCCTGGGTGACCGGAGACGATCGCGAGCACCACGTCCTGGACCTGCCGTACAACACTCCGGTCCGCACGGGCCTGGGCGTCGGCTGGATCACCAGCTATCTGATCCTGGCTCTCGCGGCGACGAACGACCTCATCGCCATCGCGCTGCATCTCTCGATCAACAACCTCACCTGGTTCTTCCGCATCGCGTTCTTCGTCGGCCCGGTCCTGACGTTCTGGATCACGAAGCGCGTGTGCATCTCGATCCAGCGCCACAAGCGCCAGCTCGCGCTGCACGGCGTCGAGACCTCTCGCGTGGTCCGCACCGAGAGCGGCGAGATGCTGGAGATCCACGAGCCGCTGAACGAGTACGACCGCTGGGTCCTGGTCCAGCACGACACGTTCCGTCCGCTCAAGGCCGGCAACGGCGTCTCCTCGCTCCGTGCGAAGGCGACCTCGTTCTTCTTCAAGGACAGCATCGAGCCGATCACGCCCTCGGAGCTGCGCGAGGCCACCGAGCACGCGCACCACGACCAGCACAAGATCGACGAGGTCACGGGCGGCGACTACCGCACGCCTGCCGAGAAGGCGGTCCACTGACCGACCTGGTCCTGCGCCCGCGCAGGTGACGGCAATCCACAGGGCCCCGGGAGAACTTCGGTTCTCCCGGGGCCCTGTGCATGTGCCGCCCGGGGAGGTCGAGACGGGCGCTTCCCGGCGCGGCCCATCGCAGCGCGGCATCCCCCACAGAGTCGTTCCAGAATGCGGCGGCAGCGAAGCCGTCTCGCCGCGAGGTGAGGAGCTCGCTCCCGGCGTCCAGGCGACGGTGCCTTCTGCCGTTCCGCTGGCACGCTCGGTCGGCCGGCTCGCTGTCGCCGTCTGCCGACGACCGACGCGCGGATGCCCCCACTCCCCCGGGACGGCCCGATGCCTGTGCTCCCTGCCCCGCTGAGCGAGCATTCGTCATCGTGGGGGCCACTGACATGTGCCCCTGGGGCCGGCGATCGTGCCGGCCCGGGACACGGCAGCCATCTGGGGGCGGACGACTGAGCAAGCGGCGTGCATCGAGCGTGCCCCCCCCAGCGCGGGATCGAACCTATCCAGCCAGGGCCGCCCTCCTCCCCGCGCCACGAGGCCGTCGGTCCAGAGCGCCGGCCTCCCGATGCCCAGAGTCACACCCCTACAATGCGTGAACGCGATCGAGCATCTTATCGTGCATTACAGTTGTGCTGTGCGGAGTGAGTGCTTCCCTCGTTGCTTCCGCTCCAACCGATCGCTAGCCTGCCTGTCGCCCGTGTGCAGTCGATGCATCGTCGATGAGCTCGCGGTGATCCGCTTCCAGCGGCTCACCGGCTGCTGTCTCACGGCGCCTCCATGATGCGGGGCCATGTCGGGAAGCTCCACCCAGGAGGGAGACGGTGCAGGCCGCCCCTCCGGCGTGATCTCGACTCCTCTCCCCGCCCTGCCGAGTCACCGGAGGAACAGTTCAGGAGAAGAGCCCGCGCGCTGGCCGGCTCTACCCTCGCTGGCCACCCCGCGCTGACAACACCCCACGGCGAGGCTCAGCGCCGTGAGGTCCGTCCACGACGTCTCAGCGCAGAAGGTTCTTCCAGCGCGGTCCACGCGCAGGGCGGGGCTCCTCGCCGTGAGCTCGCCGGAGCTGCTCGACGAGGTAGCGAGCGGTGGCGATCCTCAGACGTCTGTTCCGCCGATGGAGCAGCTGCGCAGCGGCGAACGGAGTGCGCTGCGGATCCAGCGCAGCGTCGTCGAGCTGTCCGCGTGCCCAGTCCAGAGCCGTGTCGAGACTCGACCCGCTCTCCGGGAAGGCACGCTGCAGGTCCTCGTCGGCCAGCTCCTGAATGGTCTTCCTGCTCTTGAGCATCCGCTCTGTCCCCCTTCGCTCCCCCAGCCCCGCGCCATCGCCTCCGACGCTCCTGGCCGGGCATCTGCACATGTGCGCTCGCTGCATGCCTCGTCTGCGCCCTGAGCATACCCAAGGGCCGGCGTCACGCAGTCCCTGATTCCTCCGCTTCGGCGAGGCCGCACCGCCTCCGGCTCCCGACAGCTCGGGAACGCGACGAGGGCCTCGCATCGAAGAATCGATGCAAGGCCCTCGTCCTGCAGTCGGCGCCGAGGCCGCCGGGATCAGTGCGCGTGGTGGCCGGAGGAGAACTCCAGGACCCAGCCGATGATGCCGACGAAGGCCAGGATGAGGCCCCCGGCGAAGATCCACCAGCCAGCGGCGACGCCGAGGAAGCACAGCGCCGCACCAGCGGCGGCCCAGAGGGGCCACCAGCTGTAGGGAGCGAAGCTGCCCTGGACACCGGCCTGATCGGAGACCTCGCCGTCGAGACGATCCTCCGGGCGATCCTTGTGGGCCCGCGTGTTGAGCGTCAGGAAGATGCCGATGAGACCGCCCAGGCCACCGGCACCGAGGAGGGTGGCGAAGCCGACCGGCTCGATCCCCATCGGCTGGTTGCGCCCGGTGACGACGCCGTAGGCGATGGCGACCACGACGAAGAAGGCGCAGAGGATGTAGAAGATGCGCGCGGATGCGTTCATGGGTCAGTTGCTCCTCGGGTTCTTCACGGGCTCCTCGCCCAGCATGTGATCCTGCGCGGCGATCTCCGGGTGGTGGAGGTCGAAGGCCGGGCGCTCGGAGCGCACGCGGGGAAGCGAGTGGAAGTTATGACGCGGGGGCGGGCAGGACGTCGCCCACTCGAGCGAGGCTCCGTAGCCCCACGGATCGTCGACCTCGACCTTCTTGCCCTTGAGGTGGGTGAGCACGACGTTGAGGATGAACGGCAGCGTCGAGGCACCGAGGATGAAGGCGCCGATCGTGGAGATCTGGTTCATCCACTCGAAGCCGTCCTCCGCCAGGTAGTTCACGTAACGGCGGGGTGCTCCCTCCACGCCCAGCCAGTGCTGGATCAGGAAGGTCATGTGGAAGCCGATCATCAGCAGCCAGAAGTGGATCTTGCCGATGCGCTCGCTCAGCTTGTAGCCGAAGAACTTCGGCCACCAGAAGTAGAAGCCGGCGAACATCTCGAAGGCGACCGTTCCGAACACCACGTAGTGGAAGTGCGCCACGACGAAGTAGGTGTCGGAGATATGGAAGTCCAGGACCGGCGAGGACAGGATGACGCCGGTGAGGCCGCCGAAGAGGAAGGTCGTGAGGAAGCCGAGCGTGAACAGCATCGGCGTCTCGAAGGTGATCGACCCTCTCCACATCGTGCCGACCCAGTTGAAGAACTTCACGCCGGTGGGCACCGCGATCAGCATCGTCATGAAGGAGAAGAAGTCCAGCATGACCGCACCGGTCGTGTACATGTGGTGAGCCCACACCGTGACCGACAGGGCGGCGATGGAGATCGTCGCGCCGACCAGGGACTTGTAGCCGAACATCGGCTTGCGGGAGAAGACCGGGATGATCTCTGAGGCGATGCCGAAGAAGGGCAGCGCGAGGACGTACACCTCAGGGTGGCCGAAGAACCAGAACAGGTGCTGCCAGAGGATCGGCCCGCCGTTCTCGGGGTTGAAGATCTGCGCGTCGAAGCGTCGATCAGCACCGAGCGCGAGCAGCGCGGAGGCCAGGGGCGGGAACGCCATCAGCACGAGGATGCCGGTGACCAGCACGTTCCAGGTGAAGATCGGCATGCGGAACATGGTCATGCCGGGCATGCGCATGCAGATGATCGTGGTGATGAAGTTGACCGATCCGAGGATCGTTCCGAAGCCCTGCAAGCCCAAGCCGAAGACCCATAGATCACCGCCCAGGCCAGGGGTGAACGTGGTGTCGGACAGCGGCGCGTAGGCGAACCAGCCGAAGGAGGCCGCACCCTGAGGGGTGAGGAAGCCGCCGACCGCGATGAGGGAGCCGAACAGCGTCAGCCAGAAGGCGAACATGTTCAGTCGCGGGAACGCCATGTCGACGGCGCCGATCTGGAGCGGCACCAGGTAGTTGGCGAAGCCGTTGAACAGCGGCGTGCCGAACATCAGCAGCATGATCGTGCCGTGCATGGTGAACAGCTGGTTGTACTGGTCCTTGGAGACCACGACCTGCAGGCCGGGCTCCCAGAGCTCGGCGCGGATCATCAGCGCGAGCACTCCGCCGAAGCAGAAGAACGCGAAGGCCATCGCCATGTACATGATGCCGATCAGCTTGTGATCGGTCGTCGTGAGGAGGTTGAAGATCAGCTTCCCCGCGCTGCCGCGCTGGGGCTCCTCGAAGCGAGCGGGCGCCGTGGGCGTCGACTCGGCAGTTGCGGTGCGGGCGCTCACTTGTCGCCCTCCTGTCCGGCCAGGGAGCCTCCGCGGGTCGCGGCGACGCCTTCGTCGTAGGCCTCGCGCATGCTCCAGTCCTCCTGATTGCGGTTGAGGTCCACGCCGAGCTCGCCGACGTAGCCCTGGTCCTCGAGCTCCTGCATATGCGCCTCGAACTCCTCCAGGGAGACGACCTCGACGTTGAAGAGCATGTCGGAGTGGTACTCGCCGCACAGCTCCGCGCACTTGCCGTCGTAGGTGCCCTCACGGGTGGGGACGATCTGGAAGGTCGAGGTGCGCCCCGGGATCATGTCCTTCTTGTAGAGGAAGTCCACGACCCAGAACGAATGGATGACGTCACGGGAGTCGAGGCGGAACTCGACCGTCTGCCCCTCCGGCAGGTACAGGACGGGCAGCGACTCGGCGGCGCCCTCCTGGCCGGTCTCGAAGGACTGCACGCCGGCGGGCTCGTGCACGTCGTAGGTGACGTAGTTGAAGTCCCAGCTCCACTGCTTTCCGACGACGTTGATCACGACATCGGGATTGTCGTCGAGCGCCTCGATCTCGTGGATGTCGCGCTGGGTGAAGTAGAAGAAGGTGAGCACCATGACCACGGGCAGCAGCGTGAACATGAGCTCGAGCGGCACGTGGTAGCGCAGCTGGATCGGGAAGCCGGTGTCGTTCTTGCGACGGCGGTACGCGACCGCGCACCAGATGGCGAGGCCCCACACGATCAGGCCGACGATGACCAGGATCGACCAGGAGCCGACCCACATATTGGTGATGCGCTCGGTCTGGTTGGTGACCTGACCGTCGTCGTATCCCGGCATGAAGCCCCGCAGCTGCTTGTCCGTGCAGCCGGAGAGGATCAGGACTGCCAGAGCGACGCCTGTCGCCATCATGCGGCGTCCGCGCCGTGAGCGCTGAGGGGCCTGGGGGATCACAGAGATGACCTTCCGCTCGATGTCTCCGGCCGTCGGCGCCGACCGATCGCTGAGGCGACCGCCGGCCCCGCGGGGCGGAGCTGGTACTCGCATGGGCCGATGCATGCCCATGGTGCCGCACTCCTCTGAGGAAGGAGTCCTGGCGGGCGCACAGCGACCACCACTTGACGGCACCCCGTCATCATACGTGCTTCCGAGAGTGTTCCGACCACCGGCGCGCACCACTTCGACCAGATCACTCGACTGTGACGCGAACGTTGCTCCCGGATGCGGGACGAGCCCGGTCGGACGGTGCAGTTGCACCGTCCGACCGGGCTCGTCGGCCGACCTCCTGGATGAGCGGCCTCATGCGCCGCTCCGAGGCTCAGGCGAAGGAGTCGCCGCAGGCGCAGGAGCTCTGCGCGTTGGGGTTGTCGATCGTGAAGCCCTGCTTCTCGATGGTGTCGGCGAAGTCGATGACCGCGCCGGAGAGGTAGGGGCTGCTCATCTTGTCCACGACGACCTGGACGCCGTCGAAGTCGACGGTGAGGTCGTTGTCCATCAGGCGCTCGTCGAAGTAGAGCTGGTAGATCAGCCCGGAGCATCCGCCCGGCTGCACGGCGATGCGCAGGCGCAGGTCGTCGCGCCCCTCCTGCTCGAGCAGGGTCGAGACCTTCGACGCGGCACCGGGGGTGAGAGTCACTCCGTGAGCGGCGGTCGGGAGCTCGGTCGTACTGGTCATGAGGTCCTCCTCGAAGAACGGTGTGCGTCCAGAGTACGCCTGCGGAGCCCGCAGGGGGCGGGCGTGTGACGCGAACCGGTCGTGGCTGCGGCTCGGGCCCGGGGCGACAGGCCATCCGACAGACGATCCGAGGGATGATCCGACGAAGGTCCCTGCCCCTGCCTCTGCATCACATGACGCCGCGGAAGAACGCGAGGGCGAGGACGATGACGTATCCGCCGACCGCTCCGACGGCGAGCGCCGCGGCGGCGTCCCGCGAGCGTCCGGAGAGGACCATCGACAGCGTGCCGAGCAGCAGGACGCCGACCACGATCGCCCCGGTCCACGCCAGCAGATAGCCCGCGAAGAATCCGACGAGCAGGCCGAGGAGCAGCAGCGGGACCGTGATCGGCGACACCTGCGGACTGCGAGAGCCGCCGTCGCGGGGCGCCTCAGGCATCGGAGCCCTCCTCCGGCCGCAGCGCGGTCGCACCGGTGAGGATCAGCGCCTCGGCGAGGCAGACGTGGGCGAACTCACCGAGGTGCAGCGACTCATCGATGCCGTGGGCGCGGGACTGCGGGTCCTCGACGCCGGTGACGAGGACCTCGGCCGACGGGAACACCTCGAGCAGGTCCGCGATGAAGGGGATGGAGCCGCCGAGGCCGGTGTCGACCGCCGGGACGCCCCAGGCGGCGGCGAGCGCAGCCCGGGCGAGGTCCATGGCGGGGCCGTCGAGGCGGGCGCCGTACGGTCGGCCCTCCTCCCCGCGACGGACGGTCACCTGAGCGGTGCTCGGCGCCCGCTCCTCCAGGTGCGCCTGGAGCGCGTCCATCGCGTCGGCGGGGACCTCGCCCGGCGGGATGCGCAGCGAGAGCTTGGCGCTCGCGACCGGCACCAGGGTGTTGGAGGCGTCGCGGATGCTGGGCGCGTCGATGCCGATCACCGACAGCGCCGGACGCGTCCACAGCCGCGCGGCGATCGGCCCGGTGCCGGAGAGCTCGAGCCCCTCGGGGACGCCGGCGTCGCGACGATAGTCCGCCTCGGTCATCTCCACCGTCGGGTCATCCGCCCGCACCAGCCCGGCGACGGCGACCTCGCCGTCCTCGTCATGGAGGGTCGCCAGGAGCCGCGCGAGCTGCGTCGGCGCGTCCATCACCGGGCCTCCGAAGAGCCCCGAGTGGACGGCGTGCTCGAGGACGCGCACCTCGACCACGAGGTCGACGACGCCGCGCAGGCTCGTGGTGAGGGCCGGCGTGCCCACGGCCCAGTTGGCGGAGTCGGCGACGACGATGAGGTCCGCCGCGAGCTGCTCGCGATGCGCCTCGATGAAGGGTCGGAAGGTCGGCGAACCGGCCTCCTCCTCGCCCTCGACGAAGACCGTCACTCCGATCCCCTCCTCGGCGAGCCGCGCGCCGACCAGGCGGAGCGCCGTCACGTGGGCCATGACGCCCGCCTTGTCG
The DNA here is from genome assembly GCF_054114245.1 of Brachybacterium netajii (SeqCode). Taxonomy (NCBI): domain Bacteria; kingdom Bacillati; phylum Actinomycetota; class Actinomycetes; order Micrococcales; family Dermabacteraceae; genus Brachybacterium; species Brachybacterium netajii (SeqCode). The sequence goes on along the minus strand of NZ_JBSYXB010000002.1, from coordinate 57,294 downwards.
TCCGCCGCGCCGCGTCCGTACAGGCGGTCTCCGCGGCGCTCGGGCGCGAAGGGATCGGACGTCCACTGCGCGACGTCGCCCGTGGGCTGGACGTCGTGGTGGGCGTAGAGCATGACCGTCGGCCGGCCTGGGGCGGCAGGCAGCCGGCCGATGACGGCCGGAGCCCCCTCCCCCACCGACGTGATGGTCACCTCGGGCAGGCCCGCGCCGCGCAGCAGCCCGGCGACGGCCTCGGCGCTGCGGCGGACGGGCTCGCGGTCGTAGCCCTCGAAGGCGATCGACGGGATCCGGACGAGCTCCTCCAGGTCGGCGATCGACTGCGGGAGGATCTCGTCGAGGCGGGCGCGCAGCGCGGAGGCCTCCGCAGGGGCGACGAGGGAGGACGGTTCGGGGACGGGGGTGCTCATGCGACCACGGTACCGCCGGGCACGGGACGGCTCTCGCAGGCCCCGTCCGGCCGCACCGCCTAGAATGCCCGGGTGATCTTCAGCAAGTCGTCGAGTACCCCGACCCCCGACCCGGAGCCTGCGCGCCCCGGCTCCAAGGGACGTCCCACCCGCACCCGCAAGGAGGCCGAGGCCGCACGCCGTCGTCCGCTGGTCGTCGATGACCGGAAGGAGGCGCGCCGGCGCAGCCGCGAGCAGGCCTCCCGAACGCGCGGCATCGAGCAGCGCGCGCTCATGACGGGCGATGAGAAGAACATGCCCGCGCAGCATCGCGGGCGCGATCGGCGCCTGGTGCGCGACATCGTCGATGCGCGCCGGAACCTCGCCGAGTACTTCTTCCCCGTGGCGATCGTCTTCATGGTGCTCTCGCTCGTGCTCCCCCTGATCAACGCGAATCTGTACACGCTGATGAGCGTCGGCATGCTGGTCGTGCTGTGGGGCGGCATCCTGCTGTGCGTGGTCGACGCGTTCCGCCTGCGCCGCGTCCTCCGCGCGCGCCTCGAGGAGGCCTTCGGCGTCGTCAGCCCGGGCCTGGTCTCGTACGGCGTGATGCGAGCGATCCAGATCCGCCGCTTCCGCCTCCCCAAGCCCGCGATCAAGCACGGCGAAGAGGTCCGCTGACGGACGTTCCGTCCGGCGCGGCGCGATCGGCGCCGTCCAGCCGGCGTCGGCGCTGCACGAGGGCGCAGAAGCACGAGGGCCCCGCACGGAGATGATCTCCGTGCGGGGCCCTCGTGCTTCGCGAGGCGATCGCTTAGGAGGCCGCGCCCTGGTCGGCGCCCTCCGCCTTCGCGCTCTTCTCGTCCTTCGCGCTCTTCTCGGCGGGCTTCGCGTCGACGCCCGCCTCCTTGCGCTGCTGCGGGGTGATCGCAGCGGGAGCCTGCGTCAGCGGGTCGAACCCACCGCCCGACTTCGGGAAGGCGATCACGTCGCGGATGGAGTCCGTGCCCGCCAGCAGCGCCGCGATGCGGTCCCAGCCGAAGGCGATGCCACCGTGCGGCGGTGCTCCGAAGGCGAAGGCGTCCAGCAGGAAGCCGAACTTCTCGCGGGCCTGCTCCTCGTCGATCCCCATCACCGAGAACACGCGCTCCTGCACGTCCTTCTGATGGATGCGGATGGAGCCGCCGCCGATCTCGTTGCCGTTGCAGACGATGTCGTACGCGTAGGCGAGGGCGCTGCCGGGATCGGTGTCGAAGGTGCCGAGGAACTCGGGCTTCGGCGACGTGAACGCATGGTGCACCGCCGTCCAGGCCCCGGAGCCCACGGCGACGTCGCCCGCGGCGACCGCGTCGCCGGCCGGCTCGAACATCGGCGCGTCGACGACCCACACGAAGGAGAACGCCGAGTGGTCGATCAGGCCGAGGCGCTCCGCGATCTCCGCACGGGCGGCGCCCAGCAGCGCGCGGGACGGCTTCGCCTCGCCCGCGGCGAAGAAGACGCAGTCGCCGGGCTTCGCGCCGACCTTCTCGGCCAGTCCCGCCTTCTCGGCGTCCGAGATGTTCTTGGAGACCGGACCGGTGAGCGTGCCGTCCTCCTGGATGAGGACGTAGGCGAGGCCCCGGGCTCCGCGCTGCTTCGCCCACTCCTGCCAGGCGTCGAGGGTGCGGCGCGGCTGCGAGGCCCCGCCCGCCATCACGACGGCGCCGACGTAGGGCGACTGGAAGACGCGGAACGGCGTCTCCGCGAAGAACTCCGTCATCTCGGTGATCTCGAGGTCGAAGCGCAGATCGGGCTTGTCCGAGCCGTAGCGGCGCATCGACTCCTCGTAGGTGATGCGCGGGATCGGCGTCGACACCTCATGGCCGGCGACCGCCCACACGTTGACGAGGATCTGCTCGGCGAGGGCGATGACGTCCTCCTGGTCCACGAAGCTCATCTCGATGTCGAGCTGGGTGAACTCGGGCTGGCGGTCGGCGCGGAAGTCCTCGTCGCGGTAGCAGCGCGCGAGCTGGAAGTACTTCTCCATGCCGGCGACCATGAGCAGCTGCTTGAACAGCTGGGGCGACTGCGGCAGCGCGTACCAGTTCCCCGGCGACAGCCGGGCAGGGACGAGGAAGTCGCGAGCGCCCTCGGGGGTGGACCGGGTCAGCGTGGGCGTCTCGATCTCGACGAAGTCCTGGTCGAGGAGCGTCTCGCGCGCGGCGCGGTTGATCTTCGAGCGCAGGCGCAGCGCCTGCGCGGAGGCGGTCCGTCGCAGATCGAGGTAGCGGTAGCGCAGGCGAGCCTCCTCGCCCACCTCGGTGTGCTCGTCGAGCTGGAAGGGCAGCGGCGCCGAAGCGTTGAGGACCTCGACCTCGGTCGCGGTGACCTCGATGTCGCCCGAGGGCAGCTGCGGGTTCTCGTTGCCCTCCGGGCGGCGGTCGACGGTCCCGACGACCTTCAGCACGTACTCGTTGCGCAGGTGCATGGCCTCGTCCTCGCGCACGACCACCTGGGCGACGCCGCTTGCATCGCGCAGGTCGAGGAACGTCACGCCGCCGTGGTCACGGCGACGGCCGATCCAGCCGGTGAGGGTGACGGTCTGTCCGATGTGCTCCGGTCGGAGCTCGCCGGCGGGATGGGTGCGCAGCACGAGATGTCCTTCACGATGGGGCGGGGCGGGCTCCGAGCGAGCCGCGCCATGGGGATGCGTCCCGGCGGGCAGGAGGCATATGTACGGGTCCCTGACCGGCGCATCTGCCGAGAACAGCGAAGTCCCGAGGTCCCGCGCGCAGAGCACGGGAGCACCAGACTACCGCGCGGGGTGAGGGATCTCGCCACCCGGACGCTGTCGGCGGAGGCCCCCGGTCCGTAGACTTGCCCGACGTGCGACCTGCAGGACTGCGGGTCCGTGTCCCCGCCTTCCCGAGAGCGCCTCCGGAGTTGCGCCGACGGCCGGGACCCCATCTCCCCTCCGTCGAAGGACACCATGACCGACGTCTCCCCTGCCCCCGAGCCTGCTGACGAACAGGGCTCCGCCCCTGTCGCAGGCGACACCCCCGCAGCCGAGAGCAGCAGCACCCCCATCGCCGATACCGCCGCCCCCGCCGAGGCGGCCGGGCCCGCTTCCGCCGAAGCCCCCGCGGCCGTCGAGTCCGAGCCCGCCGAGTCCTCCTCCATCGAGTCCGCCACCGCACCGGAGGCCCCTGCGGCCACCGGCACCGACGAGGCTCCCACCGCCGCGGCCGAGTCCGTCGAGGCGCCGGCGGGCTCCGCCGGGACGTCCGACTCCTCCGAGACGTCGGACGCCGCCGAGGGGCCGACCTTCGACGCGCTCGACCTGCCGCCCGCGCTCCGTCGCGCCGTCGCCGATCTCGGCTTCGAGCGTCCCTCCGCCATCCAGGCCCGCGCGATCCCGCCGCTGCTCCAGGGCCGCGACGTCGTCGGCGTCGCGCAGACCGGCACCGGCAAGACCGCGGCCTTCGGCCTCCCGCTGCTCGCCGCCGTCGATCCCTCGGTCCGCGAGGTCCAGGGCATCGTCATGGCGCCGACCCGTGAGCTCGCCATGCAGGTCGCCGACGCGATCGCCTCCTTCGCCGCCCCGATCGGCGGGCTCGACGTGGTCGCCGTGTACGGCGGCTCCCCCTACGGCCCGCAGGAGCGCGCCCTCGCGCGCGGCGCCCAGGTCGTCGTCGGCACTCCGGGCCGCGTCATGGACCACATGCGCCGCTCCAACCTCCGCCTGGACACCGTGCGCTTCGCCGTCCTGGATGAGGCCGACGAGATGCTGCGCATGGGCTTCTCGGAGGACGTCGAGGAGATCCTCTCGCACACGCCGAGCACCCGTCAGGTCGCGCTGTTCTCGGCGACCATGCCCCCGGCGATCCGCCGCGTCGCCGACGAGCACATGCAGGATCCGGTCCGCGTGTCCGTGACGCCGCAGTCCTCGACCGTCGCGAGCGTGCACCAGACCTACGCCCTGGTGCCCTTCCGCCACCGCACCGGCGCGCTCTCCCGCGTGCTGGCCACCTCGGAGGCCGAGGCCGCCATCGTCTTCGTGCGCACCCGCGCCGCTGCCGAGGAGGTCGGCACCGAGCTCGTCGCCCGCGGTCACGTCGCGGCCGCCATCAGCGGCGACGTCCCGCAGAAGGAGCGCGAGAAGATCGTCGAGCGTCTGCGCGACGGATCCCTCAAGGTCCTCGTCGCGACCGATGTCGCCGCCCGCGGCCTGGACGTCGAGAAGATCGGCCTGGTCGTCAACTTCGACGTCCCGCGCGAGCCCGAGGCCTACGTCCACCGCATCGGCCGCACCGGCCGCGCCGGCCGCTCCGGCGAGGCCCTCACCTTCATCGGCCCGCATGAGCGCCGCGCGCTGAAGAACATCGAGCGCGCGACCAAGCAGCGTCTCGAGGAGGCGGTCATCCCGTCGCCCCGCGACGTCTCCAAGCATCGCCTGGCGACCCTCCTGACGAAGGTCCCCGAGCGCGCCGAGCGCGGCCGCCTGGAGCTGTACCGCGAGCTCATCAGCGGCTACATCGCCGAGAACGAGGTCGATCCGGCCGAGCTCGCCGCCGTCCTCGCCGCGATGGCCGTCGGCGACGAGGGCCCCGGCACCTCGCGCGAGGACGAGGAGATCCCGACCTCCTTCCGCGACAACGACCGCGACGACCGCCGCGGACGCGATCGCGATCGCGATCGCGATGACCGCCGCGGAGATGCGCCCCGCACCGAGCACGGCTACACCTCGTACCGGATCGGCGTCGGCCACAGCCACGGCGCGAAGCCGGCGGCGATCGTCGGTGCGATCGCCGGCGAGGGCGGCGTGCCCGGCAAGGAGATCGGCAAGGTCTCGATCTTCGGGTCCTTCTCCCTCGTCCAGATCCGCGGCTCCCTCGGGGACGAGCAGCTCGCGCAGATCGGCCGTGCCAAGGTCGCCGGTCGCGAGCTCCGCATCGGTCCCGACAACGGCCCGCGCGGCGGCGGGCGCGGTGGGCGCGACGGCGATGACCGCGGACGCGGCGGCTACCGTCGCGATTCCGAGCGCTCCTACCGCCGTGATGATGACCGTTCGCACCGTGATCGCGGAGGCGACCGCGGCGGCTACCGTCGTGACGGCGAGAGCCGCGGGCGTCGCGACGACGGCGGCCGGTACGACTCCAAGCGTCGCGGGCCGCGACGCTCCTACGAGGGCTGAGACCGCTCTGCGACCACCGGGCCGGGTTCCGCGAGGAGCCCGGCCCGCGCGCTCTCGGTCCCTTCCGGACCGGACGGACCGGATCCGGCAGCGGCCTTGCTGCGGTCAGACAGCGATCCGACTGTCCAGGGATCTGCATCGCGGTCCCAACGCGTCGAGGGGCCGACACCCGTTCGGGTGTCGGCCCCTCGATATGTTCGGGGTCTCAGCGGGATCGGAGGACAGCGCCTCCGGTCGCGGATCTCAGGCCTGCTCGCCCTGCTGCGCCTCGGCGTACGCCTTGCGGACCTCGTCCATGTCCAGGCCCTTGACCTGTCCGATGAGGTCCTCGAGCGCGGACTGGGGCAGCGCGCCGGGCTGGGAGAAGACCGGGACGCCGTCGCGGTAGACGACCAGGTTCGGGATCGAGGTCACGCCGTAGCGCGCGGCCAGCTCCTGCTGGTCCTCGGTGTCGACCTTGGCGAAGGTGACGTCCTGGTGGTTCTCGGAGGCCTCCTCGAAGATCGGGGAGAAGCGCTGGCACGGCACGCACCAGCCTGCCCAGAAGTCGATGAGGACGATGCCGTCCTCGACAGTGGAGTCGTGGTTCTCGGAAGTCATGGTGACGGTAGCCATGACCGCTGCAACGCATCGTCCTCACGACGTATTCCCGCCATCTTCAGCGGTGAGACGGCTCACAGGCAGTGGACCGGCCCGCAGGCGGCAGACCGGCCCGCAGGCGATAAACCCTTCGGTCCGCCGCCGACGCCTCACAGCGCCAGGATGCGCACTCCGCGGTCCTCCGCCGGCGGCTCCCAGCTCGTCGCCTCGGCGACGGCCTGCTCCCCTGTGCGGATGTCCTTGACCTCGTCGGCACCGGGCTCGGCGGAGGGGAACCAGACGAACGGGATGCCTCGACGATCCGCGTAGCGGATCTGCTTGCCGAGCTTCGCCGCGGTCGGCGCGACCTCGCAGGAGATCCCCCGGGTGCGGAGGTCCCGGGCGACGGCGTCGCTGAGCGCTCGCGACTCCTCGTCGGTCACCGAGACCAGGACGCAGGTCGGCACCGAGCGGCTGGGCTCGACGAGCTTCGCCGAGAGCATGCGCGAGACCAGCCGCGACAGGCCGATCGACAGCCCCACGCCCGGGTACGTGTGGCGGTTGTCCTGCGCGAGCGAGTCGTAGCGGCCGCCCGAGCAGATCGAGCCGAGGCCCTCGTGCCCCGCGATGAAGCTCTCGAAGACGGTGCCCGTGTAGTAGTCGAGCCCGCGCGCGATGGACAGGTCGGCGACGATCACGCCCGGGACCGCGGCCTCCACCCGCTCCACGACGGCGGTGAGCTCGGCGATGCCCTCCTCGACCATCTCCCCGCTGCCTCCGAGGTCGCGGACCTTCTGCGCGAAGGAGGCGTCGCGGGTGCGGATCGCGGCGAAGGCGAGGCAGGCGTCGGCCTGCTCGGGCGTGGCGCCGGCGTCGGAGAGCAGCAGAGCGCGGACCGCCTCCGCACCGATCTTCGGCAGCTTGTCGAGGCTGCGCAGGACCGCCGCACGGTCCTCGACGCCGATCGAGCGGAAGAAGCCCTCGGACAGGCGCCGCGTGTTCGCGTGGATCCTCACCTCCGGCAGCGGGAGGCGTCGGAGGATCTCCGCCATCACGATCGCGACCTCGGCCTCGATGTGACCGGGCAGGGAGTCCTGGCCCACGACATCGAGATCGGCCTGGTAGAACTCGCGGAAGCGGCCGTCCTGCGGGCGCTCTCCCCGCCACACCTTCTGGATCTGGAATCGTCGGAAGGGGAAGGCCAGATCGTTCTGGTGCTCGAGCACGTAGCGCGCGAGCGGCACGGTGAGATCGAAGTGCAGCCCGAGCTGGCGGGAGGCATCGGCGGCCTCGGCGGCCTCCTCGCCCTCCTCGGCATGCAGGCGACGCAGGACGTAGACCTCCTTGTCGATCTCGCCCTTGCGCAGAAGCTGCTCCATGGGCTCGACCGCTCGCGTCTCGATGCCTGAGAACCCATGGAGCTCGGCGACCTCACGGAACACGTCGATGACGTGCTGCTCGACGAGGCGCTCGGCGGGGAGCCACTCGGGGAATCCGGAGAGGGCGGAGATCTTCGCCATGCGGTGCGGTCCTTCTGATCGTTCGATGGAGGGGGCCGGACCATTATCCCCTGCGGAACCGAGCTCTGCCGCCCCTGGTGAACGGAGGCGAGGAAGCGCCCCCGTCGCTGTAGAGTTCCGTGGAACGGCGGTTCCCGACCTGGGTTCCGCCGCCGTCCCGCCCGGCCGCCCTGACAGGCGGCAGTGTCCCGCCCCGCAGCGGAATCCTCAGAAGGAGCTCGATCGTGAGCGAGTCCGAGACCCCCCTCCCCGCCGACTCCGTCCAGGACGGCACCGCCTCCGACGAGGCGACCACGACAGAGACCGCGGCCCCGGAGGAGGCGACGGCCCAGCCGTCCGAGTCCCCGTCCGAGACCGGGGCAGAGTCCCCGACCGAGGCCACCGCCACCGTGCCCGAGGCCCCGACGACGGCCCAGGCTCCGACGCCCCGACCGTCGGCACCCCGATCCCCGCGACCCGTGCCGGGGCCGAAGCCCGCCGGCGCATCCCCGGCCGCGCTCGCGGGCCGCAAGCCCACGGCCCCGCTGCTGCCGGCGGCGCCGACCGTCACGGAGTACGACGACGAGCAGGTCGCCGCCGCCAAGACCTTCGGCGCCGTCGCCGAGGACGGCACCGTGACGGTGCAGGACGGCACCCAGGTCCGGACCGTCGGAACGGCGCCGGCAGAAGACGGGGCGCCCGTCGACGCCGACGCCGCGCTGACGCCCTTCGCGCACGCGTACCTCGATCTCGTGGCGTTCCTCGACCTCACCGAGAAGAAGCTCGCCGCCCCCGAGCACACGCACAACGAGCTCAACAGGCTCCTCGAGACGCTTCGCAAGAACATGAAGGAGCCCCAGGTCGTCGGTGACATCCCGGCCCTGCGTGCGCGTGCGCACACGCTGCGCGAGTCCGCCAAGGAGAAGATCCAGCAGCTCGAGTCGCAGCGCGTCGCGGCCCGCGAGCAGGCCGTCGCCCGACGCACCGCCTTCGTCGAGTCCATCGAGGCCCTCGTCGCGACGCCGCCGGAGCAGATCTCCTGGAAGAGCGCCGGGGAGACCATGCGTCGCATGGTCCCGGACTGGAAGACGATGCAGTCCGAGGACGTCTCCCTCGACCGGGCGACCGAGGACGCGCTGTGGAAGCGACTGTCCGCGGCCCGCTCGACCTTCGATCGCCGTCGCAAGCAGTTCTTCTCCCAGCTCGACGAGAAGCATGAGGAGGCCGCCCGCACGAAGGAGGCGCTGATCGCCCGCGCCGAGGCGATGCAGGACTCCACCGACTGGGGGCCGACGGTCCGCGAGTACAAGGCGCTCATGGACGAGTGGCGCTCGGCTCCGCGCGGCGGCCGCAAGAAGGACGACGAGCAGTGGGCGCGCTTCAAGGCGGCCCAGGACCGCTTCTTCGAGGCCCGCAACGCGGACCTCCACGCGACCGACGAGGAGCAGCGGGCGAACCTCGCGGTCAAGGAGTCCCTGCTCGAGGAGGCCGCGTCGATCGACCCGACGAAGGACCTCGAGGCCGCGAAGGAGAAGCTCCGCTCCGTCCAGGACCGCTGGGAGGACGCCGGCAAGGTGCCGCGCAACGACATGCGCCGCGTCGAGGAGCGCCTCCGTGCCGTCGAGCGCTCGGTGAAGAAGGCCGAGGAGGACGAGTGGCGCCGTACCGACCCGCGCACCCGCGCGCGCGTCGAGGGCGCCTCCTCGCAGCTGCAGTCGGCGATCGCCTCCTATGAGGAGGCCCTCGACAAGGCCCGCGCCGGCGGCGACCCCGCCCGCATCGCCGAGGCCGAGGCGGCCCTCGAGGCCCGCCGCGAGTGGCTCTCCGTGATCGAGCGCTCCGCACGCGATCTCGGCTGAGACCGGCCCGCGGCTGCGACAGGCCCCGGCTGAGAGCGGCCCGCAGCCGATCCCGGCGTTCTGAGGACCCCCGTGCCCGCGCCCACCGCGCGACCGCCCGGAGCACTCCTCCCCCCGCCCCATCCGTCCACAAGGACGGGTGGGGCGGTTGCCGTCGGGGCCGCGAGGGCCCATGGTCGGAGGATGCTCGAGGAACCCGCTCCGTGCTCCGCCTGGTCGACGCATGCCGCCGAGCTCGCAGAGCCCGTCGTCCGCGCCCTCGTCTCCTGGCCGGAGGGGCCGGGGGCGGAGTCCCTCGTGCACGAAGGCCTCGCCGTGCGACTCCGCCCGGGCCTGTACGTCCCGCCCGATGTGCTCGCCGGCGGAGCGGTGCCGCGGATCCTCGCCGTCGGCGCCGCTCTCGGAACCTGGCTTCGTCCGCATCACGTGGTCACCGGGATCACCGCCGCCTGGGTGCGGCTCGGCGGTCACCCGCCCGCGTCCATCGAGATCGTCTCGACGACGCATCGCGGCGCCCTCGCCGGGACTATGCTCCGCAACAGCCGACTGCGTCCGCACGAGGTGGAGACCCTCGCCGGTGCCCCCCTGACCGTTCCGGCACGCACCTGCTTCGACCTGCTGCGGTTCGATCCCTCGCCCGCACGCACCGCCGCGGCCGCGGGGCTGATCGCCGCGGGCCATGTGACGGCGGAGGAGGCGGAGCAGGCCCTGGCGTCGATGCGACGCCATCCGGCGGCGCCCGCCGTGCGCCTGCGTCTCGCGGAGGCCGCCGCCCTCGCCGCCGCTCTCGCTGTCGACGATCCCTGGGTCTGCGTCTTCCCGCGGCCGCGGGTGATCTCCCGCCGTGCTCAGCTCGCCGGCGTCAGAGGTGCGCCCGAGCCGACGGGCTTCCCGTCGGCGGTCACGCGGTAGACGTCGTAGACGCCCTCCACGCGCCGCACCTGTGCGAGCACCGACTGCAGATGCGAGGGGTCGGCGAGCTCGAAGGAGAAGAAGGTCGTGGCGAGGCGGTCCGCATTCGACTGGGCCGAGGCGGACTGCAGGTTCACCTGCTGCTCGGAGATCACCAGCGCGAGATCCGTCAGCAGACGCGGCCGATCGAGCGCCTCCACCTTGATGTGCACCAGGTACGCCGCACCGTGCCGTCCGGACCAGCTGACGGGGACCATCCGGTCGGGCTGCTGCTCGGAGAGCTGGACCGCGTTGGCGCAGTCCGCGTGGTGCACGGAGATGCCCGACCCGCGCGTCACGAAGCCGACGATCGGGTCCCCGGGCACCGGGCCGCAGCACTTGGCGAGCTTGACCCAGAGATCGGTCTGGCCGTCGACCACCACGCCCTGGTCGGTCTCGGAGGTGTGCCTCTCCGTCCGATCCTTCGGACGGGTCCGCGCACGCGACGGGACGGTCGTCTCGGCGAGGTCCTCCTCGGCACCGGCGGTGCCGCCGAACAGCGCGCGGAGCTTGTCCACGACATGCTGGGCGCCCGTATGGCCCTCGCCCACCGAGGTGTACAGCGCGTCGACGGACGGCAGGTTGAGGTCGCGGGCGACGGCTGCGAGCGTGTCATGCGTCAGCAGGCGTCGCATCGGCAGGTCCTGACGGCGCAGGGCCTTCGCGAGCTCCTCCTTCCCGCGTTCGAGCGCCTCCTCGCGGCGCTCCTTGGAGAACCACTGGCGGATCTTCGTCCGCGCCCGCGCGGAGCGCACGAAGCCGAGCCAGTCGCGGCTCGGTCCCGCATCCGGCGACTTCGAGGTGAAGACCTCGACGACATCGCCCGTGGACAGCGCGGACTCCAGCGAGACCAGCCGCCCGTTGACGCGGGCACCGATGGTGCGGTGGCCGACCTCGGTGTGCACCGAGTACGCGAAGTCCACGGGGGTGGACCCCTGCGGCAGCGCCAGCACGTCCCCCTTGGGGGTGAAGACGTAGACCTCCTGCGTGTTGATCTCGAAGCGCAGCGAGTCGAGGAACTCCCCCGAGTCGGTCGTGTCCTTCTGCCAGTCCATCAGCTGGCGCAGCCAGGCCGCCTCGTTGCCGCCGCCGGGACGCGATCCCCCGCCGTCGGAGCTACCGGCCATCGCCTTGTACTTCCAGTGCGCGGCCACGCCGTACTCGGCGCGACGATGCATCTCCCGGGTGCGGATCTGCACCTCGACCGGCTTGCCCGTCGGCCCGATGACCGTGGTGTGCAACGACTGGTAGAGGTTGAACTTCGGCAGCGCGATGTAGTCCTTGAAGCGGCCCGGCACCGGCGACCAGCGCGCGTGCAGCGTGCCGAGGACCCCGTAGCAGTCGCGCACGGTGTCCACGAGGACGCGGATTCCCACCAGGTCGTAGATGTCCGTGAAGTCGCGGCCGCGGACGATCATCTTCTGGTAGATCGAGTAGTAGTGCTTGGGGCGCCCCGTGACCTCGGCCTTGATCCGGGCCTTCTTGAGGTCCTCGAGGATCTGCGTGGAGACGGTGCGCAGATACTGCTCGCGGGCCGGGGCGTGCTGGGCGACGAGAGCGACGATCTCCTCGTACACCTTGGGGTACAGCACCTGGAAGGAGCGGTCCTCGAGCTCCCACTTGATGGTGTTCAGGCCCAGGCGGTGCGCGAGGGGCGCATAGATCTCCAGCGTCTCCTTCGCCTTGCGCTCGGCGGAGGCGGCCGGCACGTACTTCCAGGTGCGCGCGTTGTGCAGGCGATCGGCGAGCTTGATGAGCAGCACGCGCACATCGCGGCTCATCGCCACGATCATCTTGCGCACGGTCTCCGCCTGCGCGGCGTCCCCGTAGGTGACCTTGTCCAGCTTCGTCACGCCGTCGACGAGGACGGCGATGACCTCGCCGAAGTCCTCGCGCAGGTCGTCGAGGGAGTAGTCGGTGTCCTCGACGGTGTCGTGCAGGAGCGCTGCGGCGACGACCTCGGCCGGGGACCCGAGCTCGGCGAGGATCGTCGCGACGGACACCGGATGCGTGATGTAGGGATCGCCGCTGCGCCGCATCTGGCCGCGATGGGCCTTCTCCGCGACGGTGAAGGCCCGCTGGACGAGGGCGAGGTCCTCCTTGGGGCTGACCGAGGAGATGGTCTCGAGCAGCGGTGCCAGGAGCGGGTCGACGGCAGTCGAGGCCCGGGCCCCGAAGAACGAGCGGCGAGCGCGGGGGCGCCGTGGCACAGGCACGGGGATCGGTGCCGGGATCCGCTCGGCCGCGGGCGACGACGGCGAGCTCGGGGACGCGGGGGCGGGGCCCGGTGTCCTGCTGGCGGTCTCGTTCTGCGACGGGGTCTCCGGCATCTCCACCTCCTGGCTGTGATGCGCCAGTCTACGCGCGCGGGGCGGGTGATCCGTCCTCGACGTCAGAGCGCAGACGGAGGGCCCGGAGGAGACGACCGGAGGAGAAGGCCGGAGGGAGGGCCCGGATCAGTTCGGGATGCTCCAGACCGTCGTGATCGGAACGTCGGGGAGCAGCTCGCGCCCGCCGAGGCCCTCGAGCTCGATCAGGAAGCTCGCGCCGAGCAGTTCGGCGTCGAAGCTCCGGACGAGCTCGACGGTCGCCGCGGCGGTCCCCCCGGTGGCCAGCAGATCGTCGAGGACGAGCGTGCGGGCTCCGGGGTGGAGCGCCCCCTGCGGGATCTGGATGGTGGCGCTGCCGTACTCCAGGTCGTAGCTGAGCGTCGCCGGGTCGCCGGGGAGCTTGCCCGCCTTGCGCACCGGGATGAATCCGGCGCCCAGCTCATAGGCGAGCGGCGCGCCCAGCACGAAGCCGCGGGCCTCGGTGCCGACGACGTACTCGATGCCCTCGGGCAGGAGCGTCGTCCAGTGGCGGATCACCTGGCGCAGCGCCGCGGCATCCCGCAGCAGCGGCGTGATGTCCCGGAACAGGACGCCCGGCGAGGGGAAGTCCGGGTACTCCTCGATGTGGCTGAGGCGGATCGCCTCGATCTGCTCGACGGTGGGCGCGGTCTCGGTGTTCGTCATGATGTTCCTCGACGGGATAGTCCGCCGACGAGGTCGGCGCGATGGGTGCGGATCGTCCTCGCCCCGGTGGGCGGGGACGGGATCAGACGGTGCTCGCCGCGGTCCCCGTCGTCGTGGCGCCGCCTGCGTCGGCGCTGTCCCTCGACTCGGTTGCCGACGCGGATGCCGATTCGGAGCCGGAGGCGCGACCGCCCAGGCGGTGGAGGTCCACGAGCAGGCCGGGGGCGAGGAAGATCGAGGAGTAGGCGCCCACGAGGATGCCGACGAAGAGCGCGAGCGAGATGTCCTTCAGCGTCCCCGCGCCCAGCGCGAACGCGCCGATCCCGAGGATCGAGCCGACGGGCAGGAGCGCGACGACGGAGGTGTTGATGGACCGCACGAGGGTCTGGTTGGCGGCCAGCTCCACCCGGTCCGCATAGACCGACAGCGGTGCTCGCACCAGGCTCTCGGTGTTCTCGCGGACCTTGTCGAAGACGACGATCGTGTCGTACAGCGAGTAGCCGAGGATCGTCAGGAAGCCGATCACGGTCGCCGGGGTGACCTCGAATCCGACGACGCCGTAGACGGCGGCGGTGAGCAGCATGTCGTGCAGCAGCGCGATCATCGCCGCACCGGAGGCGCGGGCGTCGCGGAAGTACAGCGCCATCGCGATCGCGACGAAAACCAGGAACACCACGATGCCGCGGAGCATCTTCTCGGTGATGTCGCTGCTCCACACGGGACCGATGTAGGACGCCGAGACGGTGTCCGCGTCCACGCCGTACGCCTCGGCGAGATCCGCCGCGAGCGCATTGGTCTGCTCGGAGTCCAGCTGCTCGGTCTGGACGCGGACGGTGTCGCCGCCGATGACGGTGATCTTCGGCTCCGTGTCCGGGAGCATGTCGCGCACGGTGTCGCGGGCGATTGTCTGGTCCGTCGTCTGCACCGCGGGGATCTGGAACTCGGACCCGCCGGTGAAGTCGATGCCGAGGTTCACGCCGCGGAAGCCAGCGATGGATCCGAGCAGCACCAGGATGATCAGGCTGGCCAGGTACCAGGTGCGGCGGCGGCGCACGATCGGCAGCGATCGGGTTCCGTCGTGGAGGGAGTTCCCGAAGCGGGACAGGGCCTCGCTCATCGTGCATCCTCCTCAGGAGCGGACGGGTCGGATTCCGAAGCGGCATCATCGATGGTCGCATCGTCGACGGTCGCGCCGTCGGCTGTCGCACCGTCGGCGGAGGCGGGCGCGGTGCCCTCGGCCTGCTCGCGGGCGAGCCGCGCCTTGCGCTCGGCGAGGGTCTCGCGGCGCTCCCCCGCCTCGGGGTCCCCGGCGCGGTCGGCGGCGGTGCGGATGCGTCCGCGCCCGGCGTAGGCCGGGAGGCTGCGACCCAGCATCGCCGGATCGAGCCCGCTCATCGGGTGCCCCTTCCCGAAGAACCGGGTCCGCACGAGCGTCTGCAGGATCGGGTGCGTGAACAGGAAGACGATCACCAGGTCCAGCACCGTGGTGACGCCCAGGACGAAGGCGAAGCCGCGGACGCTTCCGGTGGAGAGCACGTACAGCACGATCGCCGCGATCAGGTTGACGGAGTCCGAGGCCAGGATCGTGCGCTTGGCGCGGTCCCAGCCGTGGTCGACCGCGGCGACGATCCCGCGTCCGTCGCGGATCTCGTCGCGGACGCGCTCGAAGTACACGATGAAGGAGTCCGCGGTGAACGCGATGGCCACGATCAGGCCGGCGACGCCGGCGAGGGAGAGCCGGTAGCCGATCTCGGGGATGTTCGAGAGCACCGTGAGGACCGCGTAGGTGAGGCCGCCCATGACCACGAGGCTCGTGGTCGTCACGATCGCGAGCGCCCGGTACTGGCCGATCGCGTACAGCACCACCAGCAGCAGGCCGATGAGGCCGGCGATGAGGCCCATCTCCAGCTGGTTCGAGCCCAGCGTCGAGGAGATCTGCTGCTCGGAGGCCACGTCGAACTGCAGCGGCAGCGCGCCGAACTTCAGCTGGTCGGCCAGCTGCTTCGCCTGCTCCTGGGTGAAGTTCCCGGTGATCGAGGCCTTGCCGTCGGCAGAGACGCCCTCCACGGTCGGCGCCGAGATGACCTCGCCGTCCAGCACGATCGCGAAGGCGGTCGTGGCGCCCTCGCCGTTGTAGAGCGCGGAGGTCATGGTGGAGAACTCCTGGCCGGCCTCCTCCTGGAACTCCAGGTTCACGACGTAGTAGCCCGTGGCCTGGCCGGTGGAGTTGGTCTCGGCGCCGACGCCCGCGGTCTTCACGCCGGAGCCGGCGACGACCTCGGGGCCCAGCAGGAGCTTCTGGGTGCCGTCGTCGCTGCAGGCGACGATCGCCGCATCGGGATCGGCGTCGGCGTTGGCCTCCTTCTGAGCGGACGGGTCGGTGCAGTCGACCTCCATGAGCTCGGTCGAGAGGTCCTCGTCGAGCCACTCGAGCGACCAGGGGTCGTACTGGAGATCGCCCGGCGCGAGCGAGGAGTCGGTGCTCAGGACGCCGGAGAAGAGGGTCTGCGAGGGATCGGCCGCCTCCGCGGGCTCGGTGTCCCCGCTGTCCTCGGCCGCCGCCTCGTCCTCGAGCGCCTGCGTCTCGTCCGCGGTGGAGGACTGCTCCCCCGTGTCCGCGCTGTCGCCGCCGTCCGAGACGTCGGAGCCGGAGTCGGAGGCGGAGGTCCCCTCCGGCGACACCACTCCGAGGACCGGGCGGAAGGACATCATGGCGGTCGCGCGCAACGCGTCCGAGGTCTGCTGGTCCAGGGTGCCCGGCACGTCGACGACGATGTTGGTGCCGCCCTGGACGGAGATCTCGGTCTCGCCGACGCCCATCGCGTTCACGCGCTGGGCGATGATCTGCCGGGCCTGCTCCATGGCATCGCGATCGATGGCGGAGCCGTCGGTGGTCGAAGCCGCCAGGACGACCTGCGTGCCTCCCTCGAGATCGAGGGCGAGCTTGGGCGCGGGATCCCAGTCGGCCTTCCAGACGCCGGCACCGATCCCGCCGCCGAGCAGCAGGATGAGTACCGCGAGAGCCCCGAGGGCGATGCGACGTGCGGGCATGGTGCGGTGGTCCTCAGCTGGGAGATGGACAGATGGGGCCCGAGGGCGGAGCCATCGGGCTGACGATCATGTCGGGACGATCGACCCGATCGCCCCGACGGACAGGATCGCCATGATCGACCCGGTCGATCGGAACGGCAGGGTCAGCGACGGCCGGAGTCGTCGTCGCGGGAGGTGACGCCGGGCACCTCGCCGTCGGCGAAATCGCTCGACGCGGAGCCCGACTCGTCGGCCGCGCTCTCCTCGACCTCGGGCACCAGCGGCTCGGCCTTGCCGGCGATGGCCTGACGGGCCCACTTCGTCTGCGCGCCGGACTCGGACTCCAGGATGACGACGTCGTCGAACTCCTCGACGATCAGGCCGTAGAAGCCGGAGTGCGTACGGACCTCGTCGCCGATGCCGAGCGACTTCACCAGATCCTGATGGGCGCGCTGGGCCTTCTTCTGCCTGTTCGACATGAACAGCAGCGGGAGCATCATGACGGCGAAGATGAGCAGGAGGGGCAGGAGATCCACGGGGTTCCTTTCGGCGGACGGGTTCGACCGGCGCCGACGGCGCGGGCCAGGACCAGCCGCTGGCGACTGACCGCCTCACTGTACCCGCAGTTCCTCGGCTCTCCCCGGGAGCGACCTTGCTATGCCGTGCATCACGCCCGAGGGGCGGGATCAGCTCGGAACCGACCGCCTGAACCGGGTCAGCGCCGTCTCAGCGCCGGCTCAGAACCGGCCCAGCATCGGTGCGATGCCGTCCTCGCCCTCCGGCGCCTCGAGACCCAGGTGCTCCCAGGCGGCGGGAGCGGCCGCCCGCCCGCGCGGGGTGCGCAGGAGGAACCCCTCGCGGACGAGATAGGGCTCCACCATGGTCTCGACGGTCTCGGTCTCCTCGCCGACGGCGACCGCGAGGGTCGACAGCCCCACGGGTCCGCCGCCGAAGCGTCGGCAGAGCACGCCGAGCACGGCCCGGTCGAGCCGATCCAGCCCGCGCTCGTCGACCTCGTACACGCGCAGCGCCTCGCGCGCGGCGGCGAGATCGAGCGCGCCCGACCCTTTCACCTGCGCCCAGTCACGCACCCGGCGCAGAAGACGGTTCGCGATGCGGGGCGTGCCCCGCGCCCGGGAGGCGATCTCCGCCGCGGCCTCCACGTCGATGCCCACGCCGAGACGGTCCGCCGAGCGGACCACCACCTCGTGGAGCTCGTCGACCGCATAGAAGTCCAGATGCCCGACGAAGCCGAAGCGGTCGCGCAGCGGCGCCGGGAGCAGACCGGCGCGCGTGGTCGCTCCGACGACGGTGAACAGCGGCAGGTCCAGGGGGATCGAGGTCGCGCCGACGCCCTTGCCGACCACCACATCGACCCGGAAGTCCTCCATCGCGATGTAGAGCATCTCCTCCGCGGGGCGCGCGAGGCGATGGACCTCGTCGATGAACAGGACCTCCCCCTCCTCCAGGGAGGAGAGGATCGCCGCCAGGTCGCCGGCGTGCTGGATCGCCGGCCCCGAGGTGATCCGCAGCGGCGCTCCGAGCTCCGCGGCGACGATCATCGCCAGCGTCGTCTTGCCGAGGCCGGGCGGCCCCGAGAGCAGGACATGCTCCGGGGCGCGGCCCCGGGCGGTCGCCGCGTCCAGGACGAGCGACAGCTGCTCGCGCACGACCCGCTGCCCGACGAACTCGTCGAGCCGTCGCGGTCGCAGGGCGGACTCCGCCGCCCGCTCCGGCGCGCCGGATTCGGCGCTCGTCAGGGAGCCCGCGCCCGCCGGATCGTCGGCCATGGCGCTCATCGGCCGCCGCCCAGTCGACGGAGCGCCTCGCGCAGCAGCGCGGCGGCGTCCGGCGATGCCTCCCCCGCCTCGTCGTATCCGGCCTGCACGGCGGCGACCGCAGCGGTGGCGGGCTTCTCCGGCCAGCCCAGACCGGTCAGCGCCGCCACGACGTCCGCATCCGCCGCGGACGGAGCGGGCACCTCCGCGCTCGAGGCCTCGTCGACCGGATCGGGCGCGGGGAGCTTGCCGGTCAGCTCCAGGATCATGCGCCCGGCGACCTTCGGGCCGATGCCCGGGGTGCGCGTGATGGTCTTGGCGTCCTGCTCGTGGACCGCCCGATGCAGCTCCTGCGGCGACATCACCGCGAGCACGGCGAGGGCGGTGCGCGGGCCGATGCCGGAGACGGACTGGACGATGCGGAAGAGCTCCGCCTCCTCCGGGCTCGGGAACCCGTAGAGCGTCATCGAGTCCTCGCGGACGACGAGCTCGGTGTGCAGCGTCAGCTCCGCGTCATGCCGGGTGGCGGTCAGAGCCTCGGGGGTCGTGCGCACGAGGTAGCCGACGCCGCCGACATCCAGCACGAGGGCGTCCAGGGCGATCCGGGCCACGCGCCCGGTGAGAGAAGCGATCACGGCATCACTCTAGAACGGATGTTCGATCAGGAGCGGGATGTCGAGCGCTCCCGGGCGAGTCGGGCCCGACGCTCGGCCTCCGCCCAGGTCGCCTGCGCGCTCGTGCGGGCGCGCCCCGTCGCATCCTTCTGCACCGGGCCGGTCCCCTTCCACAGCTGGGTGAGGGCGATCGCGACGGCGTCCGCCGCATCGGCCGGCTGCGGAGGGGCATCCAGTCCGAGGATCCGCACGAGGACGGCCTGGATCTGCTTCTTGTCCGCGCGGCCGCTGCCCGTGACCGCGGCCTTGACCTCCGAGGGGGTGTGCAGCGCGACCGGGATGCCCCGCTCGGCGGCCGCCAGGATCGCGACGCCCGACACCTGCGCCGTCCCCATCACCGTCGAGAGGTTGTTCTGGCTGAAGACGCGTTCGACCGCGACGGCATCGGGCCCGAACTCGTCGATCGCCGCGGCGATGCCGCGCGAGATCTCGAGCAGCCGCTGATCGATGGTGTCCTGCGAGCCCGAGCGCACGACCGTCGCCGTGACCATCCGCGCGCGCCGCCCGCCCAGGGAGTCCACGACGCCGATGCCGCAGCGCGTCAGCCCGGGATCGATCCCCATCACCCTCAGCGTCATGACGTCCTCCTCCTCGTGATGCGACGGCCCCGGATGCGACGGACCCCGGCCCGTGCTCGGGCCGGGGTCCGTCGGGGAGGATCAGTCCTCGGCCTCCAGCTGCGCCGCCACGTCGGCGGGGATGTCGAGGTTCGAGAAGACGTTCTGCACGTCGTCGCTGTCCTCGAGGGCGTCGATCAGGCGCAGGACCTTCTGCGCTCCGTCGAGGTCCACGGGGGTCCGCATGTTCGGGACGAACTGCGCCTCGGCGCTGTCGTAGTCGATCCCGGCCTCCTGCAGAGCAGTGCGCACGGCCACGAAGTCGGAGGCGTCCGAGATGATCTCGAAGCTCTCGCCCTCGTCGGTGATCTCCTCGGCGCCGGCGTCGAGGACGACCTCGAGCAGCGCGTCCTCCGTCAGATCGCCCTTGGGGACCGAGACGACGCCCTTGCGCTCGAACATGTACGACACCGACCCGGAGTCGGCCATGTTGCCGCCGTTGCGGCTGAAGGCCAGGCGGACCTCGGAGACCGCACGGTTCTTGTTGTCGGTGAGGCACTCGACCAGCAGGGCGACGCCGCCCGGGGCGTAGCCCTCGTACATCAGGGTCTCGTAGTCGACGCCGCCGCCGTCCAGGCCGCCGCCGCGCTTGACGGCGCGGTCGATGTTGTCGTTCGGCACCGACGTCTTCTTCGCCTTCTGGATGGCGTCGAACAGCGTCGGGTTCCCTGCGGGATCAGGGCCTCCGACGCGCGCGGCGACCTCGATGTTCTTGACCAGCTTGGCGAAGAGCTTCCCTCGCTTGGCGTCGAGCGCCGCCTTCTTGTGCTTCGTGGTCGCCCACTTGGAATGCCCGGACATCGGTCTCCTCACGGCCGTGATGGGGTGGATTGCCGCCCCATCATACGGGCAGGCGCCGCATGGCCCCTGGATCCGCTCCGCGCTCGACCCGATCGCCGCTCCGAGGGCGGGCCCGCTCCGGTCTCATGGGGCTCGAGGATTCCGGCGGACGGCCCCCTCAGACGGCCCCCTCAGACGGCCCCGGGCACGACCGGGGAGGCCAGTGCCGCCACCATCCGACGATCGGCGGTGATGCGCTCGAGCAGCTCGCGCTCGCGCATCCGGGTGCGCTCCGTCTGGCGGCCGTGCAGCACGCCATGGCGCTCCATGCCGAGCTCGACGGACGCGAGGATCAGATCCCGCATGCCCTTGCGGGCGACCGCTCCGTGCCGCGCCGCCCAGCGCTCGGCCCGGCGTCGGGAGCGCATCGAGACCAGCATCCCGACCTCCTCCGGCGAGAACCAGCCGGCTCTCCCGTAGTCGGCCAGCTGTCGGCGCAGGATCCTCTTCTCCCGCAGCCGGAGGAACAGCACCAGACCCGCCAGCAGCACGAAGATCGGCACCTGCACGATGGCGTAGTACTGCAGGAACCCGGCCAGCGGCCGCTCCGGATCGACCTCGATGAAGAAGGTCGATCCGTTCCACAGGGCGTGCAGGGACATCCCGAGGGCGAGGCCTCCGATGCCGAGGCCCGCGTACAGCATCACCGAGCGCCGCTCGGCGGCGATCCCGAGACCCAGGCCGCACAGCGCGGTGAACGATGCGTGCGCGAACGGGGAGAGGAGCCCGCGCAGGAAGAAGGTCTGCCAGAACACGGCGACCTCCCCCGCCGCCTGCGCCTGCAGGAACGACTGGCCGAAGTAGAGGATGTTCTCGGTGAAGGCGAAGCCGGCGGCGATCAGCACGGCGTAGACCACGCCGTCGATCGGGCCGCCGATGAAGCGTCGGCCCCAGCAGACCAGGGCGATCAGGCCAAGCGACTTCGTCGACTCCTCGATCACCGGCGCCTGGATCACCGCCCCCAGGAAGTCGGCGACGAGCTCGCTGGGTTCCTCCGGGGTGATCCACGAGGTGAAGACGCCGCCGAAGAGGAAGGTCAGCGCGACCGAGCCGGCCGCCCCCCAGATGAAGGCGTAGACGAGGGTCAGGCGCGGCTGCGGCGTGTAGCGGTCGATCCACCACACGGCGCTCAGCACGATCGCCACCGGCACCAGGGCCGCAGTGAAGGCGACGAGGGAGGTGCCCACCCCCATGGGGCGGATCGCGAGGATGTACACGCCGATGGCGATGGCGATCAGCACGAGGATCGGGATGCCCCAGCTGATCCACTGCACCCAGGCCCGTCGGCCCTTCGCACGGCCCGGCCCGCCGGCACCCATCCGGCTCGGCCCGCGCGGATCGCGGCGCTCGACGTCGTAGCCGTATCCCGTCGGCGCAGCTCCCGCGGCCGCCGGTCCGCCCAGCGGCGCGCCCGGCCTCGGCGCGCCGGGGTGGGACGGCGCGGCGCGCGGCGGGCTCGGCGGGGCAGGGATCGTGCTCATCGGTGCGGTCTCCTCGCGCCAGACGGTCGTCGGCCAGTCGTCCCGGGGGTCGAGCCCGAGGCGTCGGTCATGCTAGTCCAGGTCCTGCGGCCAGGCCTCCGCATAGAGGCGGCGGGTCTCCCCCAGCAGGATCGGGACCGCCTTCGTGCGGCCGACGATCGGCAGGAAGTTCGCGTCGCCGAGCCAGCGGGGCACCACGTGCTGGTGCAGATGGGCGGCGATCCCGGCACCGGCGACGGGGCCCTGGTTCATCCCGAGGTTGAACCCGTCGGGGCCGGAGACCTCGCGGATCACCCGCATGGCCGTCCGCGTGATCGCCGCGACCTCGACGACCTCCTCCTCCGTCAGCTCCGTGTAGTCGGCGACGTGCCGGTAGGGGCACACCAGCAGGTGCCCGGAGTTGTACGGGTAGAGGTTGAGGATCGCGTAGGCGACCTTGCCGCGATGGACGATCAGGGCGTCCTCGTCGCTCCGCCGCGGACCGGCGCAGAAGGGGCAGCGGACGTCGTCATGCGGATCCTCGGGCTTGTTCTCGCCGCCGATGTACGCCATCCGATGGGGTGTCCACAGCCGCTGCACGCCGTCGGGGACGCCCGCGAAGGACTCCGCCTCCTCCAGCTCCGGCCCGGCGGCGCCCGCGGGACCGCCACCGGATGCGGGACCGCCACCGGACGCGGGCCCGACGCCGGATGCGGGCCCGACGCCCGGCGTCGGCGCGGGGGCCGACGCCGGGTCCTCGGGACCGCGAGGGAGGACGGTCACACCTGCGCCTTGTCGCGGATCGCGGCGACGATCCGCTCCACGGCCTCGTCCACGGGGATGCCGTTGTCCTGGCTGCCGTCGCGCATGCGGAAGGAGACCGCGCCCTTCTCCTGGTCCTCGCCGCCGGCGATCAGCAGGTAGGGGACCTTCTCCTTGGTGTGCGTGCGGATCTTCTTCTGCATGCGGTCGTCGGAGGCGTCGACCTCGACGCGCACGCCGTGCGCCCGGAGCTTCGCGGCGATCTCGTCGAGATACGGGGCGTACTCCCCCGCGACCGGGATGCCGACGACCTGGACGGGCGCCAGCCACACCGGGAACGCACCGGCGTAGTGCTCGAGGAGCACGCCGAAGAAGCGCTCGATCGAGCCGAACAGGGCGCGGTGGATCATCACCGGGCGCTGCCGCGAGCCGTCCGGCGCGGTGTACTCGAGCTCGAAGAGCTCGGGCTCGAAGAAGTCCAGCTGGATGGTCGAGAGCTGCCAGGTGCGGCCGATCGCGTCCTTCGCCTGGACGGAGATCTTCGGGCCGTAGAAGGCCGCGCCGCCCGGATCCGGGACCAGGTCGAGGCCGGAGGCCGTCGCGACCTCCTCGAGGGTGCGGGTCGCCTCCTCCCAGGTGGCGTCGTCGCCGACGGACTTCTCGGGATCCCGCGTGGACAGCTCGAGGTAGAAGTCATCGAGGCCGTAGTCGCGCAGGAGGTCGAGCACGAAGGTCAGCAGGCTCGCGAGCTCGTCGCGCATCTGCTCGCGGGTCGCGTAGATGTGCGCGTCGTCCTGCGTGAACCCGCGGGCGCGGGTGAGACCGTGCACGACCCCGGACTTCTCGTAGCGGTAGACATGCCCGAACTCGAACAGCCGCAGCGGGAGCTCCCGGTACGAGCGACCGCGGGAGCGGTAGACGAGGTTGTGCATCGGGCAGTTCATGGGCTTGAGGTAGTAGTCCTGGCCCTGCTTGGTGATGTTGCCCTCGGCGTCGCGCTCCTCGTCGACGTGCATCGGGGGGTACATGCCCTCGGAGTACCAGTCCAGGTGCCGCGAGGTCTCGAAGAGGTTCTTCTTCGTGATGTGCGGGGTGTTGACGAAGGAGTAGCCGGCCTCGACGTGCCGACGCCGCGAGTAGTCCTCCATCTCCATGCGGATCATCGCGCCCTTGGGGTGGAAGACCGGCAGTCCGGACCCGACCTCGTCGGGGAAGGAGAACAGGTCGAGCTCGCTGCCCAGGCGCCGGTGGTCGCGGCGCTCGGCCTCGGCGAGGCGCTCCTGGTGGGCGCGCAGCTCGTCCTTGGTGGGCCAGGCGGTGCCGTAGACGCGCTGCAGCATCGGGTTCTTCTCGCTGCCCCGCCAGTAGGCGGCGGCCGAGCGGGTCAGCGCGAAGCCGTTGCCGATCAGCTTGGTGGAGGGCAGGTGCGGGCCGCGGCAGAGGTCCGTCCAGACCACCTCGCCGCGCCGGTTGACGTTGTCGTACATCGTCAGGCCGCCCTCGCCGACCTCGACGCTCGCACCCTCGGCGGCGTCGGACGCGCTGGACTTCAGACCGATCAGCTCGAGCTTGTACGGCTCGGAGGCCTCCTCGGCGCGGGCGGCGTCGTCGGAGATCTCGCGACGGACGAAGCGCTGGCCCTCCTTGACGATCCGACCCATCTCCTTCTCGAGCGCCTTGAGCGACTCGGGGGTGAAGGGCTCGGCGACGTCGAAGTCGTAGTAGAAGCCGTCGGTGATGGGCGGGCCGATGCCGAGCTTGGCGTCCGGGTTGACCTTCTGCACGGCCTGCGCGAGGACGTGCGCGGCGCTGTGGCGGAGGATCGAGAGGCCGTCGTCGCTGGAGAGGGCGACGCCGTCGACCGCCTGCCCGTCGGACACCGGCGTGTACAGGTCCCGCAGCTCCCCGTCGATGCGCAGCGCGATGATCTCGGTGCGCCCCTCGAAGAGCTCGGTGCCCGTGGTCCCCTCCTCGATGCGCTGGGGGGATCCGTCGAGGGTGATGGCGATCTGTGCCACGGGCTGCTCCTTGCTGTTCGGGTCGAGCCGGCCGACGATGCCGGCTCCGCGGACGATCCTACCGGTGCGCCCGGGCTCCTCCGACGGCCGGGCGAGACCTCCGCAACCGGTCGATCGCCGCCCCGCGCCCGCGTGATCTCGTGCACGCCGCGGACGGCTCCGTCGGCCGACGACCGGCCGCATCCCCGATCGTGCCCGCCCCGGGTTGCCGCTCCGACGCTCCGCAGGGTGCGTGACCTGCATCGTCACCACCGCGTCGAGCTCGTCGGCGGCCGTACGCGCACCCTCGTCCGCCCGTCGGCGCGCTCCCGGCGCCCTGCATGGCGACGTGCCCCGCCTCACGCGATCCCTGCGACGTCGGAGCCGCCGCGCATCCGCGCATCCGATTGTCGGACATTCCAGCGGATATGGTTCTGGAGCCTGACATCCCCCACCCAGGAAGGAGTCCGCAGCGCGCCGACTCCCTCGGCAGCGCGAGCGGGATCGCTCCCCATGAGTCACAGCACGAAGGCCACCAAGGAACTCCTCGACGATCTCAAGGCCGCCGAACCCCGACGGCGCCGACCACCTCGACAGGGCACCGACCGGATCGTCTTCGGCGTCGCCGCCGCCGTCGCGATCCTCTTCGTCGTCTGGGGGATCGTCTCCCCCGACAACCTCGGCGACGTCGCCTCCTCCGCACTCGACGGCGTCATCACCCACTTCGGATGGCTCTACGTGATCGCCGCGACGGTGTTCACGCTGTTCGTCCTCGTCGTCGCGTTCAGCCGCTTCGGACGGATCCCGCTGGGCCGGGACGGCGAGGAGCCGCAGTTCGGCACCGCCTCCTGGGTCTCGATGATGTTCGCGACCGGCATGGGCATCGGCCTCATCTTCTACGGCGTCGGCGAGCCGCTGTTCTTCTACATGTCTCCCCCGCCGGGGACCGTGGAGGGGCAGACGCCCGAGGCGATGACCACCGCGATGGGCACGACCCTCTTCCACTGGACCCTGTACCCGTGGGCCATGTATGCGATCGTCGGCCTCGGCATGGCCTACGGCACCTACCGCCTCGGCCGTGCGCAGCTCTTCTCGGCGATGTTCTCCTCGATCTTCGGCGAGCGCGTCTCCGAGGGCGTCGGCGGCCGGGTCATCAACATCCTGGCCATCATCGCCACGCTGTTCGGCTCCGCCTGCTCGCTCGGCCTCGGCGCCCTGCAGATCGGCGGCGGCATCGAGTCCACGGGGATCCTCTCCGATGTCGGCTCCCCCGTGCTGGTCCTGATCATCGCGATCCTGACCGCCTGCTTCGTGGCCTCGGCCGTCTCCGGCATCGAGCGCGGCATCCAGTGGCTGTCCAACACCAACATGGTCCTCGCGGTGCTGCTGGCGCTGATCGTCTTCATCGGCGGCCCCACGCTCTTCATCCTCAACGTGATCCCGAACGCCGTGGGCGGCTTCATCGCCGATCTGCCGCAGATGGCCTCGCGCACCGCGGCCTCCGGCGATCAGACGCTCTCGGACTGGATGGGCACCTGGACCATCTTCTACTGGGCCTGGTGGGTCAGCTGGTCGCCCTTCGTGGGCCTCTTCATCGGCCGCATCTCCCGCGGCCGCACGATCCGCCAGTTCGTCGTCGGCGTGCTGCTCGTGCCGTCCATCGTGTCGCTGCTGTGGTTCTCGATCTTCGGCGGCGGGGCGATCGGCGTGCAGGAGCGCGCCGAGGCCGCCAACGATCCCGGCTCGATGCTCTCGACGATCGTCGACGGCTCCCCGGACATCAACTTCGACCTGGTCCTGTTCTCGATGCTCGAGAGCCTGCCCGTCCCGGGCATCATCACGCTGGTCCTGATGGTCCTGGCGGTCATCCTCATCGCGATCTTCTTCGTGACCGGTGCGGACTCGGCCTCGATCGTCATGGGCGGCCTGTCCGAGCGCGGCGCCGAGGAGCCGACGAAGAAGTCCGTCGTGTTCTGGGGCGTCGCGACGGGCGCGGTCGCGGCGATCATGCTGCTGGCCGGCGGCGACGAGCCCTCCGAGGCGCTGAACGGCCTGAAGAACATCACGATCGTGTCCTCGCTGCCGTTCGTGATCGTGATGCTGCTGCTCTGCGTGGCGATCTGGAAGGACCTGTCGAAGGATCCGCTGATGATCCGCAGCAAGCTGGCCCGGCATGTCCTCGAGGACTCGGTGGACACCGCGGTCGAGCGCCATGACGGCGAGCCCTTCGAGCTGCGCACCGTCGAGGCGGTCGTGGAGACCGCTCCGGCGGACGACGCCCCGGCGGACAGCACCCCGGTGGACGATGCATCGACGAAGGCCGCAGCGGCCGCGCAGGCCGATGCACCGGGTGCGGAGACCCCGGAGGTCGACCGCTGATGATGCTCCGCCCCTGCGCGCGAGCGAAGGGGCGGAGGCGAGCGAGGGCCCGCAGTCTTCGGACTGCGGGCCCTCGGCCTGTCTCCGCGGGTCCGCCGCCGTTCCGGCTGCGCCGGCCGCGCCGACGGCACGGGGGCGCATCGGGATCGCACCCGGAATGCACGAAGAGCGGCCCGTGGGCCGCTCTTCCTCTCCGGCCCGATGACCGGTCCCCCGCCGGGGCGGGGTGTGATGGTGGGCGATACTGGGTTCGAACCAGTGACCTCTTCCGTGTCAGGGAAGCGCGCTACCGCTGCGCCAATCGCCCGGGCCGCGGCCCGAAGGACGCGGTGGAGGTGGGTACGGGATTCGAACCCGTGTACACGGCTTTGCAGGCCGTTGCCTCGCCTCTCGGCCAACCCACCGGAGATGCTTCCGCATCATACGAGACGGCGCACCCGACGTATGTCGGGTGCGCCGTCTCCCGGGAGCGGATGACGGGACTCGAACCCGCGACCCTCACCTTGGCAAGGTGATGCTCTACCAACTGAGCCACATCCGCATGGAAGGAGCAATGCTCCGACCGTGGGCGATACTGGGTTCGAACCAGTGACCTCTTCCGTGTGAAGGAAGCGCGCTACCACTACGCCAATCGCCCGTATTCAGTTCTTCCGCCCGACCTCTCGGCCGGACCTGTAGAAGCTTACATGAGCTCGGCAGTGCTTGTCGCCATCCGGCGTGTGACCTACGTCGTCCCGCCGAGGTCGGCGCGCCGACTGGCCTCCCAGCAGGTCATGTCCTATATCGCGACGCGCGGGTGCGTTGCGCCCCATCGCCCCGACAACTCCCTCGGCACCCTTCCGCTCATCCCGCCCCGCCTCCACGAGGGACGACGACCCGCGGGTCGGCCGGCCCGCGGGTCGCCGCCCCGCACCGCGCCGTCGAGCCCGCCCGGCATCGCCCGCCGGGGCCCGCCGCGCCCCGCACGGAATCGGCCGCCCTTCCCGCACGATTCCCATCCGCCGCCCCATGCGTCCGAGCGCCCGCGCGCCGGAGCGCGGGAGCGGCGCCGCGGGCCGCACCGCAAGCACACCCATCGGATGCGCTCGTGACCTGCACCACCAGGAGCCCTGTCGATTTGCGCAGACCCCGGAAGACACCTAGAGTTACTTCTCGTCGGCCAAGCCGATACGCGGATGTGGCTCAGTTGGTAGAGCATCACCTTGCCAAGGTGAGGGTCGCGGGTTCGAGTCCCGTCATCCGCTCCAATCACTCCCCGCGCCTCACGGCGCATCGGGCGATTGGCGCAGCGGTAGCGCGCTTCCCTGACACGGAAGAGGTCACTGGTTCGAACCCAGTATCGCCCACCATCACGAAGGAGCCCCGGTCATCGGCCGGGGCTCCTTCGCGTTCCGGGCAGACGCTCCTCGGCACCGGGCGTTCTCCCCGCTACCCTGAGCCCATGCAGATCTGGCCTGGTAAGTCATATCCCCTCGGCGCCACCTTCGACGGCACCGGGACCAACTTCGCGATCTTCTCGGAGGTCGCCGAGCGCGTGGAGCTGTGCCTCCTCGACGACGACGGCTCCGAGCGTCGGATCGAGATCACCGAGGTCGACGCCTACGTCTGGCACGTCTACCTCCCGTCCATCCAGCCCGGTCAGCGCTACGGCTTCCGCGTGCACGGCCCCTACGATCCCGGGGCGGGCCACCGCTGCGACCCCTCGAAGCTGCTGCTGGATCCCTATGCGAAGGCGATCTCGGGGATGGCGAGCAACCATCCGTCGCTGTACAGCTACGAGTTCGGGGACGTGTCGGCGCGCAACACCGAGGACTCCGCGGCCCACACCATGCACTCGGTGGTGGTCTCCCCGTTCTTCGACTGGGGCAACGACCACTCCCCCGGCCACGAGTACCACGACACCGTCATCTACGAGGCCCACGTCAAGGGCCTGACGATGCTGCATCCCGACATCGACGAGTCGATCCGCGGCACCTATGTCGCCATGGGGCATCCGGCGATCATCGAGCACCTCACCGAGCTCGGCGTGACTGCGGTCGAGCTCATGCCCGTGCACCAGTTCGTCCAGGACGGCCATCTGGTGGAGAAGGGGCTGCGCAACTACTGGGGCTACAACACGATCGGCTTCTTCGCCCCGCACAACGAGTACGCCTACGCCGGAGACCGGGGCCAGCAGGTGCAGGAGTTCAAGACCATGGTCAAGAACCTCCACGCCGCCGGCATCGAGGTCATCCTCGACGTCGTCTACAACCACACCGCCGAGGGCAGCCACATGGGCCCCACGCTGTCCTTCCGCGGCATCGACAACGCCTCGTACTACCGCCTGGTGGACGAGGACCGCGCGCACTACTACGACACCACCGGCACCGGGAACTCGCTGCTGATGCGGACCCCGCACGTGCTGCAGCTGATCATGGACTCGCTGCGGTACTGGGTGACCGAGATGCACGTGGACGGCTTCCGCTTCGACCTGGCCTCGACGCTCGCCCGCGAGCTGCACGAGGTCGATCGGCTCTCCGCCTTCTTCGACATCATCCAGCAGGACCCGGTGATCTCGCAGGTCAAGCTGATCGCCGAGCCGTGGGACCTGGGCGAGGGCGGCTATCAGGTGGGCGGGTTCCCCCCTCTGTGGTCGGAGTGGAACGGCAGCTACCGGGACACGGTGCGCGACTTCCATCGCTCCGAGCCGGGCAGGATCGGGGACTTCTCCTCGCGCCTGGCCGGCAGCTCGGACCTCTACCAGCACACCGGGCGCACCCCCATCGCCTCGATCAACTTCGTCACCGCCCACGACGGCTTCACCCTGCGCGACCTCGTCTCCTACAACGACCGGCACAACGAGGCCAACGGGGAGGGCGGGAACGACGGCGAGTCCCACAACCGCTCCTGGAACTCCGGGGCGGAGGGGCCGACCACGGACAGGGACGTGCTCGATCTGCGGTTGCGCCGCGCCAAGAACCTCATGGCCACCCTGCTGGTGAGCCAGGGCGTCCCGATGATCCTGCACGGCGACGAGATGGGCCGCACCCAGGGCGGCAACAACAACACCTACTGCCAGGACGGCGAGATCTCCTGGATGCACTGGGAGCTGGAGCCGGACCAGATGGACATGCTCTGGTTCACCCAGCAGATGATCGCCCTGCGCAAGGACCATCCGATCTTCCGTCGCCGCCGCTTCCTCCAGGGCGTGGTCCGCGACGGCGCCGCCTCGCCGCTCCCGGACGTCGAGTGGATCGGCACCGACGGCGCCCCGATGACCGCCGAGGACTGGGAGAGCGCGCAGAACAAGTGCCTGACGGTCTTCCTCAACGGCTCCGCCATCCCCGAGCCCGACGGGCGCGGCGCTCCGATCGTCGACGACTCCGCGCTGCTGCTCTTCAACAGCTCCGGCAACGACGTGGACTTCACGCTCCCGGACGCCGAGCACGGGGAGGTCTGGAGCGTCGTCGTCGGCACCGGGGACACCATCGAGGTGGGCAGCGAGCTGCGGGCCTCGGAGACGCTCACCCGTCCCTCCTTCTCGATGATGGTGCTCATGCGCCCCGCGGAGGCCGCCGGGGCGATCGACACCGCGCCCGAGGCGGGCCCCGTGCGGGCCTGAGAACGTCCGGTGCGCCGGCCGGCGCACCGCCGCGGCCGACCGGTCGCGGCCGCCGATGCAGGAGCCGATGCAGGAGGAGCCGCTGTGAGCACCCCGACGAGCACCCCGACCACCCCGCCGATCACCAGCACGATGTCCCTCCCGCCGGTGCGTCCGGTCCCGTCCTCGACCTATCGGCTGCAGCTGCATGCCGGGCACACGGCCGACGACGCCGCCGCGCTGGTCCCCTATCTCGCACGCCTCGGCGTCGGCCATCTGTTCTGCTCCCCCGTGCTGCAGGCCGCCCCCGGCTCCCTCCACGGCTACGACGTCGTGGACCATTCGCGGATCAGCACCGACATCGGCGGGGAGGAGGGGCTGCGCCGCCTCGCGGCCGCGGCGCACCATCACGGGATGGGGCTCGTCGTCGACGTCGTCCCCAACCACATGGCGATCCCGACCCCGATCTGGCACAACCATGCGCTGTGGTCCGTCCTGCGCGACGGCCCCGACTCCCCCTTCGCGCAGTGGTTCGACCTCGACCCGGCCTCCCAGCAGGTGCTCGTGCCCGTCCTCGGCCGGCCCATCGGCGCGGTCCTCGCGGATGAGGAGATCTCGGTCGGCGTGGCCGAGGTCCCGCAGGCCGACGGCACCGTCCGCGAGGAGCGGGTGGTGCGCTACTTCGAGCATGCGCTGCCGATCGCGGCCGGCACCGAGCACCTGGGCCTGGTGGACCTCCTCGAGCGCCAGTGGTACCGGCTCGCGTACTGGAAGGTCGCCGACGACGAGCTGAACTACCGGCGCTTCTTCGACGTCGACACCCTCGCCGCGGTGCGCGTCGAGCTGCCCGGGGTGTTCGAGGCGACCCATGCGACCCTGCTGCGCCTGCAGGCGGAGGGCGTGATCGACGGCTTCCGCATCGATCATCCCGACGGTCTCGCCGATCCGCGCGGCTATCTCCGCGATCTCGACCGGGCCAGCGGCGGGGCCTGGACCGTGATCGAGAAGATCCTCGAGGACGAGGAGACGCTGCCCGGAGACATGCCCTGTGCGGGGACCACCGGCTACGACGCCCTCTGGAGGGTCGGCGGGCTGTTCCACGACCCGCGCGGCGCGCTCGGGCTGACGCATCTGTGGCAGCGGATGACCGGCGACCAGCGGCCCTTCGAGGACGTCGCCGAGGAGTCCGCCGACCTCATCGTCTCCACGAGCCTGTGGGCGGAGGTCGAGCGGCTCACCGGTCTCGTCCACCGCATCTGCCAGGAGGACATCCGGCTACGCGACACCACCCGCCGCCTCATCCAGCGGGCTCTCGTGGCACTGCTGACCTCGATGGACCGCTATCGCGCCTATGTCGTCCCGGGAGAGCCGGCCCCGGGGGCGGAGCGGGCCGTGATCGAGCAGGCGGCGCGCCGCGCCCGGCGCCGGCTCGGCGAGGGCGAGGACCAGCTGGCGGCGCTCGACGTCGTCGTCGCCCTCGTCTGCGGCGACGAGGCGGGCAGCGCCGGCCGCACCGCCTCCGCCGAGCGCGCCGAGGTCGTCGTGCGCTTCGCGCAGACCTGCGGGCCGGTCCACGCCAAGGCGCTCGAGGACACGGCCTTCTACCGCTTCCCGCGGTTCCTCCCCGTCACCGAGGTCGGTGCCGATCCCGATCGCATCGGCGTCGAGCCCGACGACCTCCACGACCACGCGGCCCGGATGGTGCGCACCTGGCCCGATGGCATGACCACCCTCTCCACGCACGACACCAAGCGCAGCGAGGACGTCCGCGCGCGCCTGGCCGTCCTCAGCGAGGCCCCCGAGGAGTGGGCGGAGGTCGTCCACGAGCTCGAGACGGCGACGGCCGAGGACCGGGGCGACCAGGTCGACGGGGCGATCCGCCTGCTGCTCTGGCAGGTCCTCGCAGGATGCTGGGAGCTTCCCGGTGCGGAGGCGGAGCGGATCTCCGTCGAGCGTCTCGAGGGCTACCTCACCAAGGCGATGCGGGAGGCGAAGCAGGCGACCTCGTGGACGGAGCCCGACGTCGAGTACGAGCGGCAGGTGCTGGACCTGGGCCGTGCCGCCCTCGCCTCCGCGCGCGTCGCCGAGATCCTGCACGAATGGACCCGTCGGACGCTGCCGATGCAGCGCGCCGCCATCCTCGGCCAGAAGCTCGTGCAGCTGACGATGCCGGGAGTGCCCGACGTCTACCAGGGCAACGAGAGCATCGACCTCTCCCTCGTCGATCCCGACAACCGCCGCCCCGTCGACCACGCCGCCCATGCCGCGCGCCTCGCGCGCATGATCGACGGCGCCGGACCCGACGGCGTCGCCGACGAGAAGCTGTGGCTGACCCATCGCGCCCTCGTGCTGCGCCGGGACCGGCCCGAGCTGTTCACCGGGCGCGGGGCCGGCTACCGGCCGCTGCCGACCACCACCGGCCACGCCGTCGCCTTCGGACGGTGCGGCGGCGACGGCGAGATCGACGCGGTCTCCGTGGTCACCCGTCTGCCGCGGTCCCTCGCCCAGCGCGGCGGCTGGGCGGGCGCCTTCCTCGCCCTCCCCGCCGGGCGCTGGCGCGACCTGCTCAGCGGGCACGAGCTCGACGGCGGCCAGGTCCTCCTCGCCGAGCTCCTCGAGAACTGGCCGACGGCCCTGCTCGTGCGCACCGAACGGGGCGAGCGGGAGGAGCGGGGCGAGCAGGACGAACGGGGCGAGCGGGAGGAGCGGGCCGAACGGGCCCCGCACGACGGGAGCGACGCGCGATGAGCCTCCCCCCGCGCACGCCCGCGACCGGGTCGCGCCGCACGGACCGCTTCGAGATCTGGGCCCCGTCGGCGTCCCGCGTCGAGATCCGCCTCGACGGCGCCGTCCATCCGATGCACGGCGCGGACGACGGATGGTTCACGCTGCCGGAGGTCCCTGCGGTGCCGGGGACGCGCTATGCGTTCCGGCTCGACGGAGAAGGCCCGTGGATCCCCGATCCGCGGTCCCTCTCGCAGCCCGACGGCGTGCACGCCGCCAGCGAGGTCGTGGACCTCGAGGGCCTGCTCTCCCGAGCGTCCGGCGGCGCACGACCCGGCAGGGGCCGGTCCCTGCGCGGCGCCGTGCTGTACGAGCTGCACGTCGGCACCTTCGCCCCGGGGCCCGACGGCGCCGCCGGCACCCTCGACAGCGCGATCGACCGGCTCGACGAGCTCGTCGAGCTCGGCGTCGACGCCGTCGAGCTGATGCCCCTGGCATCCTTCCCCGGCGAACGCGGCTGGGGCTACGACGGGGTCGACCTGTACGCGGTGCACGAGGCGTACGGCGGGATCGCCGCGCTCACCCGGTTCCTCGCCGCCGCGCACGAGCGCGGGCTCGGCGTGGTGCTGGACCTCGTGCTGAACCATCTGGGGCCGTCCGGCAACTATCTCGGGATGCTGGGGCCCTACGCCACCGACCGTCATGCGACGCCCTGGGGCGAGGCCATGAACCTGGACCAGGACGGCAGCGAGCAGGTGCGGGCGTTCCTCCTCGGTGCCGCCCGGCAGTGGCTCGTCGACCTGGGCTTCGACGGTCTCCGGCTGGACGCCGTCCATGAGCTGCATGACGACTCCGTGCCCCATCTGCTGGCCGAGCTCGCGCTCGCCGTCTCCGCCTGGGAGCTGGAGACGGGGCGCGCGCTCACCCTGATCGCCGAGTCCGATCGCAACGATCCGCGCACCGTCACGCCGGTCGCCGCGGGCGGGCTCGGCATGGATCTGCAATGGGCCGACGACGTCCACCACGGGATCCATGCCTGGCTCACCGGCGAGCGCCAGGGCTACTACGCGGACTTCGGGAGCACGGAGGCGCTGGCCACGGTCCTGTCGCGGATGTTCCTGCATGCAGGAACCTTCTCGAGCTTCCGCGGTCGCGTGTGGGGCGCTCCGGTGGACCCGGGATCGGCGGACTACGACGGCCTCTCGTTCGTGACCTTCCTGCAGGATCACGACCAGATCGGCAATCGGGCACGCGGGGATCGCATCCACCATCGCCTCTCCCCCGCTCTGCACGCCGTCGGCGCCACCCTGGTGCTGCTGGGGCCGGGCACCCCGATGCTCTTCCAGGGCGAGGAATGGGCGGCGAGCACCCCGTTCGCGTACTTCACGGACCACGATGACGAGCTCGGCCCGCTGGTCAGCGCCGGTCGGGTCGCGGAGTTCGCCCGCATGGGCTGGGAGGACGAGGTCCCGGATCCGCAGTCGCGCTCCACCTTCGAGATGTCGATGCTGCGATGGTCGGAGCGTGCGGAGGGCGAGCACGGGCGGATGCTCGGGTGGTACCGGGAGCTGCTGCGCCTGCGCCGGGAGCTGCCCGAGCTCGCCTCGGGCGATCTGCGGGAGACCGACGTCGAGGTCCTGGACGCCGACACCGTGCGCATGCGTCGGGGCGGCATCGAGGTGATCGCCCATCGCGGGGACGGCGCTGTGCTCCGCGCGCACGCCCGGGGCGCCGAGGTCCTGGCCTCGAGCCGCCGAGCCCTCGATCCCGCCGTGCCGGACGGCGCCGTGCCGGACCTCGCAGAGCCCGACGGCGCGATGCCGGAGAACGCAGAGCCGGACGGCGGGCCCGGCGTCCTGGTCCTGCGCCGCTGACGGCGTCGGCCGCGGCTCAGGCCGCGTCGACGGACAGCATCGCCGCCCCGTCGTGCGCGAGGGATGCGAGGCGGGAGAGCGCGCGGTAGTACTTCTTGCGGTAGCCGCTGCGCAGGAGCTCCTCGGTGAACAGCTCCTCGACGACGGCTCGGCCGTCGGCGGCCGAGAGCAGCACCGGGACCTCGCGGTCGTAGAGGCGGTCGACGAGGACGACGAAGCGCAGCGCGTCATGGTGATGGGCGATGGTCCGCAGGCCCGTGATGTGCGCGGCGGCGACATCGTCGATGAGCGCGCCGTAGCGGGAGGGATGGACGGCGGACAGGTGCGCGAGCAGCTCCTCGAATCCGTCCAGCGTCGCCCCCGGCTGCTCCTCGGCATGTCGTCCGACGGTGCCGACGTCCAGCGCGGCGATCTCGGTGACGCCGTCGCGGCGCCGGTAGTCCTCGCCGTCGATGCGCAGGACGTCGAAGCGCTCGGACATGCTCTGGATCTCCCGCAGGAAGTCCTGGGCCGCGAAGCGCCCCTCGCCCAGCGCCTCCGGCAGCGTGTTCGAGGTCGCGGCCACGGCGACGCCGCGGTCCGAGAGCTCACGGATCAGCCGGGTCATCAGCAGGGTGTCGCCGGGGTCGTCGAGCTCGAACTCGTCGATGCACACGAGGACGGACTCCCCCAGCAGGTCCACCGCACGCTGGAAGCCGAGTGCTCCGACCAGATCCGTGCACTCCACGAAGGTGCCGTAGACGCGCTTCCCCTCGACCGCGTGGAACAGCGAGGTGAGCAGATGGGTCTTGCCCACGCCGAACCCGCCGTCGAGGTAGATGCCCTGGGCTGTCGCCGTCTTCCGGCGCAGCCGGGAGAGCCATCCGCCCGTCGGCCGGTCCAGGCCCTCGGCGAAGCGGGCGATGCGCTCCTTCGCCTCCTGCTGGGAGGGATGCTGGGGGTCGGGGACGTAGTTGTCCAGTCGTGCCCGGGCGAAGCGCGGCGGCGGCACGAGGTCCGCGAGCAGCCGCTCCAGAGTCGGTTCGGGGCGGCGGTCGGCAAGCGCTTCAGTCACGACGGCCAGTCTAGGCGCGGCATGGGGGATGATCGGTCCACGGCGCCGCCGCCCCCCCTGCCCGTCCCGGTCCGGAAGAGGTCCCCATGCATCTGCTCCTGCGCGACGGAGCGCCGTTGCCCGCTCCGCTCCCCCTGGCCGACGACGCCGCCGGGGCCGAGACGATCGCCGACCTGTATGCGTTCGCCCCCGACCGGACGACGGTGCGCGCGATGATGAACACGACCGTCGACGGCGCGATCGTCGGCCCCGACGGCACGAGCGGCCCGCTGCGCAATCCCGACGACTCCCTGGTCTTCTCGGTGCTGCGCTCCCTGTGCGATGTCGTCCTGATCGGTGCGAGCACGTTCCGTGCCGAGGACTATGCGCGGCCGAACGGGCGCGAGGATCTGCTCTCCCCATCGCGTCGGCCAGGCGGCGCCGATCGTCCGGTGCTCGCGATCATGACCCGTTCGGGCGATCTCCCCGCGCTCGATCCCGCGTGGCCGACGCTCCTGCTGTGCCCCTCGGATCGGGTCGAGGCGGTGGCCCGACGCACGGGCCTCGCGTCCGCGCAGGTGCTCGGGGCCGACGGGCCGGCCGCGGCGATCGCCGCGCTCGAGCGGCGCGGGCTGCGGGCGATCCAGGCCGAGGGCGGACCGCGGATGCTCGGCGGGCTCGCCTCCGACGGGGTCCTCGACGAGCTGTGCTTCTCGACCACCCATCGCACCGTCGGAGGCGCCCCCGGGGATTCGGCCTCCCGCGTGATCGACGGCCCTGCGCATGACCTGCGCTGGGAGCTCGCCTCCCTCGTCGTCGGGACGCACGCGACGATGGCCCGCTACCGCCGGGAGCGCTGAACCGGGGCGCATGGGGCGCTTGGTCCGCATGGGGCGGCGCCCCGCGCCCGGGCGCAGATCGCGGATCAGCGGATCAGCGGATCAGATGCGCTGACCGATCGCCTGCGGCTCGGGCGCCGCCGCGGGATCGCGGATCGGCAGCGGCAGGGTCGCGGGGTCGAGGTCGATCCCGAGCGCTTCCACGAGGAACTCGGCGAGGGTGCGCTCCCAGCGGACGGGATCGATGTTCCATTCGCGCGTGTGGGAGGCGCCCTCGAAGGGCTCGAAGCGGATCAGGTCCGGGCGCAGGGAGGCGAGGAGCCGGCTGGGTGCGGGCGGGACGGTCGAATCGTCGAGCGCGTGGAAGAGGAGCGTGCGGTGGATGAGGTGCTTCTCGTAGTACTCGGGGCGCATCTCGTCCAGGGCCAGCGGCTCGTGCAGCCGCACCATCCGGGCGCCCGCCGGGGAGGTCATCATCCACAGGGCCATGCGTCGCATCGGCGCGGGCGCCTTCAGCGAGGTCGCGTGGTAGATGAGGATGTCCTGCCAGTCGATCGCCGGGGAGTCGAGCACGAGCGCGGCGATCCGATCGCGATGCTTCGAGCGCACCGAGACGCGCAGGACGATCCCGCCGCCCATGGACCAGCCGACCAGGAGGATCCGGCGAGCGCCCGCCGCGATCGCATGGTCGATCGCCGCCTCCGCGTCCTCCCACTCCTCGGAGCCGAGATGGTGCATCCGATCGGCTGAGGCCGGCGCGCCCGAGTCGTTGCGGTAGGTGATCGCCATGCTCGTCAGCCCCAGGCGATGCAGCAGCGGGATCACGCGCAGCGCCTCGCCGCGGGTGCTGCCATGGCCGTGGACGAGGATCGCCCAGGTGTCCGCGAGGCCCGGCTGCGAGCCCGCGGCCTCATCGGGCCGCACGATCCAGGCGGGCATGTGGCCGACGGGCGACTCGACCTCGACCTCCTCGGTGGGCAGGCCATGGGCGGTCCACGGGGTGCCCGGCCAGAAGAAGCCGTCGATGGAGGAGCGGTCGGGCTGCAGCGGTTCGGCGGTGTCGGTCGCCAGCAGCGGGCGCGAGATCGTCGTCGGCGTCGGACGGCCGTCGACCGGACCGAGCCGGACGTGCACGGCCCCGCCGGACTGCCGCAGCGCCAGGTAGCCGGCGCGCTCGGACTCGGCGGTCGCCTCCAGGTGGACGCGGTCCGGATGCACGGCGCGCACGGGCAGGTGCGGCTTCATGCGGGCCCCGAGCTGCGGCACCAGCGGAAGCCGAGCCATGACGCGGGCGCCGACGGTGAGCAGTCCTGCGCTGAGCGTGAACGCCGCCCCGGCGCCGACGGCGCCGACGAACGCCGCCTCCGCCCATCGCCCCCCTTCCGACCGGGGGCGCAGCCGGTGGAGGCCGGTCCTGGTCGTCGGATGCGGGGAGGATCGACGCAAGGCACGGGTCATGCCGGGCAGTCTAGACGCGGCGTAGGATCGATGGCTGAGCGGCCCCTCCCCGTGCCGACGCAGGACCCGCCGTCGGCCCGACGGCACGACGGCACGACGGGGCGGCCGCGGAGCGGAGCACCCATGTCCACCGAGCCCATCGGCGCGCGCCCCTACCCCGTCGCGATCGGCGAGGACGAGTGGCGTCGCCGCCTGTCCCCCGCCGAGTACCAGGTGCTGCGGCAGGGCGCCACGGAACGCCCCTTCACCGGGGAGTACGAGGAGGTCCGGCCCGCCGGCACCTATGCCTGCCGCGCCTGCGGGGAGACCCTGTTCACCGCCGGCGAGCAGTTCGATGCCCATTGCGGCTGGCCCGCGTTCTGGGCCCCGAGCGACTCGGACGCCGTCGAGCTCCTCGAGGACACCTCGATGGGCATGCGCCGCGTCGAGGTGCGCTGCGCGCGCTGCGGCTCCCACCTCGGGCACGTGTTCGACGGAGAGGGCTTCCCCACCCCCACGGACCAGCGCTACTGCATCAACTCGATCAGCCTCGTCCACAGCGACGACGCCGGCGCCGAGCAGGCCTGAGCGATCCTGCGCGAACCTGAGCGGACGGACACGGGCCGACCGGTCCGCAGCGATCGACGCGAACCGATCGGCGGGGCGGGCGGTCCGGCGCGCCTGCCGTCGCCGGTCGGCGCGCGCGACTACGCTTCCAGCGTGTCCGTCCATCGCATCCGCTCCGCCGACGACGCCTTCCGCGCAGCCGTCGACGCGATGACCCGTGCGCGGGTCCTCCCCGAGTTCGTGTGGCGGGAGATCCCGGCGCCTTCGCGCATGGCGCCGTCCGCCTGGGCGGCGACCGGCGAGATCATGTCGCACGAGGACGAGCTCGCCTCAGGACGGCTGGTGATCCTCCACGATCCCGAGGGCCAGGAGTCCTGGGACGGCACGTATCGGATGGTCGCCCTGGTCCAGGCGCAGCTCGAGCCCGAGTTCGCGATCGAGTCGATGCTCGGCGACGTGGCCTGGTCGTGGGTGACGGAGTCGCTCGAGCTGCACGGCGCGGATGCGCGCGAGCTCGGCT
Source organism: Brachybacterium netajii (SeqCode) (assembly GCF_054114245.1). Lineage (NCBI taxonomy): Bacteria > Bacillati > Actinomycetota > Actinomycetes > Micrococcales > Dermabacteraceae > Brachybacterium > Brachybacterium netajii (SeqCode). The sequence continues at coordinate 17,722 of NZ_JBSYXB010000002.1, read as the reverse complement.
GCACGGCCACCCGGGTGGTCTCGCAGTCCTACGGCGCGCTCGCCTCGCGGCCGTCGACGGTGGACGTCGAGATGCGCATCTCCTGGACGCCCTCCGAGGACGACGCCGACGGCGCCCCCGACGGTCCCCCGGACCTCGCCCCCCATTTCGCGGCCTGGACGGCGATGCTCGCCGCCGCCGGCGGGCTCCCGCCGGCGCCCCCGCAGGTCGCCCACATCGCACCGACGCACCGCGCCCGCGCCCCGCGGTCGGCGGATCCCGAGGACGAACGGTGAACGAAGCCACCACCCCGCTGAGCACGACCGGGCAGACCGGTCCCCTTCCCCTGACCGCGCCGCGCGACGGCCTGGTCCCCGTGATCGACCGGATCCAGATGCTCCTGGAGTGGTGCGAGGCCGCGGCCTCCGCCCCCGAGGAGCCCGTCGCGGTCGATGCCGAGCGCGCCTCGAGCTACCGCTACAGCTCCCGCTCGTATCTCGTGCAGCTGCGCACCGAGACCGCCGGCACGGCCCTGATCGACCCGCTCGCCTTCACGATGCCGCGGGCGCTGCCCGATCTCCTCGCCGACCGCGAATGGGTGCTGCACGCGGCGGGCCAAGACCTGCCCAGCCTCGCCGAGCTCGGCCTGCGCCCCGGCTCCCTGTTCGACACCGAGCTGGCCGCGCGCCTGCTCGGCATGGAGCGGGTGGGCCTCGGCGCCGTCGTGGAGGACACCGTCGGCCTGCAGCTGGCCAAGGAGCATTCGGCCGCCGACTGGTCCCGTCGTCCGCTGCCGGAGAGCTGGCTGGTCTACGCGGCTCTCGACGTCGAGGTCCTCGTCGAGGTCCGCGATGTGCTCGCCGGCCGTCTCGCGGAGGCGGGCAAGGCCGACTGGGCCGCCGAGGAGTTCGAGCACGAGCGGACCCTCGAGCCCTCCCCCTCCCGCTCCAGCAGCTGGCGCGGCCTCCACGGCCTCGGGGCCCTGCGCACCGCGCGCCAGCTCGCCGCGGCCCGCGCCATGTGGGAGCGCCGCGATGAGATCGCCGCGCGCGAGGACCTCTCCCCGCACCGGGTCATCCGCGACAAGGACATCGTGGCCGCCGCACGGGCCGCCGGGCAGGGCCACGACGCCTTCGACCGTGCGCTGCCGGCGCCGCTGCGGCGCAAGGACGTGTGGTGGAAGGCCGCCCGCAGCGGGCTCGACCTGCCGCCGTCGCATCTGCCCGAACGCTCCGAGCGCTCGTACCCGCCGCCCCACAAGCTCTGGTCCAAGAAGCATCCGGAGGCATGGGAGCGCTACCTCCCGATCCGGGAGGCCGTCGCCGATCGCGCCGAGGACCTCGAGATGCCGGCGGAGAACCTCCTCCAGCCCGCGCTGCTGCGCCGCTGGGTGTGGGAGCACGAGACCGCGCCCGACGAGGACGTCATCGAGCAGGAGCTGCGTGATCTCGGCGCCCGCCGCTGGCAGTCCGAGCAGACCGCCCCGGTCATCCACCGCGCGCTCACGGAGCATCTGCGCTCCGTCGGCTGACCTCGCCGTCGCCGACGGCCGACGGGGCCGCCCGGCAGACCTGCTGCCGGGCGGCCCCGTCCCTGCTTCCGGGCGACCCCGTCGTCAGACCCTGTCATCGAGCCCCGGAGCTCGGAGCACGGGGTCAGTCGCGGCCGGGCCGCTCCATGAACGGCGCGTCCGCGGGACGCAGCGCCGGCGCATCCTCCAGAGTCCGCGAGGCCTGCAGGGCGAGCAGGCCGCCGACCGTCGTCGCGTTGGTGATCTCCCCCGCGAGGACGGCGCGCACCGCCTCGGCGACGGGCACCCAGCGCAGCACCAGCTCCGCCTCCTCGTCGGTGCGCTCGTACGCGTCGTCGACGACGGCCGAGATCCCGGTGGCGAGGTAGACGCGGATCACCTCGTCGCTGCCGCCGGGGCTCGGTCGGAGATCCACCAGGGTCTCCATCCGGGCGGCCTCGACGGAGGCCTCCTCGGCGAGCTCGCGAGCGGCTCCGATCTGCGGGGCCTCGCCCTCGAGATCCAGGAGCCCGGCAGGGATCTCCCAGAGGGTGTGGCCGACCGGGTGCCGGTACTGGTGGATCAGCAGCACGCGATCGCGGTCGTCGAGCGCGAGCACGGCGACCGCGCCGGGATGGCGGACGTACTCGCGGTCGAAGCGCGAGCCCGGTCCGAACTCGACCGTGTCGCGGACGACGTCGGCGACCATCCCCGCATGCACGGTGCGCCGCGCGGAGACGGGCCGCTGCCCGACCGCGTCGGCGAGGGCGAGCGAGGGGTCGTCGGAGGCCATGGGGGCGTTCACTCCTGCTCGCCGTCCTCGGCGGCCTCGGCGGCCTCGGCGACCTGCGCGGGATCGACCGCGGGCGCCGGGACCGGATCCACCTCGAGCAGGCGCGTGGCGCGCTGGGCCTCGAGGGCGGCGCCGATCAGCCCGGAGAACAGGGGGTGGGCGACCGTCGGGCGGGACTTCAGCTCCGGGTGCGCCTGCGTCCCGATGTAGTACGGGTGCACGTCCGCGGGGAGCTCGACGAACTCCACGAGGGAGCGATCGGCCGAGACCCCGGAGATGCGCAGTCCGGCGGACTCGAGATCCTCGCGGTAGGCGTTGTTGACCTCGAAGCGGTGACGGTGGCGCTCGGCGACCTGCGTGGTGCCGTAGACCGATGCCGCCAGCGAGCCCTCCGCGAGCTGATGGTCGTAGGCGCCCAGGCGCATGGTGCCGCCCAGGTCGCCGCCGCCGGAGACGATGCTCTCCTGCTCGGCCATGGTCGCGATCACGGGATGGGCGCTGCCGGGCTCGAACTCGGTGGAGTGCGCATCGGCCCAGCCCAGCTCGTGGCGGGCGTACTCGATGACCATGCACTGCATGCCCAGGCAGAGGCCCAGCGCCGGCAGGCCGGTCTCCCGCGCATGGCGCAGCGCGCCGACCTTCCCGTCGACGCCGCGGACGCCGAAGCCGCCGGGCACGACGATCGCGTCGACGTCCTGGAGCTGCTGCCGGGCGCCCTCGGGGGTGATGCAGCCGTCGGCCTCGACCCAGCGGATCTCGACCTTCGCCGCGTGATGGAAGCCGCCGGCGCGCAGGGCCTCGGTCACCGAGAGGTAGGCGTCGGGGAGGTCGACGTACTTGCCGACGAGCGCGACCGTGACGGTGTGCGCGGGGTGGTGGACGCGCTGCAGCAGCTCGTCCCACTGCGACCAGTCCACGTCATGGCTGAGCAGGTCGAGGCGACGGATCGCGTACGCATCCAGGCCCTCGCCGTGGATGACCTTCGGGATGTCGTAGATCGAGGACGCGTCCGCGCAGACGACGACGGCATCGAGGTCGACGTCGCACATCGAGGAGATCTTCGCCTTGACCGAGGCCGGCAGCTGCCGGTCCGCGCGCAGCACGATCGCATCGGGCTGGATGCCGATGGACCGCAGGGCGGCCACCGAGTGCTGGGTCGGCTTGGTCTTCAGCTCCTGGGAGGGGCCGATGAACGGGACCAGGGAGACGTGCACGAAGAACACGTTGTCGCGGCCGACGTCCTGGCGGACCTGGCGGGCGGCCTCGAGGAACGGCTGCGACTCGATGTCGCCGACGGTCCCGCCGATCTCGGTGATGATCACGTCGACGCCCTCGCCGGCCTGCGAGCGCATGGCCTCCTTGATGGCGTTGGTGATGTGCGGGATCACCTGGACCGTGTCGCCGAGGTATTCGCCGCGCCGCTCCTTGGCGATGACGCCGGAGTACACCTGGCCGGTCGTCACGTTGGCATCGGCCGAGAGGCTCTCGTCGAGGAAGCGCTCGTAGTGGCCGATGTCGAGGTCGGTCTCCGCGCCGTCCTCGGTGACGAACACCTCACCGTGCTGGAAGGGGTTCATCGTCCCCGGATCGACGTTGAGGTAGGGATCCAGCTTCTGCATCCGCACGCGCAGGCCGCGGTTCTTCAGGAGCATGCCGAGCGAGGAGGCGGTCAGTCCCTTGCCGAGGCTGGAGACCACACCCCCCGTCACGAAGATGTGCTTGGTGGTGCCCGGATTCCGGAAGGGCTTCGCCGCGGCGCTCGAGGCGGCGTGGGCGATGGGGCCGGGGCTGGACTGGCTGGGGGTGCTCGCGCTGGTATCTGCCACGGACTGTCAACCTACCATCGGGCGGGGCGCACGACCAGGAGTCCGAGCAGCTGCTCGGCCATGTCGTCGGCCGTGGGGAGCTCGGCGGCTCGCGCGCGCGAGGCGCGCTCGGCCTCGCGCCGACGGTCGGGATCGGCGAGCTCGGCGACGGCGGCGGCGAGCGCGGGGGCATCGCCCACGGGCACCAGGGCGGCCGCCTCCCCGGTCACCCAGCGGGTGCCGCCGGCATCGGTCGCGACGATCGCCCGGCCGGCGCGCAGCGCCTCCTGGAGCGCGACGGGCTGCCCCTCCCAGCGGGCCGCGGACACCACGAGGTCGGCCGCGACCAGGAGCTCCGCCGTGTCGGTGCGCCAGCCGAGCAGCTCGACCGGGAGCCGCTCGGCGCGGATGCGCTCGGCGAGCGCCTCCCGCAGCGGCCCCTCCCCCGCGATCCGCACGCGCAGCGGGAGCTCCCGCTCGCGGAGCAGCGCGAGGGCGTCGAAGAGGTCCTCGAGCCCCTTCTGCGGGGCGAGCCGGGCCACGACGAGGACCTCGAGCGCGCCGGTGGCGTCGGGAGCATCGGGGCCGTCGGGGCGCTCCGGGCTGCGGGGAGCATCACGGCCGTCGGGCGGCGAGGCCGCCGCAGCGTTCTCCATCACAGATGCGGGTCCCGGCGCGTCGCCGCCCGGCGCGTCGCCGCCCGGGGCCGGGACGACCGCGTGGCGGACGACCGGTGCCCCGGCCCGTCGCGCGTCCTCGGCGAGATCCGGGGAGACGGCCAGGACGATGTCCGCGCGGGCGGCCAGCAGCCGCAGCAGCAGGGCCCCGACCGCGCGCGCGGGGGCGGAGCCGACGGTGCGGTTGTGCAGGGTCACGACGAGCCGCTGCTCGGATCCGGAGCGGGGGCGGCGTCCGAGGGCCAGCGCGGCGAGCGCTCCTGCGCGCAGCCCGTGGGCGTGCACGGAGACCGGTCGCAGCGCGCGGGCCTCGGCGCGGAGCGCGCGCACCGTGCGGAGGTCCGCCAGCGGCCGCGGGCGCTCACGGATCCGGACGTCGGCCTCCCGGATGTCGGCTCCGTGCTGCCGCAGGAGCGCGAGCTCCTGGTCGACGTGGGCGGCGAGGCCGCCGGTCGCGCGCGGCCGGACCAGGAGGACCCTCATGCTCCGACCGTCCGCCCGTCGCGGTGCCGGAGGCGCCCGAGGATGTCCCGGGCGAGCGGCGGGTCGGCCGCGGCCATCACCAGCGCGCTGACGATCGCGGCGACGGCGCCGGCGAGGACGCCCGCGAGGATGCTCGTCGGCACGGTCGTGTCCACGGTCACCATCCGATGGGCGATCAGGTAGCCGGGCACGGCGCCGAGCAGCAGCGCGACCGGTGCCAGCAGCGCGGTGCGGCGCATCCGCGGGAGGTGTCCGCCGGGCTCGATGATGTCGGCGATGCGCGCGAAGCCGACCAGCGCGGAGATCGCCATCCCGGCGGCGATCGCGAGGCCGAAGGAGGTCGCGGCCTCGGCCGAGGACCGGGTGGGGCTGGGCAGGATCAGCAGGATGATCAGCACCGCGGCGACGACCCAGCCGACGGAGCCGACGAGCAGCGCGTCCCGCGCCCGGAGCGCCGCGGACAGCACGCGCGTGCACTGCGTGGCGACCGCGAACCCGGCCAGGCCGAGGGCGAGGGCGGCGGTGCTCGACCCGACGCCGGTCGCGCCGGCGCGGTCGACGACGCGGAAGAACTGCTCGAGGGCGGGAGCGCCGGCGATGAGCATCGCGGCGCCGACCACGGCGACCACCACGACCGTGCGGACCGAGGCCGCGGCCACGCGTCCGAAGCCGACGGTGTCGCCCACCAGGCGCATCTCGGACAGCTGCGGGAAGACCGCGGTCACCAGCGGCACGACGAGGATCGCGTAGGGCAGGAGGTACAGCGCCTGCGCGTACTGGAACACGGGCAGGGTGCCGGTCCCGCCCGCGCGCATCGCCAGCAGCATGACGAGCGCGAGCACGCCCTGCTGTGCGCCGACGGCGCCCAGTCCCGCGCCGCCGAGCGCCAGCGCGCGGCGCCCCGATCCCTCGGGCATCCGCAGCGTCGGGCGCAGCCGCAGCCCGCTGCGCAGGGCGACGATCAGGACGGGAAGCGCCATCACGACGACGCCCGCGGTGGTCCCCCAGCCGAGCCAGGCCACGGCGGCCCCGTCGATCGTCGAGGCGGTCGCGACGGGCGGCACGAGCATCGCGTAGACGCGGTAGGACGCCATCACCACGAGCGAGGAGATCAGCGGCACCAGCGCCGGCCACAGGAAGCGTCGTCGGGCCTGCAGGTAGGCACCGGCGACGACGGCGATCGCGTAGAACGGCAGCTGGACGGCGAAGATGCGCAGCAGGCGCGCTCCGAGGGCGACGCCGGGGGCGGCGGGCCCGTCGGCGTCCAGCAGCAGCTGTGCGAGCGGCTCCGAGGCGAGGACGATCACGACGCCGAGCAGCACGGTGCCCAGCAGCGTCCAGGTCAGCAGCGCCGAGACGATGCGGTTCGCGCGCTCCGCGCCGTCCGCCGCCTCGTCGGACACCGCCGCGGTCTCAGGGGTCGACGCCGCCTCGGGGGTCGCCGCGTGCTCGCTGGTCGCCGCGTGCTCGCTGGTCGCCGCGTGCTCAGGGGTCGACGCGGCCTCAGCGCGCTCCGCGGCGCCGACGTCCTGGGCGCGCCGGCGCTCCGGTCCGGGGACGAGGCCGGCGACGAGCGGGACGACGACGGCGGCGAGTGCGCCGCCCGCGACGATCTCGAACAGGACGTTCGGCAGCAGGTTCGCGGTGGAGTACGCGGTGCCGACGTCGCCCGCCCCGACGCTCGCCCCGAAGACGAGATAGCGCAAGAAGCCCGCGATCCGCGCGAGGACGGTGATGATCAGGATCAGGCCGGCGCTGCGGAGGATCGAACGCACCAGCACCCCCGAGGCGGGACCCGGGGCAGTGGACGGGGCGGGGCTCCGCCGGCGTCCGCCGGTGCTGGCCGTGCTCATGCGCCCTCCCCTGACGCACCGTCCGGGGCGGATGCCCCGTCCGGGGCGACCGACGGTGCACCGGAGGGCGCGGGGACGGGCAGACGGCCCAGGCGGTCGATCGCGCGCAGCGCCGGGGTGCGGTCGATGACGGCGCTGAAGCTCACGCGCTCGCTCGCGAGGGTGAGGGCGCCGATGCCGGCGAGCAGGCCGAGACGGGCCGCCGGCGGAAGCCGGCGGGCGGCGGCGATGCCGACGGCGGCCCCCAGCGCGTTCGCGCCGGCGTCGCCGAGCATGCCGCGCTCGCGCAGGTCCGCCGGCAGCGCGACGAGGCCCGGCAGCAGGGCGGAGCGTGCGACGGCCGCTCCGCTCGCCCGGCGCTCGCGGGTGCCCGCCGTCGAGGTCCCCTCCGGCAGGGCGTCCGACGAGGCGGCCGACGGGGCCGCCGGCAGGGCGAGGAGCGCCGCGGCGGGGAGGACGACCTTGAGGGCGCGTCCGGGCCGCAGGTCCAGGAGGTTGGCGAGGTTCGCGCAGCCCGCGACGAGCGCGGCGTCGACGAGGACCATGGCGCCGCCGCGCGGCCGCGGCGCCGCCAGGGTGCCCGCCAGGGCCACCAGCGGGATGCCCAGCGCCTTCGCCGCGCCGGTGGTCAGCTGCCCGGCGCGCAGCCGTCCGAGATGCCCGGCCAGGCCCTTCGCGACCGGGACGCCGGCCGCGCGCTGGCGCGGCTCGACGATGTCGTCCGCGAGACCCAGCGCCCCGATCGTCCCGATCACCGCGGCGTCGGCGGGCCGGCCCGCACGGGCGGCGAGCGTCGCGGTCCCCGCGACGACGGCCGCCCCCTCCGCGAGGCTGACGGTGCGGCCGGCGAAGTTCGTGCGGCGCAGCTCCCGGCGGAGTGCATCCACGGTGCGGCTCACGGTGTTCCGGCGGTTCCGGGAGCTCTGGGGGGTCGAGGGGCTCTGAGGGTTCGAGGGGCTCTGCCGGTTCATCCGTCGGCCTCCCCGCCGGCGTCCGAGGCGATGCTGCCGGAGTCCGCGCCGTCGGTCCCGTCGGTCCCATCGGTCCCCGCCCCGTCGGTCGCGGTGGCATCGGGCGTCTCGGTCGTGGCCTGCCCCGCCAGTGCGGACTGGACCTCGGGGAGGGCGGGGAGGCGATCGTCGGCCTCCGTCGTCGTGCCGTACGCGCCGGAGCCGCCGCGGGTCTGCTCGATGAGCGCGAGCACCGCGAGGACGGGCCCGTCGGCCGCCTGCAGGCGATCCGTCGTGGACAGGGAGGCGAAGCGGACGTCCCCGCGGACGGTGCGCAGGAGGCTGACGGTGCCGTCGTTGCCCGGGGTGGCGCCGGCGACGACGGCCGGCAGTCCGCTCCCGGTGAGGGCGACGAGCATCGCGGTCTGCGCGCTCAGCTGGCCCTGGGCGCGCTCGGCGGCCGTCGCGTCGTCGTCGGACTCGTCGACGAACACGCTCTGCTCGGCCGCCGCGTAGACGACGCCGTCCACCGTGCCGATGTCTCCGCCGTCGACCGCGATCAGCTGCTTGTCCTGCAGCACCTGCCAGACCTGCCCTCGCAGGTCCGCCGTGAGGTCCTCCGGTCCCTGCGGCTGGAGCAGCGTGACGATGAGCGCCGAGAGCGCCTCCGCGTCGTCGACACCGGCATCCCCGGAGGTGAGCAGGGCCGGCGCGATGGCGGCGATCTCGGCGACGGCCTCGGCGCGGACGTCGGCCTGCGCCGGCTCCCACATCGACGTCTCCAGGGAGACCGTCACGACGGAGCCGGCGCCGGCGTCCTCGAGGAGCGAGACCATGCGCTCCACCGAGGAGCGGGTGGAGGAGTCGTCGGTCAGCACGGCGATCTGCGCGCCCGGCAGCGTGGCGTCCACCAGTTCGGGCCCGATCTCGGTGATGAAGCTCGCGAGCTGGTCGTTCTGCGAGGCGAGGTCCTCGGCCTCGACCCGCAGCGCATCCTGCTCGGTGCGCAGCTGCTCGACCTGCGTGGACAGCTGGTCGCCGAGGCTCTCGCGCAGCGGACCGGCCCCCAGCACGATCCCGACGGCGAGCGCCAGGAACACGGAGATCAGGGAGACGAGGTGGTATCGGAAGTCGATCACGGGGTCGGGTTCCTCCTACGTCCCGTTGGGCCGGGGCTCGAACAGGGTGGTGAACAGGGACAGCAGGCCGTCCAGACGAGCGCCGATGATCTGCACGAGCGCCTGGCCGCCCTCGGTGGACCACAGTGCGACGGCGAGGGCGACGAGGCCCGCGGCGGCGAGGAGCACCAGCTGGAAGGTCGAGATCCTCTGACGGTACAGGCGGGAGACGCCCTTGGCGTCCACCAGCTTCGACCCGATCCGCAGACGTGTGAGGAAGGTCGAGCTCATGCCCGCCCTCCCCTTGTCCAGGAACTCCTCGAGGGTGCCGTGGGTGCCGACGGCGACGATGACGCTCGCGCCCTTCTCGTCGGCGAGCAGCATCGCGATGTCCTCGCTGGTGCCGGAGGCGGGGAAGAGGATCGCCCGCTCCCCCAGGCCGAGCGCCTCGAGCCGCTCCATGCCGGGGGCCCGGCCGTCGCGGTAGGCATGCACCACGAGCTCCGCACCGCAGGCGAGCGCCCGGTCGGAGACGGAGTCCATGTCGCCGATGATCATGTCGGGCGTCCACCCCGCCTCGAGCACGGCGTCGGCGCCGCCGTCGACGCCGATCACCACGGGCCGGTTCTCCCGCAGGAAGGGCTTCAGCGTCGCGAGGTCCTCCTTGTAGTGGTAGCCGCGCACGACGATCAGGACGGGGCGGCGGTCCATCGCGGTGCGCACCTCGGGGGTGCCGATGCCGTCGAGCAGCAGGTCGCGCTCGCGCAGCATGTACTCCATCGTGTTCTTCGCGAACAGCTCGAGCTGCTCGGACAGCCCCTCGCGGGCCTGCTCGAGGGAGCACTCGACGGCGGCGTCGTCCTGGGCGGTGCCGTGCAGGACGACCTTCTCGTCGCGGAGGATCGCGCCGCCCTCGACCGAGATCCGGTCCCCCTCGCGGAGGGTCTCGAACAGATCCGGTCCCAGGGAGTCGATCAGCAGGATCCCGGCGTCCACGAGGATCCGCGGTCCGGCATTGGGGTAGCGGCCGGAGGTGGAGGCGGCGGCGTTCAGCACGGCGGCGGGCCGGCGCTCGACGAGGGCCTCGGCGGCGACGCGGTCGATGTCCTCGTGGTCGATGACCGCGATGTCCCCGGGGACGAGACGCTTGGTGAGGTCCTTGGTGCGTCGGCCCAGGCGCGCCGTGCCCTCGACGCTGTCCGCGCGGCCGTTCATCGGGCTTCCCGCGCGACCGCGGACGCCTCGTCCAGCAGCTCCTCGGCATGCGCGAGCGCGACGTCGGAGGCGGCGTCGCCGGCGAGCATCCGGGCGAGCTCGCGGATCCGCTCGGGGCGTCCGAGGGACTCGACGGTGGAGCTGGTGGTGCCGTCGTGGGAGGACTTCACGATCTGCAGGTGCGTGCTCGCATGCGCGGCGACCTGGGGCAGATGGGTGACGACGATGACCTGGGCGTGCCGCGCGAGCCGGGCGAGGCGCTGCCCGACGGCGAGGGCGGCGCGCCCGCCGATGCCGGCGTCGATCTCGTCGAAGACGAAGACGGGCGCGGCCGTGCGGTCCCGGCGGGACGAGGCGAGGGCGACCTCGAGGGCGAGCATGACGCGGGAGAGCTCGCCGCCGGAGGCGGCCTGCGCGACGGGTCGGTGCTCGGCCCCCGGATGCGGGGCGAGGAGGATCGCGACGGCGTCCCGGCCGTGGGACCGATGCCCGTGCGCGGAGACGCGGACCTCGATCGCGGCGTCGGGCATCTCGAGATGGCGCAGCTCCTCCTGGACCGCGGTCGAGAGGGCGCGCGCCGCCTCCGTGCGGGCCGCGGACAGCGCCTCCGCGGCGCTCTCCAGCTCCGCCTCGAGCTCGGCGAGCCGTGCGGCGGCGACGCTGCGCTCCTCCTCCGCGCCGTCGAAGCGGTCGAGGGCGGCGGCCGCCCCCTGGGAGGCGGTCAGCAGCGCGGTGACGTCCTCGCTGGGTCCGTCCTCGCCGGGGAGCAGCGCTCCGAGGTCGCGGACCAGGGAGGTGAGCTCGGCGAGACGCTCGTTCGCCGCGTCGACGCGACCGGGGGTGGTGTCCATGTCCTCGGCATAGCGGGAGAGCTCCGCGGCGACGTCGGAGACCTCGATGCGCACCGCATCGATCCGCTCCACCAGCGGGGCGAGGCCCGGATCGGTCCGGGAGGCGCGTCCCGCGGACTGCGAGGCGATGTCCAGCAGCGCCCCGGCGGAGGGGCCGTCGTCGTCGCCGACGAGCGCCGCGGCCGCCGCCCCGGCATCTCCGCGCAGCTGCTCGGCGTTGGCCAGCCGCTCGAGCTCCGCACGCAGGGCGGCGTCCTCCCCCGGCTGCGGGTCCAGCCCCTCGATCCGCTCGAGGGCCTCGCGCAGCGCGGTCCCACGACGGTCGCGCTCGGACAGGAGCGCGTCGAGCTCGTCGACGCGGGTGCGCAGGGCGGCGCGCTCGCTCCAGATCTCGCGGTGCCGTGCCAGGAGCGGGCCGATCTCGTCCTCGGCGAAGCGGTCCAGCGCCTCGCGCTGCGCATCGGGATCGCGCAGCCGCTGCTGATCGGACTGCCCGTGGACGGTCACCGCGGTGCCGACGAGGCGGGCGAGGGTCCCGATCGGGACGGGCACGCCCCCGATCTGCGCCCGGGAGCGGCCGTCGCGGGTGACCCGGCGGACGACGAGCACCTCGCCGTCCTCGACGTCGGCGCCCAGCTCGTCGAGCGCCTCCTCGAGCTCATGGTGGCCGCCGAGCGCGAGAGCGCCGTCGACCGTGCTGGACTCGGTGGTGCGCCCGCGATCGAGCCGCACGCCCAGCAGCATGCTGAGACCGGTGACGATCATCGTCTTGCCGGCGCCCGTCTCGCCGGTGAGCGCGGTGAAACCGGGGCCGAACTCGAGCATCGCGTCGTCGATCACGCCGATCCGGCGGATCCTGAGGGTGGAGAGCATGCGGTCGCCTCAGCGCGTCCCGGGCCCGCGGCCCCGCCAGCCGACGACCGGCAGCTGGAACTTCTCGACCAGGCGGTCCGCGAACGGGGTGGCGCTCAGCCGCACGAGCCGCACCGACTGCGGCGACAGCCGTGCCTCGACGCGCATGCCGGCGAGGATCTCCTGGCTGCGCCGTCCGTCGAGGGTGAGGATCCCGTCCTCCGGGCTGTCGAGGGTCATCTCGATCGCGGCCTCCGACGAGCGCCCCAGCACGAGCGGCCGCGCGAACAGCGCATGCGCGGCGATCGGGATCAGGAGCATCGCATCGACCTCGGGCCAGATCACGGGGCCTCCGGCGCTGAAGGCGTAGGCCGTCGAGCCCGTGGAGGTGGACAGCAGCACGCCGTCGCATCCGAAGGAGGACACGGGCCGGCCGTCGATCTCGATGGCCACCGTGATCATCTTCTGCCGGTCGGCCTTCTCCAGCGACGCCTCGTTCAGCGCCCAATGCGAGGCGACGGGACGGTCGTCGGCATCCAGGACGGTGATGTCCAGGGCCGATCTGTTCTCGATCTGGTAGTCGCCCTCCAGGAGCCGGGAGACGGTGGTGGCGAGATCCGCCGCCTCGCTCTCGGCGAGGAAGCCGACATGGCCGAGGTTCACGCCGTGGACGGGGACGTCGGCCTCGCGTACGGCCTCGAGCGCCCGCAGGATGGTCCCGTCGCCCCCGAGCACGATCCCGAGCTCGACGAGGTCCGCGGCGGAGACCGCGTCGAGGACGTCGACGCTGTCTCCCTGCAGGAGGTCCACCAGCCCCGGGGGGACGTCCTGCGGGGGAAGGGCCCGGATCTCGTCGACCTGGTCGTCGACGAGGACTCCGCGCACTCCATGGGCGGAGAGCTCCTCGAGCACCGTCATGGTCGCGCGCAGCGCCGCGCGCCGACCGCTGTGGACGTACAGGAGGAAGCGTCTCATCCCCGGGTCTCCTCCTCTGGTCCGGCGTGCTGTCCCGCCGGCGGACGCGCTGCATCGGCCGCGGACTCCTCCGCGACGGCACCGATCATGTCATAGGACGACGCATCGACCCTGCAGGCGGTGCCCTCGGCACGCAGACGGAGGAAGAACTCGCGGTTGCCGTCCTGCCCCGGCAGCCCGCTCGCGCGCACGCCCAGCATCCGCAGGCCCGCCTCGGCCGCCGCCTCGGCGACGCCGACGACCGCATCCCGCCGCGCCCGCGGATCCGCGACGACGCCGGTGCGCGGCAGCGCCTTCCTGCCGACCTCGAACTGCGGCTTCACCATGAGCAGCAGCTCGCCGCCGCGGCGGACCGCGGACCCCAGCGGCGCCACCACGGTGCGCAGCGAGATGAAGGACAGATCGCTCACGAGCAGGTCCACGCTCCCGCCGACGAGATCGACGTCGAGATCACGCACGCTGATCCCGTCGCGGACCTCGACCCGCGGATCGTCCCGCACATGCGCGGCCAGCTGGTCATGACCGATGTCCACCGCGATCACGTGCGCCGCGCCCCGCCGCAGCAGCACGTCGGTGAACCCTCCGGTGGAGGCGCCCGCATCGAGGCAGCGCAGACCGGCGGGATCGACATCGAAGGCGTCGAGGGCGCTGATCAGCTTGTGCGCGGCCCGGGAGGCGTACTCGACGCCGTCCGGCACGTCGACGACCTCGAGCCCCGCCCCGGCCGGGACCATCGCGGACGGCTTGGAGACCGTCCGCCCGTCGACCCGGGCGCGGCCCTCCTCGACGATCCGGCGTGCATGCGTGCGGGAACGGGCGAGGCCCTCCTCCGCGAGCGCGAGGTCGAGCCTCCGCGCGCCGCCTGACCGATCGCTCACCGCTGATCGGCGGGGACGTCGGCCTCTCCGCGGGCTCCCGCACCGTCGGCGTCACCTGCGCCGGCGTCCTCGCGGCCGGTCAGCAGCCGTCCGGTCCAGGCCCGGTCGCCGCTGCGCTCCTCGAGGAGCGCGAGCACGGCGCGCAGCGCCCTCGGGTCCTCACCGGGCGTCCCGTCGAGAGACCCCTCGACGACGACATCGCCCTCCGCCCAGTGCGCGGAGACGCCGCCGCAGCGGACGCGATCGCCCTCGACGACCGTCGCATCGAACGGAGCGGTGAGGGTCGCGAGATCGGCCAGCACGAAGGTCGGACGCAGACCGGGATCCGCGCGCAGCGCATCCTCGGCAGTGTTGACACCGGTCAGGACCAGCAGGGAGTCCATGCCCGCACGACGCGCGCCCTCGATGTCCGTATCGAGCCGGTCGCCGATCACCAGCGGTCGGCGGGAGCCGACGTTCTTCGCAGCGATCAGGAACATTCCCGGCTCGGGCTTGCCGGCCACCTGCGGGACGGCTCCCGTCGCGTGCGCGATCGCGGCGACGAGCGAACCGTTGCCCGGCGCCATCCCGCGCTCGGTCGGCAGCGTCGCATCGGTGTTGGTGGCCATCCACAGCGCGCCATGGCGGATCGCGTAGGCACCCTCCGCGAGGCGAGCCCAGTCCAGGTCGGGCGACCAGCCCTGGACGACGGCGGCGACCTCCGGCTCGTCGCGGTCCACGGGCTCGAGGCCCGCGGCACGGATCTCCGCGGCCAGGCTCGGCCCACCGACGACGAGCACCTTCGCCCCCGGCTCCAGCTGCTCGGCGAGCAGGGCGGACGCGATCTGCGGCGAGGTCGCGAACTCCTCGGGCGACGAGGGGATCCCGACGACCGCCAGATGGTCGGCGGCCTGCTGCGGCGTCCGCGACGCATTGTTCGTCGCGAAGACGACGGTGCGCCCCGCCGCCCGTGCGGCCTCGATCGCCTCAGGAGCATGAGGGATCGCCTGCGCCCCGTGCATGAGCGTGCCGTCGAGATCGAACAGCAGCGCGTCATAGACGTCGAGCAGGGAGGGCGAGGGAACGCGGCTCATCGCCCGGCCTCCTTGTCCTCGTCGGCGCCCTCTTCCTCAGCTGCGTCCCCGTCCTCATCCGCGTCAGCATCAGCATCAGCATCAGCATCAGCGACGCCATCGTTTCCGGCAGCGTCATCGACCTGCTCATCGTCACGGCCCTCGTCCGCAGAGCTCTCCGCTGCATCCTCATCGTCTGCCTCGGAGGCATCGACGTCGAGGTCATCGACGTTCGATGCCATGTCGTCGTCCAGATCATCCTCGTCCGACGCGTCGAGATCCTCGAACACGTCGATCACGGAGATCTCCTCGTCGTCCTCCCAGGAAGGCTCCGGCATGGGCGCAGGCGCCGGTCGTCCGAGCCGCTCTGCGGCATCGGTGATCCGGTCGGTATCGGCGTCGGCCGCAAGGGTGAGCCAGCGCCGCGCCTCCTCGGCGCGATCCGCACGCTCGAGCAGGTCCGCATAGGCCACCCACAGGCGCACCTGCCAGCGACCGTCGACCTTATGGCGCAGTGCGGGGATCTCGAGAGTGCGCAGCGCCGTCTGGATATCGCCCGTGTCCGCGTAGGCACCCGCCACCACGATCATGAGCTCGATGGAGGCATCCACGCCGAGTCCCGCCGCCTCCTCGGACGAGGCGATGTCGAGCGCTCGTTCAGGGCGGCCCAGACCTCGCTCGCAGTCGGCGAGGAGCGGAATGATGTCCGATCGGCCCGTGATCCGAAGAGCGGTCCGCAGCTCACGGCTCGCCGTGCGGTAGTCGCTGCGACGGTAGGCGAAGATCCCGTACATCTCGCGCACGACGCCCACGCGCCCGCCGATCCGAGCCGCGAAGCGCGCATGGGACAGCGAGCGCTCGGGATACTCGGACTCGAGGACGAAAGCGGCGACGAGATGCTGGGAGACCCGCTCGGCGGTCTCCTTGCTCAGTCCGCGCAGCTCAGCCTGGATGTCCCCGTCGAGCTCCCGACCGGTGATCCCCTCCGGGATCTCCGGCTCGTAGGGTCGCTCCGCACGAGCCTCCTGCCCGGGTCGCGACGGCCGACGGTCAGTGCGATCGTCACGCCGCTGATAGCCGCCGCGATCATCACGCCGCTGGTATCCACCCTGGTCCCTGCCGCGGTCGCGGTCGTCCCGGCGCTGGTACCCACCACGGTCCCGGTCATCACGCTTCTGGTAGCCACCGCGATCCCGGTCATCACGACGCTGGTACCCACCACGGTCATCACGCTTCTGATAGCCACCACGGTCCCGGTCATCACGACGCTGGTACCCACCACGGTCATCACGCTTCTGATACCCGCCACGGTCCCGATCGTCCCGCCGCTGGTACCCACCGCGATCATCGCGCTTCTGATACCCGCCACGATCATCGCGCTTCTCGTAGCCACCACGGTCCCGGTCATCACGACGCTGGTATCCACCGCGATCGCGGTCATCACGACGCTGGTACCCACCGCGATCGCGGTCATCACGACGCTGGTACCCACCGCGATCGTCGCGCTTCTGATACCCACCGCGGTCCCGATCGTCCCGACGCTGGTACCCACCACGGTCATCGCGCTTCTGGTACCCACCACGGTCCCGATCGTCCCGCCGCTGGTACCCACCACGGTCACGGTCATCACGACGCTGGTACCCACCACGGTCATCGCGCTTCTGGTACCCGCCGCGGTCCCGGTCGTCCCGACGCTGGGAGCCTCCGCGATCGTCACGGCCCTGGTACCCGCCGCGGCCATCACGTCGCTGGTATCCGCCACGGTCATCGTTCCCACGAGGACGGCGGTCTCCGGAAGAATTGGTGTGGGAGCGCGGGGCGCTCTGACGCTTGTCGTCCCGCCCTCGGTCCTTCTCGATCTTGCTGTCGTCCGCCACGCTGCCCATCCATATTCTGTTGCGATGTCCGTGCGCCAACTTTATGCGACGGCTTCGTTCCCTCATCGTGACCAGCGGCCATCCGTGACTGCTTTCACCAGCCTGGGGCGCCTGCCGATGGACCAGCACACACACCCGAGACCCGGACCACCCACCTGGCTCACAGTACAAGCTGGGCAACAGCGACGGCGTCAGACCCCGTGCGGAGGCGGCCCCAGGGCACGCCGCGCGCCGTCGGAGGTCGCATGAAGGGAAGCCTCCCCATGATGTCGTGGCCGGCCCTGCATCTCGGAGCCGGCGCACCCGCCCCAGAAAAAGTGGGCCTCGCCAGACCGCCCCTCGCTCTCGCGTCACATCTCCCCTTCACCCCGAAACCCTGATTGAAACAGCAATTTCCGGAGAGGAACTTCGATAGAAACCAACACATCGACACGCACTGTAAGCCAGAAAAAAGCACTGCTGAAATCCTTGAGCTGACTCCTCAAACACCGGTGCAGAACTTCAACGCACGGATAGACGCTTCGTTCGATACCCCTGGTGCAAGGGGAACCCGCTGTAGCACCCCGCTCCCGTAAGCCACGTCACACCAAGAATCGGGCATGCGAAAATGGGTGGAGGAGGCGAGATGCATTCGATCTACCGATCGATGCTCTCAGCGGCTCCCCCACCCCTTCTCGGTGAAGATGTCCGGCGGCGACCTACTCTCCCACACCCTCCCGAGTGCAGTACCATCGGCGCAATCAAGCTTAGCTTCCGGGTTCGGAATGGAACCGGGCGTTTCCTCGACGCTATGACCGCCGTAACACGATGAGACAACCAGCCCACAACACCACGACCCCTCAAGGAAATCATGA